>JAEWAF010000055.1 GCA_023391815.1 Pseudomonadota bacterium
CGCTCAATCTCACATTCGAGGGTTGGGGGTCGGAGCAGAGTCACGCGCGCAGGCGCAGTTGACGTATCGGCGGCGTCGGGAGTGTCCTAGCGCTTCCCGGCAGCCTCGGACAACATGGATCTTGCCGGGGCAGTGCGCCCAGGGATGGGACCAACGGGCCGAGCGATAGCGAAGGCAGTAGGGGAGCGCGGTGCCGGGAAGCGCTAGGACATTCCCGACGCCGCAGCCCACCGAGGCCTCCGACAACGACGCGACGATAGAAACCTCCAGCGCCGCAGCCCACCGAGGCCTCCGACAACGACGCGAAGATAGAAACCTCCAGTGCCGCAGCCCACCAACGCCCCCGACAACGAGGCAGCAGTAGAAACGTCCAGCGCCCCAGGGCACCGAGCCCTCCGACAACGAAGCTGCGATAGAAACGACAAAGCCGACGCGAACCGCCGAGCGCCATCGTTGCGCTCAGTGCAACGAACTTCGATCGGTGGGCAGATTGACCTGCGGTGCTGGGCGCTTCGATGATAGGCGCACGACCATTCCGGGCGAGGAAACGATGATGATGTGGCGACGGTGCAGGCGTTCGACGCTGTGGGCGATGTTATTGCTGAAGGCGTCGCTCGTGCCCGCCGTATCGTTCGCCGTGCCCACGGCCGTTTTCTCGCAAGCCGCGGCGCCTGCCGGCAGAGTAGCCATCGTGGGTGCGTCCGTGGTGAATGTTGAAGATGGCTCGGTGATTCCCGATGCGGTCGTGCTCATCGAAGGCGATCGCATCAAGGCTGTCGGTCCCGCGTCGAGAGTGAGCGTTCCCGGGGACGCGCAAAAGATTCGCTTGGACGGCAAGTGGCTCGCGCCCGGTCTAATGAATATGCACACCCATTTCGGCCTGAAATTGCCCGGTCCGGCCGGTGCGGCGCTGGAGAACGAAAAGGATATGGAGCTGGTGCTGCGGATGGCGGACAACGCGCGTCAGTCGCTATACGCAGGCGTCACGACCGTGCGCCTGGTGGGCGAAGAGCACGGGAGTGACTTTGCGCTCAAAGCTGCGATCGACGGCGGTACGGCGCTCGGTCCTCGCATCCAAACAGCAGGAGAGATCATCGCGACCACCGGCGGTCACGGCTTTCTCGAAGCCGACGGCACCGCCGAGCTGGCCAAGGCGGTGCGCCAGCAGATCAAGAACGGCGCGACCTGGATCAAGGTCGCGATCTCCGGCGGCATCTCCGATTCTCACGGCAGCATCGCTGCCTCCACGATGACGCATGAGGAAATGCAAACAGTCATCGAAGTCGCGCATCGAAATGGCGTGAAGGTGACGGCTCACAACGGTTCGCCGGTCGCGGCGGATGAAGCGCTCGAGCTCGGCATCGATTGTTTCGAGCACGCATATCATCTGACCGAGAAACAATTGCGCACGATGAAGGCGAAGGGCGTATGGCTCGTGCCTACCGCGGTCGTGACGGACGAAGGCGCGATGGAGTTTTTCCGGAAGATCGGCTCGCCGCCGTGGTATCTGGAGCGTGTGAAGAGCACGCGCGTCGATCATCTCAAGATGCTCCAGGCCGCGGTGAAACTCGGCGTGAACATCGCGCTCGGCACCGATCAGTTTCCATTCGAGCCGAACGCGGGCACGACGGCGACCGTGCGAGAGGCCGAGCTTTATGTGGCTGCGGGCATGTCGCCGCTGCAGGCATTGCAGGCCGCCACGCTCAAACCCGCGACTATGCTCGAAATGGATAAAGAGGTGGGCTCGCTCGAGCTCGGCCATTACGCCGACATCATCGCTGTGAACGCCAACCCCGCGCAGGACATCGCCGCGCTGCGAACCATCAGTTTCGTGATGAAAGGAGGGCAGGTCGTGCGGCACGACCGACCGTTGCAGTGAACGCAACGTAATGCCGCGCGTGAGTCTATTGAAAGGGCGCGGCGTTGTTCTTAGCGTGTCAGCCGTCGAAGCGCAGAAGGTCAAGACATGGACAGACATTCGGTCCAGTGGCGAGGATACATTCCGGCGATCACGACGCCGTTCACCGGCGACGGAGCGCTCGATCTCGATGCGCTGGATCGGTTGTTAGGATGGCTGCATCAAGAACGCATGCACGGCATCATCGTCGGCGGCACGCAGGGCGAGTGGTGCACGATCAGCCAGGCCGAGCGCCAGCAGTTGATGCAGGCGGTGGGCCGCAAGCTCAGCGGCAAGATGCCACTCATCGCCGGTTGCAGCGGCTACACCGCTCAAGAAGTCGCGGCGCATGCGAAGCTCGCCGCCGATCATGGATTCAACGGCATTCTGGTCACGCCGCCGCCGTACATGGTGCCGACCGATCGTGAGATTCTCACGTTCTATCGCGACGTCAACGATCGGGTGTCGTTGCCCATTTGCGTTTACAACTGGCCGCCCGGGACCAACGTCGATATGTCACTCGAGCTGCTGCAACGGATCGCCGAGCTGTCGAACGTGGTTGCGATCAAGAACTCGACGGCCGACCTGCGCCATTTCGTCAACGTGTTCTTCGCGCTGAAAGACAAAGTCCGGGTGTTCGGTGTGCCGATGAACGAGCTAGGCATCCTGCTCGTGCAACAAGGCGCCGATGGCACGATGGGCGCGGGCGCGGTGCTCGGGCGCGAGCTGCCGGATTACTTCAACGCGATCTGGGACAACGATATCGCTCGTGCTCGAAAGCTCGGCGAAAGAAATGAAGTGCTGATGGGTGCGTGGTTCAACACGGACTACACCGGCCGCTTCGGTTCGGCACAGGCCATTTTCAAGGCGGCGTTGAACGAGCTCGGATTGCCCGGCGGCTATCCGCGGCGTCCGCTGTTGCCGCTGGAGCCCGAAGGCGTGAGGCTCGTGAGAGAAACATTGGTTCGGCTCGGCAAGGTCCATGCACGGGATTGAGGGCCAGTGCGAGTCATTCTCAAAAACTCTGCACCAGGTTCGCGGTACTTGCTTTCGGTCTGCGTAGGAGAGTAAAAAGCACGGCGAAGGCCAACAGGGGAATTGCACCGGCTGCAATGAACACCGGCGCGTAACCATAATGATCGAGTGTCCAGCCGGTGGCCATGGTGAACACCATGCCACCGGCTCCGGCGCCCATTCCGCCCAGTCCCACCACTGATCCAACCGAGTCGCGCGGGAACGCATCGGCGCACAACGACATCATATTCGGCGCCCACAAGCCGAAGCCCAGCATCGCGGTGCTGATGCCGGCAAAAATCAGAGTGATGCTCACATCGAACGCGGCAGCGATGCCGGCCGTCATCAGCAACATTCCGATCAGCATCACCGTGAGGCGCGCCGGAATCACGCTCATCCCTCGACGACACAACAGATCCGAAAGCGCGCCACCTGACACGATGCCCACGCCCTGCGCGGCGAAAGGGATCCATGCGTACTTGCCGATGTCGGCCGCGCTGAAGCCGGCGCTACGCGTGAGATATTCGGGAATCCAGAAGTAATAGAACCAAACCCAAGGATCGGCGAGAACGCGCGCAGCGATCACGGCCCAGACGTTGCGTGAGCGAAGCAGGCTGAGATAGGGCGTGCGCGTCAGCGGCGCATCGATTGCCGCATCCTCGCTGATATGGCGCAGCTCTTCGTCTGTGATCGCGGGATGCACACGTGGCATGCGATAGAGCCACAGCCAGACCGCGAGCCAAACCAGGCCCACGAGCCCCGTGAGAATGAACGCCCAGCGCCAGCCCAACGTGAGATTGATCCATGCGACGATGGGCACGGAGATGACGAGCCCCGCGCTCACGCCCGCGCTCCACAGGCCGGTCGCGAAACCTCGTTCCTTGCGCGGAAACCACTCGGACACGGCTCTGACGCACGCGGACCAGCTACCTGCTTCGCCCGCCCCGAGCAGGAAGCGATACACCGCGAACGACGCCACACTATTGGCGAACGCATGCAAGCCAGCTGCGATCGACCACCAACCCATGATGAGCGCGAAGCCCATGCGCGTGCCGATGCGATCGATGAGCCAGCCCGTCACGGGCTGCATGAACGTGTACGCCAGCAGAAACGCAGTGAGAATCGACGCGTAACCGGTGTTGCTGATCTGCAGTTCATCGCGCAGCGTTGGCGCGAGCACGGTCAGCACCTGGCGATCGACATAGCTGATCGCCGTGGCCGCGAACAGCAGCGACACGATCACCCAGCGAAAGTTGGGAATCTTTTTCACAGTGTCAGCGCCGCTCGAAGCGTTCGGGCGGCGTCATTACCAGGCACTCAGCGGGCGGGCGCGAGCAAGCTCTTCAAATGAGCCTCGATCCGGAGCATCAAGCGATAGACGCCGTTCGGCACTTGCCGGCCGGTGCGCGTGATCAGGCTGATGCGCGTCGAATTCATCACCGCGTTGTCGATCGGAATCGCGACCAGCTTGCCCTCGCTCAACTGGGGCTGCGCCAGGAACTCCGGCAGGAACGTGAGGCCGCGGCCGCACTTGGCGAAGTCCTTCAGCAACATCATCGAGTTGGCGATCAGGCCCGGCTCGAGGAACACGCCTTCGGCATGCTCGGCTTCGCGCACGATCTGACGAATGCGGAACGAATCTTCCGGCAGGCCGATGCTGAACTGTTTGAGGTCGCCCAGCTTCACGCTCTTCCGGCCGGCCAGCTCGTGCTTGGGATGCACGATGGCCTTCAACGGCTGTGACAGCGTGAGACGAGCGCGCACCTTCGGATCTTTGGGCACATCGAAGATCAGGCCGAAGTGGGCCTCGTCCTCGCGCACCAGCGCGACGGCGTCGTTGGTGCCGCTCATCTTCACGCGCACCGTCAGACCCGGATAGCGTCGCATGAATTCCTGGAGCACTTCACTGAATGCGTCGCTGATGAACGCCTCGCCGACCGCGAGATTGATGGTGCCGCTGCGAATACTCCGCAACTCCGCGACGCGGGCCAGGAACACCTCTTCGTGAGCCTGCATCTCGCGATAGTAGGCAAAGGCGGCGTTGCCGGCCTCGGTCAACTTGATCTTGCGCCGGCCCCCTTCGATCAATCGCATGCCCAGTTCCTTCTCGAGCGCGGCGATCTGCCGGCTGATGGATGAAGTGGCGACATTCAGCTCGTCGCTGGCTGCCCGCATCGTCCCGAGCCGCGCTGCCTCGTACAGATAGCGCAGGCGAATTTCCCCGTGCATGCGTTCTCCCCGATAATTGCAGTAAACGCAACGAAGTCGAGTCTATGTTGAGGTCGCATCCACATTCAATCGGCTGCCGGCGGGTTCGGCAGGTATTGACCGTCCGGATCGGCGCCTGAATCATGCCGCCGCAAAAGGCTCGAACAACGATGACTCGCTTCGACGTGGTAGTGCTCGGCGGCGGCTTGGTGGGCTGCGCGGCCGCGTATTACCTGGCCAAGCGGGGCGTCACGGTCCGGGTGGTCGAGCAAGGCGATCTGAATCGCGAAGCGTCCGGCCGAAACGCCGGGTCGCTGCATTTCCAACTCGAATACCGGCTGATTCGTTACGGCGATGAGCTGGCTTCGCAGTTCGCGCAGATCATTCCGCTAAGCCTGGTCGCGCTCGAGGATTGGCGCGGGCTGGAAGCGGAGCTGCGAGCGGACCTCGAAGTAAGCATGCACGGCGGCTTGATCGTCGCTGAGTCGGATACTGATGTGGCCTTGCTCGAAAAGCGGCAAGCGTTGCAGGAGAAATGGGGACTGGCTTCGCGCTTGCTGTCGGCCCCGGAAGTGCGGCGGATTGCTCCTTATCTGGCCGACAGTGTGATCGCGGCCGGCTACTTTCCCCACGAAGGTCATGCGAATCCGCGGCTCGTCGCACCGGCTTTCGCTCGGCGGGCGGAGGCGTTCGGCGCAAGCATTCAGTCGCAAACCCGGGTGACCGCGCTCATCCGCGATGGCGCCGAGTGGCAGGTCACGATGATCGATCGGGACGGTCGCACTCAGGAGGTGATGGCTGGGGCCGTGCTCAACGCGGCCGGTGCTTGGGCGGGAGAGATCGGAGCGCTCGCGCATTTACATCTGCCCATCTTTGCGGTGCCGTTGTCGATGAATGTCATCGATCGGACCACGCCTTTGATTCCTCATTTGGTTCAGCATGCGAGCCAGCGATTGACGCTCAAGCAAGTGGCTGCGGGGAACATCCTGGTCGGCGGTGGCTGGCCAGGTCGGTTCGCTCGCGACGGCTTCGGTATGAGCACGCGGCGTGCCGAGCCTGTAATCGAGAATGTGATGGCGAACCTCTCGCTGGCGGCGAAGCTCGTGCCTGCGATCGGTCGTCTGCATTTGTTACGTTCGTGGACGGGCGTCACTGGCATCACGACGGATCAGATGCCACTGCTCGGCGCGGTGCCGGAAGCGCCCGGTTTCTTTGTTGCCGCCGGCGGTGCGGCGTTTACGCATGGGCCGACGTATGCGAGGTTGATCAGTGAGCTGATGGTGGATGGGCGGGCGTCCGTCGGCATCGATTTATATAGTCCTTCGCGGTTCAGTCATATCAACAATTTCATGGCGTCGGTGTGATGGGAGCCCGCTCGGTCATATCAACAATTTCATGGCGTCGGTGTGATGGGAGCCCGCTGCATGGTTTGTTATAGCGCCGGGCGCGGGAGCAATCGTGAGTAAGCGCATCACGGTGGGCGTTTCACGCCCGGCGCCGGTGAGCATCTTCGTCAACGGTGCGCCGGTGGAAGCGTATGAAGGTGAGTCTGTTCTGACTGCGCTGCTCGCTGCGAGTGTGCTCACGACGTCACGCGATGGCATTGGGCGGCTGCGCGCGCCCTTCTGCAATATGGGGGTTTGTTTCGACTGCATGGTCGAAGTGGAGGATGTTCCTTCTCGTGTGCGTGCGTGTCTGATGCCGGTCCGCGCCGGGTTGCGCGTTGTCGTGCCGGACAGTCATTGATGGCTGCGAACGAACAGCAACCGGGCGACGGCGTGTGCGACGTTGCCATCATCGGCGCTGGGCCGTCGGGGCTCGCCGCCGCGGCACTGCTTCGAGAGCATGGCGTCGGTGTCACGATCATCGATGAGCAACCGCGCGCCGGTGGCCAGATTCTTCGCCAGCCGCCGAACACGTTTTCCGTTGAACGTTGGTTGACGGGGAAGTTGTACGACCGCGTGAAAGCCGCGCTAGTTGCGGCGAACGAGCGACAGGATATCGATTGGCGGTTTCAATCGACGGTGCTTGGAATCATGCGGCCGTCGCCGTATCGAACGCAGCGCGCTGGCGTCCCTCGCTCGGAACAGGGACAACGCGGCGTTGAGGCGCACGAACTTTGGATCCATGGGCCAGACGGGGCCTACCTTCTTCGGACGAAAGCCGTGCTGCTTGCATCCGGCTGTTACGAACGTCCGCTGGTGTTTCCGGGCTGGACGCTACCGGGCGTGATGGGGGCGGGCGCGATTCAGGGGTTCGTGAAGAGTCAGCAATTCGTGCCGGGCCATCGTTTCCTGCTCGCGGGCAGCCATCCTTTGCAACTGGTCGTCGCGGATCAGCTGCTGAGTGCGGGCGCGCAAGTCGCGGCCGTCGTCTTCACTCAGCGCAAGGAACAAGCCCGGCTCATATTGCGTCACCCGCTCGTGGCGCTCCGTCATCGCCGCCAGTTGCTCGAAACATCTCGCATCCTGAGTCGCCTGCGCCGCGCTCGCGTGCCGGTTCTCTTCGGAAAGACTATCGTGCGTGCCGACGGTACCGACGCGGTGGAGCGAGCGACCATCGCCGCGATCGATGCAAATGGAACGCTCGATGCTCAGAAAACCGATGTCTTCGAATGCGATCGCGTCGGCATCTGCCACGGCTTCCTCGCCTCATCGGAGCTCGCGCGACAAGCGGGCGCCGATATGCATTGGAAGGATGACGCCGGCGGCTGGCTCGTGCGTCACGATGGATGGTTCGAATCGAGCGTCCGGAATCTTTTCGTGGCTGGTGAGATCACCAGCGTCGACGGCGCCGACGCGGCGCTGGAGAAGGGACGGCTTGCCGCGGTGGGCATCCTGCGCTCACTCGGTCGCTTGGATGATGATCAAGCGCATCGAGTGGCCGAGCGCGCGAGGAAGCGATTGTCACATCTGCAAGGCTTTGCCTCTTTGTTACAGGAGCTCGCTCAGCCGCCCGCGACACTCGCGCTACAAACAATGAGTGACGACACCATTCTGTGCCGCTGCGAATCCATCAAGCGCGGCGAGCTGCAACGGGCGCTATCTGAAAACAAACATGTTCTCTCGGCTGATGCCGCCAAGCTGCTGACAAGGGTGGGCATGGGCCTGTGCCAAGGCCGGATGTGCGGCGACAACGCCGCACGAGTGATTGCCGCCACCCGCGGCGTGCAGTTCCATGAGATCGCTCCATTCCAAGCGCGAGCGCCCGTGAAGCCGGTGCCCCTCGCGGCTCTCATGCGCAGACGTTGCGGTTGAGGCAATGAACGCGGGCGGCCGATGTAATTGTATTCGGCTACGGGTTGCATCACTGTCTGACCGGTTCATCCGACTCGCGCTGGCCGGAAGCGATCGTGCACGGTCGCTCCTTTCAGGTGAAGCCCACGAAGTAAACTCGCCGCTCCTTACGGCACCTGCAGACCCATGACTCGTAGCTACTCGAAAAACGCCGCTCGCCGGGCGGGCCTGGTCGGCATCGCGCTGGTCATCGCTGGATTGGCCGGCTGTTCGCGCAGCCAAGAAGCGCCACCAGCGGCAGCGAACGGCCCGGTGCCATCAGCGGCGGCGCTTGAGCCGCTGATTCAGCAGTACGCGCAGATCGAACGGCCGGAAGAAGAAGAGATGGGCGGGCTGCGGGATGTCTCCGCCGCGGCGTTTCAGCATGAGATCGACGTGCGGCGTAAGTTGCTCGAGCAGGTCCGGCGAGTGAGCAAGGATGGGCTCTCGCTGGATGAAGATATCGACCGGCGCTTGATGATCGGCTTGCTCGAGTCCTCGATCCATACCGCCGAAGCGCGTCGCATCTGGGAGAACGATCCGGCGTTGTACGTGCCCGCGCCCGAGATCGGTCGGGGGCTGGAACCGACGGCGTCGGGCACGCCGCAGGAGCGGGCGGCCTCGCTGGCGGACGTGTTGAAGGATGTGCCGACGCGGCTCGGTCACGCTCGACGCAATCTGAAAACGCCGCCGCGCACCTTCACCGAGTCGGCGATCTTCAAAACCGAAGGCACGATCCAGCTGCTGCGCGAGAGTGCCCCGACGCTCGCCGCACAGGCCGGCGATACTAAAGAATCGTTGAACGCAGCGACGAAGACAGCACTCGCCGCGCTCGATGATTATTTGAAGTTTCTAAAGGACGACTTGCTGCCGCGCTCGACCGGCTCGTGGGTGTTCGGCAAGCAGAACTACGACTACGTCTTGCAACACCGCTGGCTGATGGACGCCGACGCGGACGCCATTCTCGCTCGTGGCCAGAAGGCGTTCGAGGCAACCGAGGCACTGGCCCGGGAAGTCGCGAAACGTATGGATCCCAAGGCGAAGCACTGGACCGAGGTCTATGAAAAGCTCAAGGACGATCATCCGCCCGCCGACGGAATCAAGCAGGCCTATCAGGCGAAGATCGAGGCCGCCAAGGCATTCGTGATCGAAAACAAGATCGTCACGTTGCCGCCGGGCGAGCGCGTGATCACGATCGATACGCCGCCGGCCATGCGGCGCTCCTCGCCGTTCGGCACATTCCAGTCGGTCGACGCTTTCGGGAACGGCCTCGAAGGCAAGCTGGTGCTCACCCCCATCGAAGATTGGATGACGCCCGAGCAACGTGAGGATCGGCTGCGCTCGCATCACACGGCGTGGATTCCCATCATCGCCGTGCATGAGGCGTATCCGGGGCATCATGTCGATGGCTTGAAGCGGCAGGAGAGTCCGCGATTGCTTCGGAAGGTGGTGCGCGAATCCATCATGTCCGAAGGCTGGGGCTTGTTCACCGAAGAGATGATGTTCGAGCAGGGCTTCCTGCAAGGTGACGATGTGCGGCTCACTCAACTGCGCAATCGACTGTGGCGGGCGGCCCGCGTGATCCTGGACGTGAGCTTGCACACCGGCCGCATGAGCTTCGAGGACGCCGTGACCTTCCTTTCCGAGAAAGTGCGCTTCGATCGCTACGCCGCCGGTCTCGACGTCGGCATGTACATCGAGCGGCCGACCTATGTGCTCGGTTATCTCATCGGCATGCAGGAGATCGAGCAGATCCGCGCCGACTACATCGAGCAGTTCGGCGCACCGAACCCGCCCAGCGAGATCTACGACCGCCTGTTGAGCATCGGCGCCATCCCACCCGCCCTGGTGCGCGAATCCCTCTTCGCCCAAAAGGCCGCCGAGACAAGAGCCACGGAGTAGCTTGGTTGGGCGCTCAATTGCCGGGAAGGAGCCACCGGCGGGTCGATGAGCGTGTGAGTTAGCGATATCAACGCGTTCGCCCCCTTCCGCCGCAGCCCTGCTCTCTGGCATGCTGACAACGTTGTCACGTAACCGACAGCAGTGGACCATTCCGGGGGATAGAGAATGAATTCCAATAGCGGCGAACAGCCGAGCTACCTGCCTGCACTGGTGGTGCTGACCTCCTTGTTCTTCATGTGGGGGTTCATCACCTCGCTGAACGACATCCTGATTCCGCACCTCAAGGCCATTTTCACGTTGAGCTACGTGCAGGCCATGCTGATTCAGTTCAGCTTTTTCGGGGCGTATTTCGTGATGTCGGTGCCCTCGGGCTACCTGGTGGAGAAGCTGGGCTACCGGCGCGGCATCATCATCGGCCTTTCGACGGCGGGCATCGCCTGCCTGGGCTTCTACCCGGCGGCGTCGATGCAGTCGTATCCGCTATTCCTCGCGGCATTGTTTGTATTGGCCTCGGGCATCACGCTGCTGCAGGTCGCCGCGAATCCTTACGTCACGATTCTCGGCCCGAGCCAGACAGCCGCGAGTCGCTTGAATCTGACCCAGGCATTCAATTCCCTGGGCACGACCGTCGGCCCATTCCTGGGGTCGATGTTCATCTTGTCCGCGGCAGTGAGCGCGGGCGCGGCGGTGGATACGGCCAAGGAAGTTCAGACGGTGCAGGGGCCGTATCTGGTGCTGGCGGGCCTGCTGTTTCTGATCGCGATCGTGTTCTCGCAATTCAAGCTGCCGGTGGTGAAGGGCACGGATGCGACGACCGCGAGTGGCGACAATCACAATGTGCCGAGCGTGTGGAAACACTCGCATCTGGTGCTCGGCGCGGTCGGCATCTTCACGTACGTCGGCGCGGAAGTTGCGATTGGCAGCCTGCTGGTGAATTTCATGTCTCAGCCGGACGTGGGCGGGCTGACCGAGAAAACCGCCGGCAGTTATCTATCGCTGTACTGGGGCGGCGCCATGGTGGGCCGATTCATCGGCGCGTACGTGCTTCGCAAGATCAAGCCCGGCCACGTGCTCGCATTCAACGCCGCGTGCGCCATCGCGCTACTGCTGATCGCGATGAGCCTGTCGGGCAAGGTCGCGATGTGGGCGGTGCTGGCCATCGGCCTCTTCAACTCCATCATGTTCCCGACCATCTTCACGCTCGGCGTGGCCAAGCTGGGTCGTCACACCGGCGAAGGCTCGGGCGTGCTGTGCATGGCCATCGTCGGCGGCGCGATCGTGCCGGTGATCCAGGGTTACTTCGCCGACACCATCGGCTTGCTCTCGTCGTTCTTCGTGCCCGCGATCTGCTACGCCTACATCGTGTTCTACGGTTTGAAAGGACACGTGGTTCGCAGCGTTCCCGATACGCAGATTTCGGCAGACCGCGCGCGCGCCAATCTGTGACATCGCTCTCAAGCCTGACAAATCCTTGAGGGACAGCGTGCTTCAGGGGACCGGTAACCGCTCGAGCTCAGTGGCGGGATCCGGTCTCCGCGTGAGAGACTGCCGGCGCGACGGAAATCCCGCACGGGCAACTCATGACGGATGGCAACTGGCAGCGCGTAGCAGGACGCACGCATCAGCGAGGATTCATCGACGGCGCACTGCCGATGCTCGTCAAACGGGCGGTAGTCGCGCAAGCTGTTCTCATTCTCGCGGCGCTCTGGAGCTATGCCACTTGGCGGGTCTATAGCGACAAGGCCGAAACGCTCGAATCCGCTCGCCACGAGCTGCGAGCCATCGCGGCCGGCATGCATGTTCATTTGCAGGCGGTCCTGAACGATAGTCTCGGCGCGGCGCGAACCGCTGCTCAGGCCATCGACGCCAATGGCGGCCTGAGCGAAATCCCGGCGGACACGGCCGCTCGATTGTTGAGTCGAGAGTTGAGCAGCGGCGAATACGTGCGTGGGCTGTTCGTGCTCACTCCGAACCGATTCCTGGCCGCCGTTCGCAATCGCGACACCGAAATCCTCGACGGGCCGCCGCCGCCCTGGCTGCAGGCCGCGATCGACGAGACGCGCGGCGTGTTCATCGGCAAGACCATCGACGATCCGATCGAATCCAGCCAGCGCGCGTTCCCGATCGCAGTTCGCACGGTCGATAGCTCAGGGGCTACGGTGTGGGCGGGCGCGTTGCTCGGCGTCGATGCGCTCGATCAGCTGTACGAAACGATGTCGATTCATGCTGGCGCGTTGAGTGTGACATCCACCGCCGGCGACCTGTTGCTGCGAGTGCCGTCGCCAACGACGGCTCACAAAGGTCAGATCAACGTCCGTGACAGCGACGTGTATCGCGGCAGCGTGGACTTGTCGGAGGGCGGCGGTTTCGTCGAAGCGCCGAGCCCCTTCGCGGGCGGCACGTGGATCTATGCGATTCGTCGGCTCGGCGGCTACCGGCTCGCGGTGTCGGCGAGCCGGGAGAAGGAAGCCATTCTGCAGCCGTGGCACGATCGCACTCGCGGCTTGACCATCGTGTTGTCCGGCATTTCGGTTTTGTTTATTGGCTTGACCGTATTGCTCCGGCATTTCATCAACCGGCTGGAGAAAGCGAACACCAACCTCGGTCAGCTCAATGCCGAGCTGGAAAGCCGCGTGGCGGCGCGCACCACCGAGCTGCAGGAAGCGAATCAGCAGCTGGCACTGACGAACGAAGAGTTGGAGGCGTTCACCGCCTCGGCCTCGCACGATCTGCGCTCGCCGCTGGGAACGATTGCCGGCCAGGCCGGTCTGCTCCGGGACGATCTGGGCGCGGTGATGACGGAAGTGATCACTCAGCGCATCGATCGAATTCAATCCAATGTCACGCGCTCTTCCGAAATCATCGACGGATTGTTGTCGCTGGCGCGTGTGTCGCGTCAGGAGCTGTTGAACGAGCGCGTCGACATTTCCGCGCTGGCTCGAAACATCGTCGAGGATCTGCGTCATCAGTATCCGAGGCACAAGGTCGAATCCGTGATCGAGTCGAACCTCGTGGTCAACGCCGATCCGCGCCTGATGAAAAGTCTGTTCGGCAATTTGCTGGGCAACGCCTGGAAATACACCAGTCGCACCCCGAACGCGCGCGTCGAAGTGAGCTGCACGCAAGCCACCGGCGGCATCGTGTTCTCGGTGCGTGACAATGGCGCCGGCTTCGACATGTCGCGTTCCCAACGATTGTTCGAACCGTTTCAGCGCTTGCACAGCGCCGCTGAATTCCCCGGCGTCGGCATCGGCCTCGCCATCGTCTCTCGCATCGTGCGCCGGTACGGCGGCAAGATCACCGTCGACAGCGAGCCTGATCGAGGCACGATTTTCCGCTTCACCCTCCCGGTCGCCGCGGTGACCCACAAAGAGTGAGAGTCGGGTGATAAGGTGGCGCTCCCATTCATGGAGCCCGCTGCTCGATGTCGAACCCTGCCGTTCCCCGTCCGCGTATCGTCGGCATCGGCGGCACTACCAAGGCCGGCTCGTCGACCGAGAAGGCGTTGGTCGCCTGTCTCGCTGCGGCCGGGCGGCTCGGTGCGGAAGTGCACGTGATTCCCGGGGCGGCGCTGGCCTGCCTGCCGCTGTATTCGCCGGAGGAAACGCTGCGGACCCCGGAGCAACTGCGTTTCGTGGATACGGTCCGGCAAGCGGACGGACTGATCCTCGCCACACCCGCGTATCACGCCGGCATGTCCGGCCTGATGAAAAACGCCATCGACCTGCTCGAAGACCTGCGCGACGAGCCCCGGCCGTACCTGGATGGCCGGGCGGTGGGCTGCATCGTGACGGCTTATGGCTGGCAGGGTGCCGGGACGACACTGACTTCGGTGCGCACCATCGTGCATGCCCTGCGCGGTTGGCCCACCCCGCTCGGGGTAACCCTGAACACCGCGATGCCGTTGTTCGATGCCTCGGGCGCCTGCACGGACGAACGGACCCAAACTCAGTTCGAGATGCTGGCGGCGCAAGTCGTCAGCTTCGCGTCACGATTCGCCGCATAAAATTCCTTCGCGTCCCGACCTGAAGCATTAAAGGTTTATCAGCTAGTCCGGGGCCTTCGGACCTCGGGTTACCATCCTTGCGTCCAGCCCCGATGCCGCCAGGGTGCGGCCGCCCTTGGGCTCTATGAACGTGTCTAACGGATAGTGAATTCAATGCCAGTCCGAGGTTCCCGTCATCTCGCTCCGTCGCAATGGGCACTGTGCGCGATGCTGCTGATCGCCGCCAGCGGGTGCTCCCGTCAGCAGACGGGGCCGGGCAGGAGCGTCGGGCCGCAGACCGTCGATGTGATAACCGCGGAAGCGAGCATTCAGCCGCTCGGGATCGAGATCGAGGCGGTGGGGACGGCTCGCGCCAACGAGTCGGTCGAAGTCACATCCAAAGCGTCCAACACGGTCACCGCGATTCGTTTCGAGGAAGGCGATCTGGTTCGCAAAGGCGCCATTCTCGTCGAGCTCAATGGCGATGAAGCGCGCGCCGCGCTGGCGGAAGCGGAAGCCGCGCTCGCCGAAAGTCAGAACAACTTCAAGCGCAGCCGGGATCTGTATTCGCAGCAGGCGTTGTCGGTCTCGCAGCTCGATCTGATCGAGTCGACGTTGAAAGGCAACCTGGCGCGCGTCGATGTGGCGAAGGCGCGCCTCGCGGACACGATCATTCGCGCCAGCTTCGATGGCAAGACCGGCTTCCGTCGGGTCAGTCTCGGCAGCCTGGTCAGCCCGGGCACGGTCATCACCACGCTCGACGACACCTCGATCATCAAGCTCGATTTCACCGTCGTGGAAACTTATTTGTACGCATTGAAAAAGGGCTTGCCGGGGCTCGCGAGCACCGCCGGTCTGCCGGGTCGAGAGTTCACCGGCAAGGTCAGTCAGATCGATTCGCGCGTCGATCCGGTGAGCCGTTCGATCGCCGTGCGCGCCGAGTTGCCCAATCCCAAGGGCGAGCTGCGTCCCGGCATGTTCATGACCGTGAAGTTGCAAGGCGAAGTCTCGCCAGCGTTGCTGGTGCCGGAAAACGCCATCGTGCCGGAGCAGGGCCACACGTTTGTTTTCGTGGTCGAGAACGGCGAGGCGACGCGTCGCGCGGTGAAGCTTGGCAAGCGTCGTCCCGGCGTCGTCGAAGTGCTCGACGGCTTGAAGGAACACGAGCGCGTGGTGATCGAAGGGACGCAGAACCTGCGCGATGGCGGGCCGGTGCGCGAGCAAGGCGCGCAGGCCGAGCAGCAGAAAGCGAGCTCCTGAAGTCATGAAGCTGTCCGAGCTGTCGGTCCGCCGCCCGGTCTTCGCGACCGTCATCAGTTTGCTGCTGATCATTTTCGGCCTTGTGTCGCTGCAGCGCCTGGCGGTGCGCGAATATCCCGACATCGATCGGCCCGTCGTTTCGATCACTACGACCTATACCGGCGCCTCCTCGGCGGTCATCGAAACCAAGATCACGCAGGTCATCGAGGATTCGATCGCGGGCATCGAGGGCATTCTCAAAATCGAATCGGACAGCGAGGACGAGCGCTCGTCGGTGCGCATCGAGTTCGACGTGAATCGTGACATCGACGGCGCGACCAACGACGTGCGCGACCGTGTCGCGCGCGTGCTGGGCAACTTGCCGGAAGAGGCGGATCCGCCGGAGGTGCTGAAGGCCGACGCCAGCGCCGATCCCATCATGTATATCCTGCTCAGCTCCGAGAACATGTCGGTGCTGGAACTCAACGACTATGCCGAGCGCAATCTGATCGATCGTCTGTCGACGGTGCCGGGCGTGGCGCGTGTCTCGATCAACGGCGGCGGGCGTTATTCCATGCGCGTGTGGCTCGATCGTCAGGCACTGGCGGCGCGCCAGCTCACGGTGACCGACATCGAAGACGCGCTCCGCCGCGAGAACGTCGAGCTCCCCGCCGGACGCATCGAGTCGAAGACCCGCGAATTCACCTTGCGTACCCTGGTCGGGCTGCAGAGCGAACAGGACTTTCGCGATCTGGTGATTTCGCGCGGTAGCGACGGCCACCTGATCCGTTTGGGCGAAGTGGCCAACGTGCAGCTGGCCGCCGAAAACGATCGATCCACCGCTCGCTTCGACGGCCAGTCCGGCGTGTCGATGGGCGTGGAAGCGCAGTCGAAAGCAAACACGCTGGACATCGTGCGTGGCGTGCGCGCCGAGATCGAAAAGTTGCAGGAGACGCTGCCTCGCGGCGCCAAGTTGCAGGTCGGCGTCGACAACGGTATCGCGATCGAAGCGGCGCTGCGTGAGGTCATCATCGCCGTCGTGTTCGCGCTCATCTCCGTGCTCGCGGTGATCTACGCGTTCCTCGGCAGCTTGCGCGCCACGCTGATTCCAGCGGTGACCATTCCCGTGTCCATCGTCGCGTCGTTCACGGTGATGTATGCGATGGGCTATTCAGTCAACGTGCTGACGCTGCTCGGCCTGGTGCTCGCCATCGGACTGGTGGTGGACGACGCCATCGTCGTGCTCGAAAACGTGCATCGACGCACCGAGATGGGCGAGCCGCCGTTAGTGGCGTCGGTGACCGGCAGTCGCGAGATCGGCTTTGCGGTCATCGCCACGACGCTGACGCTCGCGGCCGTGTTCATTCCTATTTCGTTCTTGCCGGGCGACATCGGGCGCTTGTTCAGTGAGTTCGGCTTCACGCTCGCGGCATCCGTGCTGTTCTCGGCGTTGGTCGCGTTGACCCTGACACCGATGCTGGCCTCGAAGCTGCCCGAGTCCGAGATGCATCGGAATCGGTTCGCGCTGATGGTGGATCGTTTCTTTCGCAATCTCGCCGAAGTTTATGACGGGCGCCTGCGCTCGCTGATCCGCCGGCCCTGGCTGGTCATGGGCATGGTGGGCGCGTTGGTCGTGCTCGGTGCGTTGACGTTCCGGTCCGTGCCTTCCGAGTTCACGCCCGTTGCCGACGTGGGCCGCGTCAGCGTGACCATCGAAGCGCCGGAGGGCACGAGCTTCGATCATATGTATCAATATGCTCTGAAGCTCGAAGCGATTGCTCTCAAAGAGCAGCAAACGCATGGCGATATCGCGCACGTGCTGTTGCGCGTGCCGGGCGGCGGCGGTGGCGGTCCGGCGCGCACTGGCGATGTGAATTCGGCGCGCGTCGCGATGATGCTGGTCGACTGGCACGATCGCCAGCGATCGGCGGGGCAAATCGCCGACGCGGTGGTCAAAGAAGCGCAGAAAGCCATGCCCGGCGTGCGCGCCATGGCGAACCAGCAGGGCAGCCTGGGCCGACGCGGTTCGGGGCGTCCGTTCGAAGCCGTGCTGGGCGGCCCGGACTACGAAACGTTGGCGAAGTGGTCGAACAAGATGATGGATCTGGCCCGCGAGAATCCGGGCTTCCGCAATCTCGACGCCAGTTACAAAGAACGCAAACCGCAAATCCGCGTGTCGGTGGATCGGAGTCGTGCCGCGGAACTGGGCGTCTCCCTCGAAACGGTTGGCCGTACGCTCGAGACCGTGCTGGGCTCGCGCATCGTGACGACGTATGTCGATCGCGGCCGTGAATATAACGTCATCCTGCAAGCGGCCGACGAGGCGCGTGAGACCATCACCGATCTCACGAACATTCGTGTGCGCTCGACGCGAGGGGATACGCTGGTTCCGCTCGCGAACGTCGTGCATCTCGAAGAGACGGCGGGCGCGGTGCAGCTGCCTCGTTTCAATCGTCTGCGGTCGGTGGAAGTTCGCGCCGATCTCGCGCCGGGCTACACCATGGGCGAAGCGATCGAATGGTTCCAGCAGACGGCGGCGCGCGAGCTGCCGGAAGCAACCGTGATGTGGGACGGCGAGTCCGGCGAATACATGCGCGCCGGGCAGCAGATGTATCTCACCTTCTTCTTCGCACTGGCCATCGTGTTCCTGGTGCTCGCCGCGCAGTTCGAGAGCTTCGTGCATCCGGCCATCATCATGGTGACGGTGCCGCTGGCGTTGTTGGGCGCGGTGTTCGGACTGAAGCTGTATGGCGCGACCATCAACATCTTCAGCCAGATCGCAGTCATCATGCTCATCGGTATCGCGGCCAAGAACGGCGTGCTGATCGTCGAGTTCGCCAATCAGTTGCGCGATCAGGGCGTGGAGTTCATGGAAGCGGTTGTGAAAGCCGCCGAGACCCGCTTGCGCCCCGTGCTGATGACCAGCTTATGTACGGCGTTCGGCGCGTTGCCGTTATTGTTCGCGACCGGCGCCGGCTCCGAGCAGCGCATTCCCATCGGCATCGTCGTGTTCTACGGCACGATCGTTTCAGTGTTTCTAACGCTATTCGCCGTGCCTGCGGTGTATTCCGTGTTCGCGCGCCGGACCAAGTCGCCCGAGCACGTCAGCCGCGTCCTGGACAAAATGCTCGGCGAGCATACGCCGCCCAGTCAGCAGCACGGCGGCAGCTCACCCGCCGCGCATTAAGCCTTCGAACATGGGGCGCACGTGAATCTTCGCAACGTTCTGTTGCGTGACTCCGGGCGCCCACGCATGCACCTCGGCGGTGGCGTTGATCATTGCCGTGAGCATTTGCGCGCCGATGTTCGTGTCGACGGCGCGCAACGATCCATCGGCGATGCCATCGGTGAGCACGAGCGAGATGCGGCCCGAGGTGCGGTCGAACTCGCTGAGCAAGCGTGAGCCGATCTCTTCCGGCACCGAGGTGAGCGCCGACGTTCGTAACAGCGGCGTCTTCCCGGAGAGCTGATATTCCGTCAGAGCGTTACAGGCGGAGAGCAGATGCTCGGCGCCATTCTTCGCGCCGTGGCCCGCGTCCTTGAGCGTTCGTTGCAGAATGTCCAGCGTGCGCTGGAAACAGGCCACGATCAGATCGTCCTTGTTCTCCAGATGATGATAGAACGCACCCTTGGTGAGATTCAGATGCTCGGAGATCTTCTGCACCGAGGCGCCGAGGTACCCGCGCTCGTTCACCAGCAGCGTGGCGGCTTGCAAAAAAGTCTCGCGTGCGGCGTTGGTCTTGTCCTCGTTGACGGGTGTGATTTGCAACGACTTCGGGCGCCAGGATTTGCCCGGCGGCAAAATGCCGTTCTCCAGAATGTCCAGTGTGTGCTCGGCGAGACGGGAGTAGTCGTCGACGTGATAACGCGGGGTCCACACCACCGACCAGGTGAGCTGCGATAACACCAACAGCGTCCGCGCGTTGTAATCGACGCGCTCGAGATTCTCCGGCATGCCCGGCTTTTGCAGGAGCGCGCGCAGATTCCGGAACATGCGAGTGAACGCTTCGCCGAGCTCCGGATGCTGAAGCGCACGAATGTCATTGAAGCCGGCAATGGCCTCTGCCTCGCCCGTCATCACCGCGGCGCTGAACTCGAAGTAGGCGCGGACGAATGTTTCCAACGCCGCCCGGGCGGTCGGGGCATCCTGCGCCGTCGCGATCAATTGTTCGTAACGTTGAATGGAGCGCTGGTAAACCGTGGCCGCCAGCTCTTCCTTGCTCTTGAAGTAGTACATCACGGCCGGCGCGACCAGATCGAGCCGACGAGCCACGTCGGCCAGCGTCATTCCGCGCACGCCGCGACGATTCATGACTTCCACGGCGGCACGCACGATCGTTTCCCGCCGCTTGTGGAATTTCTCGGTGCTCGGCTTCTTGCCGTCGGGCTGCTTGATGAGTGTGGCCATGAGCGTGCCGCGTGCGGGCGGTCGTGTTGTTGGCGAAAACCATAGCGAGATTGGCGAGGAATTGCGAGCCGTCCCAGCTATCATCCGCGCATGAGCACATCCTCCGCCGAGTTCTGCCAACGTCTGGATGATGGCGTGTATGTCATCGACACCGGTTTCGTCCGGCCTCGTTTCGATGCGGCCTATCTCATCGTCGATGACGGCCGCGCCGCCTATATCGACACCGGACCGAACAACGCGGTGCCGAGATTGTTGGCCGCGCTGGCGTCGCTCGGGCTGGAACGCAGCGCTGTCGATTACGTGATACCGACGCACGTGCATCTGGATCACGCCGGCGGCGTGGGGTTGCTGATGAGTGAGTTGCCCAACGCGAAAATGTTGATCCACCCGCGCGGCGCTCGTCACTTGATCGATCCAACGGCGCTGATGGAAGGCGTACGCGCCGTGTACGGCATCGAAGTGGCCGATCGCGATTACGGCGAGCTGGTGCCGGTGCCGGAACACAGAGTCATGGCTTCCAGCGAAGGCATGATCGTGAAGCTGGGCAAGCGGCCGCTGCGATTCATGGACACGCCCGGTCATGCCAAGCATCACCACTGCATCTGGGACGAAGCCAGTCGCGGCTGGTTCACCGGCGATACCTTCGGCATCGCTTATCCCGAACTGCATACGCCGAACGGCCCGTACATCGTACCGGCCACGGCGCCGGTGCAGTTCGACCAGGAAGCCTTACATGAATCGGTCAAGCGGCTGCTGGCGGAACGGCCGGCGCGGATGTACCTGACGCACTTCGGTTCGGTGGCCGAGCCTGAACGCTTGGCCGTGCAGTTGCTTACTCAGGTGGACCAGATGGCTGCCGCGGCCCGCTCCCTGACACTCGTGCCGAACCGTCATGAACAGCTGAAGCGGGCGTTCGGCGAAATTTACATTGCCGAGCTGCGGCGGTCCGGGTCTACCGAGACGGAATCTTTCCTACGTGAAGTCCTCGCCACCGATATCGAGCTGAATGCCCAGGGGCTGGGTGCCTGGCTCAACAAACATTGAGCGTGTAGGAAATGACTTTCGTGAGCGGCAATTCAGCATCCGCCTAAAGGAAACGGCGCCGGATTCGTGATCTATTGCACTGACCGTCGCAATGCGGCTCACGCATCCTGCGCACGCCACCCTTGCCCTGGATTCGATATGTCCGCAGAACTGATCCCCATTCTCGCCTTCATCTCAGGCGCCATGGTTGCCGCGATTTTCTCGTCGCTGACCGTCTCCCGCGCCGTCAAGGTTCAGCAGGAGATCCTGAAACGAGGCCAGGTCGCCCACGGCCGTATTCTGCACATCTGGCGTCCCAAGCTGCGTGGCGCGTTCGCTCGCATCTATTTCGAGTTCGAGCCGCACGGCACGGCCGACACCGTGCGCGGTTGTCATATCGACCGGCGTCCCGCCGACGAGCTGCGAGCTTCGTTGCCGGCGGTGGGCACGACGGTGGCCGTGCGTTATCTGCCCGATCAGCCCAAGCAGGCGGTGATCGCTCGCCTGGTGTCCCGATTTACCGACTAAATCCCTGAGCGCGACGGAACCAACGGTCGCGTCCCCTCATTTCGTCGTCGATAGTGGTTACGACGCCCGGAAGGAGGGTATATGGGTATCATCGTTTGGTTGATCGTCGGCGGCGTGTGCGGCTGGCTGGCCAGCATCATCATGCGCACCGATGCACAGCAAGGCATCTTGTTGAACGTGATCGTCGGTATCGTCGGCGCGTTGCTGGCGGGCTTCATCATTTCGCCGATGGTGGGAGTCGGAACGATCAACGAAGGCATCTCGGTCGCAACCTTCCTGGTTTCGTTGCTGGGCGCGGTGATCCTGCTCGCGATCGTCAATCTGTTCCGCCGCGGCAGCGTGCGCTGAGCGCAGCTGAAGCCGGAATGAAAAAGGGCCGGACATTGTCCGGCCCTTTTTTTATTTCCGTCTGAAGAACGCTTACTTGCCTCGATAGCGCTCGAACCACGCCAGGATGGCGCTGGCCTTGGCCGCCGACTGCGACGGCCGCGCGGTGAAGCCGCCGTGCGATGCGCCGGGCACCTTCACCAATCCGGTCGGCACGCCCGCCAGCTGCAGCGCCTGGTAGTACTGCTCCGAGTCGCTCAGCGGCGTCCGGAAGTCCTGATCGCCCACGACTACCAGAGTCGGCGTCTTGACCGAGCCCACCAGCGACAGCGGCGAACGCTCCCAATACCCCTGCGGATCTTCCCAAGGCGTCTTGCCGAACCAGTACTTGGTCATGAACGCGGTGCCGTCCGTGGTCAGCACCAGGCTGGCCCAGTTGATCACCGGCTTTTGCGAAGCCGCCGCTTTGAAACGATGGGTCTTGCCGACGATCCACGCCGTCAGCACGCCGCCGCCCGAGCCGCCGGTGACGAACAGATTGTCCGGATCGACGAAGCCCTGCGCGATCGCCGCGTCGACGCAGCTGATCAGATCGTCGTAGTCGTTGCCCGGATATTTGTGATGAATCAGGTTCGCGAACTCATCGCCGTAAGACGTCGAGCCGCGCGGATTGGTGTACAGCACGACATAGCCCGCCGCCGCATACAGCTGATTGTCCGTCGAGAACACCGGGCCGTAAGCCGAGAACGGTCCGCCGTGGATTTCCAGGATCAGCGGATATTTCTTGTTGCGATCGAAGTTCGGCGGCAACACCAGCCAGGCGTCGATGGGGCGCTGATCGAACGAGGACTTCACGTCCAGGTGCTGCACCTGGCCGAGCGTCTTGCCGGCCAGCAGACCTTCATTCAGGGCCGTGAGTTGTTTGGTACGACCGCCCCGTGAAATGGAAACATCGGACGGCCGGGTGCCGGTGCCACTGGTGAATGCGACCGTGCCGTCGTTCGCGACCGTGAAAGCGCCGCCGGTGTAAGGACGGTCGAGCGACGAGCCGCTCAATCCTTGCGTCACCGGTGTGAGCTTGCCGTTGAGCGCCACGCGCGCGACCTTGGTTACGGCGTGATCGTCGTAGCGGATATAAAGATTGCGACCATCCGGCGCCCACTGGACGTCGTCGATGGAGCGATCCAGCGAAGCGGTCAGCGAGCGCGGATTGCTGCCGTCGGCATTCATCACGTACAGCTCGACGTTCTGATAGCCCATGAACTTGTCTTCGAAGCTCAGATAAGCAATGGTCTTGCCGTCCGGCGAAACACGCGGCGAGCCGTCCGGGCCGGGACGCTTGGTGAGCTGAGTCAGCTCGCCATCGGCGACGGAGATGCGGTACAGCTCGGTGTTCAACGGCTCGCGACGCCAGTTCTCGTTGCGATTGCCGGTGGCAACGATGTAGCTGCCGTCCGGTGCCCAGGAGAGATCGCCGCCTTCGTTGAACGCGCCGAACGTCAGTTGGCGAGGGGTGCCGCCATCGGCCGCGACCACGTAGACATGCGTGTAGCCGGGCTTCAAATAGCCGGCGCCGTCGGCGCGGTAGGTGATGTCGGTGATCACTTCCAGCGGCGGCGCCCATTGCGCGTTCTCCGGCTTCGGCGGCGCTTCGCCCAAGGGCTTCTTCTCGTCCGGCGCGAACATGGTGAACGCGATCCACTTGCCGTCGGGCGACCAGGTCAGCGAGTCCGGCGCATCGAGCAGCTCGGCGAGCTTGGCCGTCTGGCCGGTTTGCATCCAACGCACGAACAGCTGCGGCCGGCCGTCTTCGGCGCTGGAGACATAGGCCAGCCGATCGCCTTTCGGCGACCAGCGCGGCGAGCTGTGCGAGCCGGCGCCGGCGACCAGCGGCGTCTGCGTGCCGCTCTCGGTGTCGGCCAGCCAGATCGAAGTGCGGCCCCGATCGGTCATGATGTCGAACGAACGCCGCGCGTAGGCGACGGCGCGGCCGTCGGGGCGAATCTGCGGATCGCTGGCGTACTGCAGGCCGAACAGGTCGCGTCCCTGGAAGATCTTGTTGGGCGCATCCGGTGGATCCGCGAGCGTGGTGGTCAGCGGAGCGGCGGTCGCCAGGAGCGCCACGAGCAGCCTCAATTGCATACATCCCTCTGTCGGTGCGGGAAAAACGGGCCGGTACGCTAGCGTCCCCGGCGATGAGCGTCCAGTCTGGATAAAACATCCCGGCAGTTATTGCGACAGTAATGACCAGTCCACCTCGGGTGAGCCGGTGGCAAGAGGCTCGCCTGTCGCCCGCTCGCGGGAACATCGTGGCAGGATGCCCGAGGCCAAGTTTTAATTGGCCTTTCACGGAATGAAACCGGAGCTCGGCGGGGCACGAACTCCCGCCTTGGAATGGGAGGAAGGGCCGGTGGCATCGAGCCCGGAGAACTTTGTGTCTGTATCGACGGCCGAGCTGTCGTGGCGCGTGCTCGGCTTCGTCAATGGGCTGCGGCTGCTCGCCTCGTCATCGCTCGCGGTTTTGTTCGTCTCGATCATGCCCGAGACCTTCGGGCAGCTCGACCCCGCGCTGTTTGCCGGCGCGGCGACCGCCTATTTTTTGTATGCAGTGATCTCGGTCAGCAGCATCCGGCGGCGCTCGCCCGACATCGTGCTGCAAACCTGGACCGGCGTGTTCGCCGACGTGCTGGTCCTATCGCTGCTCACCTACGCGAGCGGCGGTGTGAATGGCGGCATCTCGGCGCTCGTGGTGCTGTCCATCGGTGCGGCCAGCTTCATTCTGCGTCGGCGGCTGGCCATGGCAATCGCCGTGGCCGCCGCGCTCGCCATGCTGGTGCAGCCCGTAATCTCGATGCTCGCCAATGTCGACGCGACCAGCGAGTTCACGACCGCCGCCATTTCCGGTGCATTGACTATCGTCATCGCACTCGGCATCTCGCAGCTCGCGCGAGTCATGCGTCAGAACGAGGAGATCAATCGGCAACGCGAAGCCGCCAACATCGAGCTCACCGAATTGCAGCGGATGCTGTCCGAGCATCTGCGCGAGGGCGTGCTCATCGTGGACGGCGAGAACAAAGTTTCAATGATCAGCGACACCGCCGCGAGCTTGCTCCAGGGCGGCAGCGTGGCCGAAGGCTCCACTCTGAGCGATGTTTCCTCTCGGCTCGCCAACTTGCTGGATACCTGGCGTCGTTACTTCTGCGACGAGAGCCGTAGCACGCCGACCATGATGGGTTTCGACGGCGAGCGCCGGCTGCAACTGAAGTTCGTCTCGCTCGATCGCAGCACGCAAGGTCCGGCGCTGATCTTCGTCGAAGACAAGTCGCGCATAGCGTCGTTGTTGCCCGCATCGATGGTGCCTGCGACGGTGCAGGTGAATCAGGTGCCGGCACCGCGTGAGCCGGTGCCGCGTCCGGTTGCTCCTCCGCCTGTGCCGACGCGAAACCAGAGTGCTCGTGGCGAGGTTGCTCGAGAGCGTGCCTTCCAAAGTCCGTACGCGGCCGGCGGTTTACGTGAGCCGTCCTATGAGAGCGGCCAGTATGCCGGCGCGTTATCGCCGGCCAGTGCATTACGCACGAGCGAGCCCCGCGCCAATCCGTTTGACGATTCGGGTCGTCAGAGCCAGCCCCGCGCCAACACACTGCGAGAAAACATCGCGCGACAAAACAGCTTCCGCGCCGCGCTTCAAGAAGTCTCACCTTGGGAAAATCCACCGAAGCCGGCACCGCCACTGCCGCCGGCTGCTTCTGCTCCCGCCACCACCGCGGCTCAACCCCGGCGAGCCCAGCCACCGACCCGTCCGCCGGGGAACATGCTCACCAACAACGATCCGCGTCTGCGCATCATCATTGGCAATGCTTTGCAGTTCGGCAAACGCGAGTCGGTGCGCCTGGAGCGCGTCGATCTGGCGTCGTGGTGCAAGGAGTTTCTCACCGAGTTCTGGCAAACCCAGGACATCGACGCCGATACTTTGCGGTTGAGCGCGCCGCGCGAGAACGTGCCGGTGCGAGCCGATCCGGCTCACCTGCACAAGCTGCTGTGGACGCTGTGTAACGATCTTCTTAAGTACGGGCGCGCGACCAACGCATACGATCCGGTGGAGATTCGCGTCGGCCGGAGCGCGACCACGCAACGTCGTTATCTCGATGTGATCGATCGTGGCTCGGCCATCGGTCCCGCCGATTCCAAGCGCGTCTTCGAACCGTTCCTGTCGGCCGGCAAGGCAGGCACGGGCATTTCCATGTTCGTATCGCGTGAGCTGTCGCCCGGCGTGCGTTCGGGAGCGAATAACGATCCTCGCCCGGGCGGCGGCGTCGTGTTCAGGTTGGTGTTCGCCGAAGCGCCCGCATCCAAGCCGGTCGAGAGCGAGGACTAGCTATACTGATCGCATCACCTGAACGGAGAAGTCGATGCGGATCAGTTACGTCGCGCTCGCAAGCCTCTGCTTCGCGATGGCATCAACGTCGAATACGCAGAGTGGCAGCGACTTCAATTGCACATCGACTCGGACTGCGGACGGCGCTCCGGCAATCGTTGAGACTACGTTGGGTAACACCCCCGCGCTCGTCCGAATCCCCGCGAAGATCACTCATTCGCCGATCGTGCTGTGGCACGGGTTCGGTCCGCCCGCGAGTGAGAAAGCCTTGATGGACGCGTTGCCGCTCGATGATGTGCCGGCGGTGAAGGTGTATCTGGGGTTGCCGATGTTCGGTGCGCGCGCGCCGGCCGGCGGCATGAGTGACCTCGCGCGTCGACAGCAGCAGGATCTGGGGACGTTGGTGTTCGAGCCGATGGTCATGGGCGCGGCCAAAGAGTTGCCGGCGGTGGTTCGCGCGCTCGAGCAGCGCGGTTGTTTGAAAGCGGGCGAGCGCATCGGTCTGTTCGGGTTTTCGGCCGGCGGGGCGGCGGCGCTTTACGCGCTGGCCGAAAGGGACGTGCCGATCGCGGCGGCCGTGACGTTGAACGCGTCAACAGGCCTGAGTGCATCCGTCAAGGCTTTCGAGCGTGCCACTAAAGGGTCATACCAGTGGACCGAGGCGGCGCGTACACTCGCGCGGCGCTCGGATGCTGCGGGTCGCGCGAAGGATATCGTCACAGGCAACCCGCCGCCGGCATTGCTGCTCATTCATGGTAGCGAAGACGCGATGCTGACCCCCGAGACCGCCCGTTCCTTGCATGCGACCTTGCTGCCGCTGTACCAGGCGGCGCATGCCGCGCAACGTCTGCAGCTCGCGGTCGTTCCCGGAATGGCGCACGCCTGGTCCAACACAGGGAACGTGGAAGCGTTGCGCGGCTCGATCGCTGCGTGGTTCCATACATATCTCTCAGCGTCGGGCACGCCCGGCTGAGTTACTTACGGGCGGAGCTCTCATGAGAATCAGTCGGATTGCGTTGTTGATGATGGCGTTTGCGGTACAGCCGGTGCAGTCGTGGGCCGAAGGCGGCGTGGTCGATTACATCGAGGCCAAGGAACTCAACAATCCGCCGCCGAAGATGGCTCTGGAGGCGTTCGACCGGTTCGAGATCGCGCCGATCGCGATGGTCGCGCCGTACGCTGGCCAGCCCGCGAACGAGCAGGCCAAGGAGCGCTTGCAGGCCAATCTCGATGAACGGGTGCCGCCGGTGCTGAACGAGTGGAGCGGCAAGCCTGCGAAGAACGATCCCCCGCGCGTGCTCCGGATCGAGCCGACCATTCGTCACGTGAAATTCGTCAGCGGCAAAGCGCGCCTGTGGGCCGGTGCGTTCGCTGGCGGAACGGCGGTGCTGATGACTGTGAAGATGAGCGACGCGGCGACCGGTGAAGTCATCGCCGAGCCCGAGTTCTATCAGCACGCCAACGCGTTCGGTGCCGCCTATTCGTTCGGCGCCACCGACAAGGCCATGCTGATCCGTGTGACCGACCTGGTGACCGGTTATTTGAAGTCGAACTACGTCGCCGCGGTGGGCGGCCCGACCGGCAAGGAAGACAAGGCGGCCGAGCAGGACAAGGCCAAGTCGAAGAAGGACAAGAAGGGCGACGAGAAGGGGGCTACTGATCAGCAGTCGGCGCAGTAGTAAGTCGCGCGGCTCCGGCAAACGCCGCGGCTGGCGCTTATCGAAGTTTCTGCCGAGCGCAGCCACCCGCAAGCGGTGGCTGCGCATTTTGCGTTCAGCGCCCCTGACCTTGCAGCTGGTCGTGGTGCTGCTGTTGACCGTGTCCACCTGGTTCGCGATCAACTTCATCTATCAAGTGGTGCGCAAGCCCACCGAGCTGTTCTTTCCGGTCAGCGGCACGCTCTATAAATCGCCCGGCGAGACCTGGACGTCGTACGAGCCCATCTTCCGCAAGCATTCCACCGAGACCATCAGTCCCGAATTGCTGGCCGCGCTCGCGCAAGTCGAAGGCTCGGGCAATCCCATCGTACGCACTTACTGGCGGTGGACCTTCACCCATAAGCCGTTCGATATCTATCGGCCGGCGTCCAGCGCGGTCGGCATGTATCAAATCACGGATGGCACGTTCGAAGAGACCAGCCGGTTGTGCATCCACGATCACAAGGTCGTGGACGACGGGCCGTGGAATGACTTCAAGTCATGCTGGTTCAACAGTTTGTATCTGCGCGTCATCCCGTCGCACGCGGTCGAGATGACCTCGGCCTATCTCGATCGTCGCATCGCGCTGATTCTCTACAAGTACGACATCCGCTCGGCGACGCTGAAACAAAAGCAGGATCTCGCCGCCGTGATTCATGTCTGTGGTGCTGGAGCCGGAGGCGCGTTCGCGAGGCGCGGCTTCCGTCCGCGCCCCGGCCAGCACTGCGGCGATCATTCCGTGCAGGGCTACATCGATCGAGTGAACCGGATGAAGAAGGTCTTCGCCGCGCTGGCGCAACAGCCTAAAGCTTCACTGTGGCAGTAGCCTTCGACTCGATCGTCACCGACTGAGCACGAGTCGTCTGGCCTTTGATACGCACGGAGTAGGTGCCGGGCATTACGCTGACCGGATCGCCGCCAGTCACACCGGCCGCGACGATCTGACCTTGCGGCGTGACCACTTCGAAGCTGGCGCGCATCGACTGCGTCAATGCATTGCTCAAGCCGGCTGCATCCTTGGCATCGAAGTAGCTGCCATTGCCGAGCGACGCCCAGTGACTGAACGTGACGGCGAGCTTGGGGTCTTCGATGGCGAAGCCGACGATGTTGACTCGCACCGGCGTGCCGGCTTTGGTGAGCGCGGCGATGGCGGCGGCGGGGTCGCCACCGCAGGTTTCTTCGCCATCGGTCAGCAACACGATCAAACGCTCGCCTTTGATGGACGCGAGATCCGACGACACTTTCTCCAGCGACGCGCCGATCGGCGTGCGTGCGTTGTTCTTAGCTTCCAGCGCTTTGATCCGGGCATCGACCGCCGCGGCGTTGAGCGGGCTGACCGGAATGTCCAGATCGGTCTGGCACGAATCGACCTCGCGACCGAACACGCGCAGAGCGAACGGCGTCCCGGCCGGAATGCCGCTCGAGGTGAGCTTGGTCAATGTTTGTTTCGCGATGTCGATGCGACGCTGACCGCCGAGCTTCTGGAGCATGCTGCCGGACGCGTCGAGGATGATTTCGATACCGCCGCCGGCCGCTACCGCATTCGCCGCGGTGACGACCAGTTTGCCCGGCTCTTGCTTCGCCGGCGTGATGCGAATCGTGGCCTTCGCGAGCGTGGTGTGCGACTGACCGGTCGCGTACCAGAGCTCATACTCACCGGCCTGCAATGGCGCGAGCAGCTTCGCGGGATTGCCACGCGAAGGATACTCATAGTTTCCGCTGGTGCCTTCCTTCGCACCCTTCGGAACGATGGTGATGTAGTCGGACTGATTGTTCGGTCCTTTCCACGTCACATTGAACGTGCTGCCCGCGACAGCTTCCGCCGGTCCTTGCAACGAGGCGGTGACGGCGCCGACAGTGATCTTGGTCGACGCCAGCGTGGCGTAAGTCTGGCCGGTGAGATAACGGACTTCGTACTGGCCGCCTGCATCGGGAGCCCGCAGCTGCACGGGATTGCCGGCTGCCGTGTACTCGTACTGTTTGTAGTAACGATCGGGCGAGCCGACCGGCACGATGGTGATGAAGTCCTGCGGATTGTTCGGGCCTTGCCATTTCACCGCGAACTCCGCGCCGGCGCTGACTTGCGCCGGAGCGCTCACGCTGCCGTCGACCTTGCCGATGGTCAGCTTGCGCGAGCCGATGACTTTGTCGCCGTCTCCCAGGAAGTAACGCAGCTCATATTCGCCATCCGCGTCCGGCACGCGGAGCTTCGCAGGGTTCCCGTTGCGCGTGTATTCATAGACGATGTACGGGCGCTCGGCATTGCCGATGGCGACGTAATCGCGATCGTTGTTCGGGCCGGTCCATTTGACCTTGATCTCCGCGCCGGCCGCGGCTTGCGCCGGACCGTCCAGAGTCGCGGTGACCGCGATCGCTTTGATCGGCTGGCGCGTCAACGTCGGATACGGGCTGTTCGAGCCGAGCATCCGAATTTCATAATCGCCGGCGGTCGCCGGCATCCGTAACTCGACCTTGCCGGAAGGGGCGGCGTATTCATACGCGTCGTAGCGGCCCTCGGGCGCACCCTTGGGAACGATGGTGATGAAGTTTCTCGGATCGGTGCTGCCGGTGAAGGTGACGGTGATGCCCGTGCCGATGTTCGCCGCTGCCGGTCCTTTCAAGGCCGGCGCGCCCCACGCCAGGGACGTGCCGAGCAGAAACAACCAAACGATTCTCGACAGCGTCGATCGGACCAGCATGGCGGACCTATGAAGTGGGCGCGGGAACGCCCATCTTAGGGACGCCCGCGCCAGAGCGCCTCGGCCGGAGGGGTTAGCCCACCTTGCGCTGCTGCTGTTTCGCTTCCCGGGCGAAATGCTCCCCGTACTTGCGATCGATGTGCATTATGTGAGACCGCAGCCACAGCTCCAGATAATCGAAGAAGTCTTTGGTGAACGAGCCGGAGCCGGCCAGAAAAGCCTGCTTGTGATCCGCCAGCTCCTTGAGCAGGCGCGCGTGAATGCCTTTGTGAATCTCCAGCTGCGGGTAGCGCTGGCGGCTCAGCATGGTTTCTTCTTCCCGGAAATGGCGCACCGTGATGGTTTCGAGATGTTGCAGCAGCCGAGCCAGTTCGGCCTTGCCGGCGCCGGCATGTGAGCGGTCGTACAGCGCATTCATCGCATCGACGATGTCGTGGTGCTGATGGTTCATTTCATCGACCAGAACGTCGTATTTATTCGAATCCCAGGTAAACAGAGTCATGTCGGGCTGATCCTTCCAGTTGTCACACTCCTGCAAGGCGACCTCCCGGCGGGGTGTCTGAACCGGGGGAAGCCCGTAATGACCGCGGTGAATTCCGGATGGCCCACGAGGCCGACCATTCGTGCGAGAATCCGCGCCCGAAAATCCCTTCAATCACTCCCGGAAGCGAATGACTCAGAGGTCGGCGTCGGGCGGCGCGGGCAACTCGCCGCGGCGGGTGCTGTTTGCGAGCTTGATCGGCACCACCATCGAATATTTCGACTTTTACATCTACGCGACGGCGGCCGTGCTGGTGTTCCCGAAGCTGTTCTTTCCGGCGGGAGACCCGGCCTCGGCGACGCTGCAGTCGCTGGCCACGTTCGCGCTGGCGTTTTTCGCGCGGCCGCTGGGATCGGCGCTGTTCGGTCATTTCGGCGATCGCGTCGGGCGCAAGGCCACGCTGGTCGCGGCGCTGCTGACGATGGGGCTGTCGACGGTGTTCATCGGCCTGCTGCCGACCTATCAGACCATCGGCTTGTGGGCGCCGGCGCTGCTGGCTTTATGTCGCCTCGGTCAGGGGCTGGGCTTGGGCGGCGAGTGGGGCGGGGCGGTGCTGCTGGCGACCGAGAACGCGCCGCCGGGCAAACAGGCCTGGTACGGCATGTTTCCACAGCTCGGGGCGCCGCTGGGCTTCCTGTGTTCGACAGGTGTGTTCTTGTTGTTGACCGAATATTTGAGCGACGCCGAATTCTTCGTGTGGGGCTGGCGGGTGCCGTTCATCGCGAGCGCGCTGCTGGTGTTCGTCGGCTTGTACGTCCGGCTGCGTCTGCATGAAACGCCGGCGTTCCAGAAGGCCATCGATAACAACGAGCGCGTCCGCCTGCCGATGCTGACGGTGCTCGGCAAACATCCATCGACGCTGATTCTCGGCACGTTCGCGGCCACCGCGACGTTTGTGATTTTCTACTTGATGACGGTGTTCTCGCTGAGCTGGGGCACGAGCGCGCTCGGCTACTCCCGCCAGGAATTCCTGGTGCTGCAGATGATCGGCGTGCTGTTCTTCGCGCTCACGATCCCGGTGTCGGCGGTGATCGCCGACCGGCGCGGCCGGCTGGCGATGCTGATCGCGGCGACGCTCGGCATCATGGCGTTCGGCCTGTTCTTCGAGCCGCTGTTCGGCTCGGACTCGCCGCTTCGTGTGGTCATATTCCTTGCGACAGGGCTGGGCCTGATGGGCCTGACCTACGGGCCGCTCGGTACGGCACTTTCGGAGTTGTTTCCGACCTCGGTCCGGTACACTGGCGCCTCTTTGACTTTCAACCTCGCCGGCATCGTCGGCGCCTCGCTCGCGCCGTACGTGGCCACCTGGCTCGCCACGCACTATGGCCTGGCGTATGTCGGCTATTACCTCACGGCCGCGGGCGCGCTGACTTTGCTGGCGCTGCTCTTGATCCGTCGGCCGCAGCCACAACCTTAAGCCTTCATTTTCAAGTCCTCGCCCATTCCAACACGCGCCAATGCTCTCAACCGCCAACGTCTCCATCCAATTCGGCGCCAAGCCGCTGTTCGAACAGGTCTCGGTCAAGTTCTCCGATGGCAACCGTTACGGGTTGATCGGGGCCAACGGCTGCGGCAAATCCACGTTCATGAAAATTCTCGGCCGCGAGCTGGAGCCCAGCTCCGGCGAAGTGATGCTGATGAACGGTCTGCGCCTCGGCAAGCTGCGCCAGGATCAATTCGCGTATGAAGATCAGCGCGTGCTCGATGTGGTGATGCAGGGCCACACCGAGATGTGGGAAGCGATGGTCGAGCGCGATCGCATCTATGCGAATCCGGACGCCACCGATGCGGACTACATGCGCGCGGCGGAGCTCGAAGCGAAATATGCGGAGTACGGCGGCTATGACGCCGAAGCTCGCGCGGCCAGCATTCTGAAAGACGCCGGCATCGATCCGTCGTATCACAACGGCCCGATGCGCGAAGTCGCGCCGGGTTGGAAGCTGCGCGTGCTGCTCGCGCAGGCGTTGTTCTCGAGGCCCGACGTGCTGCTGCTCGACGAGCCGACCAACAACCTGGACATCCATTCCATCCGCTGGCTGGAAGGCGTGCTCAACCAGTACGACGCCACCATGATCATCATCAGCCACGATCGTCACTTCCTGAATCAGGTGTGCACGCACATGGCCGATCTCGACTACGGTCAGCTCAAGATCTACCCGGGCAACTACGACGACTTCATGCTCGCGTCGGTGCAGGCGCGCGAGCGCGTGGAAGCGGCGAACGCCAAGGCGAAGGAGCGTATCTCCGATCTGCAGGAGTTCGTGCGACGCTTCTCGGCGAATGCCTCCAAGGCGCGTCAGGCCACGTCGCGTCTGCGTCAGATCGACAAGATCAAGATCGAGGAAGTGAAGCCGTCCTCGCGCCAGAACCCGTACATTCGTTTCGAGCAGGAAAAGAAGCTGTATCGAAACGCCGTGACGGTGGAAGAGCTGAGCTTCACCTATCCCGGCGCCGACACACCGGTGCTCGACAATGTGAATTTCAACGTCGAAGCGGGCGAGCGCATCGCCATCATCGGCCAGAACGGCGTCGGTAAAACCACGCTGATGCGTCTGCTGGCCGGCGAGTTGCAGCCGAACAAGGGCACGATCACCTGGGTCGACAACGCCAAGGTCGGCTACATGCCGCAGGACCCGCAGGCGGAGTTTGCGAACAAAGTGGATCTGTTCACCTGGATGAGCGAATGGCGCGGCAAGAGCGACGACGATCAGATCGTGCGCGCGACGCTCGGCCGCCTGCTGTTCTCCGGCGAGGAAACGCGCAAGTCGGTGAAGGTGCTGTCCGGCGGCGAGAAGGGCCGGATGATCTACGGCAAGCTGATGCTCATGCGCCCCAACGTGCTGTTGCTCGACGAGCCGACCAACCATATGGACATGGAAACCATCGAATCGTTGCAGATCGGGGTGGAGAAGTATCCCGGCACGGTGGTGTTCGTCTCGCACGATCGCGAATTCGTCGGCGGGGTCGCCAATCGCATCATCGAAGTGCAGACAGGCGGGCGCCTGGTGGACTTCAAGGGCACGTACGACGAGTATCTGCGCTCGCAGGGCATCGCGGCCTGAGCTATCGGACCGGCGCCCGCGCCGCCGCACTGGCGGTGGGGCGCCGTCTTATCGGGTATTCATCCAAAATACTCGTCACGGCGGCCCTGGCCCGTGTATAGTGCCCGCGGCTCGTCACCTTTCTCTTTATCTTTTCTTGGTCAAAAGGCGTTTCCGCCTCACCCGATGCCGGCCTCTCACTCCGGCGCGACCAACTCAACCTAAACCGAATCGTTGCCGAACCATGGTGGGTCGTGCGCTTTGCACAGCCCGTTTCTGCGACCTGTTTAGGCGTTCTTCCCACGGAAGTGAGGGACGCGTTGAGTGCCGGCCCGATGGATGCCGGCAGGTTCGCGTATTGTTGGAGTTTCGAATGAGCAAAATTTACGTGGGCAATCTGCCCTTTTCCGCCGACGAAAATGCGGTCCGCGACCTGTTCGCGCAGCACGGCACCGTCGACTCTGTCGCCCTGATCATGGACCGCGAAACCGGTCGTCCTCGCGGTTTCGGCTTCGTCGAGATGCCGCGCGCCGATGCGGCCCGCGCCATCCAGAATCTGAATGGCCAAGACATGGGCGGTCGTCCGCTCAAGGTCAACGAGGCGCAGGACAAGCCTCGTGGCGGTGGCGGTGGCGGCGGCGGTCCGCGTCGCTGGTAATCTCGGCGCCCCGCGATGCCTATGGCGTCGCGGGGCGTTGCTACGGAAGTAAGGAGCTGGAATGAAAGCTGCGAGTGCCACCGAAGCATGGCTCGAAGTCCCGTTCGTGCGTTGCTCCGTGACGCCTATCGCTACACCGGAAGGCTGCGAAGGACTGTGGCATCAATACGTGATCGCGCAGGGCGATAATCAGATCACCGGTCTGTGCGCCGGTACTCTGACGCAGGTCACCCAGCATGTCGACGCTCTGACCGAACGCTTGAACGAGCGCCGGGTCGGGAAGCAAAAACACAAATAACCGAAGCTCGCCTCCGCCGGCTGATACGCCGGCACGTCGTGAGGTCCCTTGCTGCCATCGCTGACTCGCGACTACAGTCGCGGCATGCACGCGATGGAAACGCTCAAATATCTGCTGATCCCGCTGCGGGGCGCGGCACTCGTGCTGATCGTCCTGTTCAGTCTGCTGTTGCTGCTCGCCGCCCACGGCGGGCTGTTGGGGCTGCCGCTGGGCTTCCTCGTTCTCTCCTGGTTCTTCAAATACGGCTTCGCTTTGTTGGATCACGTCGCCGACGGCGTGCACGAGCCGCCAGTGCTCTCTTATGAAATGCTCCATCCGGCCAACGAGTCGCGGCCGTTGGGGCTGGTGATCATCGTCGGCGTTTTCTATGTGCTCACCGGCCTGTTGCAGCCGATGCTGGGATCCCACGTCGTCACGGTGCTTCGAGCGATCGGTTTGTTGCTCGTGCCGGCCATCATCATGATGCAAGTGATGGAAGGTTTCTTCGATTCCCTGAATCCGCTCAGCCTGCTGCGAGTCGTCGTTCGTGTGCCCGACAGCTATGTATTGGTGCTCGCGTTGCTGGCTGGCTCATGGTGGCTCGCGACGGTGCTGGTCGGTTGGCTGCCCGCGGCGGAATTGCCGTTTTCCATTTCGATTCCAGTGCCCGATGTCGTGCGCGTCGCGATTTTGATGTACGCGTGGCTGGCGTCGTTCGCCATGATCGGCGGGGTTTTGTATGTTCGCCGCGCGGAGCTCGGTTTCGAGCCCGTGCATTCGCCCGAGCGCGCGGCTGCCAAGGCGGAACGCGAGCGTCAGCGTGAGATCGATCACCTCATCGACCGTATCTTCGCCGAGTGGCGCGGCGGAGCGTATGGCAATGCCTGGCGTACCATCGAAAAACACTTGAGCGGCAGCGCGCGGCCAAGCGATGAGTTGCAGGTGTTGTTCCAGCGAGCGTCGCAATGGCCGGATCAGCGGCTGGCGCATCGATTGGCGCAGGAGCTGATTCCGCATTTGCTGGCGGCGCGTCGCACCGGCGATGCGCTGAAGATCGCGAGATCGCAGTTGAAGGTGGATGTGAATTTCCGGCCGCTCAAGAGTGAAGACACTCTCAAGCTGATCGAGCTCGCGCGGGACGGTGGCGATCGTCACACGGCGCGCATGCTGCTGGTGGGCTTTGCCGAACGTTACGAAGACGAGCTCGCCCGTCGCATCGCTGGGCAGTTGGCTCGGCAGTTGGAGCGTTGAGCTGGATGGTCGATTCAGCACGCATGTCTGTTTACGTGCAGCCGCGGGCGAGCAAGACCGCTGTGGTCGGGATGCACGACGGCTGCGTGAAAATCAGGTTGGCGGCGCCGCCGGTCGACGGGGCTGCCAACGTAGCGTTGGTTGAATTCGTCGCCGAGCGGGTGGGTGTTGCTAAATCACGAGTGCGCATCACTGCCGGGTTGACCGGTCGTCGCAAGACCGTTGAGGTCGACGGCATTACTGCGGAGCAGCTCGCTGGCGCGTTATCTATCGGTTGAATTGGAGGATTGCGCGTGTCGCTCGATTTCGAGGCAAGTTATATCGACAGCTCGGCTCTGGTGATCATGCATTATCAGGTCGACGTCTTCGCCATTCTCTTCGGTGAGCAGCCCTCGCCGCTGCTGGAAAGGTGCAATCGGCTGATCCGCCGTTGGCGCGGCACTGGACGGCCGGTGTTCTTTCCGAACTTCTTCCTGGGCGAACAGTATGAGCACGTCTCGAAGAGCAACCGCCTGATGTGCTCGATCGTGCCGACCGGCCGGTTCCGTAACGCGCTCCCGATGCAGCGGCTCGCGATCGAGCCGCAGGACATCTTGTACTCCTGCCCGCGAGCCAGCGTGTTTTACGGCACCACGCTCGACGCTGATCTTCGCTCGCGCGGCATCGATACGCTCGTGATGGCCGGGATCAGCACCACGGGCGTCGTTCTTTCGAGTGTCACTTGGGCGAGCGATGCGGATTATGACGTGCGGCTGGTGCGGGACTGCTGCTACGACCCGGATCAAGCGGCGCACGAAGCGCTGTTTCGGAGCAGTTTCGGCGGGCGCGTGCAGGTGGTGTGACCGATCGCTCAGTCCTTCCGCTTGGGCCTCATCTCGCGTCCGGAAGGATCCATCGACAGCATCAACTCGTGCGGCCCGACTACTGGCTCAACCGGCTGCTCCGTGGCGCTATCGATCCGATACAGCCGCCATGAAACGTCCTCGGGATTCGACGTCGCGGCAAATCCGGCCGCCGGATCCTCCAGGAGGTAGGCAATGCCAAAAGCGGTTTCGTACCCGACAATCTTGGCGAACCGCGCTATTTCATATTCCGACAGGCCGGATTCGAGCATCCGTCTGACGAGCGCGCCATAGTCACCGAGTGGCCCATCCGTAGCGGGCAATGCCGCTACACGCTTCACCCAGGAAACGTCGTCTTCGCTGGGAACATTCATCCAAACGCTGCGAACGAAAACCTGCTCAGGAGTCATGTGACCACCGTTTGCGTGGATAGCGCGCAAACTAGCACAGCAGCGCCATGCGTGCATTCCGGCCACCGCCAGTTATTTCATTGGCCTGTGGCGTTGCGGAGGGAGCGGTCCGTTCCGTTGCTCTAACGTCGCCCGGGTTCGAACAGCTCGATCGGATTGCCGTCGGGGTCGAGCATCTGGATCTGACGGCCGCCGGGGCCTTCTTCCATCTTGTTACGAAAATGCACGCCGCCGTGCTCGAGCTTGGAAATCGTATCGACCAGGTCGGTCACGCGCAGCACCACCCGGTTCCATCCGCCCGGTTCTTGATGACGGCCATCGGGCATCGGTCGAGAGCCCGAGGCTCCGGGTCCGCTCAATAGCAGGTGCAGGCTGCCGAGCGAAACAGTGGCGAATGCGGGCAGTTGCTGACGCTCCAGTTTGAATCCCAGCCGCTCAACGTAGAACCCGACCGAGCGGCCCACATCCGAGACTTGATAGCGAACACCGTGAAATTCGTATGGAGTCATCGGCGGCCTCCAAAGTAGGAAACGTCGACCATGCCACAGTCGACGCGATTTCGCATCGAGCCCCGGGGCAGGGTATGCCGATCAGGCCGTGACTTTGGGCGGGGGCGGCGCGGTGAGTTTCGCGAGATCGGCCAGACCGAACGCCTGCTCGGCTTTTTCGATTCTGTCGACGGCATCCTCGAAGCCATCCTTGCCGAGCATCCGCTGCTCGATCTCCTCGAACTGCTCGGACAGCTCGCGATACTGCGATTTCGATATCGCCTTCTTCCACGCGGGAAAAACGACGGTGTCTTCGATCGCGGCATGATGCGCATACATCTTCACGAACGACGTGAGCGCATCGCTGAACGGCTTTGCATCCGCCGGGGACACGCGGCCGCGTCCGCTCACCGTGGAGATATAGGCGGTAATCTCGCGTCCTCGATCATGTTGCTCTTTCAGAACGCCCGAGAGCGCCGCATTCTCGCCGCCGGTTTTGACCAGCGTCGGAAAGACGTGCGTTTCCTCGACCGCGCGCTCGTGATATTCCTCGCCAAAAGTGCGAAACAGCTCGGCGGTGTCGTGAAGCGCGCCGGTCGAGATCCCACCTGTCCCGGTGGTCAAGCGCGATGCCGCTTCGGCATACACCAGCAATGCCCGGCGCAGGACCCCATGCTCGCGCATCAAATCCTCAGTGGCGGTAACTTCCTTTTCCTTCTCCGCTGCTTGCACGGCGCTGATATGCGGCAGCGTGAGCGCGACTCCCATCAAGCCCAGTGCGTGACGACGATCGACGGTGAGCATGAAGATCTCCTCGCTGGCAAGGTCGGTCGAGGCTTATGGATAAGCTCTCCCTGCCGAGAAGGTTCCAGCGGACGTGTCGTCTTTCTACATCGGCCGACGCACGATCCACTCGCCCAGCGTGCCGACCAGCGACATGACCAAAGCGCCGCCGAGCGCCCAGCGGAAGCCGTCGAGCTTCAGGTGGTCGGTCAGCTTGTCCGTGACGACGAGCAGGATTGCGTCGATGATCCATCGGGTGATGAATGCGAGCAGCCAGGCGAGGCCGAGGGTTGCGACCGTGAACACCGCGAAAAGCAGCCAGCCCAGCAGGAAATTGAGCACGCCGAAAATGGCGCCGACCAGCAATGCGCTCTTCGGCCCCTTCAGATGGAAGCCGGGCAGTACCAGGCTCGTGACCCAGACTGCCAGGGAAAGGATCAGCCAGGAGAGGATCAGTCGCACGGTCATGCTCCATTTGCCGGGAGCATAGGAAGGTGGTCAGCTTCTCCCTGGAAGGCAATAGGTAGTTGGGTCGCGGCGACGGAGCTCAGCTGGAATCCGCCGCATCGTCGACCGGCAGTAGTTCCAAACCGCCGTTCTCGTCATCGGTCAACACCAATGTTTTCACATCGCCATTGTCGACGTGAAAGCGCGTCGGACCCATCACCAGCGTGGACGTTCCCGAAAAGTAGAAATAGACGTCGTAGTCGCCGGCCTTGAGCGTGAACTGACTCGAAGGGTTCTGATAGGCCAGTGACGACACCGCGGGGGTGGTGTCGTCGTCCTCGAAGTCGACCGTCTCGCCCGGCAGACGCAGATACAAATCCAGCAGCTCGGCATCTTCGAGGCTGCCCGCGCCGTGAAGAAAACGAAAGCTCGCCTGCGTCGGCACGCTGCGGGCGTCGGCGGAGAGAACGACTGCGTCGACGACGGACGCTGGCCCCATCGCGTACGCCGTATAGTGGCCGCCCGCAGCGGCGGTGAACTCCTCGAAGAAAACGTAGGGGCTGCCGGCGCCGGCCGGTACAGCGATCATTCCGTTCTCACCCTTGTCGACGGGGACGTAAGCGGTCGACTGCCGAAATCCGATGTTTCGCGCCAGCGGGTCGGCGAGCCCGGAGCCCACGGTAAGATCCAAAGCCGGCGTGTCGTGTGAGAGGTGAACAAACTTGAGCGCGGCGCCGTCGCGCACATCGCGCCGCTCTCCAGTGCCGACAATGAGAAGTTTGGTGGCGATCGAGGTCGGTCCGTTGCTGTCGGCGATGGCCATCATGATCCGATTCTGTTCCGCGAACGTCAGTGACTCGGAGCGATACAGAACATTGCTGGTGCCGGCAGCCATCAGTTCCACGACAACATTGGCTGAGAGCGTCGCGTCGTCATCCAGATCGTCGTTGTCCCGGATGAGTGACAGCTCCAGTGGAGCAGTGGTCTCGGTGATCGAGAGCGTATCGACGTAGTACCTCGACGCGAGTCCGGCCTTGACCGCCGTTACATAAACATCCACGGCAGGCGTGTCCGGCGATGCATGCGTGAACTGCAGGACGAGTTTGTCATCGTCGACATCGTCGCGCTGATCCAGACCTTCGATCATGTAGGTGCGGATGTCATCCAGCCGGCCGTACGCGACGACCGTGTACTCCGTCCCCGCAAGGAACGTGTATGCGGACGCGCCGCTCACCGGAAATTCGGTTTCGTCGTCGTCATCGTCGTCATCCAGGTCCGCGGGCAAGAGCGCGCTGAAACTGAGTGTGTGCTGGCCCGGATGACCGGCGGAGAAGCTCGTGCCGCTGCCGTAGCCGGCGCTGGCAACCGTCGTGTCGTCCACGTCGATTTGCAGCGTGGGCGAGTTTTCAACCAGATTCAGCGAGCGAAGATGAAACGTGGTCTCGTCTTTGTTCAGCGAATCGTTGCTGCAAGCACTGAGCAGGCCCAGCAGCGCGATGGCGCCGAGCGTTCCGGTCCAGGTTCGCATCGCGCGCCTCTTAGAATGCATTGCCCATCGAGAACTGGAAGCCTTTGAGCTCATCGCCATAGTTCAACTCCGTGCCTCTGCGATAGGTAAGGGGCACTGCGTAACTGAAACGGAACAAGCCCAGCGGTGCGAGCCATTCCACGCCGACACCGACGGACGTGCGGAAGTGCTTCCAGTCGAAGTCGTACTCGACGGGATAACCGCCCTTGTCGGTGAACTGGGTGTCGCCGAGATAGGCGACCTGACCGAAGTCATAGAAGAGAGTCACGCGCGCGCTGTTTCTGAATTTCTCCGGCATGGGCAGGATGGCTTCGAACTGCCCGGTGATTGCGAAGTCGCCGCCATACGGATTGCCGAGAGAATCGCGCGGGCCGAGATGTGATTCTTCGAAGCCGCGTACCGAGCCCGGGCCGCCGACGAAGAAATTTCGTTGTGGCGGCAAAGCCGTCGTATCGCCGAACGCCGCGCCGTAGCTGACGCGTGAGCCGATGCTCAATGGCAGCCAGTCAAGGTAAGGCAGACGGAGGAACTGCCTGAAGTTATAGCTGGCGACGTAGTACTCGATGTCGCTGCCCGGCGGCGTCGCGCTCAGCGCAAGCTGATGAATCGCCCCACGGGTGGGGAACAGCACCCGGTCGCGGCTGTCGTAGCCCCAGCCGAGATTCAACTCGAACACGTCGTACTTGGTGCCGAGAATGGTGTAGTTGCCCGATTCTTTCTTATAGGACGAGCCATTGGCGCGCACCCAGTCCTGAAACTGTTCCGAGCTGTAGACCGTGGTCGCAAGCTCCGCGGATTGCCAGGAACTGCCCAGGCGCAGGCTCTGGTATTCGCTCAGCGGGAAGCTGAAGTCCATGCCCGTCAGCCAGGTCTCGGTGGAGAAATCCGAGGAGCCGGAGGTGAGCTGGGTGACCTTGCGATAGGAAACATTCGTGGTGCGGCCGATCCCGTCGAGCGTGACGAACGGATTGGTGTGCGAAATGTCGTAGGCCCTGGAATATTTGCCGGAGTTCAGCTCGAGCGCGACCCGCTCGCCGGTGCCCATGAAATTGGAATGCACGATGTTGCCGTTCAAGATGATCGACTGAGATTCCGAGTAGCCGATGCCGCCACCGAAGGTGCCGGGCAGGCCTTCTTCGATCTTGAAATCCACATCCACCAGGTCCGGCGTACCGGGGACGGCCGTCGTCTCGGCTTCGACCTTCTGAATGAAGGGCAGGCGTTGAATGCGCTGCTTGGAGCGTTCGACCGCGGCGTTCGACAGATACGAGCCTTCGAGCTGCCGCATCTCGCGTCGGAACACCACGTCGTTGACGCTCGTGGTGCCGCTGAAATTGATGCGCCGGACGTACACGCGATGACCGGGATCGACCACCAGCGCCAGCGACAGCTGCTTGGTCTCGGGGTCGATTTGCGGAACGGCGTCCACCTTGGCGAACGCATAGCCGTCGAGGCCGAGGCGCAGAGTCATCGCTTCGGTGGACTGCGTGACCCGTCGCAATGAATACAGGTCGCCCGGTTGAATCATCACCAGCCGGCGCAGCTCCGATTCGGGCACCACCATCTCGCCGCTGAGGCGAACTTGTGAAATACGATAGACATCGCCTTCGTGTACGTTCAGGGTGACGTACATCTCGTCTTTGTCCGGCCCGATCGCGACCTGCGAGGAGGTCACCGCGAAATCGGCGTAGCCGCGATCCATGTAATACGAGCGCAGCTTCTCGATATCGCCGGACAGCGCCTCCTTGGCGTATCGATCGTCCTGGCGATACCACGACAGCCAGTTCGGCGTGCTCAGCTCGAACGGCTCGATCAGTTCCTTGTCGGTGAAGGCCTGGTTGCCGGTGATGTTGATCTGCTGGATGCGGGCGCGCTTGCCCTCGGTGATGGCGATGGCGACCTTCACCTTGTTACCCGGCACCTCATCGGCGCGTGCGTCGATCTTCACCGCGTATTTGCCGCGCGAGAAGTATTGCTCGGTCAGGTACTGACGCACTTCGTCGAGCACGGATTGATCGAACGTCTTGCCCGACGCCAGGCCGACGTTACGAAGTGAGCGTTCCAGGTCTTCGGTCTTGATGTCCTTGTTGCCCTTGACCTCGAAGCTCTCGATGGTGGGGCGTTCCAGCACCGCGACGATCAGTACGCCGCCCTCGCGCCTGATCTCCACGTCCTTGAAGAAGCCCGTGCCATAAAGCGCGCGGATTGCTTCACCGAGCCGGCGGCTGTCGACGGCGTCGCCGATATTGATGGGCAGGTAGTTGAACACCGTGCCTTCGCTGATTCGCTGCAGTCCCTCGATTCGAATCTCGCCGACCGTAAATCGGGATGCGGGCACGGAGCCGCTTACTTCCTGCGCGCGTAACTTTTCCGCCAGCAGTGGGTTTGACACTGAGGCGCAGACGAACAGGCAGACGGCAAGTGGTCGCGACATTCGCTGCTGGATGCGCGAGCGATCGGAAGGGTCGCAGATTCATGGGAGCGGCACTTGCCTATTGGTGTTGTTTCTAACTCTGAACGAATGGCTACAATTGCGTCTGGAAAAAATGGGGAGCGAGGGTTGATGCAAAAATTCTGGTATAGCGGTGTGGCCGCGGTTCTACTCGCCAGCGCACCGCTGGTCATGGCTGCCGATGCGCCACCGTCGCCGCCGGCCTGGGTGACGGAAAGCAACAAGCACACGCAGATCCTGCTCGAGATCCTGGCCAGGTACTCGCCCGAAAATGCCACGACCTTCGGCGTCGACGGTCACGATGCCGACGTGGTCGATCTGAAGCCGGGCTTTTCGGAGCGACAGCAGGCGGACTTGAAGGCGGCCGAGGCCAGGCTCGAAGCGGTGCGCGCGACGGTCGACGACAGGCTGGTCCGTCAGGACATCGACATCCTGATCAAGGCCGCTCGCGATCAGCGCCAGACGCTCGAGCTCAACGATCGCTTCCTGCTGCCGTTCCAGGATATCGGCGTGCTGGTGTTCCAGAGCTTCCAGGACTTGCTCGATGAGCGCGTCGACAAGAAGCGGCAGCAGGCCGCGGTCGTGCGTTTGCATCGCTATGTCGGTGCGGAAAAGGGATATGAGCCGCTGACCTCGCTGGCTCGAGCTCGGTACGAAGAGCGTGCCGGCGACTCGGCGCTGCTCGGACCCTGGGTCGTCGAGGCTCAGCAGTACCTGGACAACGTGCCTCGCTATCTCGACGGCACCGAGCAACTGTTCAAAGAGAGCGGCTTGCAAGGTTGGCAGCGTGACATGAAGACGCTGCGCAAGCAGTTCGCCGAGTATGAGGCTTGGGCGCGTGCCAACGTGCTGCCGCGGGCTCGCAAGACCAATCGATTGCCACCGGAGCTGTACGCCGACAATCTCAAGAACGTCGGTGTGGAGATGACTCCGCAGGAGCTCATGGAGCGCGCACTCGCGGACTACGTGCAGACGCGCGATGAGTTGATCCTGACCGCCGCCGAGCTGGCGAAACAACGCAACTGGCCCGAGTCCGACTATCGCGACGTGATCCGCCGCCTGAAGCAGGAACGCATTCCGAAGGACAAGCTGCTGTCCTTGTATCAAGGTCGGCTGAGCGAGATCGAAGCCATCGTGCGCGACAAGCACATCGTGACGTTGCCGGCACGCGCGGCCGCGATTCGCCTCGCGAGCGATGCGGAGTCGGCTGCGCAGCCTGCGCCTCATGTCGATCCGCCCAGGATGATTGGCAACACAGGCGAGCCGGCCGAGTTCGTGCTGCCGACGTCCAATCCCAATTCCAAGTCGGGCGCGGCGCTGGACGATTACAGCTACGACGCAATTGCCTGGACGCTCACGGCGCACGAAGCACGTCCCGGTCACGAGCTGCAGTTTGCCCGGATGCTCGAGCACGGAGTATCGACAGCGCGCATCGTGTTCGCGTTCAACAGTGCGAACGTCGAAGGTTGGGCGCTCTACGCCGAAGCAGTGATGAAGCAGTATCTGCCGGTGGAAGGGCGCATCGGTTCGCTCCAGTCACGCATGTTCCGTGAGGCGCGTGCGTTCCTCGATCCGATGTTGAACCTCGGCTTGTTACAACCCGAGCAGGCGAAACGCTTTCTCATGGAGGAGGTCGTCTTGTCCGAGCCCAGGGCAAAACAGGAAGTGGATCGCTATACGTTCCGCGCGCCCGGACAAGCGACGTCCTATTACTACGGCTATACGCGATTGAATGCGCTACGCACGCGCGTCGAGCTCGCGCAGGCGGGCCGCTTCAATGCGCTGGCGTTTCATGACTTCATCGTCAATCAGGGCCTGCTGCCGTTCGATCTGCTGGAGCAGGCTGTGATGACCGAGTTCGTGCCAGCCGGGCAGTAGCGCTTACTGCTTGGATCCGGCAGCGGCTTTCTCTTCTTCGCGCGCCCCGGCAAGGATGCCGGGCAGCGCGTAGTTGCCTTCGTGGCAGGCGTATTCGTAGATCGGCTGGTCGGTGTAATGGAATGGGATCTCGCCGCGCCACGGCGTGCTGAACGTATCGGGGTCCTCGACCGTGAACTCGTACAGGATGGTCTGTTGTTCGGTCCGAGTGAAGCGCTCGATCACTTTGAGCCTGGGCGAGACCGGAATGGTTCGATAGCTCGCGCCCTGACCGATCTGAATCGGCTGTGCCGGATTGAAGTTGGTGGTTTCGACCACCAGCGTCTCGCCTTCCCAGCGGCCGATGGAGTCGCCCATCCATTGCCGCACGTGATCCGGCGGATGTGTGCCGCCGAGGCGGATGATGCGCGCGTCGTGGACCATCTCGATGTGGATCAGGACCGCGTCGGCCGATTGCACGATCTGATAATTGCTGTTGTACATCACCGGCAGCATCGGCGGGCCGGAGTTCGTGCCGAAACCCAAGATGCAACGTTCGCCGAGCGCGCGCTGTTCGGGGCCGTCGAATGCGCCTTGGGCGGCACGCGCGGTGCGGGCGGCGAGGCGTTGCTGACCGGGTTCCGACAACGGCGGCACCTGGCCATCCTCGGGATAGACGATCAATGAGCTGCGTCGTTCGCTCTTGACGTTCGCGACCTTGTTGGCGGGATCGAACCAGAACACGTTGTAGCCGCCGACATTGCCCTTGGGCAGTTCCTGGCTCAGGTCGCTCGGCCGATCGGCTTGGGCGGCGAATTCCTGCATGCGCTTTTCCATCTGCAGCGCTTCGGGCTCGGTCAGCACCAGCTTGTTTCCCAACGCCTTCGGCCGCTCGACCGGCGTGAGCGTGGCGTTGGTCCAGATGCCTTGCAGATCGGGATGACCGTCGGCCGTGCGCGGCGCTTTGTAATTGCCCGCGAATGCCGCCGAGGAGCTGAGCGTCAGGGCGAGCGCCGCCCACAGATGAGATGAATACGCAGCGTTGGCCGATTTCATCGCGTCCCGCCTGTCTTTGATGAAGGGGCCAGTATTGCAGAAGCCCGGGGCGGGACGGCCGACGTTGACGGTTCTTCAACTTCGGCGGACGGGTTCCGCGCAGCGGCCGGTCTTAGTGAGATTCCGAGCGCGGCGTCTGCTCGTGGTTCGAGCCATCGATTTTCGCAAGGACCGATAGCGCCGCTTCGTAGCGCAAGCGCACTTCGCGCAGGCTGGCTGGTTCGACCGAGGCACGACCGGCATCGGCTGCTGTTTGTTTCTCGACTTCGGCGCGCAGCACTGGCAGCGCACCCTTCAAGCTTGCGAGCAGCTCGGGTGCGGCGGCAATCAGACGAGCGTTGGCTTCGGCACTGCCATCATCGGGACCCACGGCGGTGTGGCACAGGGCGATATGCCAGACCACGCCGTCGATGACCGCGTCGATACACGGCTCGTTGGGATAACGTGGATCGACGTTGACGATCCAAGGCCCCTGAGTGTGCTGTCCCATCCGTCTTTCCTTCCACCGGCTGCCGTTGCTGACAGGGCGTGGTCTGAAGCGGAATTGTCCATCGCCAGCTTGCGTTGTCAACACAATGAGGACCGCGATGCTCCGCGGTAGCTGTCATCCGCTTCAGGGAACGTCTGAGGCAGCATGCACGGTTCGGCGCCTGAGCAGGCGCCGGCTCGCATCGTTAGATATAGCCATTCGAGTGGGAGTGGTTGGGAGATGGGCCGCTTTTCGGCCGCCGCGCAAGTGGCGGCCTTTTTTCTTCTTATCGCCAGTCCGCTCGCCCGCGCGTGTGAGGATTGCGAGCGATTGCCACAGGACCCGCCGCCCACCGGCCGGGTCGACGTGACCGCGGCCGTCGATGCGGCGACTTCATTCGTCGCCAAAGCGATCCGTAATCTGTATCCCTCGTACGACGTGAAAATCGTCGAGGGCGATGCCGTCGACGCGGTCGATACCACGCCGACGGTGGCCGAATATGCTGCTGACTACGATGCTCGCGACGGTCAATCGAGCGTCGAGCTGCCCGGCTTCAGGCATCGTTCCGCGTGGCAATTGACCTATCGGGACCAGGAGCAAGAGCGGGCGGCACTGTCACAGCGCGCCAAAGGCGAGCGAATCCAGGGCACCGACGTGACGCTGGACGATTCCAAGGTGATCGGTCTGCGATTCGAATTCGATTACGGCTGGAAGCGCTAGCCGGGCTTACGGCCGCTGATGACAGGGATGTGCCATACCACGTACTGACGCGGATCCAGGATCGAAGCGATGCTCTGGTCGAAGAGCGCGCGCACTTCGTCGATGCTCAGCTTGCTGTGCTCGGCGAGCACTTCCGTGTATCCGTCGCGCCACGCCTGAATGATGGTGGCGAACGTCTCGCGCGGTACGCGCAATGTATCGACGACGATGTAATCGACGTGCAACTCCCGCACGCCCAGCTCGTTCATGATGGCCCAGGTGCGACGGCCGATGCGGGCGTCGGTATGAGTCCGACGCGTAAACTCGATCACGCCCTCGTGCCACAAACGGTCCGGGTCCACCGCGCCGGGCGGCATGTGTAACATTCCGTAATCTTCGCTGAGGACGTGCACCCAGCCGCCGGGTTTGCAGATCCGTACCAGCTCGGCAATGACCTTCTCGGGCTCGGGCACCGCCTGAGTCATATGACGGCACACGACCAGATCGAACTGGGCCTTGCCAAACCTCAATTCGAACGCATCGCCTTGCTCGAATTGCACCCGAGGGGCGAGCGCGGCATGCTCGCGACGAGCGTAAGCTGCGGAGCTTTCCAGTATGTCTACGCCGATGATGTTCGCCTGTGGGTAGACGGCGGCGAGACGGCTGGTGATTTCGCCGCTACCGCAACCGATGTCGGCGATCTGTGTCGGTCGACCGTAGCGTGCGAGTAACGATTGTTCCTGCGGCCAGATGGCTTCGGCCTGCGCTCGCAGGTTGCGGACCATCGATTCGTCCGCCATCTGCTCGGCTTGCGGATTACGGTGCTTGCTCATCCGAGCATGATGCGGCAATCGCGACCGCCAGCAAAGACTCAGCTCACCGGTCCCTCGGGCATCACACTTTGTCGCGACTCAGACCACCCCACAATTAGTCGACCGCCTCATTATCCAGCTGCTCATAAAGAGCGAACCTGTGCATATGGCGTCCTCCGCGCATTCTCAGACTCCGGAAGCGCTCGTGTCCCTATCGGATGCGCAGCATCTGATCAAACAGCTGCGCGAGCAGTTGTCCGAAGAGATCGCTGCCCGCGCCCGGCTCGAGCGCAGCATCGAGCAGCTGGATGTGCCGATTCAGCACCTGGGCGACAGCGTGCAATTCCTGAGCGATGCGTTCGAGGAGCTCACCGAGCTGTTTCACGGATATCGGCAGGCGCTGATCTCGTTGCGGGCGACGCGAACTGCGGCGGCCTCGTATCTGGCGGACCTTCGAGAACAGGAGGCCGGTTGCGATCTGGAATTCCTCGAGCGCGAAGTGCCCGAGATCCGCGCCCGTTCGCGGCGGGAGGTGGTCCAGGCGGCCAGGCTGCTGCGCGAGTTGAAGCAGTTCGCCCACGTCGAGCGACCCAAGCAGCGCTCGAGCCGAACCTGAACAGGCTCGGATTCGAGCGGTTTTGTAATTCCAACCGCGCGAATGGCGACCGCGTCACACTCGTGGCCGACTGTCCGCGCCAAACTACCGGCGCTTAAGGTTTCATCGTACAGCGCCTCAAATCGACACTCGTTAAGATGCGCCCGGCCAATTGCCGGACCCATCGAGCACTTTTTGACCAGCGCCAGTCGAGGGAAACCCAACGTGTATCGTCGCTCATTCGCCGCCATTGCATTCGCTACCGCCCTGCTGAGCCCGCTGGCTCACGCCGAAGGCGAGCAGAGTCTGCGAATGCACTGGAACAAGTCTTCCGAGACCGATCTGGGGACGGTGATGATCGGCGACTTCGACGGCTCGCCGGAGTCGAATTACCTGGTGGGCGCGAGCTACGGTTATCAGTTCAGCGATACGTTGTTCACGTTGCCGCTGGAAATGACTGCGAACGTCGGCGTGCAGTGGTTCAACGAGCGCGACTATCAGCAGGATGGTTACGGTCTCACCACGTTTATCAAAGCCCACTATCGCTGGCGGCTGCCGTGGACCGAAAAGCAGATCCGGCTCGGCCTGGGCGAAGGGCTCAGCTACGTGACGCGCATTCCGATGAGCGAGGTGCGTGACTTCGCCACGAAGGATGCCGAGTCGGAAAAGTTGATGAATTATCTGGAGTGGACCATCGACGTGCCGCTGCGGCAGTTCCACCCGCTGGAGGGCCTGTTTCAGGGCGGCGTCATCAAGGATGCGTCGCTGGGCTTTCTGGTGTGGCACCGCTCCAGCGTGTTCGGCGTGTTCAGCAAGACCGGCGGCGGCGTGAACTTCATGGGCTTCAGCGTCGAAGCCAAGTTCTGATGCAACGACAACCTGGCATGGAGTGTTGGTGATGAAGCTGGAAGTGATGTCGATCAGTTTCCTGCGCAGCGGGGCGCTGTCGGTGGAGGTCGGCGCGCAGTCGCAGAAGGATACCCCGGCCGAGCCGTCGCTCGACGTGGTGAAGATGTGGGTCTACCTGCCTTCCTACGACAAGGCCGCGCCGCTGGAAAACGTTCTCGAAGCGGCGCTCAACATCGCACGCCAGTCGTTACGCTGACGTTTCTTATGAGTCTCCTCGTCGTTTCCGAGGAGCTTCCCCCGGGGGCGCACGTATAAGATTCCCCCAACCGCGCCCGTCACCTTCAGGCGCGGACGCGTTTCGGGGGATTCGATGCGGCCATTCCGTTCAGCGGTACAGTGCATCCTGCATGGCGCGATGCTCGGCGTCGTGCTTGCTCATTCGGTCCCGGCGCTCGCCGGCGATGTCGATGCCGCACGGTTGCTCGCCGCGCCCGGCAACAACGCCGACTGGCTCACCCACGGCCGCACCTATGACGAACAGCGCTTCAGCCCGCTGGCCAGAATTCATCAGGGCAACGTCAACGAGCTGAAGCTCGCCTGGTTCTACGACTTCGACACCACGCGCGGCCAGGAGGCGACGCCGCTGGTGATCGACGGCGTCATGTATGTCACATCGGCGTGGAGCAAAGTGTTCGCGCTGGACGCGCGTAACGGTCGCGAGCTGTGGCGCTTCGATCCCAAAGTGGAGGGAGCCAAAGCCATCGACGCTTGCTGCGACGTGGTCAATCGAGGGGTCGCGGCGTGGGGCAATCGCGTGTTCGTCGGCACGCTCGACGGACGTTTGATCGCGCTGGATCGCGCAACCGGCAAGCCCGCGTGGTCCGTACAAACGACCGATCCCACCAAACGTTACACCATCACCGGCGCACCCCGCGTGATCGCGGGTAAAGTCATCATCGGCAATGGCGGCGGCGAGATGGGCGTGCGCGGCTACGTCTCTGCCTACGATGCCAGCGACGGCAAGCTGGTGTGGCGTTTCTATACCGTGCCCGGCAATCCGAAAGACGGATTCGAAAGTCCCGCGCTCGAGCGTGCGGCGAAGACCTGGCACGGCGAGTGGTGGAAGTACGGCGGCGGCGGCACCGTGTGGGATTCGATGGCGTATGACCCACAGCTCGATTTGCTTTATATCGGCGTAGGTAACGGCAGTCCGTGGAATCACCGGATCCGCTCCAATGGCGAGGGTGACAATCTTTATTTGTCTTCGATCGTGGCGCTGCGCCCGGCGACCGGCGAATACGTGTGGCATTTCCAAACGACGCCGGCGGAATCGTGGGACTTCACCGCGACTCAGCACATCATCCTGGCCGATCTCACCATCGAGGGACGTGAGCGCAAGGTGCTGATGCAGGCGCCGAAGAACGGATTTTTCTACGTGATCGATCGTGCCACCGGCGAGTTCATTCACGCCAAGAACTATGTGCACGTGACGTGGACGACCGGGCTCGATCCCAAGACGGGCCGGCCCGGCATGGTGCCTGAAGCGCGGTATCTGCGTGAGCCGGCGATGGTGTCGCCCGGTCCGCTCGGCGCGCACAACTGGTATCCGATGTCCTTCAGCCCACAGACCCGGCTGGCGTACATCCCGGCGCTGGAAGCGTCGAGCTATTACAAACACGACGACGCCTTTCAGTTCCGAGAGCGAACTTGGAATACCGGTATCCAGATTTCGCGAGATCCGCCCAATGCGAAGTCCGCGGCGGACGCGGCGAAGAGCAAAGGTGGCGCGATGCTGATCGCGTGGGATCCTGTCGGTCAGCGCGAAGTATGGCGAGTGAATCATGCGCGGGCCGGCAACGGCGGATTGCTGACGACCGGTGGCAAGCTGGTGTTTCAAGGCTCGGTCGACGGGATGTTCAATGCATACGCCGCGGACACGGGGGCGCGCTTGTGGTCGCAGGATGTGCAGAACGCGATTCTCGGTGGGCCGGTCACGTTCGAACTGGATGGCGAGCAGTACGTTTCTGCATTAGCGGGCATCGGCGGCGTCGCTGTCGCGGGTGTGCTCGGAACTTCGCAGGCACGCAGTACGTTCGGGCGCGTTGTGACGTTCAAGATCGGTGGCAAAGCGGCGTTGCCGGCGCTGATTTCAAACAACGCAAGGAAGCCGCCGGACGTGCGCCGGGCGAACGCACAGGGTGACGTCGCGTCGGGTCAGCGCACGTACGATAACGTGTGCTCCGTCTGTCACGGGATGAGTGCTCGCAGCGAGACGGCGATTCCAGATTTGCGTTATTCGGCTGCCATCGTCGATCGGGAGACCTTCAAGTCGATCGTGATCGATGGAGTGCGGGCGAATAAGGGGATGGTCGGATTCGGCTCGACGCTCACGCCGTCGCAAGTGGAGGAGATCCGCGCTTATCTGGTGTCTTTGGCGGTTGCGCTTTAAGGATCATAAGATTTGAGCGTGACTTGAAGCTAAGCCCGTCGGCGGCGCGTCCGCGGGGGCGGGGACCTTGGCTCCCGGCCAGCGGCTTGGCAGACTCCGTTCCCACCCGAAGAACAATCACGGACCGCCGGACATGCCTCGCCCAATGGCTTTGCTCGCTTTGCTTGCCACTCTCATTTCGCTACCCGCCCTCGCGGCGGAAACGCGCCACACTGTGATGCTCGCCGGCAATAAAGCCGGTACACAAACAACCTCGGTCGCGGCCGATGGGACGAGAGAAGTCACATACGAGTTCGCTGACCGCGGCCGCGGCCCGAAGCTCACCGCGAAGATCAAGGTCGATGCAGCCGGCCTGCCGGTCTCCGTCGAAACGACCGGCAACAATTATCTGAAGGTGCCGGTGAGAGAAACGTTCACGCTCCAGCAGGGCGTCGCTCGTTGGCACAACGGTGCGGAGCACGGCGAGCGGAAGCTGGCCGAGCCCGCCTTTTATCTCAGCCTGGAAAGCGTTCCCGATGAGATCTCGCTGCTCGCCAAAGCGCTGTTGAAAGCCGAAGGGCAGAAGCTGACGTTGCTGCCGGAAGGGCAGGCCACGTTGCGACGGGCGGACGAAGTGATCGTGCAGTCACCCTCCGGCCCTCGGCGTCTGACCAGCTATGAGATCTCCGGCCTGGGCTATGGTCCGGAGACGGTGTGGCTCGATCAGGACGGTGCGTTCGTCGCCTCGCTCGACAGCTGGTACTCCGTCATCCTCGAAGGCTGGGAATCGCATGTGCCCGAGCTGATGGAGCTGCAAAACAAACGAAACAACGCTCGCATCCTGGCGAACGCGCAAGCGTTGACGCGTCAGCCCAAGGGCCCGCTCGCCATCGTCAATGCCAACCTGTTCGATTCGCCAACCGGCAAATCCATCCAGGGCTCCACGGTCCTCGTCGAAGGCAATCGCATCAAGGCGGTCGGCGCCGACGGTAAGGTTGCCATTCCCGCCAACGCCGAGCGAATCGACGCTCGTGGTCGCGCCCTGCTGCCCGGCTTGGCGGATATGCACGTCCATATGAGTGAGGAGGATGGCCTGCAGCACCTCGCGGCCGGTGTGACGACGGTGCGCGATCTGGCGAATGACACCGATACGCTGCTGGACCTCAAGGGTCGTATCGACGCCGGCCAGGAAGTGGGCCCGCGCATTTTCATGTCCGGCATCATCGAAGGTCCGGGCCCCTTCGCCGGTCCCACCAAAGTCTTGGTCGACAACGAAGCGGAGGCGCGCCAGGCGGTCGACAACTACGCTAAACGGGGGTATCAGGGCGTGAAGATCTACAGCTCGATGAAACCCGAGCTGGTGCCCGTCATCGCCAGGCTCGCGCATGAGAAAGGTCTGCGCGTCGGCGGCCACGTGCCCGCGAACATGACCGCGCGGCAGTTCATCGAAGCGGGCGCGGACGAGATGCAGCACATCAACTTCGTGTTCCTGAATTTCTTCTTCGATGAAGTGAAGGACACACGCACGCCCGCGCGCTTCACCGCCGTCGCGCAGCGGGCATCGAAGCTGGATCTGAGCTCGAGCGAGGTGCGCTCGTTCGTGCAACTCATGAAGGACCATCACGTGGTGATCGATCCCACGGTGACCATCTTCTATACCCAGTTCACCAGGCAACCCGGCAACGTGGGCGCCGCTTACGCGCCCATCGCGCATCGCCTGCCACCGCAGGTTCGTCGCTCGTTGCTGGTCGGTGGGTTGCCGGTGCCGAAAGGCAGCGAGCAGCAATACCGCGACTCGGCCGACGCGTTGTTACGAATGGTGAAACTGTTGCACGACTCGGGGATCACCGTGGTCGCCGGCACTGACGACGTGCCGGGTTTCACCTTGCATCGTGAATTGGAGATGTACGTGCAGGCTGGAATATCCGCGCCCGAGACCTTGCGTATCGCGACATTGAACGCGGCGAAAGTGCTCAAGCAAGAGGCCGATCTCGGTTCGATCGCGCCGGGCAAACTCGCGGACATGATTCTGGTCGATGGCGATCCGGCACGGCGCATCGGCGATATCAGAAATACCGACCTGGTACTGAAGGACGGCAAAGTTTACGAAGTGAACGCCCTCTATCGCAGCATCGGCGTGCAGCCACGCTGAGCGGCGGAACTGACCGTTCCACAGGTTCGTTTCTTAGCCAGCTCACATCGGTACCCCGGCGAGGGGCGGGAGTTGGTCATGGCGAAAATGAGGAACCATTTGTTGATTGCGGCGACGGTCGGTTTGATGGCCGTCGGCGGGTGTGCCACCACGGGTGGCAGCTTGAGCAGTTCGGCGACGCGATTGGAGCGCAGCGCGTATGCGTTGCAGGACGAAGCGCGTGACGGCGATGCGCGCTCCGGCTTCCAAAGCGATGCTCGCGAGCTGGCCGAAGAGGCGCGCGACTTCCGCCGCACGGTCGAAGATCATCGATCGTCGAAGGAAGACGTGCGCGATGCTTTCAGCGATGTCTCCAAGCGCTATCACGCGATGAGAGACGAAGTGGAACGCTCCCAGAGTCGGGAAGCGGAACGGGATTTCCGGCCGGTCACGGAAGCCTACCTGGACGTGGAGCGCGAGATGCGCTCACGTGATGAGAGGCGCGATCGTTACGCGAGGGAAGACTGACGATTGTTCCGTTGAGCGTGGCCGGGCTGCGCTGCCCGGCCACCTTCAATCACACCGATCAGCCGCCCTTGCCGGCGAGCTTGTTGCAGTTCTGGATGTCGCGCTTGCTCATGGTGCGACCACGGCTGGTGTAAGCCGATAGTTCGCCGAGCGCTTCCGCCACTTTGCGGCATTCCTTCATATACGAATCCAGGCTGCCGCGACGGTCGCCCTTGCCCTCGCACTGATCGCCTTCACAGCGCCACGTCACGCCGGAGATTTCGGTTTCGGTGACAGCCGACACCGGCGTCGCGAGCGTCGCCTGGGCGGTGTACGACGGCGCCGCCGCTGAAACCAGGTTGCTCATCGCCAGAGTGCAAACCGCGACCGCGCTCGCCATCGCCAACATACGCATCGTCAAATCTCCTTGAAGCACAACAGGTGCGTTTGTAACGGCCGGCACTGTAGGCAGCGCAAGAGAGCGAGCCAATGCATTTTCGAGCACGAGTGAAGTGCTCCGAGCGCAGGTAATGAGCCGCGCGTTTTGTGAGGTGCGCGCTCGCGGTGGATGTTTGTTTGCTGTAGGGAGGCGGGGTTTTTATCGCTGTTTTCCCCGAGACGCACACGCATGATGCACGGATTCGCGGTGTTTGTGAAGAATGATGAAAGAAAGATTAGCTCTGCAAGGTGGGGTTACAAGTCGTGCGCAAAATTCGCCGCCGCGCGGCGGCGCGCGTGTGGCGTCAGAGAGTTGACGACGCCGTCACGAATGCAAAGAAAGGTTTGGCAAGGTAACAAAGAATCTCAGCGGAGTAACAGCGCGATTAGGCCGATGGGTGCAGATGACGTGCGAGATCGTGCAGCTGACGGCCTGGGTGCAGATGACGTGTAGAGATCGTGCAGCTGACGGGCTGGGGGCAGATGACGTGTAGGGATCGTGCAGCTGATGCGTCGGCGGTGTCCGGAGGGGGTCGGGTCCTCCGGGCAGCTTTGCGGTACAGGGACGGGACCGCAACAGCAGCGCACACCAGGGGCTCGGCGGTGTCTTTCAGCGAAGCCCGGCTTCGCTCCGCCGAGCGGGTGTACATGGATGTACACCCTGGGCTTGCCCGGAGCAGGACTGTTCAGGGCAATGAGCGCCCAGGAGCGCAATGCGCGACGGGCGAGCGCGGTGACCGGAGGACCCAACCCCCTCCGGACACCGCTAATCACCGAGCCTCTCAGGTCTTTGGCATGTCGCTGAACAACTCGGCCTGGTTCGGCTCAGACGTCTTGGGCGACGCCTGGTCCTCTTTGACATTCCGGTACCGAATCACGCCGAACACCATCTCTTCCCACGTCTGCTCGCCCCACGTGACCTCCCGGTTCGGATCCGGGTTCGCCTTGTTCTGTACCGAGTTGTCGAACACCTGCGTATAGACGATGCGGGTGCCCGCCGGCACGGTCAGTGGCTTGGCCAGGTCGTACGTCGACTGCCAGTTGAAGTCATACGCGGGAATATTGAGCAGCGTCTCCTCGCGCCCATCCGGATAGTGCGCGACGAAGCTCGATGACTTGCCTCGGAAGTGCGCGTGCGGGTGCAGGCTGAAGATCACGGCGTCCTGATCGAACTTACGCTCGGCCTTCTCGACGTGATATTTGTCGTTCGGCGGAATCTTCAGCTTGGTGTTGATGAAGACCATGCTGCGGAAGTTGTACTTCGGCGGCGCCTTCATGAAGTACAGCCCCATGCGCGTCACATCCGTGAGCACCTGGCCATTGGGCGTGTAGTGCACCTGGAAGTGCAGCTTCGACTTGGCCGGCAGCAGGATGCCGTTGTCCTTCGGCACCTGCAGCGGCTGTGCGCCCGGCACATAGTTGTTCAAGCTGATGTTGCCGCGAGTCTCGCCGCCGGCCGATGCGATGATGTGGTGAAGGACCGCGCGCTGCCCCGGCAGGAAATCGACCGCCCGTATCCACACATCATGATCGAGCGGATTGTCGAGCTTGATGTTCTGATACGGAATCGTGCCCGTCGCCGGCGTCGTGAACGGCGGCAGCTCAACCACCAGGTCCGGCTCGCCCAGCTCCCACTTCGGCCAATCTTTCTTCTGCGACAACAGCGGGTCCGCACCCGTGCCGCGCGGGGAGCCGGCTTCGATCCAGTGAACCAGCGTCTTCGCCTGGGCCGGGCTCAAGCCACGATCGTTGCTGAACACGCCGTAGTGAGGGTCCGCGTGCCAAGGCGGCATGCGCTGCGTGCGGACCACTTCGCGAATCATCGGCGAGAAGCCGCGGATCATGTCGTAGTTGGTCATCTGCCAGGGGCCGATGCCGCCCTCGCGATGACACACGACGCACTTCTGCAGCAGTATCGGTGCGACTTCCTTCTCATAGGAAATATTCGCGTGCGCGCTGCGCTTCTCGCGCTCGGGCATCTTGATCGCACAGCCTTTGGCAGCGGTCGTGGCGGGCGCCGCCTTTCCGGCAATCACGGCATCGAGCGCACTGCTAACGCCACCGGCGTTGCCGCGATATGCGATCTTCCAGCCCTTGGGATTCACCACCAGCACTTCGCCATTGTTGGTGAGATTCAGCGACTCACCGACCAGCTGCGCGCCGTCGAGCATGATGGGCAGCTTGATGCCGGCCTGAGTCGCTTCCTTCGTGACCGCGGCCAGCGATTCGTTCAGATTTGAGTTGATCGCCAGGAACGTCACGCCCTGCGATTCATACTTTCCTTGCAGGGCCTGCACAACCGTAACCGCCTGGCGGGACGCCTCGCAGCCGTTGCCCTGGGCGAGCAGCACGACCGCCTTCATGTCGGAAAGATAGTAGAGCTCGTGAGAATCGCCTCGATGATCCGTCAGGCGAAAATTGTCCGCGACATCGGCCGCGGCCAGCAGCTGCGGGCTCAGCAGAAACGACGACAGCAGGATCCCGGCACGATGAAGGTGGCGCATGTGAATTCCATTTAACGGATTGGCCGACACAGTGAATGGGGCAGGTAAGTGTGCGTTGGGCCGAGCGCGCTTGTCCACGCGCGAGCAGGGTCAAATCGCAGCGTGAAACGGCTTCTTGATAATTCTTGTGTGAGTCTTGCGACGGGGTCGTGTTGACGTATCGATACAATCCGGCGACAGCTGCGTTCCACGTCACAAATCGACGAGGTGGGGATGAACAAGGGATTTCTGAAGAGCGCGATCGCCATACTTGCCGCGATGACCCTGGCGGCGTACGCGGGCGAAAGCGCAAGCCGACGCTATCAGCCGCCTCGCCTCGCGGACGGCACGCCGGATTTCCAGGGTGTGTGGACCAACGCCACGGCGACACCGATGGAGCGCGCGATCGAGCTCGGGACGCGCCGTGCATTCACCGACGCCGAGGCGGCGGCAATCAGCAAAGCGGCGATCGCGGCGGTCGAGGCAGACGCCAGGCCGAGCGATCCGGACAAGAACATCGAAGCGGCTTCGTCGCTGCCGCCGGTCGGCAATTACAACTTGTTCTGGACGGATCGCGGCATGAGCGTGGCGAGGATCGACGGCGAGTATCGAACCTCGATGATCATCGAACCGCTCAACGGTCGCGTGCCACCGCTCACAGATGCAGCGCAGAAGCGGATCGCCATGACCAGGATCGGGCGTTCGAACGACGGGCCGGAGGGCAGGGCGCTCGGCGAGCGATGTTTGCTGTCGTTTGGCTACGCGTCGGGTCCACCCATGCTGCCGGTCATGTACAACAGCTACTATCAAATCGTGCAAGCGCCGGGCTACGTGATGATCCTGGTCGAGATGGTTCACGACGCGCGTATCATCCGCATCGATGACAGGCATGTGCCGGGCGCGATCCGGAAATGGATGGGCGATTCGGTCGGCCATTGGGAAGGCGACACGCTCGTGGTCGAGACTCGCAACTTCCGCCCGGAGCAGAATTTCCGTGGCTCCTCGGAAGAGGCGGTGATCACGGAGCGGTTTACCCGAGTCGCGGACGACCAGATCGTGTATCGCTTCACGATCGACGATCCGGCCACGTTCACCGAGCGCATCACGGGTGAGCTGCCGTTCGTGCCCGCGAACGCGAACATTTACGAGTATGCTTGTCACGAAGGTAATTACGCGCTGCCGGGAATCCTCTCGGGCGCGCGCGAGGAAGAGAAGGCTGCGGCGAAGTGACAATCAAACAAAGTCGAATGAGCCGGCTCGTGTGGCTGGCGGTCGGTGCACTGCTGCTCTGCTCTGCGTCGTTTGCAAGCGAGATCGTCAGTCGCGGGTTCGAATCGAACGCGTTGGGCCGCGAATGGAAGTACGAGGTCTATCTGCCCACCGGCTACGACAGCTCGGGGCTGCGCTATCCGGTCCTGTATCTGCTCCATGGCAACGACGGCTCCGGCAGGGACTGGGTCGAGAAAGGCAAGGTTCAGGCCGTCGCCGATGGTTTGATCGCGAGTGGCGAAATGCCGCCCGCGGTCATCGTCATGCCCGACGCTGGCGTGACCTGGTATGTCGATCGCAAGGAGAAGATGGAGACGGCGTTCATCCGGGATCTGTTTCCCGAAGTGGAGCGGAACCTGCGGGTGTTGAAGGCGCGTGAGGGCCGGTTGATCGGCGGGCTGTCGATGGGCGGCTACGGGTCGCTTCGTTTCGTGCTGAAGTATCCGGAGATGTTTGCTGCCGCGGCACTATTGTCGCCGGCCATTTACGATCCGCTGCCGCCGCCGAATTCGAGCGCGAGGAAGGTGGGGACGTTCGGCGAGCCGGAGTTCGACGAGCAGATATGGATCGGTTTGAATTATCCCAAGCTGTGGCAGGGCTACCTGGCAAAGAAGATGCCGGTGCCGATGTACATCAACTCGGGCGACGACGATGAGTTCATGATCGAAGCCGAGGCGACCCGGTTGTATTCGCTGCTCAGGTCGAATCAGCAGCCGGCGGAATTGAGAATCGTCGACGGCGGCCACACCTGGGCGATGTGGGGCAGCACGCTCGGCGACGCAATGAAATACGTGTTCCGCTTCTCGGCGAAGCCTGCGTCAACCGAATGATGGTCTCTCCCCATGCGCGGGGAGAGACCGTAGAGAGCGTCAGGCGCGCGCCAGCGCGCTCTGATACCTGGCATACAAGAAGTAAACGGCGATACCAATGACGTTCCAGATCAAGAACGTCATCTTGGTCACCAGGGGCAAGCTCACGAACAAATAGGCGCACCCGGCAATCGCCGCCCATGCAACCAGCGTCGACGCGGGTGTGCGGAACGGTCGGGGGGCGTTCGGCGCTTTGTTTCTCAGGACGAGCATGCACACGGCCACCGCGATGAACGCCACCAGCGTTCCGGCGTTGGCGACTTCAGCGATTCGTTGCAGCGGCAGAAAGCCGGCGATTGCCGCCACGATCACGCCCGTGATCATAGTCATGAGCACCGGCGTGCCCGACTTCTCGTTCACCACGCTAAGTCGCTGCGGCAACAAGCCATCGCGCGCCATCACGAAGAAGATACGCGACTGGCCATACATGAAGGCCATGATCACCGTGGGCAACGCGACGATGGCGGCGAGGCCGATGAATTTCGCCGCGCCGGGATGACTGAGATTGCGTAACACCATCGCGAGCGGCTCGGTGCTGGCGGCGAGTGCTTCGGTGCGCGAGCCGCCGATCGCGGCGGCGGCAACGACCATGTAAATGAGCGTGCAGGCGACCATCGAGCCGATGATGCCGATCTTCAGATCGCGGCCCGGATCCTTCGCTTCCTCGGCTGCGGTCGAGACCGCGTCGAAGCCGTAGAAGGCAAAGAAGATCACCGCCGCCGCGCCCATCATGCCGTACTTGGCGCCATCGATTTCGGTCGCGCCGAAGCCATGCGGAGCGAACGGCTCGAAGTTGCCGAGATTGAAAGCCGGAATGGCCAGCGCAACGAACGTCGCGAGGGCGATCAGCTTCACGAACACCAGAACCAGATTGACCGTCGCGCTCTCACGCGATCCCAACGCCAACAACCCGGCCACCGCCAGTGCTATCACGATAGCGGGCAAGTTGATCACGCCACCGGCCGCAGGTCCGGCGAGCAGCGCGTCGGGAATGCCGATGCCCAGCGAGCGAATGAAGCCGCCGGCGTAACCGGACCAGCCCACCGCGACCACGCTGCAAACGACGGTGTATTCGAGAATCAGTGTCCAGCCGACGAACCATGCCGGAAGTTCTCCCAACGCCACGTAGCTGTAGGTGTAGGCGCTGCCGGCCATGGGCATCATCGTCGACATTTCCGTATACGCCAGCGCCGCGCAAGCGCAGACCAAGCCGGCGACGACGAAAGAGACGATGACGGCCGGGCCGGCCAGACCGGCGCCGACGCCGATCAAGGTGTAGATGCCGGTGCCGACGATGCCGCCGATTCCCAAGCTCATCAAATGCAGCCAGCCCAGCGTCGGTCTCAGCGCGCTGTGCGATTGGCGGGCGCTGACGGATTCGAGACTCTTGCGGCGGTTCCAGAAAGACATGGCACTCCCCGTTGTGCGTGTCGTCATATTCTAATGGCACTGCCCGCCCGGCCGTCACGCGGGCTGCTGTTATGATGTGGCTCCTATGGCTTCTGTACACAACCCCGATTATTCGGACCCGTTGGTGGTGATGGCGCTGCCGCTGGAGAGCCAGGGCGTGTTCGAGCGCGCCGGCATCCCGGTCCTGTATACCGGCATCGGCAAAGTGAACGCGACTTACTCGCTGACGCGACGGTTGTCGGAATACTCGCGCGCCGGCGTCCCGATGCCCCGGGTGATCAACTTCGGCACGGCCGGCAGCCGGCGTCACAAGACCGGCAGCGTGCTGGAATGTCACACCTTCGTCCAACGCGACATGGATGTGACCGGCCTCGGTGTGCCGCTCGGGGCCACGCCATTCGAAGAGATTCCGGCGCGTCTGGAATTTCCGCGGCTGTTTCCCGAATTGCCCGGCGGCGAGTGCGGCAGCGGCGACTCCTTCGTCATGAGCGAAATCGCGCTGGAATGTGACGTCATGGACATGGAAGCTTACGCGCTCGCCAAGGTGTGCTTGCTCGAGCGCGTGGCATTCACGTCCGTGAAGTACGTGACCGATGGCGCCGATCAAGCCTCGGGCCAGGATTGGAAAGCCAATCTCAAGCTCGCGGCGGATCAGTTCCTGCTCGTGTATCGGCGCTTTTTCGGCGAGCCCTAAAGGAGCCTCAGGGCGAGGGTGTTGTCGGCACCTGCACCTTAGGCTTGAACGCGAGCAGCACGTTGCCGGGCATTTGCCCGAACATTCCATAGCCCGAGCTGACGAACAGCATGCCGTTGGCCGCGACGATCGTTGCATTGTCGATGGCTCCGCCATTCGCGGTCACGCCGTTGAAGGTATCGAAGCTGCGCGCGGTGTCGAACTTGAATAACAACTCACCGGTCTTCGCATCGAATGCGTGGATGAAGCCATCGAGACTGCCGCTGACCACGGCGCCATCGATCACCGTGGGCGCGCCAGAGAAGCCGATGTTGGTCTCGCACGCTTTCACCAGCTCGGCACGCTTGCCGCTGCAATCGGGCGTCGCCGTGTAGGTCCACTCGACCGCGCCCGTATCGACGCGCACGGCATTCAGACCGGGCTTCTGCGACCCCCCGGCCTTGGCCGGCGAACCATACGGACGATTGATGGGAGCGAATACGCGAGTGCCGTCATAAGCCATGCCCCAATGGATACCGCCGAGCGGTGAGCCTTCGCCGAAATCCTGACGCCACATCAGCTTGCCATTACGATCCGGATCGAGTGCCCAGACCGTCCCCGCCTTCTGGCCGGCGAGTAAGACATCCGAGCCATCGGCACGCTGCGCGATGATCACCGAAGCGCCGAAGTCGACATCACGATGCACGGAGCTCTTCGGGCAATTCAAACCATTTCGATTGCGTACGCAGCCGGTAAGGAAGATGTCGTTCTCGGTTGCCTGGAACGACCAGCGAATGTGGCCGTCTTTCAGATCGAGCGCGAGGATCGCATCCGTGGTCGGCGCCGCCGGCTCCGACGTCGCTTCGCCGGTACCGACGTAAAGCACGCCGCGTTTTGCGTCGATGGCGGGCGAGGTCCAGATCGGCGCGCCCGACGGACCATAGATCATCTTGCCGTCGCCGCGATCGCGCACGGGCTTCGCTTCTTCCATCGTGTGCGTGGTCCAGATTTTCTTGCCGGTCATCGCGTCGAGTGCCGTGACCGCGCCGTGCGTGCGACAACATTCATGATCGTCGTTGCCACCCAGCGAAATCTCATATTGAGAGATGGGAACGTAGACGCGGTCGCCATGGAGCGCCGGTGTGCCGGTGGTCAGTGACAACGGATACAAGCCGACCGACTGGATCCACAGCAGCTGACCGGTGGCGGCGTCGAGCATGTGAACCTTCGAGGCCACGTCGCTGAACACGATGACCTTGCGGCCGTCGGGCAGCTGACCGAACGCAGCGCTGGTTCGCAGCGGCGTTTCATGCGAGTAAACCCATTGAACGCACGGCGACCCGGAGATATCGATTGCGAAAGCGCGCTGCGCGTCGGCGACCGGTAGGAACAATGTCGTGCCGACGACGGCCGGTTGCGAGCGCATTGATGTGGCTTTCGGAAAGCCCATGGCCCACGCCAGCTCGAGATTGCGCATATCCGAGGTGCGCAGCCCGGCCTGCGTTGCGCTGAGATGGCGATGGTTCTTGGGATCGAAGCCGAAGCCGGCCACGCTCGCCGGTGCATCGAGTTTCACTTTGCGACGCTCGGGTGCGCACATCGTGGCCGACAACCATTCGTCCGAGGTGGCTTCGCGGCCGACCAGATAATCGATCACGGCGGCCTTCTGCGTGGCGTTCAGTGCTGACGCCTGGACCTTCATCTTGCCTTCGTTCAAGGCATACAGAATGGTCTGGTAGCGCATCGCCTTGAGCGTATCGAGGGACGGCGCGCGCGTGGCCTCGGGATGGTCGTGACAGGCCGCGCAGCTCTGCTGATAAACGACCTGTCCCGGATGAGGGGCGGCCATCGCCGCCTGCGCCTTGGCCAAGGCGGATGAATCGGCAGCGACCGGCGGTTTCGAGGCTGGCTGGGTCCGTGCCGGCCCGCTCGAGAGCAGCCCTGCTCCCATCAATACAGCCCATGCTGACTGAGCGACAGTCCGAATCGCGGCTTTGGCACGCATCTTATTGATCCCCCCTTGCAGCCACTATTAGAGTCACGCCCCGGCGTGGCCGCCACATAAGAATTGTGTGGGCCGCGGTGGGCATACCTCCTGCATGAGGATGGCGGTCGTAGTCGCCATCGGCATTCGTCAGCCGGTCATGGCTGAGTCTCGAGGTCGAGGCATGGGCGAGGGGAGGACGATAATGACAATTCGCAGTCTGGTCGCTGCATGTTCGCTATTGCTTTGTCTGGCCGCCGGCGCGCGCGCCGCCGAGCGTCCAGCCGACATTTCTCTGGTTCCCTGGCCGGCGAGCGTGGAGCCGCAGGGCGGCTCGTTCACGCTCGATTCGCAGACCCAGGTGGTCTACGACGGCGATGCGCGCGTGCGCGGAGTCGCGCACTACTTTGGTGACCTGGTCGAGCGCACGCGCGGTTTGCGCCCCGTCATCGTTCAGGGTTCGGCCCGGGATGCGCCGAAGCGCTCCGTTGTCTTTGCATTGAGCGGCCCGGCGGGCGCCGCGCCCGAAGCCTATGTCGTCGATGTTTCCTCCAAAGTGACCCTGGTCTCGGCGGCCGATCCGCGTGGCCTGTTCAACGGCGCGGTGACCTTGTGGCAACTGGCGAGCGTGCAATCGACGGCCGTGCAGGAAGTTCGAATTCCTGGCGTACGCATCAGCGACGAACCGCGCCTGCGCTGGCGCGGGTTGCTGCTGGATTCGGCCAGTCAGTACCAGTCCGTGTCGTTCATCAAGCGCTACATCGATTTCATGGCGCTTCACAAGCTGAACGTCCTGCATTGGCATCTGGTCGGCGATCAGGCGTGGCGTCTGCAGATTCCGAAATATCCCAAGCTGACGGGCGGGTTGAACTCTTATTCGGCCGACGAGGTACGCGAAATCGTCGAGTACGCGGCAACTCGCAATGTGACCGTGGTGCCCGGGCTCGAAATGCCGGGACACGCGACTGCCGCCGTCACCGCCTATCCAACGATGCGAGCGGCCGACTCGCCGGTCGCGGGCACGAATCTCTATAACATCGAAGAAGAGACGTTCGCTTTCTTCGATGCGGTGTTCGCGCAAGTCGCGTCGCTGTTCCCGGCGGAGTACATCCACATCGGCGCGGACGACGTGTCCAAGGATCAGTGGAAACAATCGACCAGCGTGCAGGCCCGCATGCGGGAGCTCGGCATCGTCAACGAGGTCCGGCTGCAACGATATTTCTTCGAGCGCATCAGCGCGCTGACCCAGAAGCACAAGCGTCGCATCGTCGGCTGGGACGCGATCTTCAGCGGCGGCGTGCCGTCTGATGCAGTGATCATGACGGCGCGGGGGTTGGATGGGGCATTGGGCGCGGTTGCGTCGGGTTATGAAGTGATCGTTTCCTCCTCCAATCAACTGAGCTTCAATCGTCCGCAAAGCGCGGCGCTCAACGAGCGCGCCAGGCCGGGCGAAGTGCTCAGCTTGGGCGACGTGTATCGATTCGATCCCGCGCCCACTGCATTGTCGGCACAGGATCGCGGCCGGTTGATCGGCGTGCAGGGAAACGTGTGGACCACCACCGACGGCAACGAAGAAGTCATCGAGCAGATGACGTTTCCTCGCGCGGCCGCCTTGGCTGAAATCGGCTGGACCCCTTCGGCCCAACTGCGCTGGCCGGATTTTCAGCCGCGCCTGGTGGCGATGCTCGGTCGTTACTCTCGCCTGGGCGTGCGCTTCAGCGATGCAGCGTTTCGCGCGACAGCGTTCAAAAGGGGCGAGTCGGCCGGACGGGTGTCCGTCGAGCTCGCCAAACAAGTGCCACTCGGCGAGATCCGTTACACCATCAACGGTTCGGAGCCGACCGCCAGGTCATCGGTCTATACAGATGTGTTCGAGGTGCCTCGAGGGACCGTGATCAAGGCGGCGGTGTTCTACAACGGTGAGCCTTTGTCTCGAACCACTGCGATCGACGTCAATGCCGATATCGCGGGTGGGTCGATGTAATCAGCCGGTGCCGTCCTGCTCCGTCGCTTGCGCGATGGAGACTGTGGTTGGCGTCGCCATGTCGGTGCTGTACATCACGCGATAGAGCTTCCAGCCATCGCCGCGATTGCGCCACACGTGCAGATATTTGCCTTCCTCCACATCCGAGCCGCGCCGCACATCGCGCACGCGATAGTGGCCCTGCTCGATCGCGATGTCGCTTCGAACCAGGCTCATGTCGGCCTCGGTGTTGAACGACACCACCGGCGTCATCTGATCCTTCAGAAACTCCGAGATACCCTCGCGACCGGCGATCGCCGGGCCACGTTCCGGCAGAATCTGCGCTTCGTCATCGAACAATGCCAGCGTGGCATCGAGATCGTCTCTATTGAACGCCTGTTCGTACGCCTGCTCGACGGATTTGGGCAGAGACTCGCCGCGTGCAGTGCAACCACCGAGCGTGACACCCGCCGCGACGACGCCGAGCGTCAGCATCGTCCGTGAGAAACAAAACACATTGCTCATGATCGGTTTCCCCCTCAACTTCATCCACTGGTTTCCAACCGCGCGCGAAGAATATTCGCGGGTCCGGGTTCCGTCAGTACCGGATATCCCATAGCGGCTTGGTCACATGGCTGCAAGAAACAACCGATGACGACTGCGCGGAGCGATGTTTCGGGTTATTCTCAATACGTGGTTGAGGCGAACTTCGTGGCACGGATGGTCACGGCATGAGGAGTGATTTATGTCTCTGTACGGTCTGTTGGTTTTCTCCGCGGTCTATTTGCTGGCAGTAGCATCGCCGGGCCCTGGTGTTGCTGCGGTGGTCGCACGTTCGCTCGCAAAAGGCACGCGCGGCGCGCCCGCATTCATCGCGGGCTTTCTGGTGGGCGATCTCATCTGGTTTGCGTTTGCAGCGACGGGACTGGCCGCGCTCGCACAGAGCGCGCAAACGGTGTTCGTCGTGGTGAAATACGCGGGTGCAGCATATTTGCTGTTCCTCGCATACAAATTGTGGACCGCGCCCGCCGCGCCGGTGTCCGACGACGGCGTCGATCTCGAGGAGAAGGGGCAGAAGCCGTTCCAACTTTTCTTAGGCAGTCTGGCCCTGACGCTCGCGAACCCCAAGACCATGGTGTTCTTTCTGGCGCTGTTGCCTACGGTCGTGCCATTGGAGAAGTTGACGCTGCTCGGCTTCGCTGAAATGGTCGTGGCGATTTCTTTTCTGCTGCCGTTGACGCTCGGCGGTTACGTCGTGCTTGCGGCTCGCGCGCGACGCGTGTTCAAGAGCGCGACGGCGGTTCGCAGAATCAATCGTGGCACGGGGGCCGCGATGGCTTGCGCCGCCGTCGCAGTGGCTACACGTTAGAAGGTGTAGTTGACTCGGCCATAGACGAATCGGCCGGAGCGGCCGAACGGCGAGTAGTTCGAGAACGATTGCGTGCCGGTGAGATTGTTCTGCGGCGGCAGGGGATCGGGGTACTCGTCCGTGAGGTTGTCCGCGCCGATCGCGAGCTTGATGCGATCGGTGACGGCCAGCCGCGCTTCCACGTCCACCAGGGTTTTTGGCGACAAGATGAAGTCCAGTGCCGGATTCGGATCCGGCGACAGCACTTCACCGTAGCGAGTCGCGCGCAGCGTCGCTCCCCAGCCCCGAAGCGACCAGTTGATGGCCGCCGCGTACTTGTCGCGCGGCGTGCCCTCTTCATAACTCAGCACGTTGAAGCGGTTGAACAGGATCGGCGGCGTGGGTAACGACGACAGCTGCGGCGTCGTCGGCACTTTGGTGACATCGGTGGAATTGAAGTTCGCGGTCACCGTGAAGTCGAACCGGCCCGCCGATTCCGTCGACCAGGGATAGCTCATGACGATGTCGACACCTTCGGTCGTCGTATCGACGCCATTGATGAAGAAGCGTCCGCCGCCGATGCCGACGAAGCCGAGGCTGGTGAGATAGTTCACGACATCCGTGGACGTGAGGTTCTCCGAGAGCACGATGCGATTGTCGATGTCGATGCGATAGGCATCGACCGTGATCGTCAGATCGCCAACGCGCGCGACCGCGCCCAATGAATAGTTCAACGACTCTTCCGCATCGAGCGGTTTCGCGCCCAGCGCGATCGCCGCCGGATTGTTCACCGGGAAGGTCGCGATGTCGAACGGCACGCCGCCGATGAAGTTGGTGGAGGTGGTCGAGAAGTACTGCTGCTGCAACGACGGCGCCTTGAAGCCGTTCTGCACGGAAGCCCGCAACGCGAACTGTTCGATGAAGTCATAACGCAGCGACAGTTTGCCGGCGAGATTCTCGCCGAAGTCCGAGTAGCTCTCGCCGCGCATCGCCACCGACGCCAGGAATTTGTTCGTGACGTTCGCTTCCAGGTCGATGTAGGCCCCGATGGCGGTACGATCTTCGTCGACCTGGTTTTCCGGCCGGAAGCCCGGGAATACCTGTGCGCCGGATTGAGTCGGATTGCCGTTGGCCAGGCGCACGCCGCCGTTTCGATACGAGTCCGGCTCGCCCGCGTGAATGCTGAATGTTTCTCGACGGGCTTCGACGCCGACCGCGATGTTGAGTGGCGAGGCCAGGCCGACGTCGACGGTACGCACGCCGGAGATGTTCATGGTCAACTGATCGTAGTCGAAGCCGCCCGAATCGAACGTCGTCTTGCTGGTCGGGCCGAGCGAGCGGTTCAACGAATTGCGGACTTCGTAATCCATCTCGTTGCGGCCGTAGGTCAAGGACGAATCCATATCCCATACGCCGAGGCGCCAGCTCACCCCGAAGGCCGCCGAAGCGTCGACCACGTCGGGGGCGATCAGCGGCAGATAGCCGTCGGGATAGATCTGAGTGATGTTGCGATCGTCGCTGGCGATTCGATAGAAGCCCGCCGACACCGCTTGACGATCCTGCCAGCTGGCCCAGCCGTACAGCTTCGCGCCGCTATCGACTTCATATTCCGCGTTGACGAACACGGTCTTCTGATCCAGCTCCGGTTCGCCGTACCAGGAGTTGTAGCGGTCGAAAGTCGCCTCGCGAGCATCGAAAGCGCCATTCACGAGCGGATACTGTCGACGCATGTCGTAGCCGCCGCGCTCGGTGTGTTCCTGATCTTTGTACTCGGCCGCGACGACCACCGATCCTTTGCTGCCGAGGGGAAGACCTTTCCACGCGGACACGGTCAATGTTTCGCCGTCGGATCTGCTTCGACTGCGCTTCGGCGGTGACGAGTAGTTCGCTCCCGCTGGCGCGTTGGCGACCAGGACGTCATAACTCGTGTCTCGCCAGCCGTAGGTCACGCCGCCCTCGCCACCGTCGCTGGCGTTGCGCAATCGCAGATTGATCACGCCCGCGATGGCATCCGATCCGTACTGTGCGGAGGCGCCATCGCGCAGCACTTCGACGGATTGAATGATCGCGTTGGGAATGGTGTTCAGGTCGACCGCGGTCGAACCTCGGCCGATACTGTTGTTGATGTTGATGAGCGCGGACTGATGGCGACGTTTGCCATTCACCAGCACCAGCGTTTGATCGGGAGCGAGGCCGCGCAAAGTTGCAGGACGCACCATATCGGTGCCGTCGTTCAGGCCGGGGCGTGGAAAGTTGAACGAGGGCACCGTGACCGAGAGTGCCTGACTCACTTCGGAGACACCCAGATTTTGCAATTGCTCGCCGCTCACCACGTCGACCGGGACCGCGGTGTCCAGGGCCGAGCGATTCGCGACGCGAGTACCGGTGACGACGACTTGTTCGATCTCGGGGGTGTCTGCGTCTTGCGCCATCAATGGCACGGTCAGGGCCAGCAGAGGCAGGCCAACGAGCAAACGAAGCGAGCCGCAAGAACCGTTGTTGTTGTCCATATGTAACTCCGGAACGATGGGCCAGCGCAGGATGTAATACGCTTGTTAGCAAATGGCAACAAATATGTTGGCGCGCGAGTGAGCCGTCCGGTGGCCCGTTCAGAAATTAGTTGGCTGCTCTCGGAACGAATATTCGGGGCCGTGCATTTGCATGCGTTGCGTATAACTTGTGCACAGCGTTGCTAACAATACCGGCGGTCGTATGCGGATTTTCGTGACGGGTGCCACGGGCTTCATCGGGGCGCATTTCGTGGAGCGGGCGCTGGCGGAGGGGCATGATGTCGTCGGTCTGTATCGAACCGATGGATCTCGGCATCGGGCGGTTATAGAGCGGTTACGCGCCCACGGCGCGTCGCTTCGACGCGGCGACGTTCTCAATCCGGAATCGTTTGCCGACACCATGAAAGGTGCGGAGTGCGTTTGTCATTTCGCCGCCGCCTTCCGCGAGTCGGGTGCGGACGACGCCTTCTTCGAACGGATCAATGTCGAGGGCACGGCGAACGTGGCGCGCGCCGCGGCTGCGGTTGGAGTCAAACGTTTCGTCCATTGCGGTACCGCTGGCATCTATGGCCAGCGCGTCGCTGGCACGATCAGCGAAAGCACGCCGATCCGCCCCTGGAACAGTTACGAGCGCAGTAAGCTCGCCGCTGACAAACGGCTCACAGAGATCGCGAGCGCCGCCGGCATGGAGTTCGTCATTCTCCGACCCAGCGCGGTGTATGGACCGGGGGACGAACGATTGCTGAAGTTGTTCCGCTCGGTGCAGAAAGGCCGATTCCCGCTGTTCGGTGCCGGTGACGGTCGGCGCCATATGATCTATGTGACCGATCTGGCGGATGCGTTCCTGCGAGCATGCACCTCGCCGAAGGCTGTGAATCAGGAGCTGATCGTCGCCGGCCCGAAAGCAGTGCCGCTGCGGGAGATGTTACAAACGATCGCACGAGTCGCGAACCGTCCCGCGTTCGGGCCGCGCTTGCCGTTGGGACCGATGCTCGCGCTGGCGGCGGTGGTCGAGGACACTTGCAAGCTGCTCAAGATCGATCCGCCGATCTACCGTCGACGGATGGATTTCTATCTGAACGACGCTGCCTTCGATTCGCGACGGGCCCAGGCGGTGTTGGGCTGGCAGCCCAAAGTCGATCTCGCGGAAGGATTTGCCGCAACACTGAACGCGTTGCGGCAGGAAAGAACCAGCGCCCCCGTCCGGGTGGCGCAGGCGCTGGCTTTTTTCACATTGATTTCGCTGCTCGCGACCGACTTCTAACTGTCGCTGCTACTGAGGCAGCAGCGACTGATACACCAGGCTTGCGAACTTCTCGCGGAAGTCGACGCCGTTCGGCATGAGCTGAATCATCAGCACGACCACCAGGCCCGAGGTCGGATCGACGCGATAGTTGGTGCCGTAAGCACCGCCCCAGCCGAACGCGCCCGGCGCTTCCATGCCACTCGCGCCGTAGCGCTCGACGGTCTCGAAGCCGAAGCCGAAGCCCATGCCGGGCTTGTAAAGTTCACTGTCGATCTGATTGGTGGTCATCAACGCGACGCTGCGAGGGGCAAGAATGCGTGCATCGCCGAGCGCGCCGCCGTTACGGAGCGCTTCGAGAAACCGAGCGTAGTCGCGAGCGGTGGAGAGCAGGCCGGCGCCGCCGGAGAAGCTTCGGCGCGGGCCATCGACGTAGTGCCCTTGTCCCTTGGAATCGTTCGCCGAGCGCGCGATCTTTCCGTTCGCGCCTGTGCCGTAGACGGCGGCGAGGCGGGCGCGCTGATCCTTGGGCAGGTAGAAGTTCGTGTCTTTCATGCCCAGCGGCTGAGTGATGTTCTTGCGAATGTACTCATCCAGCGGCACGCCCGAGGCGCGCTCGACGACGCAGCCCAGAATGTCGGTGTTGTAGCCGTACACAAATGCTTCGCCCGGCTGAGCCATGAACGGCAGCGAGCCGAGCTTTTCCATGGTCGTGCAGATGGGCTCGTTCTTATCGGCCGTGTACCAGCCCATGCCCGCGGCGGGTCCGAGCCCCTTCTCTTTGTAAAGCGCGGCGATCTCCGGGTCGGTGCCGTAGGAAATGCCGGCGGTGTGAGTCAGCAGGTCGCGCAGTGTGATCGGACGCTTCGCCGGGACGGCAGTCCCGTTCACCATCACCGTGGTCTTGGCGAATGCCGGGATGTATTTGCTGACCGGATCGCTGACCACGAGCTTGCCTTGCTCCTGCAATTGCAGGATGGCAGTGCTGGTCAGCGCTTTGGACTGCGAGGCGATCCGGAAGATGGTGTCGACGCTCATGCGCGTGCCGGCTTCCTTGTCGGCCCAGCCGGCGGCGTGCTCATACACCGGCTGGCCGTTCTGCAGGATCAGAGCGACCGCGCCGGCGATCAGATTCTCGTCGACATACTGTTGCATCAACGTGTCGATGCGGGCCAGACGTTCTTTCGAGACTGTGACCGCGGCGGTGACCTGGGCCCTCGCGCCGTTAGCGGCGGCCCAGCTTTCAGATGGGGGTGTCTCGGCGAACGCGGCGTGGGCGAGCAGGGCCAGCAATGTCGTCGTCAACAGTGGCGTGCGCATCGATTGTCCTTGTGAGTTGCGGTTCGAAGCTGAACGGTACCGCTATCATCCTACCAATCGCACGCCTAAAAAAAGAGCCACCGCCGCGAGCCCCGCGACGATGGCTTCCGGGAAAAACGAGGGTCGGTGGCCTGGATTCGCGTGGGCATCCAGGCCCGGATTCACATCAGCGAGCTCTCGGGCGTTACGGGCGCGGCACGATCGCGATATCGAACACACCGCCGGTGAGCGGCGCCGTCGCGCCCGGCAGCGGCGCCGGCTGGCCGCGCTTCACGACCACTTTCTGCGTTCTGCCCAGGGGCAGATTCGGATCGATCTGCGACAGGTCGATGGAGAACAGCAGGCGCGTGGTCTGGCCGACCAGGAAGTTGTTGCCGTTCGAGTCGGTGTAGATGTCGAAATCGGTGGTCGGCGACATGTTCAGGGCATTGCCGTACTCATCGACGAACGGACCGATGGTCTGCAACAGGCCGCTGCCGGTGTTGGAGCTGCCGGTGGCGTTCTTGTTGGAAATGGTCACGAGCGTGTCCAGGTCGTGATCCACCATATAGAAGAGCGTGGTGGTCGCGCCGTTGAAGTTGTTGTTGTATGCGCCGCCGACCAGCTCCGGATCCTTGCCGAAGTTCACGTCGCCCTGCGCATAGGTGAACTTCGTCTGGACCGCGGTGGTGTTCAGATTGCCGCCGTTGCTGCCGTTCACGACCGCGATGTTCTGATCGTTGCTGCCAGCGATGCGCAACGCATTCAGCACGGGATTGAAATCCACCAGCGCGCCGAATCCGCCGCTGAAACGCGGATTGACCTGACTGACCTTGGTGCTCGCGCCGAAGTAACGCGTCGACAGATCGATGGTGTAGAGGCCGCCGCGATCGGTCAGGCCGTACAGCTGACCATCGGCCGGACGGAAGTCGATGCCAATGAGATTGCCGCCGTCGGAAACGTCGACGCGGCCGCCGCGCACATATGAACTGGCACCTGGCTTGAGGATGTACAGCGAGTTGTCGCTGGTAAGTGCATACAAACGTGAGTTGGGCAACGTCACGCCTTTGGCAATGCCGCTGGTCGCGGTGGTCGTCGCGGTCTGTGCGCTGACGATGGTCACGCCGAGCAGCGATGTGGTCACCGCCACTGCGGCCCATGCCGCCGATGTCCTTGTCGATCTCATGACTTTCCGACCTCTGGTGAATAACGAGAGCCGCGGTGCCCTCGACGCCAATATTCGGTAATGCAGCAGAGATCGGATGCACTGTTACGCCGCCAGATCATTGTTCGTGCATTGACAGCATCCGCGGGTGAACCTCATAAACGCGATCCGCTTGTGACGTTCAGTTTGTGCGATTGAGTAAGGGCGATGTCAGCTGGACGTCAGCTGCGAGTCATCATGAAGTCAGTGGAATTCGTCAGTGTGGTTCCTCGAGGGAGTCATCTTCGGAGGTCGTTGTGAGTTCACTGTTCACGCGTCGTGCGGTTCTTCAAAGCGGCATCGCCGCGGGCGTTGGCATTGCGATGGGCGGCGCCGTCGCCGCATCGGCCGACAGCTTGCCCGCGATTACCAAGCCCATTCCCTCCACCGGCGAGAAGCTGCCCGTGGTCGGCCTCGGCACCAATCAATACAGCGTCACGGCGCCCGAAGAAATCGCGGCTCGACGTGAAGTGCTGGAGCACTTTCCCAAGCTCGGCGCGAAAGTGATCGACACCGCGCGCGGCTATGGCGAATCCGAAGTCGTCATCGGCAATCTGCTCAAGGAGCTCGGCAATCGAGATCAGATCTTCCTTGCGACCAAGACGCCGATTCGCGGCGAGCCGGCGGCGGGCGACGGTGAGCTGGAGCTCGCGTTCCAGCGGCTGCGGACCGACCGGATCGACCTGCTGCAGATTCATAACTTCAACGCCATCGATACGCTGTTGCCGAAGCTGCAGGAATGGAAACAAGCGAAGAAGGTTCGTTACATCGGCATCACCACCTCGACCGACGATCAATATCCGCAGGTGATCGAGGCGCTCAACAAATGGCAGGTCGACTTCCTGCAGGTCGACTATTCGATCGACAATCGCGGCTCCGAGGAAAAGATTCTGCCGCTCGCCAAAGAGAAGGGCATCGCCGTGTTGACGAACGTGCCGCTCGGCGGTCGTCGGGGTAGCGTGCTCGCGAAGGTGCAGGGCAAGCCGCTGCCGGCGTGGGCTGCCGATTACGATGTGACCAGCTGGGCGCAGCTCTTCCTGAAGTACAACATTTCGCATCCAGCCGTGACCGCGGTGATTCCGGGCACGACCAAGCTCACGCACTTGAAGGACAACCAGCTTGCCGGTCGCGGTCGTCTGCCGGACGCCCGGGGGCGCAAGAAAATCGAAGAGCTTTGGGCTACGGTTTCGGCGTGAGCCTACTGCACGTGGGGTTGCAGCCAACGTAGCAACCCCCCGAGCTCCATCGCGCCGGATTGGCGCGCGATCTCCCGGCCCTGCTTGAATGCAATCAGGGTCGGGATGCCTCGGATTCCGAAGCGCGTCGACAGCGCCGGCTCATCGTCCGAGTTGACCTTGGCGAAGCGCGCTTTGGTCTGCAACCGGCGGGAAGCCTCCTCGAAGTGAGGCGCCATCATCCGACAGGGCCCACACCAGGGCGCCCAGAAATCCACGATCAATGGCAGGTCGCTGCGGGTGAGATGCCGGTCGAACGCGGCGCTGGTCAGTTCGAGGGGATGCCCCTCGAACAGCGCGTGATGACATTTCGGACACTTCGGCCCCTGATCCAGGCGGTCGGCGGGTATCCGCACTACGGAATCGCAATGTCCGCACACCAGGTGGACGCCGGCGGCGGGGGCGGTGGATTGGCTCATGAGGTCTGTATCACGGCTCGGGCAGGTCTCCCGGTAATGGGGGCGATAAAAATCGCATACAAGCCCGCAAGCGGGCCCGACTTCGCGCACAATACACAGCTCCCCAGTTTTACCCATTGGCGTGGTTCCTCCGGCGGCCGTCCCGGCCGATCCAGGGCGGGCGACGCTTGATCGACAGCGCATGAAAGATCTCACTCAAGGCTCCATCGCCGGGCACCTGGTCTCACTCGCGGTCCCCACGGCGGCGGGCATGCTGTTCCAGACCCTGTACTACTTCGTCGACCTCTACTTCGTGGCCGCGCTCGGCGATGCCGCCGTCGCGGGCGTGAGCGCCGCTGGCAACGTCATGTTCATCGTGCTGGCGCTGACTCAAGTGCTCGGCGTCGGCACGGTCGCACTGATCTCGCACGCGGTCGGACGCAAGGATCAGCAGGATGCGAACCTGATCTTCAACCAGTCGCTGGTTATCGCGGCGCTGTGCGGTTTGTTCGTGTTGATCGCCGGCTATGTGATGGCGGGGCCCTATCTGAGCGCGGTCGCCGCGGACCAGGCGACGATCGAGGCGGGGCGTGCCTACCTGTTCTGGTTCTTCCCCGGGCTGGCCCTGCAATTCGCACTGGTTGCTATGTCGTCGGCGTTGCGCGGTACCGGCATCGTGAAGCCGACCATGGTCGTGCAAGTGCTGACGGTGTTGCTCAACACCGCGCTCGCGCCGGTGCTCATCGCCGGCTGGGGTACGGGCCACGCGATGGGCGTCGCTGGCGCGGGCCTCGCGAGCACGATTGCGATCGCGGGTGGCGTGGTGCTGTTGTCCGTCTATTTCGGGCGGCTGGAGAAGTATGTCTCTTTCCATCCCGAGCAATGGCAGCCGCGCGTCGCGGTGTGGCGTCGAATGCTCAACGTGGGTCTGCCCGCGGGCGGCGAGTTCGCGCTGATGTTTTTTTATACCGCCATCACTTATTGGGCGATTCGTGACTTCGGCGCCGCGGCACAGGCCGGCTTCGGTATCGGCTCGCGGATCATGCAAGGCATCTTCATGCCGGCCATGGCCATCGCGTTCGTGGTCGCGCCCATCGCCGGTCAGAACTTCGGCGCCAAGCGCATGGAGCGGGTGCGCGAGACGTTCCGTGTCGCCTCCGTCCAATGCGTGGGCGTCATGCTGGCGGTGATGGTGCTGTGTCAGTGGCGGCCGGAAGCGCTCGTCGGATTCTTCTCGCACGACCCCGAGGTCATCCGCGTCGGCGCTCTGTTCCTGCACCTGATCTCGTGGAACTTCGTCATGAGCGGCTTGATCTTCACCTGCTCGGGCTTGTTCCAGGCGCTGGGCAACACGGTGCCGGCCTTGCTGAGCTCGGCCTCACGACTGGTCGTCTACGCCGTGCCGCTGGTTTGGCTCACGTCGCAACCCGGCTACGACATCGAGCACGTCTGGTATCTGTCCATCGCGGCGAGCGCCGTGCAGGCAGTGATCAGCGTGACGTTGCTTCGGAAGCAGATGCGCTTGCAGCTCGGCTCGCCTGCGACCCAGCCGGCGTAACGCGCCAGACACAGTTGCCGACATCGTCGGCCACCAGCAATGCGCCATCGCGGCTGACCGCCACGCCCACCGGTCGGCCGCGTGCTTCGCCTTGATTGCTGAGGAACCCGGTCAGCACGTCTTCGGGCAGGCCAATCGGACGGCCGTTGGCGAAAGAAACAAAGATCACCTTGTAGCCACTGCGCGGGTCGCGATTCCATGAGCCGTGCTGACCGATGAACGCGCCGTTGCGATATTTCTCCGGCAGCAGCTCGCCCTTGTAGAACACCAATCCCAGCGACGCGGTGTGCGAGCCGAGCCCGTAGTCCGGCACGATCGCCTTCGCGACCAGGTCCGGACGTTTTGTCTCGACTCGGTCATCGACGTTCTTGCCAAAGTAGCTGTACGGCCAGCCGTAGAAGCCGCCGTCCTTCACTGACGTTAGATAATCCGGCACGAGGTTGTTGCCGAGCTCGTCGCGCTCGTTCACCACTGTCCACAGCACGCCCGTTTGCGGCTGCCAATCCATGCCGACCGGATTGCGCAGACCCGATGCAAATACGCGTGTCGCCCCGCTCGCCCTATCGATCTCCCAGATCGCCGCGCGTTTCTCTTCCGCCTCGATGCCGTTCTCCGCGACGTTACTGTTCGATCCGACGGACGCGTAGAGCTTGTCGCCCCTGGGACTCGCGATCAGGTTCTTGGTCCAATGATGATTGATCGGCCCGCCCGGCAGATCGGCCAGCTTCGTTCCTTGCTCTTTGATTTCGGTCGCGCCTTGTTGATAGTTGAAGCGCACCACGGCGTCGGCGTTCGCGACATAGAAATCATTGCCGACCAGCGCCATGCCGAACGGCGAGTACAGTCCTTCGATGAATTTCGTTTTGAGCTCGGGCGTGCCATCGCTGTTGGCGTCCCGTAGCAACGTGATCCGATTCGCGCTCGGCGTTTTCGCTCCCGCCTTCTTCATCGCCTTGCTTTCGAAGAACGCCTTGATGCCTTTGCTATCGTCCGGCCGCTCCGGCGCGTTTGTTTCGGCCACCAACACGTCGCCATTCGGGAGTACGTACACCCATCGTGGGTGGTCGAGATCGCAGGCGAAGCGTGATACTGCGAGACCTTGCGCTGCCGTCGGCGCTTCGTCGAGTTTCCACGGATTCGCCTTTGCAACGTTTACTTTGGGGATGAGCGATTTTTCCGGCTCGGGGAGTTTTGGGGAGGTGCCATAGCCTTGGTCGGGGGTCATCTGCGTTGTGACTTCCGCGGCGAAGGCCGAGCTCATCAAGACACACAGGGATGCAATCGAGGATGCGGCCGCGGATTTTGTAGAAGTGCACATGACAATGGCTCCAGCGGAAGGAGTTTGTCAGTGGAAGAGTTCGAATGGCGTGGGAGTTCCGGCGTGGCGCCCGCCTTAGCATCGAGGGCAATAATCCGGCCGCGGCCGTAGTTGGAGGGCATGTATCATCCCTGCCATGTCAGATCCGATTCAGCTGATCAGTTCGCTCTTGAATAAAATCTCCAGCCAGGCCGACGTCGAAGAGAGCGCCGAGTGGTACCTGCGCAGCTATCTGGTCGATTACAAGCGCACGCTGCTGAGACGATGGTCCAGCCAGGAAATTGAGTTCGCGACCGGGGCGCTGATGAGCTTCTGCGCGGAGAAGCTCGATACGAACGGTGCTTTGTATGAGGAATGCGCCGAGATCGCAGTCGAGGGGGCGAAGATCGGGGCGGAGCTCAAGGCGGCGGGGCGTTAACCCGCCCTCCGGGTATTTTACATTCGACGTTTCCGCGGAAATTTCCGGACCCGCTCCGGCTAAAATACCCGCCGCAATCAAGCCACCCGACCCCGCGGAGTTTCCAGCCATGCCCATCTATCGCTACGGCGAGCGCGTCCCGTCCGTCCATGAAAGCGTCTTCGTCGCGCCCAACGCGAGCGTCATTGGTAGCGTCGTGCTGTCGGAGAACACCAGCGTGTGGTTCGGCGCGACGATCCGTGGCGACAACGACGTCATCAGTCTGGGCAAGAACTCGAACGTGCAGGAAGGCGCGGTACTCCACACGGACCCCGGTCTGACGTTGACCGTGGGTGAGAACGTCACCATCGGCCATCAGGCAATGTTGCACGGATGTACGATCGGGGACGGCTCGCTCATCGGCATTCAAGCGGTCGTGCTCAACGGAGCCGTCATCGGCAAGAGCTGCCTGGTTGGTGCCGGGGCGGTCATCACCGAAAAGAAAGTGTTCCCGGACCGCTCATTGATCATCGGCGCGCCGGCGCGAGTAGTGCGCCAGCTCACCGATGAGGATGTGGAAAATCTGCTGAAATCCGCTCAGGTCTATGTCGAGCGGCGCGCGAATTTTCTCGCCAATCTCAAGGAGATTTAGCCTTGCATCATCGCGAGCTGATGGCGCAGGTGCGAGCGCACCGTCGGCCATTCGCTCGCGATGATGCTGTACACGCACGTATCGCGCAGCGTGCCGTCGCTCGAGCGTCGATGGTTGCGCAAGATGCCATCGAGTTTCGCGCCCAGTCGTTCGATGGCGCGGCGGCTCTGATGATTGAAGAAATGCGTGCGGAACTCGACGGCGATGCAGTTGAGGTTCTCGAATGCATGGGTCAGCAGCATCAGCTTGCATTCGGTGTTGATCGCCGTCCGCTGAACCGACTTGCGATACCACGTCGCGCCGATTTCGACGCGCCGCTCCTCGGCGTCGATGTTCAGATAGGTGGTAACGCCGACTGCCTTGCCGGAATCGGAGGCGATGACCGCGAACGGCAGCATCGTCCCTTTGCGCTGCTGTTCGAGCCGCTTCTCGATGTCCGCCCTCATCTGTTCGGGCGAGGGAATGAAGGTGTACCAAAGATTCCAGAGCTCGCCGTCCCGCACGGCCTCGGCCAACTCGTCGTGCCGGTCCAGCGTCAGCGGCTCGAGAAAGACAGAGTCGCCATGTAAGGAAATCGGGTCCGGCCAGGGCATAGCGGTGCCGTCGTAGGGAATGAATGCAGCTAGCTTAACGCAAACGCGTCAGCTCGCGTGCAGCAGGCCGGCGGCGGGGGCGAGGATGCCGTTGAGCGGCCGGGGTTTCCCGATGGCGTAGCCCTGGCCGTACTGCACCTCGAGCTCGATCAGGCGCATGCAGATCTCGGGTGTTTCGACGTACTCGGCGATCGTTTCCATGCCCATCGCGCCGGCCAGCTGTGCGATGGCGCCGACCAGCGCTTGCGAGCGCTCGTTGTGGAGCAGGTCGCGGATGAACGAGCCGTCGATCTTCAAAGAAGAGAACTGCAGGTTCTTCAGATGAGTGAGCGAGCTCAAGCCGGTGCCGAAGTCGTCGAGCGCAAACCGGCAGCCGCGGGCGCCGAGGGTGCTCATCAGTAGTTGCGCTTGTTCCATGTTGCTGACCGCCGCGGTTTCGGTCAGTTCGAACGTCAGCCATTCGCCGCTGACACCCGTTTCATCGAGCTGCAGTTGCAGCCACTCGAGAAACGCCTCGTCGCCGATCGTCGGGCCAGAGAGGTTGATGGAAACGTGCAGCGGTTTGAATCCAGGTCGAGCGCGAGCGTCGCGCAGATGTTCGAGCACGTCGCCGATCACGCAGCGATCGATCTGGGGCAGCAACTGGTAGCGCGTGGCCGATGACATGAAATGCGACGGCAATACCATCCGGCCCTTCTCGTCGATGAGTCGCAACAGCATCTCGTAGCGATGCACCGAGTCGGGCGTCAGTAGCGAAGCGATGGGCTGGCCATATATCTGATAGCGCCCTTGCTCGAGGGCGCTGCGCAGCCGGCCGACGATGGAAATGTCGTCGCGTCGGCGGATCATGCTGACATCCGAAACTTCGTAAACCTCCACCCGATTGCGTCCTCGGTCCTTGGCGGCCTTGCAGGCGACTTCGGCACCGGCGAGAGCATGATCGAAGCTCCGCTCGCCGGCGCGTAACGTCGCTGCGCCAAAACAAATCGACAGAGGGAACCGGTCGTCCTCGACCGTGAGCATGCGTGCTTGCACGGCATCGCGTAATCGCGCAGCGACCTTCTGCGCTCGACTCAGCGGGCAGTCGGGCAGAAAGACGGTGAAGCGATCGCCGGACAGACGACTGAGGACCGCGTCTTCGTTCGCAAGCGCAGCCGCCAGCGCATTCGCGACGACGGCGATGGCACGGTCACCTGCTTCGAAGCCGAACATGTCATTCACGACGTGCAGCTGATCGATATCGCCGTAGAGCACGCTCGAGTTGGCGCGCTCGCCGAGCGAACTCAAGCGCCAGTCGACCAGCTTCTCCATGCCGGCGCGCGAAATCAGCCCGGTGACCGGATCGGCCGGAAGAGACAGCAAGCGCCCGAGCTGACGACTCAGCTGCGAGCCCTTCTCGAGATCGCTTTGCTCGAAGGCGTCCCGGGTGGCGAGGCGATAGATCATCGCGATTCCAGCCAGTTCGCCGGACAGCTCGACCACCGGCGCGACCAGAAAGCGTCCGATCATCGGTCCGCCATTCTCATAGCGGACCCGATTGCGAATCACCGGGCCGTTGGTCTCGCGGGTCTGGAGCAGGAACGTTTCGGCGATCCCGCGCAAGATCTCTTGCACTTCGCGAGCGTCGTCGCCGAGACAGCGAAAATGAAACTCATCGCGCGACGGCGAGGTAAAGGCGGCCGCATGGCAGCTGATGCGTCGCTGCGCCTCGATCAGAAACTGACGGATGGTACTGGCTGCCGAGTCCATAACGATTCCCTGGGACGCGGCAAATGTAAGTGGGCGGCTTCGGGGCGCGGTGAGAAGCCGTTCGCAAACGACTCAGTCGGAGGCAGGAAATCGTGTCGTGCGGCGCAATGCCGCGGCGCCCGCGCGGCGACACGTGTGAAGTTCATCACACGGCCGCCGCCGGCAGCCGAATCGCCGCGATCAATCTCGAATGAAGATGGTCGCCGGCTGCTCGAGCTTTTCTTTCAGCGCCTGGATGGTTTCGGCGGCGTCGTAGCCGTCGATGAAGCGGTGATCGAAGGACGAGGACAGATTCATCATCAACCGAACCGCGACTTCGCCATTGACGATGACGGGGCGTTCCACGGCCTTGTTGATGCCGACGATGGCCACTTCCGGCGCATTGATGATGGGCGTCGAGACGATGCCGCCGAGCTTGCCGAGACTGGTGATCGTGATCGTCGATCCCTGCAGCTCGTTGCGGCTCGCGGTGCCTTCACGGGCCGCGTTGGTGACACGGCGGATTTCGGCCGCGATCTCTTTCAGAGACAGCGACTCCGCATGTTTCACCACCGGCACCTTCAGACCGTCGTTGGTCTGAGTGGCAACGCCGATGTGCACGCCATCGTGACGGACGAGCACGTTGCGTTCGGCGTCGTAACGCGAGTTCACTTTCGGGAACTGCTCGACGACTCGCACCAGCGCCATCGCGAGGAACGGCAGGTAGGTGTAAGAGGGCGAGCCCTTCGGCAACTGCGAGTTCAGATGTTTGCGCAGCCGTTCCAGCTCCGTCATGTCGACTTCCTCGACATAGGCGAAGTGCGGAATGTTTCTCTTCGAATCGGCCACGCGCTGAGCGCTCACTCGGCGCACGCCGAGAATACGGATCTCTTCGGTCCCCGTGCGCACCTGGCGCCCGCTCGGAGTCGGAGCGGCCGCAGAGGTCTTGCCACCGCCGGACTGACGATCGTTGATCGCGGCTTCCAGATCCTGCCGCTGGATGCGGCCATCCCGGCCGCTGCCATTGACGGTTGTGAGATCGATGCCGGCCAGCTTGGCGCGTGCGCGAGTAGCCGGAGACGCCATCACGCGACCGCCCGACGGTTTGGCTGCCGCAGGCTGCGCGGCGCCGTTGCTCGTGGCGGCGGCGCTGGAAGGGTTCGCCGGAGCGGCGGCCTGAGCCGGAGCCGCGGCGGGCGCGCTTTCGACGGCCGCCGAGGCGTCCGTTTCGAGCACGTACAGTTCGCTACCGACCGCGATCTGATCGCCAGGCTGGCCGCCGAGCGCGATCACTTTGCCGCCAACCGGCGCGGGAAGCTCGACCACGGCCTTGTCGGTGGACATCTCCACTATGGGCTGGTCTTCGGCGACGACATCGCCGACCTTGACCTTCCACGCCACGACCTCGGAAGACACCGTGCCTTCGCCGAGATCCGGCAGCTTGACTACATGACGGCTCATGACGCCTCCATCGTTGCTTTAATGGCGGCGATGACGCGCGCCTGGCCAGGGAAGTATTCCCACTCGAACGCGTGCGGATAGGGAGTGTCCCAGCCGGCGACGCGCAGGATCGGCGCTTCCAGGTGCCAGAAACATTCTTCCTGAATCGTGGATGAGAGCTCGCCGCCGAAGCCGCCGAAGCGCGTCGCCTCATGCGCGACGATGCAGCGGCCGGTTTTCTTCACGGAGTTGACGATGGTCTCCACATCCAGCGGCACGATCGAGCGCAGATCGATCACTTCGGCATCGACGCCGGCCTTTTCGGCGGCGGCGATACAAACGTGCACCATCGTGCCGTAGGTGATGATGGTGAGCTTGCTGCCGGGACGGACGACCTCGGCCACGCCGAGCTCGACGCGGTAATGGCCTTCCGGCACGTCACCGCGCGCATGCGAGTTCCAACCCACCGCCGGCTTGTTCGGATCGCCATCGAACGGACCGTTATAGAGGCGCTTGGGCTCGAGGAAGATCACCGGGTCGTCTTCTTCGATGGCCGCGATCAGCAAGCCCTTGGCGTCGTACGGATTCGACGGCATCACGACCTTCAAGCCCGAGACATGCGCGAAGATCGCTTCCGGGCTCTGCGAATGCGTCTGGCCGCCGCGAATGCCACCGCCGCAGGGCGTGCGAATCGTGACGGGCGCGCAGAAGTCGCCGCCGCTGCGATAACGAATGCGCGCCAGCTCGCTGACGATCTGGTCGTACGCAGGATAGATGTAATCGGCGAACTGAATCTCCGCGACGGGGCGCAGGCCGTTGATGCTCATACCGATGGCCGTGGCGACGATGCCGCCTTCGGCGATCGGCGAATCGAGCACGCGATGTTCGCCATACTTGCGTTGCAAGCCTTCGGTGGCTCGGAACACGCCGCCGAAATAGCCTACGTCTTCACCCATCAGGACGACGCCCGGATCGCGCGCCATCATCACATCCATGGCGGAGTTGAGCGCCTGGATCATATTCATCTGAGTCATTTCTGCGAGCGCTCCTTCAGTTCCTGCGCGAGTTGCATGCGCTGGCGTGCCAGGCTGGGCGTCTCTTCCTTGAACACGTCCTGGAACATGATTGCGGGGTCGAGCTGCGGGCCGTCGGTGAGCGTGCCGTAGGTGTTCGCCTCTTTCCACGCTTGATTGACTTGCTCCTCGCACTCCTTCTCAACCGTTTTATCCTGTTCGTCCGACCATGCGCCGAGCGTGCGCAGATGGCCTTTCAATCGCTCGATCGGATCGCCGAGCGGCCAGCTCTTCTCTTCGTCCTTCGGGCGATAGCGCGAGGGATCGTCGCTGGTCGAGTGAGGCGCGGCACGATAGGTGACGAGCTCGATCAAGGTCGGGCCCGCACCGGTGCGAGCGCGTTCGGCGGCCCATTGCGTGACTGCGTGAACGGCGAGGAAGTCGTTGCCGTCGACGCGAATGCCCGGCATGCCGTAGCCCGGTCCGCGAGAAGCGAACGAACGGCCTTCGCCGCCGGCAAACGTCTGGAACGTGGAGATGGCCCACTGATTGTTCACTACGTTGAGGATGACCGGCGCCTTGTAGATCTGCGCGAACAGCAGCGCGTAATGGAAATCCGCTTCAGCCGTGCTGCCGTCGCCGAGCCAGGAGGCGCAAATGCGATCCTCACCCTTGATGGCCGCGGCCATCGCCCAGCCCACTGCTTGCGGGAACTGAGTGGCGAGGTTGCCGGAGATCGAGAACAGGTTGCTCTCGGCCGAGTGGTACATGACCGGCAGCTGACGACCTTTGCACATGTCGCGCGTGTTGGAGAGCAGCTGGCACATCAGGTCGACGATCTTCAGACCGCGCGCCACATGCAGACCCTGGTTGCGATACGAAGGGAACAGCATGTCGGTGGGCTTGAGCGCCATGTTGGCGGCCACCGAGACAGCTTCTTCACCGGTGGACTTCATATAGAACGTGATCTTGCCGCCGCGCTGAGCACGATGCATGCGGTCGTCGAAGGCGCGCGTCAGCATCATGTGACGCAGGCCGAGCACCAGATCGGCGGGCGCGAGGTGCGGATTCCAGGGGCCGACGGCGCGATGGTTGTCATCGAGCACGCGGACCATTTCCTTGGAAAGGAATTCGGTCTCGGTCAAGGGCGCGTTCGGATCCGGGCGGGCGGCGGCGCCTGCCGGAGAAACCGCGACATAACTGAAGTCCGGTTTCTCGCCGGGGCGAGCCGGCGGTCTCGGAACGTGCAAACGGGATCGCATCATCGGGCCTCCGCAAGCATCTGACGCGCCATCTCGTCCGCCAGCTCGCTGGTCGGACGGTTGGTGGCGCTGGAACGCGAAAAAATTTCCGTGAGTCGCACGGGAATACGGTGAATCTCGGCGACGATCGACTCGGCCGTCGCGCCGCCCAGGTATTCGCGACCGACGCTGATGATGCCACCCGCGTTGATCACGTAGTCAGGGGCATACAGCACACCGGCCGCGTGCAGCCGCGCGCCGTCTTGAGCGGTCGCGAGCTGATTGTTCGCGGCGCCGGCGACGATCGGGGTCTGCAGCTTCGGGATGGTGTTGGCATCGAAGAGAGCGCCGAGCGCGCACGGGGCGACTACGTCGGCACGCTCGAACAACACTCGATCAGGGCTGGACACAACGGCATCGAACTCGGCGGCGGCTTTCTTCGTCACCGCGTCGCGAACGTCGGCGACGCGAAGTTTCGCGCCGTCGGCCGCGAGCAGCTTGCACAGCTCGTAGCCAACGCCGCCGAGGCCCTGCACCGCGACCGTCAAGCCGCGCAGCTCGTCCTTCTTCAGTCGGAATTTCACCGCCGCCTTGATGCCGAGATAAACCCCGAGGGCCGTTTTCGGGCTGGGATTGCCGTCGGAGCTCACCGCGGTGCGCGGCAGGCCGCTCACGTAACGCGTCTGAGCGGCGACGATTTCCATATCGGCGACCGAAGCGCCGACATCCTCGGCGGTGATGTATTGACCTTGCAATGACTCGACCAAGCGTCCGAACGCTTCGAGCATCGCCGGCGTCTTGGGGCGATCGGCATCGATCATCACGACGGCTTTGCCGCCGCCGAGCGGCAGGCCCGCCATCGCGTTCTTGTAGCTCATGCCACGCGACAGCCGTAAGGCGTCGGCAATGGCGTCGTGCGTGGAGTTGTAGTGCCAGAACCGGCAACCACCGGCAGCCGGCCCTCGCGCGGAGGAGTGGACGGCCACGATGGCGCGCAGGCCAGTGGCAGCATCGTGCGCGAAGACCACGCGCTCGTGCTGGTCGAACGAAGGATGATCGAACATTGCTGGTATCAAGTTCGCTGGAGTTATGGTCTGGCGAATGCGGGTGCTGGTCCGCTCCGCCTGTCCCGGAGCATATTGCGCTACAATACCGAGTGTTTGGCAGCATAGTCTGCCAAACGAGCCTGCCAGAACAGTAGGATTTACTAAACATCATGAGCAGCAACCCGCCAGGCCGTGAACTGGATCGCGTCGACCGGCAGATTTTGTCGCTATTGCAGACGGACGGGCGGCTGACCGTCGCGGAACTCGCACGCACAGTAAATTTGACGCTCACGCCGTGTATCGAGCGCGTGCGGCGCCTGGAGCGCGAGGGGTTCATCGACGGCTACTACGCGCACCTGAACCCGAAGCGTCTCGGGCAAAGCATGCTCGCGTTCACCGAGGTCACGCTCGACCACGCCACGCAGGACGTGTTTCAGCGCTTCAAGGAAGCCGTGCAGCTGGTGGAGGAGATCGTCGAGTGCCACATGGTGGCGGGCGGTTTCGACTATCTGATCAAGACACGCGTGCAGGACATGGATGAGTACCGCCGGGTGCTCGGCGACAAGATCGTCAACGTGCGCGGCGTGCGTCACACGCAGACGTACTTCGTGCTCGAGGAAGTGAAGTCCACGCACGCGGTTCGAGTGCGGGTCAGCGATGCCGGGCGGGCCGCGGCCGCCGCGCCGAAGCGGCCACGCGCCAGGTCCTGAAATGTTCCATCCTGAAATCGGATGATGAAAGAGAAGACCCTCGCCCGGCCCCGTCGCGTCGGAGGAGGAGCTGCCGCGCAGGGGGAACCTGGGCGCGGTGACCTGCTTACTCCGCCGGTACATAGGCTTCTTCCGTGCGAGCGAGGGTCCCTCTGAGCGGAGAGATCTCGCGGCTGGGGCGGTGAGCCCCCCGCATGTCCCACGGAGGCCATCGCGCGAAATGCTCCGTCGACGTGAAAAAAATGAGCGATGAGCGCAGCATAGCGTTACCGCCGATGGGAGCCGCGCCATGACTCGATCCGACACGCCACATCTGCAAGCGCTGGAGGATGCGAGCCGCGCGTTACGCGGCCTGTTGGGCGTGGTGATCGCGGTCGAACGCAAGTTCGGCAGCCAGCAGTCGCCGTTGGCGCTACTGCGTCGGATCATGGAGGATCCTGAATGGGAATGGCTGCGGCCGCTGTATCAGTTGATCGCCGACGTCGATCACGCTCTTCACGAGGGCGACCTGCCCGTTACCGAAGTCGCCGCGATCGGCGGCCATGCGCTGGCCTTGTTGTCGGGCGTCGGGGCGCCGGTGGAGCAGGCCTTTTTGGATCGCTATCGGGCCCTGTTACAAACCGACCCTGAAGTCGCCATCGCTCACTCGAGCGCCTTGCAGGCGCTACGCAAGCTGCCGCCCGAAGCGGACAGTGAAGCGGAGCGTCTGCATGCCCGTCATCAGTGGGCCATGCGCTGCAAGTACCGCCGCCAAGGCTCGGACAAGTAGCCGTTCATCGTTCGAAGTTATGTCGTAACGAGCCGCTCGACTCGCGGGCTTTTGCGCAAGTCGCGTGGCGGATCGGCGACAGGGCGCGGGAATGTCTCGATTGCGGTAGGGTTGCCGGAAGGTCGTCGGCCGACGACCGGCGGTTCAGGACCGATGACCGGTCGAAAAGTGTTTATTCGAGCCGCCGCCAGCCTTTCACTATCAGCTTTCGCCCGTCACGAACAGTGTCGGCTGGTGGAGGCACTTTTCAAGCAGTCAGCCCTAGTGCAATGTTGTCGCCCCGGAATCGATACGCGGGATTAAAAACAATCCGGGACGCATCGTTGCCTTTGGTTTTTGCACGGAAGTAATCGCTACCCCTATGTCCAGCCGTCTGGAGAATGCGCTGATGCTGCTCGGGCTGGAGTCAGCCGACGATCCTGCCACGTTATGGCAAAACTATACGGATCGTCTGGCGGTGCTTCAGCACAAGCTCATCAACGCCGAGACTCCGGCGGCCCAGGAAGCGGCCCAACAGGATCTGGCCCGACTGGTTGCTGCCTATCAGACCGCGCGCAGCGCCACCGAACCCGCCACTCGCCAGGTCAATCGCGAAGCCGTCACCATGATGCGCATGGACGACGTCGCCGAGCCCGAGCACCAGGTTCATCAAGGCTCGAACGTCGTCATCGGTCCGGGCGTGGTGCTCCAGGGGCGTTATGAGATTCAAGCGGTCCTGGGCGATGGCGGCATGG
>JAEWAF010000085.1 GCA_023391815.1 Pseudomonadota bacterium
CGCGCCGGCGTCCGGCGGTGGCGGCACGGGGGCCGCCACCACTCGAGGTGAGCTGGTCTGAGTCATCGCGTCACCCGCTCAGTTGAACTTGGCGAACTGCGACGCGTCCGGCTCCTGGCCGCCGACCGCGAGATTGCCGGTCACCTGCGCCACCGCGACCTTACGCGGCTGCTCTTTCACCGGAGCTGGCTTGCGGGTCGGCACACCACTTGCGTGGTTGTTCCTCGATCCGGTCTTGAAGAACGACATGGTCTGCTGAAGCTGACCGGCCTGGCTGCTCATTTCTTCCGCCGTAGCGGCGAGCTCTTCGGACGAAGCCGCGTTCTGCTGCGTCGTCTGATTGAGCTGAGTGACCGCCGAGTTGATCTGATGGACGCCGGACGATTGTTCCTGCGAGGCCGCCGAGATTTCCTGCACCAGGTCCGAAGTCTTCTTGATGCTCGGAACGATCTCGCTGAGCAGCGCGCCGGCTTTCTCCGCCAGCTCGACGCTGCCTGTCGCGACCGTGCCGATTTCCTGCGCGGCGACCTGGCTGCGCTCGGCGAGCTTGCGCACTTCGGCGGCGACCACCGCAAAGCCCTTGCCGTGCTCGCCGGCGCGCGCCGCTTCGATCGCCGCGTTGAGTGCGAGCAGGTTCGTTTGATAAGCGATGTCGTCGATGATCGTGATCTTCTGCGCGATCTGCTTCATCGCCGCGACGGTGGCCTTCACCGACTCGCCGCCCTCGGTGGCTTCCGACGACGCCTTCGACGCCATGGTGTCGGTGACCTTCGCATTCTCGGTGTTCTGAGCGATCGACGCGGTCATCTGCTCGATCGCGGCGCTCGTCTGCTCGACGCCCGCGGCCTGCTCGGTCGCTGCCTGTGACAGCGACTGCGCGGTCGTGCTCACCTGCTCGGACGCGCTCAACAGCGAATCCGTCGCACTGTTGACCTCGCTGATGATCATGCCGAGCTTCAGCACGGTGTTGTTGGCGTATTCCTTCATCTCGCCGTACGCGCCCTGATACTCCTTGTCGATCGTCTTGGTGAGGTCGCCTTCGGAGATCGCGCGCATCGTGCGCACCACATCTTCGATGCTCGAGCCGGTGGTCGCCGCGAGCTGATTCAGACCTTCGCCCATTTCCTTCTGGAAGCCGCTGAGACCGGTGAGGTCGACCCGCTCCTTGAAGTCGCCGCGATTGGCGGCTTCGACGACGCGCTGCTGGCCCGAGATCACCTGCTTCAGGCGATCGATCATGTTGCGCACGGCGAACAGCATGCTGCTGTTGTCGCCGTTCTTGGTGGTGACTTCGACATTGATGTTGCCGTTGGCCACGGAGGTGAGCAGCTGCGCGGCGTACGAAGGCTCGCCACCGAGCTGTTTGAGAATGCTACGCGTGACCAGCAAGGCCGAGGCGATCGCGAGCAGTACCGCGATGGCGCCGAGCGCAATCATCATGTTGCGCGCGGACTGATAGGTCTGCACTGCTTCCGCCGCGGCCTGGTCGTTGAGCTCGGTCTCGAAGTTGACGAGCGCTTCGGCGGCGTCGCGCACGTGAGCGTTGGGCTTGGACACCTCGCTCATGTAGAGCTGAATGGCATCGGCCTGCTTGTTTGCCAACGCCAGCTTGGCGACTTTCTCGACCAGTGCCGGGATCGGCTTGCTCACGTCTTCCAGCTTCGCGAACAGCTCTTTCTCCCGCGCAGTGGTGCCGTCGATGGTGTTGAACATCTCGCTCAGCGCCGCCCGCTCCTTGCTGGCCTTCTCGAACGTCGCCTCGAGCTTCGCATACTCCGCCTTCAACTCATCGTGATCGGTGAGGATCATCAGATTGCGGCTCGACGAGCTCACCGCATACGAGGCGGCGCGAATTTCCTGGGCATGGGCAATCTGTACGGCGTTCTCCTGCGTGATACCGCGCAGGCTCTCGTTGATGCTGGCCATGCGGCTGACGCCGATCAAGACGACGCCCACCAGCAGCATCACCACCACACCGAAGGCAATCGCCAGGCGAGTGCCTACCTTCATATCGTTGAACATCGACCTTCGACTCCGAGAGATGAATTCTCCTGAAGCCGTGTAGCGGACGAGCGTGCCGGAACTGAAGCGCCGTTCCGCACAACAATTTTTAATGTTGGCTTTCTCAGGGAATGCCGCATCCGCGATGCGTGCCAAAAGCTTCGGTGCATGCGGCAATTCCCCGATGAGCGTCAGGTGCCCGGTGCCCTTGCTGATGCGCCGCTACGGCATTGCCTTACGCGTCGGAGCGCCGACTCGCACTCGCTCATCCCAGAAGCGGCCGGGACTTCGCTCGGTGTAGCGCTGTGAGTTTCGGATGATTGATCTGCTGGATGGCGTCATCGACCGCGGCTCGATAGCAAGCTGCCGAACGACGTTGCCGTGCCAGCTCCTTGCGCAATCGGTCGTAATCGCATACGGACTTCGCCGCGCGTTGGATTCGAGAATAGAGCTCATTGATGCCGTGCTGACGAGTGATGTCGAGGTCCTTGAAGCTGACCACGATCTCCGGCGTGCTGCCGTTCAGTTCAGTGGCACGATCGGCGTGCGCCACGGCGGCGGATCCAAGGAGCATCGCGCCCAGGGTCAAGATCGCCGCCGACTTTGTGCTGACAACTTTCATTTGTTTTTCTCCGCTTCGAGAACCGCGCGTAGGGTGCGGGCGGAGTCGTGATTTGGCTTTGCAAAGACTCTGAAGGTTTGTGATTCCCGTGCGAGCGCGTGCGACTGGCCAGTAGGGGAATTCCCGTTGCCGACCCTTGGCCGGCCGCTAGAATCTCGCGTCAGGTACGGACGCCAGGCTTTGCGAAAGGTTCTGAAATCATCCGACTTCCTGGCTCGTCATGGCGCCCGGTCGCTTTACCTACGAATTTGGGGACTTTCGTCTCGACGCTGCACGGCGACTGCTGCTGCTGAAGCAGGGCGATCGAGCGCTGCCCTTGACCGCCAGAGCCTTCGATACTCTGTTGTACCTGGTGGAGCACGCCGGCAAGTTGCTGAGCAAGGCCGCGCTCATGAGCGCGATCTGGCCCAACGTGGTCGTCGAAGAAAACAGCCTGAATCAGAATATTTCCTTGCTCCGACGAGTGCTCGGCGAACATCCGGGCGAGTATCGCTTCATCGTTACGGTGCCCGGGCGCGGCTACCGTTTTGTCGCTGAGGTGCGGAAAGTAACGGAAGCGTCGGAGGAATCGCGCACTGCGCCCGAGTTGGTTGCAAGCGAGCCGGCGCGTACCAGAGCCCGCGCTCATGCGCGGATTCCGCTCGCGGTTTTACCGTTTGCGAATTTGAGCAGCGATCTCGCGACGGATTATTTAGGCGAGGGGATGGGGGAGGAGTTGATCAACACGTTTGCGCGGGTGCCCTGGTTCGAGGTCGCGTCACGCAGGTCGACGTACGCATTCAAAGATCGGAACCTGGATGTGCGAACCATCGCACGGGATCTCGACGTGGACGTGGTGTTGGAAGGCAGCGTTCGGCGCGTCGGAGAACGAATCAGAGTCACTGCGCAACTCGTTGACGGCCGAAGCGGTCATCACCTGTGGTCCGAAAGCTATGAGCGCAGCTGCGACGATGTCGCCCGGGTTCAGGACGAGCTCACGATTGCGATCGTCGACGCGACCTCCAGTCACTTCGTTGCAGGCTCGGCGAGGAGCAACACTCCGACACGGGATCTCGAGGCGTATCACCTCTATCTGCAAGCCATGAAGCTGCGGGCACACCCGAGCGAGGACAATTTCGAAGCAACGATACAACTGCTCGATCGAGCGCTGGAGCGAGATCCGAATTTCGCTCGTGCCTGGTACGCGATCGCAGAGGTGCGCGCGTATCGGGCTGCGAGCGACGGGTGCGCTTTGACGTTGCTGAACCAAGCGGAGCGCGATGCCCGCCATGCGCTCGCGTTGGATCCTTCGATTTCGCGGGCGCATGGAGTCCTCGGATTGATCCACGCTTCTTGCGGCCGGTGGATCGAAGCAGAGGCCGACCTGCGAAAAGCACTGTCGTTGGCGACCAGGAGCTCCGACGCTCTGGTGGTCCATGCGATCTACGTGGCGCGACAGACCGGGCATCAACGCAAGGCGCTGGCGGAAATTCAGCTCGCGTACGAGCTTACGCCGTCATCGCCGGTGCTGGCGCTGCACTTGGGCGCTCAAAAATTGCTCGATGGAAATGGGGCCGAGGCGGGCAAGTGGATCGATCTCGCGATTTCGAACGGCTATCCGCGCGATCTTCCAGAGGTGCGGGAGTTGCGTGCTCAGCTGGCCATGCGTGAAGGTCGCTTCAATGAAGCGGCGAGAGAGCTGGCGGAAATGCTATCGCCCAGTTCGCGCGCTGCCGGCGGATTCGAGGCCATTCAATCTTTCTATCGCGCGCAATCGGATCTGGCCCGAAGTGAGCGGGCGATCGCGGCACTCCAAGCGTGGGAAGCGAAGTTGTCCGGCGAGGGTCTGGATTCGGACTCCGCCCATCGATTCATACTCTGGTACACGATGCTCGGCGCAGTTGATGCTGCCCACGATGTGGCTGAGCGCCTGTTGGAGCGTCTCGCCTCTCAGGGAACGATTGGTAATGGCTGGGGGATCCTGTGGAGGAAGGAGATGCGTGAGTTCCGCGCCTCGCCGCGCTTTCAGGATCTGCTCTCGCGTCTCGGCTTGATCGGTTACTGGCGGCAGTATGGGCCGCCGGATAACTATGTGCTTCGGGGTGAGCGGCTGCATGGGGCGTAACGCGAAAAATGATCTAAGTGGACTCCGCTAGTGGAATCTCCCTGAAAGTCGCACGTCTCTTATGTCGCAACTGTTAGATGTCGCGTCGCACTTGCTCCTACAGTCGCGTTCGAGTTGGTAACAACAAGGAGAACGCATGGACAACCTGTTTCGTGGCGTCGTGGCGGTCACCGGATGCGTGTTGTTTGCGGGCGCATGCCTTGCTGAAGAAACAAACGTTCGTGACCAGGCGAAAGCGAGCCGGGCCTCCGCTTCGTCGCACGTGAAAGCGGCCCCACCCTCATCGAAGGTCGTTACCAGGTGGGCGCGAGGCAAGGTGTATCCGGAACCGGTGAAGGAGATGACGAGGGATACGCTCAAGGGGAAGAGGCCGAGGTGAGATAGATGCTCCCTGCCCAGCCCCGGCAGGGCGGCGGATCTTGCATCTCGGGCACATCCATTCGATGGATGCAGGAAGTGCTTTTCCACTCGTGGATCGCGAGCAATAGCCCGTTCGGCTGATGCGATCGGGTGTCGCACTTTGTCACTCTTGCGCGCCGATAATGTTCAGCGGACCGGCGACGTGACTACACCCATCCATCGCGCAACGGCCGCGATTGTCCTGATTGCTTTATTCCTTGGCGGCTGTGGCGGCGGCGGAGGCACCCCGTCGCCTTCAGGCCCGACCATCAGCCAGTTCGCGTCCGATCGCTCCGCCTATTATGTCGGTGACACCGCGCGACTCACGGCTGTTTTCGCGAACGGTACCGGCGTGCTTCAGCCGGACGACATCCCGGTGCAGAGCGGGCAACCGGTCACGATCAGCGGCCTGACGCAGACCATTCGCTACAGGCTCATCGTTACCAGCGGTACCCAGTCGGTGTCTCGCGATCTCGAACTGAACGTGAGCTATCGCGAGCGAATGCGCCCGATCGATATGCCCTTCGCACGAGCCGAGCACGCGGCGGCCACTTTGCAGGATGGCCGAGTCATCATCTTCGGCGGCGAAGACAACGGTTCAACGTTCCCCAGCACCGTCTGGGTATTCGATCCGGCCACCGAGCGCTTCTCGCAAATCAGCGAGCTCGCCACCGGACGCGTCGGGTTCATCTCAGTGACGCTGTACGACGGGGACGTGCTGGTTGCTGGAGGCATACGCTCGTTGACGGGTTCCCCTCGCGCCGAACTTATCGATGGCCAGACCGGCGCGGTGAGTCCTCTATCCAATGCTCCGCAAAGAGAGCGGGTGTATGCGGCCGCAAGCCTCTTGATGAATGGCACCGTGCTGATTTCCGGCGGCCTGAGAAACGGATCGGGTGCCGACAACACTGTTGAGCTCTACGACCCGGCGACCAATACCTTCACGCTGCTGCCAGGAACGTTGCAGGTTGGTCGGGCGGAGCACACTTCGGTTCGGATCAGCGAACGGCAGGTGCTGATCTATGGCGGCTATTCTCTCGATGGGCAGCCAGCGCCGCCTGAGCTGTACGATCCGGTGGCTGGCACGTCTGCGTTGCTGACTGCACCCGAGCCAGGAGCTAGAGCGCGACATATAGCGCATACGATGATCGATGGCGGTGTGCTCATCTTGGGTGGCGTGGACGCGGACGATGAGCCGATCAGCTCTATCCTTCGGTTCGATCCGGCCGCCAGTACGTTCGAACCGTTCGCGTCGATGGCGACGCCTCGCGCATCGTTTGCGGTAGGGAGGTTGGTGGATTCGCGCTTGCTCCTCGTGGGTGGGCTTCACGACTACGTGGGAAGCGGGGCGAACACGACCGAAATCGTCACCGTAGCCGGTGGTCGTCTGGATGGGCCGGCGATGTCGCAACCCCGATTTCTGCATACGGTGACGGCGCTTCGCAGTGGCAAGCTGCTGATCGTTGGAGGGCTGGAGGCGTCCAGGAGGGCGATGGCGTCGGCGGAGGTGTTTGAGTGAGGTGAAATTTGCCTGCGGAGAGCTTAGCAGCCGAAACGCCATGCTGAGCGTCCGCTGGCGCTAGCCGCGCCCCAGTCTCGTCACGTAACCTGTGGGCCGCCAGGAATTACCGTGCCGGCTACGGTTACAAGAAAATCATGCAAGATATTCACGATGGCGGTCCTGATGCCGTTTCGGCGTCACAGTGGCGACAGATCGTCGATAGCGCGTTGGATACGGCGATTATCAGCATCGATCGCAACGGGCGCGTTACCAGCTGGAGCGCCGGCGCGACCCGTATCCTTGGCTGGACGCCGGCGGAGATGCTGGGCCAAACGCTCGAACGCATTTTCCCGTCGGGTACCTCGCAGCTCGAACGAGAGATTGCAGATGCCATCGAACATGGCCGCGGTGGAGGGGAGGAGAGCTGGCGTCTGCGGAAGGATGGGAGTCAGTTCTGGGCGGCGGGCGAGCTGAGGACAATCAGAGAACATGGCGAAATCGTCGGATTCGTCAAAATCCTGCGTGACCGCACGGAGCAGCGTGCGGCGGAGGAGCAGGTTCGCGAAGATCGTCGTGCGCTCGAGATATTGAATCGGGCCGGCGTGTCTCTGGGCCGGGAAACCGATTTGCATCGGCTCGTGCAGTTGGTCACCGACGCGGGCGTCGAGCTGACGGGCGCTCAGTTCGGCGCATTCTTCTACAATGTCCTCAACGACCGCGGCGAGAGCTACATGCTCTATACATTGTCAGGGGTGCCCGCCGAGTCGTTCGCTCGATTCCCCATGCCCCGAAATACGCAGCTCTTTGCGCCCACCTTCAATGGGGAAGGCATCGTCCGCTCGGACGACATCACGCAGGACCCGCGCTATGGAAAGAATGCACCTCACAAAGGAATGCCTGAAGGACACCTGCCGGTTCGTAGCTACCTGGCTGTTCCAGTGGTCGGTCGCGATGGGACGGTGCTGGGTGGACTGTTCTTCGGACACGCTTCCGTCGGCGTCTTTACGGAACGATCGGAGCGGGGCCTCGCAGGGCTGGCCGCGGAAGCTGCAGTTGCCATCGACAATGTCCATCTAGCGCGTGCCGCTCAGGCAGAGATCGCCGAACGGACGCGGGCGCAGGAGGCCCTGCGCGATCTCAATGCGAACCTCGAGCGGGAAATCGCCGAGCGCACGGAGCAATTGCGGGCTACGGAAGAAATGGCCCGGCAAGCGCAAAAGATGGAGGCAGTCGGACAGCTCACGGGCGGCGTTGCGCATGACTTCAACAATATTCTGCAAGTGATCGTCGGCAACCTGGATGTCATTCGTCGTCTCGTGCCCGCCGACGCAGGTCGCCTGCAGCGATCGGTCGAACATGCGCTGAACGGTGCGCACCAGGCGGCATCCCTCACCCAGCGGCTGCTCGCTTTTTCCCGGCGTCAGCCGCTCGACCCGAAGCCGGTCGATGTGAACTCGCTGGTGGGCGGAATGGCCGAGCTTCTGAATCGGTCGCTGGGCGAGATCGTCGCCGTTGAAACCGTGCGCGGCGCGGGGCTTTGGAAAATCGAAGTCGATCCGAACGCGCTCGAGTCCGCGATTCTGAATCTGGCAGTCAACGCACGAGATGCCATGCCTCGTGGCGGCCGTCTGACCATCGAAACGGTGAACGCATACATCGATGAGGCGTATGCGATTTCGCACGCCGAGATCGCACCGGGTCAGTATGTGTTGATCTCCGTCTCCGACACGGGCGAGGGCATGAATCCAGAAACGCTGGAGCGAGCCTTCGAGCCTTTCTTTACGACCAAACCCGTCGGACAGGGAACGGGGCTCGGACTGAGCCAGGTTTACGGCTTTGTGAAACAGTCGGGCGGACACGTCAAGATCTATTCCGAAGTGGGCCAAGGAACGACCGTGAAGATCTATTTGCCTCGCTACGAAGCGGAGGGCGCGGAAATCGAGGCCCCGCCGGTCATGCCGATTCCAGAAGGTTCATCGCAGGAGACCGTACTCGTTGTCGAAGATGAAGAAGCCGTGAGGGCCTACTCTGCCGATGCGCTCCGCGAGCTCGGCTATCGAGTCGTGGAAGCGGCAGACGGCCAGTCAGCGCTGCGCTTGTTGGAAAGTGCCGGGCCCATCGATTTGTTATTTACCGACGTCGTGCTGCCGGGAGGAATGACGGGCGCGCAGTTGGCGGCGCAGGTGCGAGCAGTGCGCCCCGGAATCAGAGTTTTGTTTACTACAGGCTACGCGCGCAACGCGATCTTCCATCATGGTCGTCTGGACAAAGGCGTGCAGTTGATCACCAAGCCCTTCAGCTTTCCGGACCTCGCCGCAAAAGTTCGCGATGTATTGGACGGGCTGTCGCGCTCGGCCCAGGATGACGAGCGCCCGCTAAAGAGATAATCCGCAACGGCGACGTGATACGCGTCGACGGACGCTCCCTTGATCCCGACCGGGCATCGAAGCGTTGAGCGGCCGCGCGCCTCGATTGCCTGTTGTCGCTTGTATCCTACGCAATGCTCCCTAGAGCCCCGCCCGGTCGACCGGCCTATAACCCATCCGGTCAGGCAGCCCGGAGCAGATCAAATGGACCGCGTGTATATCGACTGCAGAGAGTTTCCTAGCGAGTCCCATTGCAGCATCGCCATCTCGGCCGATGATGAGGCTGAGCTGTTGGAAGCAGCGGCGCAGCATGCCAAGGCCGTGCACGGCCACGAGGACACTCCCGAGTTCCGTCAGGAGTTGCGCCGGACGTTCAAGCACGGGACGCCCGTGTCCTAGGAATCAGAACGCCGATAAAGTTCGGTGGCCCACGGCAGTGAGATGAAAGTCATACGTGTTGTGTGCGCAACCGACTGCGCCATGACCCTGCCGAACGCGTGCGTAATTCCAATGGCGAATCGGTGGGCGATGGCCTAACGTGCCCCCATGCCAACGGTCGTCACGATCGAGTGCGCACATCCCTCTCGATGGGCAATCGCAGTACTCACACTGCTCACGATGCTTTTTGGTTGCGGCAAGGCATCGAACCCGGCAGCGCCGCCTCCGGAGGTCATGGTCGCGCGGGTTCTACAGCAGAAGATCATCGATTGGGACGAATACACGGGTCGGTTCCAGGCGATCGATACCGTCGAAGTACGGCCGCGCGTGTCGGGCTATATCGATCGCGTGCTGTTTCGCGAAGGTCAGCCGGTCAAACAGGGCGAGACGCTCGTCGTCATCGATCCCCGGCCGTACCAGGCGGATTTCGACCGCGCCAAAGCGGGGCTCGCGCTGGCGAAGTCACAACGGGAACTCGCCACCCTGGAAGCAGAGCGCGTCCATAAACTCAAGGACTCGGGTGCAGTTTCGCAGGAGGAATACGACGAGCGGGTGAGCACGCTCCACCAGCAGGAAGCGAGTGTCGCAGCAGCCCAAGCGGCGTTCGATTCAGCCGCACTGAATCTGTCGTTCACAAACGTGCAGGCACCCATCGACGGACAGGCGAGCCGTGCGGAAGTTACCCGCGGGAACCTGGTGACGGGCGGGAACAACGGCGGCACGCTGCTCACGACCATCGTCTCAACCGATCCGATATACGTCTACTTCGAAGGCGACGAGCACGCGTACCTGCGATACAACGAGCTGGCACGTACCGGCGAGCGGCCGAGCTCGCGCCACTTCGCGAATCCCGTGCGTGTGGGCCTTGCGAACGAAGAGGGCTTTCCACACGGAGGCCGCATGGACTTCGTGGACAACCAGCTGAACGTTCGCACCGGGACGATTCGCGCTCGCGCCGTGCTCGACAACAAGCAAGGGCTGTTCACGCCGGGCCTCTTTGCCCGAGTGCAGTTGCTCGGCAGCGCGGAGCATGAAGCTCTTCTGATCGAGGAGCGAGCGATCGGCACCGACCAGACGCAGAACTTCGTGCTGGTGCTCGGTGCGGACAACAAGGTCGAATACCGGCCGGTGCAGCTCGGGCGCGCGACGCAGGGACTGCGCATCGTCACCAAAGGTTTGAAACCGGGCGAAACCATCGTCGTCAACGGGTTGCAGCGCGTGCGTCCTGGAACTCAGGTCACACCGAAGCGGGTAACGATGGGCGCCGGATTGCCTACACCGCAGGTCGCCGGCGGATGACTTCGCCGCCATGAGCATTTCCTCGTTCTTCATCGATCGGCCGATCTTCGCGTCGGTGCTTTCGATCATCATCGTCGTGGCAGGTCTGGTCGCGCTGCCCCTGCTACCGATCAGCGAATTCCCGAAAGTGGTGCCGCCCACCGTCGTGGTGAGCGGCCGCTATCCGGGGGCCTCGCCGGCCACGATTGCCGAAACAGTGATCACGCCGCTCGAGCAACAGATCAACGGCGTCGAGCATGCGTTGTATATGGACTCATCGGCGAATCCCGACGGCAGCTTCGCCATCACCGTGACGTTCGCGCTCGACACGAACCTCGACGACGCTCAGGTGCAGACCCAGAACCGTGTGAGCCAGGCGGAGCCGCGTCTGCCGGACGTCGTGCGCCAGCTCGGCCTAGTGACCCAGAAGCGTTCGCCCGACCTCACCATGGTGGTGTTTCTACGATCGCCGGATCGACGTTACGACTCGCTGTACCTACGCAACTATGCGGTGATTCAGATTCGTGACGTTCTCGCGCGATTGCCGGGCATGGGTGACGTACGCGTGTTCGGCTCGGGTGACTATGCAATGCGCTTGTGGCTCGACCCCGGCAAGATCGCAGCCCGCTCGATGACGGTGGAAGACGTGTTGAACGCGGTCCGCGAGCAGAACGCGCAGGTTGCCGCTGGTCAGATCGGTGGGCAGCCGGCGCTGCCGGGAACGCAGTTTGGCTACATCGTCAACGCGCAGGGACGACTCCGGTCGGAGGCGGAGTTCGGCAACATCATCATCAAGTCGGGCGATGACGGCGATGTCGTGTATCTGCGGGATGTGGCGCGCACGGAGCTCGGACCGGAAACTTACAGTCTGCGAAGCATGCTCGACTCGTCACCAGCCGTCGGCATTCCCGTGTTTCAACTCCCCGGCGCGAATGCACTCACGCTCTCGAATTCGGTCCGCGCCAAGATGGAGGAGTTGTCGCACAGCTTTCCCGAAGGACTGACCTACGACATCACGTACGATCCCACCGTATTCGTCCGGCATGCGATCCGGGCGGTCGTCGATACTCTGTTCGAAGCGATCCTGCTCGTGGTGCTGGTCGTTGTCGTATTTCTGCAGAGCTGGCGAGCGAGCGTCGTGCCGCTCGTCGCAGTGCCCGTCGCCATCATAGGTACGCTCGCGGCGCTGCTGTTGATGGGCTTCTCGATCAATGCACTGACTCTGTTCGGGCTGGTGCTCGCGACGGGCATCGTCGTGGATGATGCCATCGTCGTCGTCGAGAACATCGAGCGGAAAATAGAAGACGGTCTCGAGGCGCGCGCGGCCGCGCATGCGGCCATGGCGGAAGTGACGCGTCCGATCATCTCGATCATGCTCGTGCTGTGCGCCGTGTTCGTGCCGGTCGCATTCCTGAGTGGCATTACCGGGCAGTTCTACCGCCAGTTCGCGGTCACGATCGCCGCCTCGACGATCATCTCCACGTTCAACTCGCTGACTTTGTCGCCAGCGCTAGCCGCGCTGCTGCTGAGGCCGAAACACGCGCAGCCCGACCGTTTCCAGCGTGTGATCGATCGCGTTCTCGGCAAGCCATTCGCCATTTTCAATCGATTCTTCGAGCGCATGTCCCACGCCTACGGATTGCGGGTTGCGGACGTGGCGCGCTGGCGTCGGCCGATCCTGGGCGTGTTCGTGCTCCTGCTCGGTGCCACGTGGCTGATGTTCCGGATCGTTCCGAGCGGCTTCATTCCGACGCAGGACAAGCAGTATCTGATCGCCGTGATCCAGCTACCCAACGCGGCATCGCTCGATCGCACCGAGCAAGTCGTACGTCAGGTATCCGACATTGCGCTCGCGACCCCTGGCGTCCAGCACGCCATCGGCTTCCCCGGACTGTCGCCGAACGGTTTCGTGAACATGGAGAACTCGGCGGTGATGTTCCTGCCGCTGCAGGAGTTCTCCGAGCGACGTACGAAGCAACTGTCCGCTACGGGAATCGCGAGCACGCTTACGGCGAAGCTCGCCAGCATTCCTGACGCTTATATCCTGGTCGTGCCGCCGCCGGCGGTACAGGGGTTGGGAACGACGGGTGGTTTCAAACTCTTCGTCGAGGATCGTGCGGGTGCAGGCTACGACGAGCTTGCGCGGGTCACGGGAGAAGTACTCGCGACCGCGCGCCAGCAGCCGGAGCTGCTCGCGCCTGCTACTTATACGAGTTTCCAGAACTCCGTTCCGCAACTGTTCGCGGACGTCGATCGCGACAAAGCGAAGCGGCAGGGCATCGCGCTTTCAAGCATCTTCGACACGTTGCAGACCTATCTCGGCTCGTCCTACGTCAACGACTTCAATCTGTTCGGGCGTACGTTCCGCGTCTACGCGCAAGCCGAGGCTCGCTTCCGCGCGCGACCGGACGACATCGCGAATCTCAAGACGCGCAACGCCGACGGCGATACGGTGCCGATCGGATCGGTCGCGACCGTGCGATTCATCACTGGCCCCGATCGTGTCTTGCACTTCAACGTTTACCTCGCCGCGGATGTGAATGGGCAGGCAGCCCCGGGCTATTCCTCGGGTCAGGCGACCGCCGCCATGGAGCGCGTTCTCGCGCAAACGCTCCCGAACGGTTACACCTATGAATGGACCGAGCTTGCGTTCCAACAGAAGTCTGCGTCGGGTGCCGCGCTCGTCGTGTTTCCGCTGTGTGTGCTGCTTGTCTTCCTGATTCTCGCCGCACAGTACGAAAGCTGGGCGCTGCCGCTCGCAATTGTCTTGATCGTCCCGATGTGCGTGCTGTTTTCTTTGATCGGCGTGAAGTTGACGGGGTGGGACAACAACGTGCTCACGCAGATCGGCTTCATCGTCCTGGTCGGACTCGCTTGCAAGAACGCGATCCTGATCGTCGAATTCGCACGCACGCGAGTGGAGCAGGGCATGGGAGTCATCGAGGCCGCCATCGAAGCGTGCCGGCTGCGGTTAAGGCCGATCTTGATGACATCGTTCGCATTCATCATGGGCGTCGTGCCATTGGCGACCGCAACGGGCGCAGGTAGCGAGCTGCGTCGCGCGATGGGTATCGCGGTGTTTTCCGGCATGCTCGGCGTCACGCTGTTCGGTTTGTTTCTCACGCCGGTGTTCTTCGTCGCGATCGAGATGATGGTCCGGCGCAAGCGATCTCCGGCAACGCAGGGTCCTGAGCCGGCGCCTGAGGTCGCCCAGGGAGCGCCACAATGAGGCTTCGCGCGACAGTGCTCGTATTCGGCGCGATGGCGGGATGCGCCGTGGGGCCGGACTATCGAGAGCCGGTGCAGGAGACACCGGATCATTTCAGCAACGCCACGCAGCCGGGGACCACCGAATCGGAAGTCATCGCGCAATTCTGGACACTGCTCGGCGACCCAATGCTCGATCGGTTGGTCAGCGATGCTCTGGCTGCTAACAAGGATCTGGCACAAGCGGCGGGGAATTTGCAGTCGTCACGCGCGTCCGCGCGGCTCGTGGGATACGACGCATATCCAACGGTTACTGCGTCTGGATTCTATTCGCACTCTCAGATCAGCACCGATCAGCTGATCCTGCCCGATGAGCCGCGGATCATCGATAGATACGATATGGGCTTCGATGCTTCGTGGGAGCTAGACTTCTTTGGTCGCGTGAGGCGCTCCAATCAAGCCGCTCGCGCGAGTGCCGGAGCCGCTGAGGCGTCGCTGCGTGATGCGATCGTGAGCGTCACTGCGGAAGTCGCGCGTAACTACTGCGTATTGCGCGGATTGCAGGATCAACTCGCGGTCGCGGAGCGAAACGAGGTCAATCAGCGTCAGACGCTCGACTTGGTACAAGTTCGATTGGATGCGGGTCGTGGCACGCAACTGGATGTTTCGCGAGCCGCCGCACAGCTAGCAACCACGCAGGCGACCATACCTCCGCTGCGAACTTCGATAGCGACCACCATTCATCGACTCTCGGTACTCACCGGACGGCAACCCGACGTGCTCCGGCCTGAACTGTCCACAGCGCAACCCATGCCGACGTTGCCAGCGCTGAATGCTATCGGCGGGCCTGAAGCGTTGTTACGACGGCGACCGGATGTCCGGATCGCCGAACGGAATCTTGCCGCCGCGACGGCTCGCATCGGAGTTTCAGTGGCCGATCTGTTTCCTCGGATCACGTTCGTTGGTTCAGTCGGCTATGACGCGGCTGACTGGCGCGATCTCGGCGGCGGCGCGGCACGGTTTTATTCGGTGGGGCCGAGCATCACGTGGGCGGCATTCGATCTCGGCCGAGTGCGCGCTCGTATTCACATTGCTCGCGCTGAGACTGACATTGCGCTCGCGGCCTACGAGGCTGCGGTTCTCAATGCACTCGAAGACACCGAGAATTCGCTCGTGACCTACGGAGAATCGCATCGACGCGAAGCAACGCTGGAGCGCGCAGCGACCCAGAGCACCATGGCCGCAAGACTCGCTCGGCAGCGATTCGAGGGCGGGCTCACTGATTTTCTCAGCGTTCTGCAAGCCGAACGTGATGCCCTGGCCGCCGAGGACAGCCTGGCGCAGGGACGCACGCAGACAGCCACATCCCTCATTGCGGTCTACAAGGCGCTCGGCGGCGGATGGATGACGCCGTGAAAAGACGAGCAGCGGCGCCACGCTCATTGAAGTGGATGTGCGGGTTCGTGCTCGCGGTCATCGACCGCGCGACCGAGCATCAAGCCCACTAACGTGATGGCGCACGCGACGCAGACGTAGACGACGATGAGTTCGATCCCATTCTCTTGCTTCAGGAGCCACGTGAAGACGAGCGGCGCGATGGCTCCGCCGACCACTCCGGCGAGTGTGTAGCCAAGCGAGCTTCCTGTGGATCGCAGTCGGGCGGGAAACTGTTCGGCGATGAATGCTGCCTGCGGGCCGTACATCAGCGAATGAAATACCAGGGCTCCGATGACGCCGATGAGCAACGACCGAAATTCATACGCGAGGGCAAAAAATCCGATGCTCCAGAGCGCTGCGCCGACCGCGCCGATCGCGTAGATGCGTTTGCGCCCAAACCTATCCGACCACCCACCGGATAACGGAATCAACACGATCTGACAGGCTGAACCGACCAGGACCGCGGCGATGGCCTGCGCCCGTGTCAGCCCCAAGCGCTGCGTCGCGTACGTGAGCACGAAGACTGCAAACAAAGAGTAGAGAACATCCGGACCGATACGAGCCAGAATCGCGGCGGCCAGGGCGCGACGATGATGGCGAAGAACTTCGGTCACCGGAGCCTTGGGGCTCGCGCCGCGTGCGTGGATCGCGACGAACACCGGGGTTTCTTCCAGATGCGAACGGATCCACAAGCCGAAGCACACCAGCACGGCGGAGAACAGAAATGCCAGGCGCCAACCCCAACTCAATAGCGCGTCCTCCGACAAGGTCGCTGAGAGCAGGCCCAGGATGCCGCTCGCGAGTAGCGTGCCGATGGGCGGGCCGATCTGAGCGGCCGACGACCAGAAACCGCGCTGACCGGGCTGACTCAACTCGTTCGTGATCAAGACCGCGCTACCCCATTCACCGCCAACCCCGACGCCTTGGGCGAAACGAAGCAGCACGAGCAGGGCGGGCGCGAGCGCCCCGGCTTGCGCGTAGGTCGGCAGCAGGCCGATTAGAAACGTAGCGACGCCCACCACCAGCAATGTAATGACGAGGACGCGTTTGCGCCCGATGACATCGCCCAGGCGGCCAAACACGATACCGCCCAGTGGGCGAGCCAGATAGCCGACGGCAAACGTCGCAAACGATTGCAGGACTCCGGTCAGCGGATCGCTTCCTGCGAAGAAGAGCTGACCGAAGAGCAACGCCGCCGCCGCGCTGTAAACAGCGAAGTCGTAGTACTCGAGCGAGGTGCCCGAGAGGCTCGCGGCAAAGGCGCGATATAGCGCGCGACGATCGTCGGTCGTTTGAACCGTCACCTCTGAATCCAGACTGCGAGCGTTCATCTGATGCGGACCTCGTTCCGTTACGGCGTCGCAGCCGCGCGGGCGGCCTGGACTTCCAGGCGGCTTCCCGGCCGCAGTGTCGAAAGAACGCCCGCCGATTGCGGGCGCAAATCAACTATCTCTTATAGTAATGCCGATCCGACCCGTCAAACTGTCCGCTCAACATACAGCATTTCTTGAAACAACCTCCCGGAGAGGCACGGACAGGGGTCATTGCGACCGAGCTTCTCGAATCAACTCCTTGTCTGTGTGAACGATCCGTACTCCGCGCTTCACATGTCGCTCGGATGGGTAGCCTCGCCGACGCTTACTCATCGGCTCGAAAGCAGTCCTGCCCGCTCAGTTTTTCGTTGTGCATGGGAACCTCCCAGTGTCCAAAAAAGAGAGCCCGATCTTTCGACCGGGCTCACCGTGATGTCGTCGCGCTCATTCAGTTCGCAGGAACTTGAATGCGCACGACGTCCTTCAGCACGCCGTCGAGGCCGCCGAAGACGGTCAGCTTGTCGACCTTCTCCGTGACCTTTTCCAGCGTCTCCAGCTCCTTCAGGCGCAGCAGCGTCGGGTTCTCATCCATGAGGCGAGCCGTGTTCAGAAGCGAACGCGTTGCCGCGGTCTCTTCGCGACGCTTGATCAGGTTCGCCTGCGCGACCTTCTCAGCCTCCACGACGCGGTTGAGAATTTCCTTCATCTCACCCGGCAGGATCACGTCCTTGATACCCACGCTCGCGAGCTTGATGCCGTGCTGCTCGATCTTGCCGCGCGCCGAGGCCTGAATCTCGCGATCCAGATCGCCCTTCGCACCGAGCAGCTCATCGAGCGTACGGCTGCCGATCGCCTCGCGCAGCGCGAACTGCAGTTCCTTGTAGATGAACTCCACGAAGTTCTGGAGTTGCGTACGCGCCTGCACGACGTCCTCCACCTGCCACAGGGCAGTGAGATTGACGCGCAGGCTGACCTTGTCCTTCGTCAGGATGTCCTGGCCGGAGACTTCCATGGTCTGCACGCGGCGATCGACATGCTCGATCCTGATCGCACGCTGGAACTTCCAGAACACGTGCAGACCCGGATCAAGCAGCTTCACGAACTTACCGTCCACGATCAGCAGGGCGACCGACGTGTCGGCCACTTCGGCGGAAACGACGGCCTCCGATGCCTGCGCCAGTAGCGGCTGCTTTGCGCGAGCCAGCAGCTTGGCGACTCGGGCCGGCACCTCGAGATCGGCGTTCAGATCGATCTTCTCGACCTTCACCTCGATCGGGCCCTTCCAGTAAAGCTGACGCTTGCCCGGCGCGAGCACGCCGGCCAGCTTGCCGTTCTTGTAAACAAGACCCGTCTCGCTGTCGGTGAGCTCGACGATATCGAAGTACTTCTCCATCGTCGCTCGCGCTTCCTTCACCAGGAAGTCCACGCGCGCGTGCTCGAACTCCGGGATCGTGAGGTCGTAGAGTTGCGCCTGTACGTCGCTCATCGGCGCGATGAGCCAGTGCTTGCCCGGCTCCAGCACACCTGCAAAGGTCTTGTTCTTCCAAACCAGTGCACGCTCATGCTGGGCGACAGTGATTCGCTTCATCGTCATGATTGCCTCCGTTTTCTTTCTCCATTCACTCGCCCAATGCCGCGCTGGCCCATCCAGCGGCGGCTCAAAAAAAGGCCGAGCCGCCCCGCACCTACCGCACGGGCATCGCGTTCGTCGTGTCCTTTGCCGACGCGAGGACAGCTGTCATCGTTCGCGCCTCCCTGGCACGAACGCCTCTTCAACTGCTCTTCATCGCTCCAGATACGCCGAGCATCGATGCGCAGAGCGCGGTACGCGCTGCGATCAGAGATCGCTGGGGCGCCTCGGATGCGAGACTTTCGCCTCGCGGTGGTGATGCAGGCTGGCATCAACAGGGGGAGTCGAACCCCGGGCCTTGCGGCCTTACCAGTAACGACTTATCAGGTCGTTGCAATAGAGGGATTCGAACCCTCGACAGAGCAGATCTGAACTGCTTGCTCTACCCACTGAGCTACATTGCGGTGGCGGACATGGTTGCGTTCTGCGCGGGTACACACAGCAGCAGGGCTGCAGCGTGCCAGTGTGGTTCGAACCACAACCGCTGGCGCAAACGCTCACCAAGACCTCGGTGACGATGAGCTCCCCCGTCGCAGCGGTCGGCGCTCATCAGAATTCTGGATCAATGGCAGGCGGACCGATTTCCGCCTGCCGTTTTCATGCGACCAAGTGCATTCGCGAATTCCTCGGTACGCCACGGAGCAGGAACTCCATTTGGTCGGCGAGGATCTTGCGGTTCCTCAGGATGAAAGCCTCGTATCGGTTCGGAACATACGGTACGAAATGCAGCTTCATCCCTGCGGCTTCCGGCGTGCGGTTTGCCTTGCGGTTGTTGCACGGCTTGCACGCGGCGACGAGATTCATCCAGGAATCCTCACCGCCCCTGGAACGCGGCACGATGTGCTCCATGTCGAGCTGATCGTGGCGGAACCGATGTGCGCAGTAAGCGCAAACATAGCGATCCCGTGCGAGCAGCATCTCCTTCGTGAGCGTCGGCACCTGGTCGAAGTTGCGGACGATGAAATCCTTGCCTTTGATCGCGATGATCGAGCTCGCCCGGATGAACGACTGAATCCCTGTCGCGCGTTGCAGGCCGCCACGAAGCAGGAACTCGTTCGTGCCTATCGCCCACGCAATCATGTCAGTCGCGTAGTAGTGCGCGGCTTGGCGCACGTTGACCCACCGGTGCGGAGCGCCGGTGACGTCGAGCGTGAGAATGTACGGACTCATGGTCACTCCTCCTATGATTTAATGACGGCGCGATGCCGATGCGGGTGGATGGTCGTGCAGGATGGGTTCGAACCATCGGTAGCCGGCTCATGAGACCGGTGCGTTAAGCCGCTTCGCCACTGCACGGGCAGAAAATTTTCGCTCTTGAATTGGCAGCCGCTGCCGGATTCGAACCAGCAACCGCTCTCGACTATCGATTGAGCGCTCTCGCCAAAGGTTGAGCCAAGCGGGCATGTGAATGTTGGTCTCGATGGCGCGGCTCGCGCGCGGGTCTCTTCGCTCAAACCGAGGCACATCGATAAAGTAAAATGGTAGGGACTGCGAGATTCGAACTCGCGACCCCCTGCGCCCGAGGCAGGTGCGCTCACCAAGCTGCGCTAAGTCCCTGAAGAAAGCATGGAGCGGGTGAGCGATCTCGGCTTGTGAGCCATGGCGATCGGCATGTGCAGTTACGCGTCGTGACAAATTGGGGTGACGTGCGGGATTCGAACCCGCAACCTCCGAGTTCACAGCCCGGGGCTCTATCCAATTGAGCTAACGCCACCATGGTTCGCGTGGTCGGGAAGGCAGAGTTCAACCCTACGTTGAGGCATGTGGTGCGACGTGAAGGATCTGAACCTTCGGCCTCCGGCATCGCAAACCGGCGCTCTATTCCAGCCGAGCTAACGTCGCGTTGACTGATGCACGCACTTGGGATCGAACCAAGGGCTTCCGCTCGATGGTGGCTGGCGAGGTCGGATTCGAACCGACGGTCTCCTGGTTAACAGCCAGGCGCAGCGCCGCTTTGCTACTCGCCAAGAGATAAGTGGTGCACTGAGCAGGTATTGACCCTGCGACCTCTGGCTCTTCAGGCCAGCGCTCTACGAACTGAGCTATCAGTGCGATGTATGGCGCCACGGATGGGAGTCGAACCCACGACTTCTCGCTAGACAGGCGAGCACTCTGGCCACTGAGTTACCGCGGCAATGATTTGTTTGGATCAGGCGCCAGGGTTCGAACCTGGGTTGTCGCATTCAAAGTGCGATGTCCTGCCAGCTAGACGACGCATGAAGAAATCGTGGGCACGGAGCAATGGATAAATATTGGTGCGGGCGACAGGATTCGAACCTGCACATGGCGGAACTCCGATCATTACTCGGAGACAGCGTCGGCTTGGAAACGCGCTTCCCTAGCGACCCACTGAAGTAGCCGTTCGGTGCATCCGCAACCATGTGCCTGGCTGATTACCCGCGTAGCCTCTTCGGCTTTCCCTCTTCATCGTTTTAGGGTCGCGTTTACCTTTTCCGCTACGCCCGCGTGAACAGTTACACCAAGCGATAAAACACTGGTCCGTACTCCGGAGTCGAACCGGGATGTCCGAAGACACTGAGTTCTGAGCCCAGCGCGTCTACTACGCCCTCGAATCGAATAAGATGCGCGTTGGCTCGACTTACTCAGAGGAGCGCGCAACGTGCATCGAAAGGTGGCGCGGAAGACGGGAATCGAACCCGTAGCTTCGAGTGAAGACTCGCGCTCTGCCAGTTGCACTCCGTACATCCATGTACGTCGCCCTTTGGGTAGCCTCAAGGCTGCGCAAAACGGCTGTCCTGCACTTTGTAAGCTATATCCGCGAAATTCAGAGCGAGTGAGACCCTCACGCTTTCACGTGCTTCAAAAGAATCTCACTAGCTCCAGGCTCTCACCCTCACGTTGGCAAACACATCACCACCGCTTGAGCGCGAATGCGTGCCGCGCCACTGGAAAATCCAGCGCACGATGCGATGTAAGGGTGAGAGCCCTTGATCATTCCTAATTGTTAAACAGCGTCCTGGCCGAGCGAGCGGCACAGGGGTCCATACGCATGCGCGTACGAATCCGTATCGAGGGCTTTACCTCGCGGACGAAACACTGCTTTGGGTGGTTTTCGCCGACCCTGAGTGGGATCTCAGGTGGCTTGGCTCCCGTGGGTGCCCCGTCCGGCTTGCGCCTTCGGGGCAAAGAGCCCTAAAGGCGATTACCGATCGAGTTCGGTCACGAAGTGGCGATGATTTTTCGCGACGGGCTGCGACCAGCTACCCGTGATCGACGGGCAGCCGGACGCGGCGCGGTGTGCGCTTGGTCTTTGCATGGCTGTTCCGTGGATCGAGAGCATTTCAGTTTCGCTTCAGTGGTGCGGCTCGTGGCCGCGTTAGAGTCAAGATGCGCGAAAGATAGCACGCTTTATCGAGCGCGCAAGTGTTTCATACAAAAGGATGGCGCAGATCTCAGCGACTGATGTTGTCCGCTGAATGTGCAGATTACGACGTATCAGGGAGACGCGAATTCGTTCGGGAGCTGGGCGTGTCCCCTCCACGCTGGGCGCTCTTGCTTTGGTCACGAGCGGGATGAAGTGACCACTAGATGTTTGATTGCCGCTGTAACAGTAATAAAAGCGGAACATGGGACGTGCGTGCTTCTGATTCTCGATCGCTGTCGCCATCGCCGATACTTGATACGTTCGTACGATCAGAACCTATGATTGATACGAGAATAGCGGGATCGCGGAGCCTTCTACGCATGAACTGTACGTCCCGAATTATCTTCTGGTGCTTCTAAGGGAACGTTAGGAAGTGCCGCAAAGACTATAAAAATAGGCATTTCGCGTCTTTAGTAGTTCACAGAGGTGCTCGCTTTCTCAGCCTGAGACGAGCAAAGTATCACCCTGTAGTGGCACCCCAGAGCGACGTTGAGAAACCGTGATTTTGGGGCTGGCACCCACGAATTTGGAGTGACACCCCAAGAGCGAGGTGGCTTATGAACAAGCTCACAGACGTAGGGATACGCGCGGTATTGGCGAAACCACGGAACGGCCGCGTCGAGTTGCCTGACGGCGCAGTGCCCGGACTCACGCTGCGAATTGGAAAAACGCGTGGCGCGACATGGTCGTTGATGATCCGCGTATTCGGCGAGGGAGGCATCACCGATCGAGGACATGGGCTGATGGGCCCGAAGCGACGTCTCACGCTCGGCTCATACCCACAGGTCTCTTTGCATGCCGCGCGAGCAAAGGCCAACGCATACATCGATCAGGCGAGGCGCGGTGAGAGTCCGGTTGAAGCGCTCGAGCGGGTAGCGACGGGGCGCCTCACGGTCGAAGCTCTGGCTGAGAAATTTCTCACGGACTACGTGCATCTCAAGCAACTACGCGCCGGTGCCAGATACGAGATGGCGATTCGAGCGCACATCATTGGAGGCATAGGTCGGGTGGTGGCCGACATGCTCACTCGCGACCAGGTGCGCAGCCTCATGAAAGAGGTCATGGTTCAGGTGCCTTCAACTCGTGAAGGAAAGACGCGCCGTCGCGGTGGCATCGAAGCTGCGAGGAGCGTAGTTGCCGTGCTTCGCAAAATGATTAACTGGGGCATTCGTGAGCGGCTGCTGAAGCGCGCGGACAATCCAGTCTCGGGCATGGAGGACAACCTGCCGAAGAAGAGGAAGAAGGAGCGTGTGCTGTCTCTGGAGGAAGCGCAGGTCGTGTGGCATGCCGCTGGGACGCTTGGCTATCCGTTCGCTCCGCTCTATCGCTTGATCCTGCTAACGGGCTGCCGACCGGGCGAGTGGGCGCGATGTCGACAGTCGTATATCGACCTCAAGCAGTCCCTGCTGGTCATCCCGGCGCAGGCATACAAAAGCGATCACGTGCATGTAGTGCCGCTCGTGCCGGTCGCTGTGCAGATACTCGAACACACGTTGGCGAACTACGCTGGACGACAGGGCGACTTCGTCTTCAGCGGCACCGACGGTCTGGCGCCGGTATCTGGTTGGTCGAAGGGGCACAGCAGAATGATGCAGGCCGTGACGGCGGTATCCGGCGAGCGAGGCGTGGTGCCGTGGACTCCGCACGACTTACGACGAACCGTCGCGACGCGGATCGCGGAGCAGCTGGGTGTTGGCGGCGAGCAGTTGATTAAGCGAGTTCTAGGGCACGCCGATGGCAGCGTCACAGCGATCTACAATCGATATGGCTATGTGAAGGAAATGCGCGAAGTGCTCGAGCGTTGGGCGGAGGATCTTATCGGCGCTGAGTTTGATGCTGCGAGCCTATGGCGGGAGTCGGAAGCAAACGCGTATGTGATCGTGGAGCCGACCGAGGCGGCGTAGGAGCGCGTGCTCGCTCCGCTGATGGCCAGAGCGGCATTCTGCCGGGCGTCAGCGGCGCACGCGGGGCGAGGACTAAAAGCCCGCTCGGCGGCCGCAACGAGGCGGCGCTGCCGAGCGCTGAAGCTGACGGGTCATGACGGATGGACCGAGTTAGCGTTCAATCAGAGGCGTGCTGGATGTGATGCGTGCGGCGAGCCAGGCCTGCACCTCCGACTCCACCCAGGCGACACGTCTGGGAGATAACTGCACTCGCATGGGAAAGTCGCCCTGAATCTGCAGCTGATAGATTTTTGTTTTGCTCAATCCGGTGATCGCTGCGACTTGCGAGAGCCGGAGCATGCGGATCGGTGTGGCGCGCGGTGTATCTTGCTGTACTTCCAGTTGTGCCGGAGTGATTGGAGCGATCGGACGGCCGGCGAGCGCCCGCGCCTCGTCTTGCCCCGTCATGCGGGCTGGGCGCGCAGCTGCAGGTGAGGTGGGTATCGAACGAAGCGTTCGGGATGGATACGAGTTCATGATCGTTACTCCTGATGTAACTTCGATGATTGAGCGAACGAAGTTCCAGTTCATAGAGACAGCATCCCTCAGTGGCGAGGAAATGTCAGCGGGGAGTTTCGCGGAAAATTCGGCGAATTAAATCCCATATATGTGCCGAGTTTCGACCCATTTACGTGTGGCTTTACTCAACTGTTGGGGCGGTATTACTTGATAACCATCATTCCTGAAGGGCGGGAAAATGTCAGGTGGAGAAATTGACGAGAATTGATAAAAACAGATGCTGTGTTAGCTCTGTTCGGAGAGGGATTGCAAGGGGGGGGCTCGGCGGGGCGGTCCGGCGTGGCCATTTCGATATTGGGGCCACCAACCTGCCGGGATTGATAGTCGCTCATGTTCACGGACTGCTGATGGTGCGCCAGGCGTAAAGGCTGGCCGGCGGAACCTACCGGAGACGGCGAGATAGTACCGTGCGAACTCAGCAAGCCTGCGGGATCGGCGTTATCTGGGAGGGGTGGGTTTCGCCGGATAATCGGCGAGACTGATTCGTGTCGGCGAACGCTGCATCGGGTGACAAGCGCCGTGTTTCGATCGTATGGGCTATTCGTCACAGCGCGCCTGTAATAAAGTTAGCAGGCATGAACACAGAACATGTAGAGCGTCTACGCCAAATGGTGTCGGGGGGGTGCCGTCGAGTTCATCTTCGAGGCGGAGCAGGCGCTCAGTCTTATTGAGGCCAGTGGAGCCCACCAAGATTTCCTCAAGAAGCACAACTTCGGCGAACTCTTTGGCACCATCCAGGGGCTTGCAATCAACCAGTACGTGCTCGCCGTGACAAAAATTTACGAGAAGCCAAGCAAGCGATATCCGAATGTGAGTCTGCCCTCAGTACTCGACTTCGTCATGGAGAATTCTGAAACGCTCTGCCTGCTGGAGCCGGGACTCGTTCGGAGGGGATTTGAGATCTTGGGAATAGGGGCGTCTGAGTTTGATGCTGCGGACAGCGAGGCTAAGAAGAATATAGTGATCGCGCAATGTCTCCGGGCTAGTCTTCCCCACGTCGAGACTCATGATGCTCTGAGAGCGCTAAAAACGCTGCGCGACAAAAGGATCGCGCATCCGGAGGACATTGACCTGGAAACAATTGAGAAGACGACCTGGGAGCATGCGGAGAAGCTGTTGATCGTGCCCCGTGGAATCGTTGGCATTCTGGGAGATGCGTATTTAGCCACTGCCTATTGGGATGAGAGAGGCAGTTATCTCGCAAGCATCGATGGATCAAGGGTGGGCCGTACGATGCACCGGCTGATTAACGCAGCGAACAAATGACTTCTAATTTCGTACTTTTCAGGGCTCGTTAGCTGGTCGCAATCCATGCGTCGACTGTCGAGCCTTATGATCCTCTGCGAGCCAAGCTACGGCGTGTATCAGCACGCTGCTCGCATTCTTCGCCTCGAAGGGTAGGCGTGAGGACACACGCGGTACGCCAGGTACGATCAAGGCGCAGAAAGTCAACGTCGTGCGCGATCGTGAGAGGTGGTTTCAGATAGTTATGGGGAAAGGTACGAAGCGAATGACTCTGGCACCAGATCGGCGCGCAGCTCGTATCCTATTACCAGAAACTGTGCGTAACCAGCTTCCTATGAAGCTGCACGACTGAGTGGCCCGCTCGTGAGTTACCATTCGCTGTCTCGGAGGAGAGGATGGGGGCAGAGGTCGAACATTGATATGACAGATGTGGCCAGTCCTTGATCGGCCGGTTCCATGGCGCTCTTTTCCAGATGAATCCAACGAACTCGACGCTAAAAGCTCTGTTTTCGCTGTCCTCGAACAAGTGCGCCTTTCCCGGCTGTAAGGCGCAACTCGTGAAGAGAAATATGGTAATTGGCGATGTATGCCACATCCGCGGCGAGAAACCAGGATCGCCTCGATATGATGAGACGCAAAATGCTGACCAGCGACGTGCTGCTGAGAATCTGATTTTGCTCTGTCCTACTCATCATCGAGAGATCGACACCGATGTTGAACGCTATCCGGTCGAGACGTTGAGTGCGATGAAGGCCGATCACGAGAAGAGAGCCACGTCCGTTCCTGCCGACGAGGCAAACGTGTGGCAACAGTCGTTCACGAACCAACGGATTGTCTCGGTGGGTCAGGTAGGGGGATTCTCGGCTGGCACGATGAATTTTGTGATTGCTGCTGAGAAGGATCCAAGTCATGGCTCAGGGTTGGTAATTGCAGAAAGATTCGTTCAGCTGTTCGAAATGCACGGGATCCATCGGAACCAAATACCTCGGGTCTTAGGGCATGGGTTAAAGCTCGCGGACATGCGTAATAACGATGCACTCCTAGATGCGCTGGACACGGACCTCCTCAAGACCGCTTCCGACTTTTTTTGCATCAATCCCGGTTGGTTGGAAGGGGCGATCGATGAGATCTATCCACTTCATGATTTCTACAAGGAGCACGATCGCTTTGAGCGGTTCGTCTGCGAGCTTGTGAGTCGCGCCAACGGTTGTACCGGTGTCGTTCTGTTGGCGCAGACAAACGAACACGAGGAGGATGCTCTGATTGTTATCCAAGAGCCGATAGGGGAACTGAACTCAAAGCAGATCTACCGATATCATCTCTGCAACAACTGGTTGGCAAGCTACTGGAAGGCTCGAGGCTACCTGGCAGCATGTGTTGCGGCAGCATGGAGGGCTCACGTTTACCTCTTGGGGCGCAGGGTTCCTATCGATCGAGTACGTGAACTGCGAGAAGGTAAGAAATTTCTGGAATACGTCTTCGATAACGCACTTCCGACTGATGGTTTGCACTGGTATCCCGAAGACATGTTAGTCAAGCCCGAGGCATTCTTGGAGGGTGTCGATGAAGGAGTGCGCGGCAAGCGACTTGGGCTTCAGATGTGGCTTGACCTCGAACGAACAGGAGCTCTAAAGACTGATTTGCCGTACTCGCGAGTGCGTCAACTTTTCGAGCGTGCGCTCGCAAGCTTAAACGAGGATGAGGATGAGGGCCATTAGTTGCAGGAATTCGAAAACGACACGTCGATGAAGCCGGATTTATATGTGACGGTGTTGAGTCGCTTGCGTTTGTGAGCCGACAAGTGCCTCTCAATCTGACAGGACCGCCCACCGACGACATGGCACCTTTTCGAATTTGTTCTCTCGATCGACGATCGACTTCTGCCCGCGCTAGGTTTATTTCTTAGTCACAACTGGGGGGCGACGGAATCACATTCGACGGTGACGGACTGCGAGCTAGTCCGATTCGCGAAACCATGGAGTTCGCCTCCGAACGATCGGCACGATCGCCCGCGCACGGATCAATGTGACCGTAGGTATTGGCTTCCGTTAATGGCGAATTTGACGGCGCCACACCCGCGCTCTGTAAATGATTCACTCTCATGAGGCAATGGCTATGGGCGCTTTCCGCGCGCAGCACTTACAAGTATATGAAATTACTGAACTTTTGATGTTTCTCCGATTTTCTTCGATTTTCTCTTTTATTCGCCGCATGCCCAGGTATATTATGGGACATGTCAGAGAATATTCTCACCGTGCGGGAGGTCGCCGACCTCCTGAAGATCAACGACAAGACGGTCTACAAGCTGGCCGCTGCGTCCAAAATCCCCGGCGTCAAAGTCGGCGGTTCATGGCGGTTTGATCGCGCGACCATCACAGCCTGGATGCAACGCGCCGCCAATGCCGTCGATGTCCGCGTCGAAATTGAAACGGACGAGGTTGTAGAGGGTACGCTGCCGAACGAGCACTACACTCCGCAGCAGGGCACCTTCTTCGCAAACCGCATCACGCTCGAAGGCACAGGTGAGGATGCCCTCGCGCAGTCGCTTTCTACGGCGCGCGTTGATATGAATCCGCATCAAGTCGATGCGGCTCTCTTCGCACTGCAGTCACCTCTTTCAAAGGGCGCGCTGCTCGCGGATGAAGTTGGTCTGGGCAAGACGATCGAGGCCAGCCTCGTCATTGCGCAGCGCTGGGCCGAGCGCCGCCGACGCATCCTGCTGATCGTGCCCGCCTCGCTGCGCAAGCAATGGAGCCAGGAACTGCACGACAAGTTCTCGCTTCCTTCTGTCATCGTCGAGCGCAAGAACTATGGCGACCTTCGCAAGAAAGGCATCGCCAAGCCTTTCGAACACAAAGATCACGTCGTCATCACGTCCTACGAGTTCGCGGCCCTCAAGGCCGACGACATTCGCTCTTGCTCGTGGGACTTGGTTGTCTTCGATGAAGCCCATCGGCTGCGCAATGTATATAAGAAGGACGGCGCAACCCGCGCGAAGCGCCTGCGCGACGCCACGCGCGACCGCTTCAAGATTCTGCTCACGGCGACCCCGCTTCAGAATTCCCTGATGGAGCTCTACGGCCTCGTCTCCGTGCTGGACGAAAAGCACTTCGGGGACGAGGACTCGTTCCGCAGTCAGTACGTGACGGGGCCCGGGGCGCGCAATGGGCAGATTTTCCTCCGCAAGCGGCTGGAATCGATCTGCAAGCGCACGCTGCGCCGGCAGGTGCAGCACGCGGGACTGATTCGCTATACCGAGCGCAGCCCGCTGACGATGCAGTACGAGGCTTCCGAGAAGGAACGGCAGCTCTACAATGACGTGTCCGCCTATCTGCAACGCAAGGACACCATCGCCTTCGGAAACAAGCCGAATCAGTTGGTCACAATGGTCGTGCGCAAGATTCTCGGGTCGTCCACCTTTGCCATCGCCGACACGCTCAAGAAGATCATCGAACGCCTAAGCCAGATGCTGCCGCCGACCATCGAAACGGTCGCCGACTACGATATCGTCGAAGAAGAGGCGGAGCAGTTGGACGAGCCTGTTGACACGGAGGCCGCGCCGACTATCGACCCGGTCGCATTGAAAGCCGAAATCGCGGAGCTGGAGGGGTACCGCAAACTCGCCCTCTCCATCGGTGAAAACGAGAAAGGCAATGCCCTCATCAAGACGCTGCCCGGCGTTCTCGAGGAAATAGTCAGGAAAGGCGGCCAGCATAAGGCGGTGATCTTCACAGAATCTGTGCGTACGCAGACTTACCTGGCGCAGCTCCTTGCTGAGAATGGTTACGCGAATGCCATCGCACTCCTTAACGGCCAGAACGGCGACCCGGAGAGCAAGGCTCTTTATCAGGACTGGCTCGCGCGGAACAAAGGCTCCGACGCCGTATCCGGCTCGAAGACCGCGGATATGAAGGCGGCGATTGTCGAGGCGTTCCGCGAAAACAAGACCATCCTGATCGCGACAGAATCCGGGGCAGAGGGCATCAACTTGCAATTCTGCTCGCTGCTTATCAACTTCGACCTGCCGTGGAACCCGCAGCGCGTCGAGCAGCGCATCGGGCGCTGCCACCGCTACGGTCAGAAGATCGATGTCACGGTCGTCAACTTCCTGAACCTTAAGAACCACGCCGAGCAGCGCATCCATCAGCTTCTCGATCAGAAGTTTAACCTGTTCAAGGGGGTTTTCGGCGCCAGCGACGAAGTGCTCGGCGTGATCGAGAGCGGCGTCGACATCGAAGCCCGCATCTTTCAGATCGTGCAGAACGCGCGCAGCGAAGCCGAGATCGACGAAGCCTTCGACAAACTCCAGGACGAGCTTAAGGAGCGCATCGACGAGCAGATGCTCGATGCGCGCAAACGTCTTCTGGAGAGCGTTGACGAGAAGGTCGTCGACCGGCTCAAAATGCGCAAGGACGAGATCGACCGGCGAATCTCGGATTTCGAGAAGCAGTTGATCTACGTCGCCCGCGCGGAACTGGCGGATGCCCGATTTCATGCCAACGACGAACGCCGCTTCGACTACCAGGGCCACACCTATACGACCGAGTGGCCCCTGGCTGACGAGAAGGGCTGGAAGTTCTTTCGCTTGCAGGAGGGGACGCTGGCGAAGGAGGTTGTGGAACAGGCGAAAGAACGCCGATTCGATGCTCCATCCTGTCTGCGCTTCGACCTGTCCGCCTATCGCGGACGGCTCGCCGACGTGGAACCCCTGCGCGGCAAGGCGGGTTGGGCGCGCATCAGCAAGCTCAGTCTTCAGACCAAGGCCATCACGCGCCAGCACCTCGTGATTTCCGCGGTTACCGACGACGGCCAAACCGTTCACCCGGAAACCTTCGAACGACTGTTCCGCGTTCCCGCCCAGAACGAGCCAGTGGAAGGAACTGCGCCCGAAGCTGCACTCCAAAACAGCGAGGCGGCGCACCGCAAGGAGTTGCTGGACGATGCCGAAAGGCAAAACGCCGAATGGCTCGATGTCGAAAGCGAGAACCTCGATCACTACGCCGAAGACCTCGAACGCGCCTTCGAGTTGGAAATCAAGGCAGCGGAAGCGGAGATCAGGGAAGCGAAAAAGGCGCTCCGCGGTTCAGTCTTGCCAATGGCCGAGAAAGTTACCGAGAAGCGGCGCATCAGCACCCTGGAAGGCAAGCGCGACAAACTGAAAGCCGAGTTCTTCGACCGCCGCGCGAAAATCCGCGCCGATTTGGAGGCCATGCTCGACCAGATTCAGGCGAGCCTGAATCTGCAACCGTCGCTGACGCCGCTCTTCACTATTCGGTGGGAGGTTGCGTGAGCAGAGACCTCATCAGCAAAGCCACGCGCAATGAATTTCGCGAAGTCCTGACGGGCTACGTCCTGCGTGACATCGACATGTTCTTCGAGGCCGGTGGTATCACTCCCCGCGCCAACCACAACCCGCAAGTCAGCGGGCAGCGGCGCGGTTCGGTCGAGTGCTACTACGCTAGCATCGACTTCACGTCCGCGACCGATGTTAGAAAGCTTTTGACCGTGTATGAAGAGATAATCGAGAGCTTGCAGCAAGTCGCGGAGCGCAACCCCGGTGATAAGAACGTCACGGTGAACGCGCTGCTGCGCCGGATGGAGCGCGACGGCTTTCGTTTTGAGAACGGGCGCTTCGTCGCCGACGCCGCAAAGGCCGCCATTGTTCATGCGCCGTCGCTCGTCCAGCTCACGGAAGATTCCATCCAGGAACACCTTGAAAAGGCCCGTGCCAAGGTCGCTGGGGGCGATTCCGCGGGGGCCATCTCCAGTGCCTACACGCTTATCGAAGGATTCCTCAAGCAGCTGCTGCGCAGGACCGGAACTCCCTTTAACGAGAACGAGGGAGATATCCGCGTTCTATACAAGGCGGTATGTAACCCACTGCACCTTGATCCCAGGGGGGAATCGCTTGAGAACTACCTGAGAGCAATTCTGGAAGGACTTCAGCGCCAGATCGGGGGGCTGTTTGAAGTGGCGAACAAGGCGAGCGACCGGCACGCACGACGCTACAACCCGGCACCACACCATGCACGACTCGCCGTTAACGCAGCCTTCACGCTCTGCGAGTTCCTGCTGGAGTCATTCGAATACCAACAGAAGAAGGATCAACGGCGCGCACCATGAGCACCCGCAAGCAACGTCTGGAACTGACCTGGGTCGGCAAGGATGATCGTCGGCGCCTGGAGCCGCGCATCCTGCTCGAAGACGCGGAGAAGTCTTATCACGCGAAGGCACGCGTCACCGATCGCGACATTTTCGACAACATCCTGATCCATGGCGACAACCTGCTGGCGCTGAAGGCGCTGGAGCAGAGCTACGCTGGCAGGATTAAGTGCGTCTACATCGATCCGCCTTACAACACCGGGCAAGCGCTGCTCCACTACGACGACGGCGTAGAGCACTCAATATGGTTATCGCTGATGAAAGAGCGACTGGAAATTCTTCGAGCACTACTTACGCAGGACGGCGTGCTCTTCTGTCAGCTCAATGACGATGAAATGGCCTACGGAAAGGTGTTGCTCGATGAAATATTCGGGCGTGCCAATTTTCTGAATCAAGTCAGCGTCAAGATGAAGCAGACGTCCGGCGCTTCGGGCGGCGGTGAAGACAAGCGCCTTAAAAAGAACGTCGAATACATCCTCATATATGCGCGTAACAAGGATGGTGATGGCGGTTTCGAAAAGTTCAACGATGTTTACGACGAAGAAGATCTTTTCGAGTTAATTCAGGAAATGCGTGAAGAGGGTAAGAGCTGGAAATATACGAGGGTGCTGCGCAGTCTAGGGCGCCGAGAATTTGTAACAGACACGGTCGATGGTGCCGGAGAGCCAATAAAGATTTTCAGGCATGAGAATGTCTTGATCGAGCCCATCAGTACCGTGATGGAAAAAGAGGGGCTCACTGAAAAAGAGTGCTATTTGAAATACTTTGAAAAGATTTTTCGCGATACCAATGCGCAAAGCTCGATTCGCACACGAGTCATGGAGTCCGTCGGCGGTTCGGGCGATTTCTTTAGTATCGACTATATTCCGCGATCCGGAAGAAACAAAGGTCAAACGACTACGCTCTATTACAAGGGCTCCAACTGCGATCTAATCGCGTGGCTTTCGGATGTGGCCACAAAACGTGGGCAACGAATAGTAAAACTGGAAAAGGCGGGAACGTTTTGGGAAGGCTTTCCTCTCAACAACCTTACAAAAGAAGGTGGCGTGCAGTTCCCTCAAGGCAAGAAGCCAGAAGCGCTCATCCGAAAGATTCTTGAGCTTTCCACTAAACCCGGTGACTGTGTTTTAGATTCTTTTGCCGGCTCCGGCACCACCGGTGCCGTTGCTCATAAGATGGGGCGTCGCTGGATCATGATTGAGCTTCGTGACCACTGTCAGACGCACATCATTCCTCGCCTTACTAGGGTGATCAACGGCGAGGATACTGGTGGTATTACCAGCAGTGTGGGATGGAAAGGTGGTGGCGGGTTCCGCTACTACCGACTCGCACCGTCCCTCTTGGAAAAGGATCCGTGGGGAAACTGGGTCATAGCGAAGTCCTATGATGCCGCAAAACTATCGCAGGCTGTCTGCAAGCTCATGGGCTTCGTGTATGAGCCGAGCGAGATTCATTACTGGATGCATGGTCGCTCGTCCGAGACGGACTTCATCTACGTTACGACACAAAGCTTGACACATGAGCAGCTCTCCGCAATTTCGGAAGCCGTCGGCGACGAGCGCACGCTGCTTGTCTGCTGCAAGGCGTTCCACGCCAATGCAGATACTTTCGAAAACTTAACGATCAAGAAGATTCCGCAGGCAGTGCTCCGCAAATGCGAATGGGGTCACGACGATTACAGCCTCAATGTGGCTAATCTCCCCGAAACTCCGCAAGCATCTGCCACGAATCAGGCGTCCGCTGCCGCCGTGCCGAAGAGCAAGAAGAAGAGCAGCACCAAAGGTCAGGGGCAGGATGACCTGTTCGGCCAGGGGTACGGAAAGTGACCAACCGCACAGCACGCACAATTAGCCAGCGCCTCTCGCTGCGCAAGCCGCAGTCTGAATCGTTGGAAATCCTTGCCGACGTGGTCGGTAGGATCGAGCTGTCGAAGGGCAGCGACCCGGCGGCTGCGTTGGCCGCTATCCGTGACCTCTACCCGACGGTCGAAGCTTTCGAGCGCGAGTTTCCGTCGCTCTGCTTCGCTCTTGCGACCGGCGTCGGCAAGACGCGCCTTATGGGTGCGTTCATCACCTATCTCTATCTCATCGGCAAGAGCCGCCACTTCTTCGTATTGGCTCCGAACAGGACCATCTACGAGAAGCTGATTTCCGACTTCTCGCCTGAAAGCCCGAAATACGTGTTCAAAGGCATAGCCGAGTTCGCGGCGAACGCACCGCTGATCGTCACCGGTGACAATTACGAAAGCGGCATCGGTGTCCGCTTCGAGGCTGCCAAGGGCGCACAGGCTGAGATGTTCTCAGACGTGCATATCAACATCTTCAATGTCGATAAGATCAACAAGGAAGAAAGCCCGCGCGGCACGCCGCGCATGAAGCGCCTTCAAGAAACCATCGGCGAAAGCTACTACGAGTACCTCTCCAAGCTCGATGACCTCGTCCTCCTGATGGACGAAGCGCACCGCTATCGCGCCAGCGCCGGCGCCAATGCCATCGACGGCCTGAAACCCATTCTCGGTCTTGAACTGACCGCGACGCCGAAGACGGTCGGCACACGCTCTGTTCCATTCAAGAACGTCATCTACAGCTATGGACTGAGCCAGGCGATGGCGGATGGACTGGTCAAGGAACCCGCCGCCGCCACGCGCAAAGACTTCGATCCGAAGTCCGTGGATGAGAAGGCGCTTGAGCGCATCAAGCTCGAAGACGCCGTCCATCATCACGATCACGTGGCCGTGGAACTCGACCGCTATCACAGGACGACCGGCGCGCCGAAGGTCACGCCGTTCATTCTTGTGGTTGCCTCGGACACGACCGAAGCCAAGCGCCTGCGTGAATTCATCGAGTCCGAAGATTTCTTCAAGGCGCGCTTCAAGGGCAGGGTCATCGAAGTTCACTCGGCGCTGCGCGGCGAAGAGAGTGAAGAGGCGACTGAACGCCTGGTCGCCTTGGAGCGCGACGCCCGCACCGAAATCGTCATCCACGTCAATAAACTGAAAGAGGGATGGGACGTCACAAACCTCTACACCATCGTCCCACTGCGCGCTTCGGCCTCGGACATCCTGACTGAACAAACCCTCGGCCGGGGCTTGCGCCTGCCATTCGGAAAGCGCGTGTCCAAAGGCGGCGATGATGAGTTCGCGGCTGTTGACCGCCTGACGGTCATCGCGCACGAACGCTTTGACGACATAATCGCCAAGGCCCGCGAAGCCGGCTCGATCGTCATGAAGACGGTCGAGATCGGGGAGGGCGGCGACATTCCTCCGGCCGGAGCCACGCTTGTGTCCGCGCCGTCCGTCGTCGAGATGATCGTGACGGGAGCGAAGCCGGAAATCCCTGGCTTTGTCGCTCCGGAGCGCGAAGCCTTCGTATTCGCGTCGGCGACCGAAGGCAAGGCCGCGGAAGTCACGCTCGAAGTCATCAAGCGCTACGAGAGGAAGCTCGGGAGCGCCGAGGGTTTGCGCAGCACCGAGGTTCAGAAGCAGATCGCCGCCGAGGTCCGAGAACTCGTGCGGCCCGCTCAGGGCACGCTCGAAGGGTTCATCGAAGAGCCGCGCATCGACGAGATCGTGCAGGCCGTCGCCGTCACGGTTGCGGATCGCACCATCTCGATTCCGCAAATCGTCGTCCTGCCGAAGAAGTCGGTGACCTTCACGTTCGAGGATTTCGACCTCGACAATCTTTCGTCCATCAACATGCGGCCCATCGAGGACGGCCTCGTCATCGAAGACCTGCGAACCCAAGCGCGCGTTTACCTTGCCCGCTCCATCGACGATCCGCGCGAAGCCCGCGCCGAGGACTATCTTGTCCGCTACCTCATCGAGCGGAACGAGATCGACTACGACGCGCATGCAGGCTTGCTCTACAAGCTCGCCGGGCAGGTCGTTGCTCGCCTAAAATCCTATCTGGCCGATGATGCCGAAGTGGAGAACGTGCTCCTGCGCCACGGACGCCAGCTCGCCGACTTCATCTTCGCGCAGATGATGAACCACTACCGCGAGACACCGCTCGGAGAGGATGACTTCGAAGTCACCGTTACGCGCGGCTTCATGCTGCTTCAGACACAGGCGATGAATGTCCCAACCGGGCATCGTGTCCGAGACTTCAAGCAGCCCATCACGCCTCTCTCCGATACGCGCAAGCACGCCTTCGGCGGCTTCACGAAGTGCTGCTATTCGCTCCAGAAATTCGATACCGATCCAGAGCGTCGTCTCGCGGTGATCATCGACGGTGACGCAGCGACAAAGAAGTGGGTCAAGCCGGGGCCTAAGCAGTTCCGCATCGACTACCGCTCCGGCGAAGCCTATGAGCCGGATTTCGTCGTCGAGACAAAGTCGCGGATGCTCATCTGCGAAGTAAAGGCCGCCAACGAACTCGACGATGCGACGGTCAAGGCGAAAGCTGCTGCCGCGACGAAGTGGTGCAAGACCGCCACGCAGCGCGTCCCCGGCGAGGGCACGAAGCCTTGGCTCTATCTGCTCATTCCTGATAACCAGATTCTGGCCAACGCCACGCTGGACGGACTGGCATCGAAGTTCGCCACTTCATGAGGACGCGACATGGCCGGAGCCACGAGTCATAGCCACGACTTGCAGGGGCTGATCGAGGACCGTCGCAAGTTCATCGATGGCCTGGCGGCCAACCGGGGAGATATCAATCTCGACATCTTCGAGGATTTCTATCCGGACCGCGCGCACTTTGTTTACGAACTTCTCCAGAACGCGGAGGATGCCGGGGCGACTGAAGTAAGCTTTATCCTCATGCCGGACAGGCTTGTCTGCGAGCATGACGGGCGCGTTTTCACGATGGCGGATGTGCGATCGATCACGGGCATACACAACAGCACGAAATCCGCCGCGCAGGACAAGATTGGAAAGTTCGGCGTCGGCTTCAAGTCTGTATTCGTCTACACGGCTGCCCCGTCCGTTCGCTCGGGCGAGTTCGCGTTTCGCATTCTCGACAAGGTTCTTCCTGAACTGATCGCCAAGGATGCCTCGGCTGGCAAGCGCACGCGCTTCGAGTTTCCTTTCGACAACCCGAAGAAGCCGATAGCAGAGGCCTACGCAGACATAGCCGCGGGCCTAAACGAACTCGACGAGAAGACGCTCCTTTTCCTCTCCGCTATTCAATCCGTTCACTGGAAGATCGAATCGAACGCCGCGGGCGTCGTGCGCCGCAGCCAACATGCGAGCTTTCACTTCGAAGTGCGGAAGGAAATTGGCGACAAGACCGCCTCAAGCTCGCATTTTCTGAAGTTCGACGAAGCCGTTCGCAGCCTGGAAAAACAGCGCATCGCCGTCGCCTTTCCGCTCGACTTCCTGCCGGGCGTTGCGACCTTCGCCGCAAGCAAACCGCTGGCGGAGCAGTTGAAAATCGTCCCTGCGGAACCGGGTAGCGTCGCGGTGTTCTTCCCGGCGGTGAAAGAAGCGTCCGGCCTGCGGTTCCATCTGCACGCCCCCTTCATTACTGACCTGAGTCGTTCCAGCGTGAAAGATACGGAAGCGAATGCACCGCTCTTCGATCAGCTTGCGACGCTCGCCGCGCGGTCCCTGCACCACATCAAGGAGTTCGGGCTTTTGACGCCGGAGTTCCTTGCCGTGCTGCCGAACCCGCAAGATCACGTCACGCCGCGTTATCAGGCGATACGCACAGCCGTCGTCGAGGAGATGAAGGCCGAGCCGCTGACGCCGACCCATGTCAAAGGGCACGCGCCAGCCTGTCGCCTCATTCAGGCGAGGGCTTCACTCAAGTCTCTGCTGGCCGACGCGAGCGACGTTGCGTTCCTGGTGGACTATGACGATGAGCCGCCTACCTGGGCTTACGGCGCGACGCAGAGAAACAACCGCATCGATCATTTTCTGTCCGGGCTGGGCATTCGTGAGTGGGGGCTCGATGAATTCATTGAAGTCCTGCGGGAGAAGGTGAATATCGATCCTTTCTTCCGCAAACTGCCGGATGAGGAATTCTTGGTGTGGCTCAAGCAGAAAAAGCCTGCATGGATGCAGGAGCTGTACGCGCTTCTCCATGCCGAGGCAAAAGACCAAGTCTATCGCATCAAGAATCTTTCGATCGTGCGCCTGTCCGACGGCAATCTCTGCGTCGGTGCGCAGGCATTCTTCGCCGCCGCGAATACGGGCGGCGGCGTTCCCGTCGTGGACAACGCCACGTTTACGTCCGGCTCCAGCAAGAACCAGCAAGAAGGCGCAAAAAACTTCTTGTCACTCGTCGGCGTGAGAGAGATCGGCGAGGCGGAGGAAATCGAGCTCACTTTGAAGAGCCGCTACACGGAGGAAGCGGACGCGCCGGATGACGCGACTTACTTCGCAGACCTGAAGCGTTTCATTGCCATTACTGAGAAGCAGCCCGACGCGGCGGAGATGTTCAAAGGCTCCTACCTCTTTCAGGCCAAAGATGAGATCTGGTATCGCACCGGCAACCTCTACCTTGACCAGCCGTACCTTGACACAGGCCTGTCCGCCTATCATGAGGCGCTTGCACCACACGACCGTCTCGCAACTCTGCATGGGCGTTATGAGAGTTGCGGCATCGAACCCGAACGCCTCGGCAAATTCGCAAAGGCAGTCGGAGCACAGATTGGGCTTCAGATTTTTGTGGGGAGCTGCAGCGATAATCCCGACTGGAACTACTTGTCCGGGGCCGGAGGGAATCGCATGGGCTACTTCATCAACCGCGACTACTACATACCCCACCTCGAAGAGCTGCTGAAGACGCCCTCGATTGCGCTTTCTCGTCTGGTGTGGCGCACCCTTCGATCGCTTCCGTCTTATCCGAACTATCTCCAAGCAACGTATCAGTTGAACAGGGCTTACGGCGCACGCAACGCCTCGTCGCGCCTGGTGCACGAACTCCGAGCCGCAAGCTGGGTTCCACAGGGCGATGGGGTGTTCGTGCGTCCCGCAGACGCTTCACGTGAGCTGCTTCCGAAGGGCTTTGCATTCGACTCCGGTGATGCGTGGCTCAAAGCCATCGAGTTCGGAGCTACGGCCGTGCGCGCGTCTGTGCATGCGTCGCAGAAAGAGGCGGCCGCACAGAGCCTCGGCTTTTCCGACGCCGCTGCGGCAGAGCGTGCCCGCCGCTTTAACGAGCTGCCGGAATTGGAGCAGGAAGCCATTCTCTCCAGGCTGGAGAACCGAAACAAGGCGGCTGTTCCTGACCGTCCGCTTGCCAATCCCGAGCGGCGGGCAATTGGCGTTCGTGAACAGGCGCTCCGCGCCCCTGACAAGCAATCCGAAATTCGTGAACGCTCGGTCTCCATCGGAATAGAACCCGTCAAGGAGCAGGCTGACGCCTATCTGCGCGAGCACTACAGGAACGCGGACGGAGAAGTCACGTGCCAGATTTGCAAGGCACCCATGCCATTCAGGCTGGAGGATGGCCGCGAGTATTTCGAGACGGTCGAGTTCCTGCCCGAACTCCGCAAGCGGCATCTACAGAACTACCTCGCGCTTTGCCCCAATCATTCGGCGATGTACCGATTCGCAAACGGCTCCCGTGAGACGATGCGAGGTGCATTCCTCGCCCTTGACGGAAACCATCTCGCCGTCGTGCTTGCAGACCGGGATATGACGATCTATTTCAGCAAGATTCACATCGTTGACCTCCACGCGGTTCTAGAGGCAGAGGAATCGCTCCTTTCCGCTGAGGCATCTGCGGTTGCGGCAGGTTCGATGTGATTGCGACGATTGGCGAAGAGTTGTACCGCTTTCAACGACTGCCTCGCGCGGCGCCTCATCTGACCAGGGCAGGCGTTTGAGCTGGCGTTGCTATGCGTGCCTGCCGGGCATTGGCGGCTGCTCTTCAATCGGCTGCTCGATAATCTCGGGCACAATGCCACGGGGTTGCCGGATTTGGTCCAGTTCTGGCCGCAGTCTCGTCGATACAAACTGATCGAGGTGAAGGGACGCTACAGGTTTTGTTTGCTCAACGATAGCGTTATCGCGAACCTGCTACTTGTGGCGTTCTGGATGAAGCACGGAGAGATCGAACTTCTAAACATTCTCCAGATCGATCAGGAGGACTCGACGTCATTGCTCGGAAACTCCAGATTTCTTGCCGGTTGTCGCTATTTGTTCTGGTATGTCATGAGAAGCGAGGGCAGAAGACGGATGGTTTGCCTTGCTCGCCACGATATCACGCCGTGCTCGCCGTCAATCGAAACCCGCCGGGCTTTCGCGGCATAACGGCGCCTCCCGCGAGGACGCGGGGCCCTCCATTATTCCACGTCCCGCCGCGTTTCAATTGACCGCTCCGCGCGCCGTGATCGGGAGAGCGCATCGGCAAACCCGCCGATGCCAATGGAGATGCCATCATGTTCCCGGTCAACGAAGTTCTTCAGGGTGATTGCACTCGTGTACTGCGGCGGTTGCCGGATTCGTTCGTCGATCTCGTGATAACCGATCCGCCCTACGGTGTCCGCTATCAAGACAGCAAAGGTCGGACGATTGCGAACGACGATGATCCGAGTCGCATTCTCGGCGCCTTTACAGATCTGTACCGGGTTCTGAAGCCCAACAGCATCTGCATCTCCTTCTACGGTTGGGGCCAGGTGGATGCATTCTTCCGAGCGTGGCGCCGCGCTGGGTTTCGGCCGATCGGTCACATCGTTTGGGCCAAGGACTACGCGTCGCGCACACGCTATCTCCATTACCGTCACGAGCAGGCGTATGTGCTGGCGAAGGGATCGCCGAAGATGCCGGAGCGGCCAATTGATGACGTTCAGCCCTGGGTGTACTCGGGCAATCACGATCACCCGACGCAGAAGGCGGTGAAGATTCTGACGCCGCTCATCGAAGCGTTCTCGCAGCCCGGGCAACTCGTCCTCGATCCCTTCGCCGGCTCCGGTAGCACCCTGGTGGCCGCTGCGTTGAATGGCCGACGCTACCTTGGCGTTGAGCTGGAGCGCGATTACTGCCGCGTAGCCCGCGAGCGGCTTACGAATGTGCAACGTCGGTTGTCTCACTCCCAAGGAGTGATGGCCGCGCTTGGGCACGACAACCGGGAACTGCCACCTCTCGAGGTCGATGGCTTCATCCGGTGGCTGCGCGGGCAAGGCCAGGAGGGCGTCGCTCGATTCGTCGAACGTGCACGGGCAGAGTATGGCTTGTGACGGCTAGGTGGGAATCGCAAACGGTCGCGCGGCGTCGCAAGTTGTCGCGCGACCGTTTCTATGTTGGCGGCGCCTCCACAATCCACATCGCCGCCGGCGGATCAGATTGCGCGCAATAGGCGAGTCGTCTTGCGGTGCTGCTTCGATACTCCCCAGATGTCGTGACGAGTAAGCAACTGAGAACCATGCGATCGGGTGAGCTTGTAGGAAAGCGGAACAGAGCCCACCCGGGACCAGATTTCGGGCGCCTAGCTACAACCGGGCACCGTAGAGAAGAGGCAGCGCGCCGATAGGACCCGTTGGCCAGTAATGCGTGCACCAGGTCGCCGTTGTCTCCGTGACTGGGCGGGGCGACTTCCTCGCGAGAGGCCTCATTCGTTTGGCCCGTGAGGCAGGCGCCCGGGCGGGGGTGGTGAGCAAGAGCGAAAGTAGCATTCGGGGTGCGCATTGCGCCGACGTCGCGTCGACTGCATTTATATGTACGTTAGTATCCGACTACGGCCGCGCACACCGTGCGATATATCCATAACTCACGCGCATCGGAATCGCAGTCTCGGGATCAAGCACACGAACTCGAGGCCAAAGATCACGGGCCTCAGAAAAGTTAGCAAATATCGCTAACGGTTGAACTCTCCCTCCTCGAACTGCCACGCACTCCGCTGGAATCAGTGACTGCGAAGGTTTGAGTTTCGATCAAAAAAGCGGCTAATTGCAGGATTGGCCTGCGGCTGCTTTTGTTTACACTTTGGTCCATGGGAATCACGCACGTCATCGCTGCTCGCGTCTCCCCGGAGTCGAAAGCCCGGTTCCGCAGCCTCGCGGAACAGCAGCAGATGACCGAGTCGGCGTTGCTGAAACGGCTCGTCGATATGGCCGTACACACCGGCGGCGTGAACGATGCCGATGTTCTGAAGTCACCAGAGCGATGCCTGCGAGGGGCTCGGCTGTGTGTTCGACTGCACCCGGACGATCAGTTGTTGCTGGCGGAAAGGGCGGCAGCTCGGCAGATGCCGGCGGCCACGTACGTCTCCGTCCTGGTGCGCGCCCATCTGCGGAAGCTGTCGCCGCTTCCCAAAGCGGAGCTGATGGAGCTCAAACGCTCTGTCGCCGAGCTTAGTGCGATTGGTAGAAACCTCAACCAGCTGGCTAGTCTGGCACACCAGCGACCGGGCTCGGTCGCACCCGGCGGGCAGGTTCTGCAAATGATGCTCAAGGTATGCGAAGCGATGCGCGCTCACACTAAGGGGCTGATCAAAGCCAATGCCCGGAGTTGGGAGGCAGGCCATGCGAACGATCAGACTTGAGACCGGTCGGCCGATCCTCGACATCATCAGCTATGGCCGTGCAGGTCCGGGCAACCGGATTTCGCTGACGCCTGCCCAGATCGCACAGATCCACCGGACCGTCTCGCGAACACCTGAAGTGGTGGTCAAGGTGACGGGCGGAGGGGGTTCGACCACGGGCCGAAGTGTCAGCGCTCATTTCAGCTACATCGGCAGGCGTGGCGAGTTGGAGATCGAGACCGACGACGGCCAGCGTTTGACCGGCCGGGGAGTCGGGCGGCATCTCGTCGAGGATTGGGACTTGGATCTGGAGGAGGACCGCAAGCGGCTCGACTTGTTCGCGACGAATAGGCGAAAGGCACCGAAGCTCGTTCACAGACTAATCTTCTCCATGCCGGCCGGCACGCCGTCGCAGAAGGTACTAGCAGCTGTCCGCGACTTCGCTCGTGAGGAGTTCGGACTCAAGCACCGATACGCGATGGTGCTGCACACGGATGAGCCACACCCGCATGTGCATGTGGTCGTAAAGGCGCTTAGCGAAGATGGCAAGCGGCTCAACATTCGAAAGGCGACTCTGAGATACTGGCGGCAGGAATTCGCACGGCAGCTTCGAGCGCATGGAGTTGAGGCGAACGCTACGGAGCGGGCGGTTCGCGGGCAAAGTCGGGCGCCGAAGTTGGACTCAATTTTTAGGGCGGCGCAGAGGGGAAAGTCGACGCACATGGTCGCGCGAGTAAACGATGTCGTGCGCGAGCTGAATGCCGGGTCTCTAGATAGATCCGGTGCCGCTCAGGTCCGGCGAACCAGGATGGACGTTATGCGCGGATGGGAAGGGGTGCGGGATCTCTTGCTCATTGAGGGGCGGCACCAGCTTGCCAGCGATGTTGCGCGATTCATCAACCAAATGCCGCCTGCGCGCACTGAGAAGGAGAGGTTGGCGCATGAGCTTATGACGCTTGTGCGTCAGGAGCGTGAGAAAGACAGATCGCTCCTTCGCTAGGTGAGAGCTTTAAGGCGATTGTGGATGTTCCGATCATCGAGGATTAGGGGTGAATTTATGTTCGCAGGAATGGCGATGCGGGGGCGCTATCGACCTGAAGCGGACCTTTGCAGCGGAAGTCGAACGCGGATCTGACGTCGCTCAGAGTTCGACGCTTGGGCTACCTCCGTAAGTCCGTTTTGGTATCATTCATTCGCTATGATCAATGCTGCGAACAATGGTGAGGCCGTAGCACTCGTCCTCTCCGAGATACTGAGGAAGGGGCATGACGTCTCGCTGGCGGGGACGAAGTCCATCGGAGCGGGACGGACGTTTCGCGAACTCGTGAACCTCCAGGCCACCGTTGCGGATCCCGCCTTGAACTTGGTCCACCCCATCTTCCGGAAATTCCGACTGACCAACGCAGTGGCCCGCCTTGCCTGGATGTTAGCGGCGAGCAATCGGGTAGAAGATATTGCCTACTACGATCCGGGTGTGCGCCGGTTCAGCGACGATGGCGTGATCGTCCCCGGTTCGGACTTCGGGCGGCGCATTCTCGCGCCGTACCCGGGAGTTAATCAGCTGCACGAGGTTATCCGGCTGCTCAAGGAAGATCGGCATACGCGTCGCGCCGTGATCGCGGTATATCAGCCCGGCGATTGCGGGCGCGATTCGCGCGACATTCCCTGTGCACTGAATGTTGCGTTTCACGTCAGGGATAGCGTTCTTTATCCCACCGTGGTAATGCGATCGAACAATGCGTGGGCCCTCCTGCCTTACAATCTTTTCGAATTCTCGGTGATCGCGGAGGTTGTGGCGTGCGAGATCGGACTGCCGCTCGGCGCTCTGACTCACATTGCACTATCGATGCATGTCTACGAGGAAGATTTGAATGCCGCCGCCGAAACGGTGGCGCAATCTTCCAGCGCTCCCGTACTCGCGTGGTCTCCGGGAGCGATGCGGGAAGCGGGGTCGCCTCTGCCGCAGATCGAGACACTGTGCCAGTTCGAGTCTTCGATTCGGAAAGCAGGCGCTGCAGCCGACATTGTGGAGATGAAGCGGCTACTCGCACAATGCGAAACCACGTTAACACCTTATTGGCGTTCTTTTGTGCTGGTCCTCTTCTGGTTCTCAGGCTCTCGCATGGGGAATACGGAGCTCCAGAACGCCGCGCTCGAAAGGCTTGCCGCCCCATGGCGGGAGCTGTTAATCGCTCCCACCTAGCCACAATAGCCCGCATCGTAAAGTAGGGAAGCATGCGTATCTTGCATCTGTCCGACGTCCATTTTGGGAGATACAAAAGGAAGGGGGAGGAAGGCGAGGCGCACTTCTTTCTGGACGGCAAAAAGCCGGTTCCGTTGCAACTTGCCGAGATTCTGAACCGCGACGAGGAGTGCCGTGCCCCTGACGTGGCAGTCCTCTCGGGAGACCTCGGCGAAACCGGCGCGGCTGCGGACTACGAGCTTGCCTTTCAGTTTCTTGACGATCTGCGCACGAAGTGGAAGCAGACAATATTCGTCATAGCCCCAGGGAACCATGACGTGGAGCTGCTCGACGACAAACTGCCGGTGGAAACGCGGCAAGACCCTTTCATCGATCTGCTGAAGAGATTTTATGGTGACCGCTTCAACGTACTCTATCCGCTGTTCGCCCGCGGCAAGCCGGAGGAGCGGCGACAGAATCTGATCTCGATCGAGGCCAGTAGAAACGATTTGGTGGTCGTAAGCATCAATTCCGCAGCATCGCTCAATACGCTGAGCGATCCCATTTTCGTAAAGGGCGACGTGCTCAGCCGGATCTCGGATACTCTGAAGGAGATTGACAAGGACCGGAATCGGCTGCGGATATTCGTGCTTCATCATCACCTGTTGCCCTTCGATGACAAGATCTGGACTGACAATGCGGACGCCAGCGAAGTCAGGGAAAAGCCGGACAGCAGTATCGTCAGCAACTCCGCCCGCCTGCAGACGTGGCTTGCCGACGAGTGCTTTTGCGTCGTCCTGCACGGCCATCGTCATCAATTCCATGGTCGCGAGGATGTCCTGTGGCGAATGCGTGAAAACCGGAATCGGACCAAGGTTGTTATCGTTGGTGCAGGCAGCGCGGGCGTGCGCAGCGCTGAAAGGCGCGATGAGCCGCTTTCGGTCAATGTGATCAAGGTAGATCGACGGAATAAAAACCAGTGGGGATTGCAGATTCTGACCGGCGCTATCTCTGAAACCGGTGGATTCCCGAAGATCACGGAGTGGCTCCCCTATTCCACTCAGATCGGCGAAATGAGCAACTCGCGCCCGGTTTTCTTCGAAGGGGAGACGATGGCGGACTGTCATCAAGGCATTAAGGATGATCTCGCAGAACGACGGTCGCCCGTGCGAAGCTTCGTTTCGGTCGTGCAACGTGCCGAATACATCCATTGCGACACCATTTCGATCGCGGGCAAGACTCAGCCTAGAGACAACGTCGAGCGTTCGTTTACGGCGTTGCATCCCGAGTACGATAAGGACGATTCATGGAACGACTACGCGCGGATTGATCGCATACTTCGACAGATCGAGAACGCGTACCGGATTCAGCACGGTCCGCGTCTCTTCGGCAAGATAGCGAGGTTCAGCGGCGCGAGCCGTGGACCTGAAGAAGATATGCTGCGACCGATACGATCCGCTCTTCGGGCAATCGAGTCCGGCTTGTCGACTCGCGCTTTCGTCAGTCTCTACGATCCAGACCGCGACATCGAGGGGAACAGGGATCTCCTGCCCGGGCTCATCGGAATCCAGTTCCTGCCGGGTGTCTCGCGCGAGACGTTAGATATAGTCATGTTCTTCCGAAATCTCGAACTGTCGTTCTGGTGGGCCGTCAATATGCTGGAGGGCATCCGCTTGCTTGAATGGGCGTGCGCCGTCCTAGGTAAGGATAAACACAAGCCCGGCACGGTCACCATGATGGCATCGACGGCCGAGTGGCGTTTGGAGCCACGTCCGATGTTTGTCTCGGACTTGGATCGCATGAGCCGGGATGAGCTGTTCGCGCTCATCATCGCGTCCTACGCGGGGAGCGCCGACAACGTAAAGATCCTCTCGGACAAGTTGAAAGAGAAGGCTGCCGATACTACCGACATCAACATCGACAGCAGCGGACTCGAGCAGATGAATCCGCTGGTGCGGGGCATCGTCAAGTTACACGGGAGTGCGGGAACTATGGGAGCGGCTGCGAATGGCTCTCCTTTTGATGAGAGCTTTGTTGCCTGTCTTGACAGCGCGATCGAGCGTAAGGCCGCGGCTCGGTCGGCCGTCAGCGACAGGCTGAAACGCGATCGTGAACTCACCCTCGCACGTAAGCAACTGGAGAGGGCCGCTTCCATCCTCGACCGGTGGCTGGCGAATGCAAGTACGGGCATCAACCCGCTAACTTGATTTGCGGCGCGAAATCACGTTCCAGTTCCCAGTTCCGAGCCAGACCACCATCCTAAGACGCTGGACTTGTCCCGAGCTGTAGAGATAGTGTGATTGAGCGGAGCACATCCGCGTAAGGCGGCCCCCGCCGATGCTGGAAACATCGACGAGGGCCTAACCACAACGCCTGTAACGAGGCAGTTATGGCTTCCTTCATTATGGCGCACCCGGCGCTTGCGCGGGTATGTGCGCGCGTATCTGACAAAACAAACGGCTTTGTCGAGCCCCACCGAAGTTCAACGGGTAGGGCGCGGCCATGAACCGGTGGCGAGAATGCGTTCCCAAGTACTCGCCGATATCTCCTAACTATCGTTCAGGCCAGCTCAGTTTACGGACCAATGCGTCTCGCGCGAGGCACAAGCTATGACCCGCGCGAGCCGCGAAGACATGGTCGTTCTCAGCATGGGCCTCAACACGCTGCTCGCCAGCGTGCGGCAGACCGAGGCGTGGTCTCGATCCCAGGGTGACGTAGCGTCACTCCGGCGCACCCGCCTTCTGATCCACGCGATCCTCCTAACCCGCAGCAAGTTCTTCGCAAGCTCAACCGCTGGCGAAGCGAACGACGACGTCACCGAAGCGCTCTTCGTCGCTGACGGCCTTCGCGACGCCGCTCAGCAATGTCACGAAGGGCAGGCGGCTCTCCACGAACGACTAATCGGTGGTGCCGAAGCCATCGAGCGGTTGTGTAGCTCACCGCTCCGCAAGAGGTAACAACTCATGGCGGAGAAGGAAACATACGAATCACTTCCCGCCAGCCGCTCTCTCGAAGAACTCATCGAAGCGGAGCGCGCCAACCTCATGCAGGTTCAGGGCATGGCCAGGGTTTTGTATGACGTCTTGCTGTACTCCGATGACGATGATGCAACGATGCACGCCGACGTTGCCGAGCTCATCGCGAGGCTGATCAAAGAATCGGTCGAAGCGCTCGAGAAGATCATCAAGCGCTTTAGGGCCGGCGAGTTCGGCCCGCCGCCGAACAAGACATCGGACGACGTTGGCTCCGGAAGTTCGACGTAGAGCGGGCAGGGCGCGCACGTGAGCGACACTCAACCCGCATCACCGAAGTCGCCGCAGATCAAAAAAGAAAGTCGCGCCTATTTCACTGCGCTAGGCAAGCGCGTCACGCAGTTGCGCAAGTCACGAGGGATGACGCAAGCGGAGCTGGCCCGCGCGCTCGGTGTTTCTCAGCAGGCGGTGTTTGCTTACGAGATCGGGGACAGGCGGATTTCCGTCCTTGTGCTCGAACGGCTCGCGAGGCTGTTCCGCCTCAACATCGACCAGTTCCTCGGCTTCGCTCCAGAGCCGCCGGTCAGGAAGCGCCGGCTCTCGCCGAGAGCGATGCGCCATGCGGAGCGCCTCCAGGCCCTCTCTAAAACGCAGCAGCGCTTCATCGTCCGGATCCTCGACGTGCTCGAGGAGCACAATAAGAACAGCGGCAAGGCCGGCGCCGCGCCGCAGGCGCGGCATTAACTGAAGCTGATCTGGTGGGGCGAAGTTTGCGCAGATCGCGCGAAAACGCCGAACACCCCACTCGCACCCCGAGCAGAGTTGCGCCGGAACCCCAGCGCCAATCCTAGAAAAAAATCGAATGATTTGAATGGTCGGGGTGACAGGATTTGAACCTGCGACCTATACGTCCCGAACGTAGCGCTCTACCAGGCTGAGCTACACCCCGAAGATCCGATCACGCGGCCTCAATCAAAGTAAACCCCTCCGGGGCCTACCTCCGCGAGCGCCTGACTAGTAAGTACGCTCAACCGCGAAATCAGCGAGTTCGCGCAAGGCTTGCTTATACGCCGAGTCGGGCAATACGGCGATTGCGTCGATGGCGAGGGCGGCCTCCCGCCGCGCGAGCCGCGCAGTGTACGCAAGGCCCCCAGTAGATTCAATTGCGGCGGTGATTTCTGAAAGGCGGTCGATGCTGCCTTCCTCGATACTGCGCCGGATCAGCGCCCGTTGGTCCTCGCTGCCCGTCCGGAGCGCATATATAAGTGGGAGGGTGGGCTTGCCTTCGGCGAGGTCGTCGCCGAGGTTCTTGCCGAGAGCCTCACTGTTTGACTGGTAATCCAGTACGTCATCGACCAGCTGGAACGCAGTGCCAAGGTGGCGCCCGTAGGCCGCCATCGCGGATTCAACGGCAGCTGAGGCACCGGCCAGGAGCGCGGCGATCTGCGCGCCGGCCTCGAAAAGCTTGGCGGTCTTCCGATAAATGACCTCGAAATACCGCTGCTCGGTGGTGTCCGGGTCGTTGGCGTTCAGGAGTTGCAGCACCTCGCCCTCGGCGATCTTGTTGGTGGCGCTGGCCATCACCGCCATGATCCGCATGCTTTCGAGCGAGACCATCATCTCGAACGAGCGCGAGTAGACGTAATCACCCACCAGCACGCTAGCTTCGTTGCCCCACACTTCGTTGGCGGTGTCGCGGCCCCGGCGGAGTTTGGAGCCGTCGACCACGTCGTCGTGGAGCAGGGTGGCCGTGTGAATGAATTCGATGATGGCGGCTGCCTCGGAATGGCGCTGGCCGCGATAGCCGCAGGCACGGGCGACCATCACGACCAACAGCGGGCGCAGGCGTTTGCCGCCGCTGCCGACGATGTATTCGGCGATCTGGTTGACCAGGACCACATCGCTGGCGAGGCGGTTGCGGATGACCGCGTCGACCTGTCGCAGGTCATCCTCGACCAGCGCTTTGACGGACTCGAAGCTCATGGATTCCAAAGGGAAATAACCGACGGCGAATGGTAGCCCATCAGGGGCGCAAGCTGTCGCATGTCGCAGACTTAGTTGTTTTCACAGTCGTCACGAGGCGCTGAAACGAATGAAATTCGCACGTAAACCGCCGCTCGGGCCGCGGGGAGCATGCGACGAATGCCGACGCGAACCTGGTCCAAGGGGCGTTTCGCCGTAGTTTTTACCTCGGATGCGGCTTCGGCTGTTGCCTAGAGCCCGTCCGCTCCGTACACTTCACGCCCTTTTCCGCCGGGGTGTCTCCCGGCCCCCGGAGCATTGGGTCAATCATGTACGCCGTCATTTCCACGGGTGGTAAGCAGTATCGCGTCAGCGAAGGCCAGGTCGTGCGCGTCGAGAAGCTCGATGCCGAGGCCGGTGCCAATGTCGAGTTCGACAAGGTGCTGCTGGTCGGCTCGGGCGATCAGGTCAAGATCGGCTCGCCGTTCCTGAGCGGCGGCAAGGTGACGGGCACCGTGCAGAGCCACGGCAAGGGCGATAAGAAAGTCATCGTCAAATTCCGTCGCCGCAAGCACTACCTTCGCCAGGGCACGCATCGCCAGCCCTTCACCGAAGTGAAGGTCACCGGCATCGTCGGCGGCTAATCCTTTTAATTTCGGAGCGCACACGCCATGGCACATAAAAAGGCAGGCGGCAGTACCAAGAACGGCCGCGATTCAGAAAGCAAACGACTTGGTATCAAGAAGTTCGGCGGTGAGCACGTGCTCGCCGGCAACATCATCGTCCGTCAGCGCGGCACGCAGTATCGCGCCGGTGACGGCGTCGGTACCGGCACGGACTACACGCTGTTCGCGAAGACCGAAGGTCGCGTCGTGTTCCGTAAGCGCGGCATCGAGCAGAAGACGTTCGTGAGCGTCGTCGCGGCCGAGTAATCGCGACTGCTTTCGCAAGACCGAGAGAGCCCCGGCCCGCGCCGGGGCTCTTTTTTTAAGCCCGCCGCGCACCCAAACTAGCAAACATGCGTTTCGTCGACGAAGCCACCATCAAGGTTCAAGCCGGTAACGGCGGGCGCGGCGCGGTCAGCTTCCGTCGCGAGAAGTTCATTCCGTTCGGCGGCCCCGATGGCGGTGACGGCGGCAAGGGCGCGGACATCTATCTCGTCGGTAAAGCGGGCATCAACACGCTCGCCGACTTCCGCTACAACCGCAGCTTCCGCGCGCCGCATGGCACGGCGGGTTCCAGCAAAGACTGTACGGGCGCGGGTGGCACAGACCTCGAGGTCGAAGTGCCGATCGGCACCACCATCGTCGACGTCGACACCGAGGAAGAATTGGGCGACGTGACCGAGCCTGGTCAGCGGCTCCTGGTCGCGAAGGGCGGCAAGGGCGGCTGGGGCAATGCTCGCTTCAAGACCAGCACGAATCGCACGCCGCGTAAGGCCATGCCGGGCCTGCCGGGCGAGAAGCGCGACCTTCGGCTCGAGCTGAAGGTCATGGCGGACATCGGCTTGCTGGGATTGCCGAACGCGGGCAAGTCCACGCTCATCCGTGCGGTTTCGGCGGCGAAGCCGAAAGTTGCGGACTATCCGTTCACGACGCTGCACCCGAATCTCGGTGTCGTGCGCGTTGGTGTCCATCGCAGCTTCGTCATGGCCGACATCCCGGGTTTGATCGAGGGCGCGGCCGAAGGCGCGGGCCTCGGCATTCAGTTCCTGAAACACCTCCAGCGCACTCGAGTGCTCCTGCACCTCATCGATGTGAGCCCGCCGGACCCGGACGCCGATCCGGTCAAGGACGCACGCGCGATCGTGGCGGAATTGAAGAAGTTCAGCGCGGACTTGGAGAAGAAGGAGCGATGGCTGGTGCTGAACAAGGTGGACCTGTTGCCCGAGAATCAGGCGGACAAGGTCTGCAAGGACATCGTGCGTCGGCTGCGCTGGAAGGGCCCGGTGTATAGGATCTCGGGGCTCGCGCACCAGGGTACGGAGGAGCTGTGCGAGTCCATCATGAAACGGCTGGAAGAGATCGACGCGCCGCGCGAAGTGGAGGCCGGCTAGCGCCAGCCATCGATAGAAAGCCACAAATAAAAAAGCCGGGCAAAGCCCGGCTTTTCTTTATCCAGAAACGGCACAGTCGGCTTAGCCGGCCGACAGCTCCTTCACGCGCGCATTCAGGCTGCTCTTATGACGAGCGGCCTTGTTGCGATGGATCAGGCCCTTGTTCACGGCCGAGTCGATGACCGGGCCGGCGGCCTTGAGCTTGGCGACGGCGGTTTCCTTGTCGCCGGCTTCCACCGCGTTCACGACGCCCTTGATGGCGGTACGCAGCTTCGAGCGGCCAGCCACGTTACGGGCACGGCGCTTGACGGTCTGGCGGGCGCGCTTTTCGGCGGACTTGATATTGGCCACGGTCGTGAAGGCTCCAAAAACGAGGCCGCGAATTCTGCCGACCGATCGGCCGTAAGGCAAGGGCAAAGTGGCGGTCTGCCCGGAAAATAGCCGATTCGGTCCGCGCCGGGGCGGGAGATTGCCCGACGACGGCCATAATCCGGGGCCAAAAGAGGACAGATTTAATTTCTCGACGGGTCCTCTTCTTCACTACCATTGCCCGCCCATGCGATTCACCGCCATTCCATCGGAGTCCGGCCAATCATGAGCCGCGGCTTCTTCCGCAGTACCGCCATCGTCGGAATCACCACGCTGCTGTCCCGGATCACCGGGTTGGTGCGGGACGTGGTTCAGGCCGTGATGATTCCGGCGGTGTATCTCGAGGTCTACGTCCTCGCCAACCAGATCCCTAACCTGTTGCGGCGGTTGTTCGCGGAAGGCGCGTTCTCCCAGGCGTTCGTGCCGGTGGTGGCCGAGTACAAGGCGAATCGCTCCAAGGAGGAGGTCCGGGAACTGGTCGATTCCGTGGCCGGCACGTTGGGTTCCTTCCTCGCGGTCGTTTCTGTGATCGGCGTGATCGCCGCGCCGGTGATCGTCGCCATCTGCGCGCCAGGCTTCACGACGAAAGAAGTGGGCCAGTACGGACTCGCGGTGGACATGCTCCGCTGGACGTTTCCATATTTGTTGTTTGTCTCGCTGACTGCGCTCGCCGGCGGCGTGCTCAACAGCTATCAGCAGTTCGCGCTGCCGGCGTTCACGTCGGTGGTGCTGAATGTCGTGTTGATCGTTTTCGCGGCCTATGTGTCGCCGTACTTCGAGCAGCCGGTGATGGCGCTTGCGGTCGGTGTGTTCGTCGGCGGTGTGATTCAGCTGATCATTCAAGTGCCGGCCTTGATCAAGCTCGGCGTGATCCGGCGTCCGCATTGGAACTGGCAGCACGAGGCGGTGAAGCGCATCGCCCGGCTGATGGGGCCGGCTATCGTTGGCTCGTCGATGGGGCAGCTCAGCGTCATGATCAGCTCGGGCATAGCGTCGCTGCTCGCGGATGGCAGCATGACCTGGCTGTACTACGCGGACCGGCTGGTCGAATTTCCGCTCGGCGTGTTCAGTATTGCGTTGGCCACCGTGATCCTGCCGAGTTTGTCCTCGCAGCACGCGAGGAAGTCGCCGGATGAATTTTCGGCGACGCTCGCCTGGGCGGTTCGGCTCGTTTGTCTCATCGTCATTCCGGCGTCGGTGGCCATGTTCGCGATGGCCGGGCCGTTGACCGTCGCGCTGCTTCAGTACGGACAGTTCAAGCCCCGGGACGCGGAGATGACGAGGCTCGCGCTGATGGCGTTCTCGCTGGCGCTGCTGGGCTGGAGCATGATCAAGGTGCTCGCAACGGGGTACTACGCTCAGCAGAACACCAAGGGGCCCGTGAAGATCGCGATGCGCGCGCTGGGTCTGACCATGGTGCTCAACGTAGTCGTGGTCGCCGGCCTGTGGATCACCGGCAATCTCAAGACCCCCGGGGCCCACACCCTGCTGGCGCTGACCAACGGCATCGGCGCAATGATGAATGCAATCCTGCTCTACGCCGGCTTGTTGAAGTCCCAGGTGCTCCGGCGCGGGCAGGCCATGCGGGGACTCCTGATCCGGATCGTCGTGGCGAGCGCGCTGATGGCCGCCTTCCTCTGGTGGTTCGGCGGGGACATCTCGACGTGGCTGGTCACGCCGAAGCTCACGCGAATCGCCTGGTTGCTGGGG
>JAEWAF010000096.1 GCA_023391815.1 Pseudomonadota bacterium
CGGCAGCCATCGAGGCACAGTCCGCCAACGTGGAAGACGCTCGCGAGTTTCCCGAGACCCCCACCTACGCCCCAGCTCTGCCGACAGGCTGCGCGCCACGCGAAGCGTCAGCGCGAAGCGCAGCCCCGCTGCCGTTGCGGCCGGGTGAAGCGTCAACGCGAAATATGGCTCCAGCTGCCGACACGCGGCGTGCCAAGCGAATCGTCAACGAGAAACATGGCTCAGCTCTGCCTCTCACCCCGATGCGTGGCTCCAGCTCTGCCGACAGGCTGCGCGCCCCGTGAAGCGCCAGCGCGAAGCGAGGAAACTCAGCCGGGAGGCCCGCCTTCCTCGCCGAAGTCGGCGACCCAGGCAGCGATGTCCTGGTCGTAGGTGACGATGTTCTCGGCGCTGGCCGAGCGACGGAGCCGATCGCGCACGGCATCCCACTTCTCACCTTCCGGAACTTCCTCGACGAGGATGATCTTCGCGCTCGCCTTATCGAGCGTACGCAGATTCGCGTACAGATTGCGCGCGTAAATATCGGGGCGGATGCCCGCGTTGATCCACGTCATGAACGGATTCGCCGTGCCCGGCGGCCGCTGGGCCAGCACCGCGACCTTCTCGTGATTCGCCGTGAACTCATTCATCACCGTTTCGAGCCGGCGGCTCGGCACGACGTTGACCGGGGTCGCGGGGGAATAATGCCGGGACGTCGAGCCCGGCACGCGCGGCGTGTTCGGGTTCGGGCCCATCTGAATCGTCGGCACCACCGCCTTGAGCTGCGACAGGCTGATGCTTCCCGGCCGTAACACACGCGGCCCGTCGGCGAGACAGCTGATGATGGTGGACTCGAGACCGACTTTACAGTCGCCGCCGTCGAGCACGAATTTCAGATCGTCACCGAACTCCTCGCGCACGTGCTCGGCCCGCGTCGGGCTCACGTGACCGAATTTGTTCGCTGACGGCGCAGCGATGCCACCGCCGAACGCGTTGAGCAACTGCTGCGCGACCGGATGGTTCGGCACGCGAATCGCGACCGTGTCCTGCCCGCCGGTAATCACATCGTTGACCGCCGGCGCGCGCTTCGCCACGAGCGTCAGCGGCCCCGGCCAGAAGGCGTCGGCGAGCTGCTTCGCTTCCGGCGTCATCTCGCGCACCCAGCGCTGCAAATAACGCGGGTGATCGATGTGCACGATCACCGGATGCGTCGACGGCCGACCCTTGACGCGGAAAATCTTACGCACCGCGTCTGGATTGTTGGCGTTCGCGCCCAGGCCGTACACCGTCTCGGTAGGAAACGCCACGAGCTCGCCGGCGCGAAGCGCTTCGACGGCCTCCTGGATTTCCTGTTGTAAAACTCGTCCTATAGCCATGGGCGCAATGATAGCAAGAGGGCTCCGGCCCGTTGGTCGCGCGCGACGAACGGTCTTATTCGAGCGCCGTCCGGGTCCATCCCTGTGCCGTCCGGCGCAGCTCGTAGGTCGGCCAGAATCGCTTGTCGAGCTTCAGTGTCATCACTTCGACCGATCCGTTCCAGGTCACAGTCCGCAGTCTGAGCGAGCTGCGGTCCTCGCGACCGCTGACCGCCTGGATGAACTGATCCAGATCGGCGACGGGCTTGCCGTCCACCTCGACGATGCGACGTCCGGCCCACAGCTGATATCGCGTGGCAGGCGAGCCATACGAGAAGTACGCAACGAACACGCCGTCGGGCTCGATCCCGCGCTGGGCCGCCAGCGCACGGTGCGGCTTCTGCAATACCGCCCCGGCCCACACGACGATGCGATCGAGATCGCGGCCGCCGAGCTCCACGGTCGGCACCTCGATCACCTGCACGCCTTTGTCACGCCAGACGGTCACTCGCACCGACGGCTTCTGCACGCTTCGCTCCACTTCACGGAAGCGATTCACGATGGCGCCGTCGATGTCCAGAATCAGATCGCCCGAGCGGAGCAGTCCGTCCGCGGGTGAGCCACCCACCATGCGCACGACGCTGAGTACCTGACGGCGCTCGGGGCTGTGTTGTTCCAGACGGCGGATCCAGTCATCCGGCAAATCCTGCTTGCGCGCCACCGCCAGAGGCACCGGCTGCAATTCGGCTTCGAGCGAATGCAACGCGCGCCCCTCGCGCACCAACGGCAGCATCTCCTGAAGCAGCTCGGCCGAGATGCCGCGATTTTCCTGCGCGACCTCACGACCGGCTTCATACGCGAAGCTGGCCCAGGTCGCGATCACGGCACCGGTCTTGTCGACCAACACACCGTCGTAATCGGCCGGTCCATTGACCAGGGAGATAGTTTCCAGATTCGACTCGCGGAACTGCAGCGTGCGCGACAGAGGGAATCCCACAGGGTCCACCGACGCGACCGTGGCCGAGCGCGATTGGACCTTGCCATCGGCGCGCATGCCGACGGCCCAGACTTCCTGCCCCGGCTGGACGTCGACCGATTTCAAAGTCGCGCTCTTGGCGGGCGTCGCGCCGATCAGCTTCGGGTCGTAGGAAATCGCGGCGATGTTGTGCAAGGGATGGATGTACTCGACGCGCCCGGGCACTTCGATCGAGCCCGCGAAGGTGAGACGCACATCGCCCAGCGGCGCCGGCACGGTATTGCGATCGACGATCACCAGGCCGCGCTCGGCGTCCACGATCAAACCGGTGCCGTAATAGCTGCGCTCGGTGATGCCCGACACGGAATACGGCATGTCGAAGTTCACCAGCACGAGCGACGGCGCGAGCTTGTTGATCAGCGGGTCCGCGGTCTTCGCAAACGTCGTGGTGGCGGGCTCCGGCGTCTTCGCGACGCCGTCGAGGCCCCACGGCGTGCAAGGCCAGGTGCCTTGTTTGTCGTCGCGCTTACAGACGCGCGCCGGGAACCAGCGACGATCCATGCGGATACTGCGCCATTGCGCGGTCTTGGGATCGTCGATCGTGAAGAAGCGCAACGTGATGCGCTCACCATCGCCGAGTTTCGACAGCGCTCCTTCCAGATCGCCGAGACCGCCGATGTCCGTGCCACCGGCCTCGCTGATCACAGCACCGCGCGGCACGCCGGCTGCACCGAGCACATAGCCGGGATTGGCGACATACACGCCCTTGATCGGAACATTGATGTGACGTGCCTGCTGCCAGGACAGGTTGTGAACGATCGCGTCGCCGAACTCGAGGAACTCGTCCGGCATCACTTCGTACATGTTCTGGATGGGCAGCTCGCGCTCGATCGTCTGACCGCCGCGCTCGATCGTCAGCTTCACGGTTTTGCCGACACCATCGTCGAGCGTGCTGGCGAGCAGCGAGAAGTCGGCGGTGAGCTGGCCGTTGATGCGAACCAGAACGTCACCCGGCTCGAGCACGTTCTCGGCGGCCGAGCCTCGCTGCACTTCCGAGACGACCAGCATGCCGACGCTGTTCGGAAACTTCTTGCGTACTTCGATCTCGGATTCATTGCGCAGGCCGAGGCGACGCACTTCGTCGAACGGCGTGTAATTGAACACGGTTTGCAGCGTGCCGCGCGCGACCGGCTTGTTCTTCTGAATCGCTTCCAAGGCGCGCGTCACACGGTCCAGCGGCAGATAGAAGCTGGACGCGGCCGCCGAGCTGCCGCCCGCGTTCAGCGCCAGCACGCGACCGTCGATATCGATCACCGGTGAGCCGGAAGAGCCACCCGAGGTGCTCGACGCCGCCTGGTAATAAAACGTGTTGAAGTCGTTGTACTTACCGAGGCCGTAGTTCGGGGCCTCGCGATCCAGGCGCGCCAGCGTGCCCGCCAGAATCGAAAGCTGTTCGCCGGCATCGTTGCCGATGACCCGAATCTCGCGACCGACCTGGGCGCCCTGCGGATACAGCTTCAACTCGGTGGGCTTGATGAAGCGCAGCTTGGACGGGTCGTAGCGATAGAAGCCGAAATCGTGCACCGGATCGCGATACACCGGATACAACGTGACTTCCTCGCGGTTCAGAAACACCGCCGTGGCGGTCACCGGGCCCGGCGTCACGACGTGACGGTTGGTGAGAATCAGGCCGCGCTGAGCGTCGACGACGAAGCCGGTCGCCTGGCTCGACATATTCCATTCAGTGTCGAAGGCGCGGGCCAGATCGACCTGGATGGTGACGACGCCGCTGGCGACGCGCTCGAGCGTACGGGTCCAGCGGGAATCTTCGACATCGGGAACCGGCACCGCGGCGGGCGGCACCGGGGAGCCGGCGGGGGCAGAAGCCGAGTCGGCAGTCTGGGAGTGCGAGGGCAGAGAAGCGAGCAGCAGCAGTCCGGCAACGGCGAGAGTTCTATGCATGAGTGAACCGCGTTTCGTGGCTGTTGAAGAAGCCGCGACCGAAGGTTCACAACTGCTGCTCGCCCACCGCCGGGGCGGCGGGCCGGGCCGGTCAGCCCAGCAGCAGGAACCCCCAGATCACGATCAGGACGCCGAAGGATAGCAGCACGGCGGTCGAGCCGACGTCCTTGGCCAGCCCGGACAGCTCGTGGCGCTCCAGCCCGATGCGGTCGACCACGGTCTCTATGCCGGTGTTGAGCAGCTCCACGATCAACACCAGCAGCACCGAGCTGACCAGTAAGGCTTTTTCGACAGGCGTCTTGCCGAGGTAGGTGCCCAGCGGCAGCAACACCACCGCCAGGGCCACTTCCTGCCTGAACGCCGCTTCACTACGGAACGCGCCCCGGAAACCCTTCCATGAATTCACGAATGCGAGCAACAGCCGGCGCATGCCGGCGAGCTTGGGGCGCTCTGTTATTGTCATTCAGTACTTCTCATTCCGTAGGTCAGATCGAGTTGCTTGGCGGCTCGCACGTCGTCGAGGCGCCGGACCGGCAGATTATAGGGAGCGCCCTTGACCTTGGCCGCGTCCTGCTCGGCCTCGGCCTGAATCGCGATCAATGCGTCCACGAACGCATCCAGCTCCTCCTTGGCCTCGGTCTCGGTGGGCTCGATCAACAAGCATTCCGGCACCAGCAAAGGAAAGTACGTGGTCGGCGCATGGAAGCCATAGTCGAGCAGACGTTTGGCGAAGTCCATGGCGGTCACGCCCAGCTCCTTGGCCTGGCGCTTCATGGTGATGATGAACTCGTGGCTGGCGCGACGCTCCGGGTACGCCGGATCGAAGCCGGCCTTCTTCAGGCGGGCCAGCAGATAGTTGGCGTTGAGCGCCGAAAATTCCGCGACCCGGTGCATGCCTTCGCGGCCGAGCATGCGCATGTAGACATACGCTCGCAACAGCACGCCGGCGTTGCCCATGAACGCGGACAAGCGACCGATGGTCTGCGGCACGTCCTTCTCATCCAGCCAGCGATACGTGTCTCCGTCCTTGCCCACGGTGGGAATGGGCAGGAACGGCAGCAAACGCTGCCCGACGCCGACCGCACCCGACCCCGGACCGCCGCCGCCGTGCGGCGTCGAGAAGGTCTTGTGCAGGTTCATGTGAATCACGTCGAAGCCCATGTCGCCCGGGCGCACCTTGCCGAGAATGGCGTTGAGGTTGGCGCCGTCGTAATACAGCAGACCGCCGGCCTCGTGGACCAGCTTGGCGACTTCTTGAATGCGACGTTCGAACACACCCAAGGTCGACGGATTGGTCAGCATGATGCCGGCCGTCTTCGGACCCAGCGCGCCCTTGAGCGCATCGATGTCGATATCGCCGTTCGGCAGCGAAGGAATCTCGACGACCGTACAACCGCACATGGTCGCGGTCGCCGGATTCGTGCCGTGCGCGGCATCGGGGACGATGATTTCGGTGCGTTCCAGATCGTTGCGTGCGCGGTGATACGCACGAATCATCGCAACGCCGGCGAATTCACCTTGTGCGCCGGCCATCGGCGTGAGCGACACGCCCTTCATGCCGGTGACTTCCTTGAGCATCTCCTGCAGCTCGTACAGGCACGACAGGAAACCCTGGCTGACCGAATTCGGCGCCAGCGGATGGCGACCTAGAAATTCAGGCAGCATCGCGAACGCATTACACGCGCGCGGGTTGTACTTCATCGTGCACGAGCCGAGCGGGTAGAAATGCGTGTCGATCGAGAAGTTCAACTGCGACAGGCGTGTGAAATGACGCACGGCCTGCAGCTCGGACACTTCCGGCAGCGCGGCGCGCTTGCGACGACGAAACTTCTCCGGCACCTCGGCGGAAGCACCTTGCGGATACTGGCCGACGGCGCTGCGCCCCGAGCGCGAATGTTTGAAAATCAACGGTTCAGTGATGTGGCTCACGGCTTGCGCTCCAGAACGTCGGCCAAGGCGGCGGCATACGCATCCAAATCCGCATCGGTGCGCGTTTCCGTCGCACACACCAGCAGCGCGTTGCCCAGCTCGGGATAGAACTTCGACAAATCCAGTCCACCGACGATATTGCGTTTGGCCAAGGCGTCGAGCACATCGCTCACGTTGGTTGGCAGCTGTAACACAGCTTCATGAAAACGGTAACCGTCGAAGACGACTTTCACGCCGGGGATGCGCGTGAGCTTCTCGACCAGCTTGCTCGTCTGCCGTTGCGAAGTCGCCGCGACCGACTCCAGGCCAGCGGCACCGAGCAGCGACATGTGAATCGTCGCCGCGGTCACCAGCAGACCCTGGTTGGTGCAGATGTTCGAGGTCGCCTTGCTGCGGCGAATGTGTTGTTCGCGAGCCTGCAGCGTCAGCGTGAAGCCCTGCTTGCCGTCGAGGTCGACGGTGCGACCGATGATTCGTCCCGGCATCTGGCGCACATGTTCCATGCGTGTGGTCATGAAGCCGAAATACGGCCCGCCCGAAGACAGCGGCACACCCAGCGGCTGACCGTCGCCGACGACGATATCGACGCCTTTGGTGCCCCACTCGCCCGGCGGCTTGAACAATGCCAGCGACAGCGGGTTCACGACCGCGATCACCAGCGCATTGTTGGCGTGCGCCCAATCGGTGATCGCATCGACGTCTTCCATCAAGCCGAAGAAGTTCGGCTGCTGGATCACGACGGCCGTGAGGTCCTCGCCCTTGAGCGCTTCGAGCTTCGAGAACTGCAGCGTGCCTTTGCCCTGCTCGTACGGCAGCACCGTGAAGCTCAGGTTCTGACCTTCGACCACGGCGCGCGACACGGACAGATACGTCGGATTCACAGTCGACGGCACCACGATGCGCGCCGACTTTGACTTGCGATGCGCACGCACCGCCATCAAGCAGGCTTCGGCGAGCGCCGACGCGCCGTCGTACAGCGACGCGTTCGAGACTTCCATGCCCGTCAGGCTGCTCATCATGGTCTGGTATTCGTACAGCAGCTGCAGCGTGCCCTGGCTCGCTTCGGCTTGATACGGCGTGTACGCGCTGTAGAACTCACCGCGCGTGACGATCGCCCAGACCGCGGCGGGAATGTGATGCTCGTAAGCGCCGGCGCCCAGGAAGTTCAGCGGACGACCGTCCTGCTGAGCGCGCGCCTGCATGAGGCGCCCGACTTCCATTTCGCTCAGTGCATCGGGAATCGCGGCGAGCGATTTGATCCGCAGCGCCGCCGGGATTTCATCGAACAGCGCATCGATGCTGGGCGCGCCGATGGTGGCCAGCATCTCGCCGATCTCGGTTTCGGTATGAGGAATGAACGGCATGGCGGCACTCAGTGGGCGGCGTCGGCGACGACCTTCTCGTAGGCCTTGGCGTCGAGCAGCTGTTGCAGCTCGCTGTTGTTGCTCGGCTTGATCTTGAACAGCCAGCCCGCGCCATACGGATCGCTGTTGACCAGCTCGGGCGAGCCGCTCAGCGCCTCGTTCGCGGCGACCACTTCGCCGGACACCGGGCTATAAACATCGGAAGCGGCCTTGACCGACTCGACGACCGCGGCGGCGCCGCCCTTGCTCAACGACTTGCCCACTTCCGGCACTTCGACGAACACCAGATCGCCCAGCGCGCCCTGCGCGTGGTCGGAGATGCCGATGGTGACCGTGCCGTCGCTTTCGACGCGCGCCCACTCGTGCGAATCCAGATATTTCAGGTCGGCGGGAATGTTCGACATGACGATGCCCTCAATGACAAAGCGAAAATGAATCGGAAAACTCGAATGTTCGAAATCTGTGTCAGGCCGGCACGGAATCCGTGTCGTAGTTACGAAACCAGCGGCTTGCCGTTGCGCACGAACGGAAATTTCACGACGCGCGCCGGTAACAACTTCCCGCGAATGTCGACCTCGACGCGCTCGCCCGTCGCCACCGGCACCCGCGCGAAGCCGATGGATTTCTCCATCGTCGGGGAGAACGTGCCGCTGGTGAGCTCGCCGTCGCCGGCAGGAGTAACGACTCGCTGATGACCGCGCAGTACGCCGCGATCGTCGAGAATCAAACCGACGAGCTTGCGCTTCACGCCCGCCGCGCGCTGCGCATCGAGCGCGGCCCGGCCGACGAAATCACGTTCCGGCGGATCGAACGCCACGGTCCAGGTCAGACCGGATTCGAGCGGCGACTGGTTTTCATCCATGTCGTTGCCGTACAGATTCATGCCTGCTTCGAGCCGCAGCGTGTCGCGCGCACCCAGGCCGCACTGTGCGACGCCAGCCGCCTTCAGATCGCTCCAGAACTTCGGCGCTTCGCCCACCGGCAACATGACTTCCCAGCCGTCTTCGCCGGTGTAACCGGTGCGGGCGATGAAATATTGGCCCAGCTCACGCCCGACGAACGTCTTCAATTGCAGCGCTTCGTCGGCGTACTTGCCGATCAGCGTCGCGGCTTTCGCGCGGGCATTCGGACCTTGCACGGCGATCATCGCCAGATCGGTGCGCGGCTTGATGTCGACGCCGAACTTCTCCGAGAAGCGCTTCAGCCACGCGATGTCCTTGTCGCGCGTGCCGGCGTTGACGACCAGGCGAAACCAGGATTCGTTGATGAAATAGACGATGAGGTCGTCGACCACCCCGCCGCTCTCGTTCAGCATGCAGCTGTAAAGGGCTTTGCCTGAATCCTTGAGCTTGGCAACGTCGTTGGCTAGCAGGTAGCGCAGATACTCGCGCACGCGCGCGCCGGTGACATCGGCGATGAGCATGTGGGAAACGTCGAACATGCCGGCGTCGCGACGCACGGCGTGGTGCTCTTCGATCTGGGAGCCGTAGTTGACCGGCATGTCCCAGCCGCCGAAATCGACCATGCGGGCGCCGGCGGCGACGTGTGTGTCGTACAGAGGAGTCTTGAAGCCCATCGATTGCTCCGGATTGGCCGAAAGTCAGGTGAAAAGGTCCGCGCCGAACGAATCATCGTTCAACGCCCCTCTGTCCTGCGACCTGAGAGATCCGGCCCGACCCATTCCCAATGAATGAGGGTCGGCGCCTCTCCCCTTCGGTGAACCGCCGACCTGCCACCGGGCCGAGACGACGATTACTCTCCAGAGCCCGCCGAGTGGGGGGCGGAGCTCCGCCCGGTCCACAGTGCACGCCGTTCATTTGCCTGAGCGTTTCCGGGCGGTTGCGCCTTCGGCGGCGGGGTCGATCCCGCTCTCTCCGGCCGTGCCTTGCGATGGGTGCGCGTATGGTAGCCGAAGACGGTGTTCGGTGCGCGAAGCGTTACAATAACGCCTCTATGCGCCCCATCCGACGTCATTCCATCCCCGTTCGTATCGGCTCCGTCACTGTCGGCGGTCCCGCCCCGGTCGTCGTGCAATCGATGACCAACACCGACACCGCCGATATCGAATCGACCACCCAGCAGATCAAAGCCCTGGCTCGCGCCGGCTCCGAGCTGGTGCGCGTTACTGTCAACACCGACGAAGCCGCCGCGGCCGTGCCGCACATTCGTGACCGGCTCGCTCAAATGGGCATTCACGTGCCCATCGTCGGCGACTTCCATTTCAACGGTCATAAACTGCTCAAGGCCCACCCTGCCTGCGCCGAGGCGCTGGCGAAATATCGGATCAACCCGGGCAACGTCGGTCGCGGCAGCAAGCGCGACCCGCAATTCGCCGAAATGATCGAAGTGGCGACCCGCAACGACAAGCCCGTGCGCATCGGCGTGAACTGGGGCAGCCTCGATCAGGATCTGTTGACGCGGCTCATGGACGAGAACTCCAAATCCGCGGAGCCGATGGACGCTCGCGATGTCACGCGCGAGGCACTGGTCGTCTCGGCGCTGGAATCCGCCAAGCGCGCCGAAGAGCTGGGCCTCGGCTCCAATCGCATCGTGATTTCCTGCAAGGTCAGCGGCGTGCAGGACCTGATCTCGGTGTATCGCAATTTGGCCAAACGTTGCGATTACGCGCTCCACCTCGGCCTGACCGAAGCCGGCATGGGCTCCAAAGGCATCGTCGCTTCCACTGCCGGCATGGCGGTCCTGCTGCAAGAAGGCATCGGCGACACCATTCGCGTGTCGCTCACGCCCGAGCCTGGCGGCGACCGCACCCAGGAAGTCATCGTCGCCCAGGAAATCCTGCAAACGATGGGGCTGCGCTCGTTCATGCCCATGGTGGTCGCGTGCCCGGGCTGCGGCCGCACCACGTCGACGTATTTCCAGGAGCTGGCGCAGAAGATTCAATCTCACATCCGGCACCAGATGCCGGAATGGCGCAAACAATTCGTCGGCGTCGAAGACATGACCGTCGCCGTCATGGGCTGCGTCGTGAATGGCCCCGGCGAGAGCAAGCACGCCAACATCGGCATCAGCCTGCCCGGCACGGGCGAGCGGCCGGTGGCGCCGGTCTATGTCGATGGCGAGAAAGGTCCGACGCTCAAGGGCGAGCGCATCGCCGAGGAGTTCCAGTCGCTGGTCGAGGACTACATCGCCAGGACCTATGCGCGGAGAGAGACGGCGTGAGCTCGCTCGCTGAACAACGCTGCAAGCCCTGCGAAGGCGGCGTCGCGCCGCTGTCGCTGAACGAAGCGCAAGCGTTGATGAAGCAGCTCAGCGAGACCTGGAAGCTCGCCGCCGACGGACGCAGCATCCGCGGCGAGTGGAAATTCCGAAACTTCTATCATGCGATGAGTTTCGTGAACGCGGTCGCTCACATCGCGAACGCCGAAGATCATCATCCCGACCTGGAAGTCGGCTACGGTTATTGTCGAATGACCTATAACACGCACGCCATCGGCGGACTGTCGCAGAACGATTTCATCTGCGCCGCCAAGGTGGATGCGCTACCACGCACTTAGCGGGAGAACTCACATGCGCCGCGCTACGTTGAGCCGCCTCGTGGCATGCATCGCCGCCCTGCTCTACATCGCTCCCGCGCTGGCGATTTCAGTGACCCGTTTGAGCTACGACGCGCCGAAGGATCAGCTGGTCATGACCATCGCCTACCGGGGCACGAACCCGGATCATCAGTTCAAGGTGGAATGGGACAAGTGCACCAGGCTCGACGATGAGCGGATGCAGATTCTCGGCTTGCTGGTGGACGACCAGCCCGATGACCACGCCCGGCAGGAGTTCACGCACTCGATGCGCCTCGACCTCCGGGACTTCACCTGCCGCCCGGCGAAAGTGACGATCAGAACTTCGGCGGGGTTTTTCACCTCGGTGGATATTCCGGCACCGAAGACCAAGTGGAATCCGCCTCAGCCCGGCTCGGATCCACGTAACGCGCCGTAACTAAGCGACAACGGGAATCGCATCCGTCGCCAGCACCGGCCCCACCGGGTGCCGGAACTCGCGCTGCGCGAACGCGATGCGCTCGGCGGGCGACGCGGAGAAGTTGGCGCGCTCGTCGCAAATTTTCAAACGACGTAACAGCCCCTGCCGATTGGCGATCTGAATCGCCAGCCCCGGGCGGGCATTCAGCTCCAGCACCAGCGGGCCCAGATCGCGATCGAGCACCACGTCGACGCCGATGTAGCCCATGCCGGTGAGCTCATAGCAGCGCGCCGAAATATCCAGGATCACATCCCAGTCGGGAATTTTCAGGCCGGAAATCGCATGCGTGGTATCGGGATGGTGAGTGACCACCTGCGTTCCGACCACGCCGTCCAATGTCACACCGGTGGCCAGATCGATGCCTGCGCCGACGGCGCCTTGATGCAGATTCGCTTTGCCGTGCGACTGACGCGTCGGCAGGCGCACCATCGACATGATCGGGAAGCCGCGATACACGATCACCCGAATGTCCGGCACGCCCAGATAGCTGATGCGCTCGAACAGCGGCGAGAAACGCACCATGTATTCGACGATCACCACGTCCTGCACGCCGCCCAGACTGAACTGGCCATTGATGGCGTTCGAAAGGTGGTGATACAGGAAATCGTCGTCCAGCAAGGTGCCGCTGATGGTCCGATAGCGCTGCGAGCTGCGCCCCGAGATCACGACGATCCCGTCGCCCGCGCTGCCGTGCGCCGGCTTGAGCGCGAACTCCGGATGATCCTTCACGATCTCCGGCAGACGCCGGATGTCATGCTGAGTCTCGATCACTCCATACAACTGGGGAACCGCGATTCCCGCGGCGAGCGCCAGTCGTTTGGTTTTCAACTTGTCGTCGACCAGCGGATACAGTCGCCGCGGATTGAAGCGAAGAATGTAATCGCCGTTGCGCTTGTTGAGACCAAGCACGCCTTCGTCGCTCAGTCCGCGATACCGGCCGAACACTACGGCCCGCTCCGCGAGGGTGCCAACGCTTTGAAGCGCCGAAGCTCGAGCAGTCGATAACCGGTGTAACGGCCGGCCAGCAGCGACACCGCGATCACCAGCAGCAACAGCTCGGGGAACACGAAGATCAAGTGTTCCAGCCACGCGATGCCCATGACGACGTAAGCGACCGCGGCGACCACGAGACTGCCGATGCCTTCCTGGATCGCCTCCGAGGCGCCACGCTCTTCCCAAACGATGGACATGCGCTCGATGGTCATCGACAGAATGACCATGGGGAACAGCGCGATCGACAGCCCCGGCTGCAACTCCAGCTTCTGACTCAGCACGCTGATGCCCATCATCAGCAACACGACGACCGTGAGCACGGTGGTCAACCGTGGCACCAGCAACAGGCGCAGCTTCTCCAGATAGAACCGGATCAACAGTCCCAGCGAGACGATGACCGCGAACAACACGATGCCCCAGAGCAGCCGGGTCTCGCGGAACGCCAGCGCGACCAGCACCGGCATGAACGTGCCGAACGTCTTCACGCCGATGAAGTTGCGCAGGAACATGATCACCAGCGCGCCGATCGGAATCATCATCAGCACGGCGTACACGGCCTGGGTCGCAATCGGTAGCGAGAACAACGAGAAGTCCATGGCGTGCGAGCCGGTCAGCTCGGCCCGACGTTCGGCGACCACGATCGAGTCGAGCAGGTTCTGCTGAACCGCGAGCGTCACATCCAGATTGCTGCCGCCTTCGAGGCTGGCAATCGGCTCATCGCCGCGCCACCAGATCAGAAAGTCCGGCGGCAAGCCCTGCTCCAGCGTCTTGGGATCGAAGTACAACCATTGCACGCCGTCGTGCACTTCCAGCAGTTGTTGGGATTGCACCGGCCCGGTGATGTTCCGCAGCTGGATACCGTGCGCGATACGCGCCGGAATCTGCGCACCGGCCAGGAAGATGGTCGCCAATCCCGCCGCATCGGCGGTCGCGCTGCCCCGGCTCATGAACAGGCTGACGTACGGATCGCGCTCGGCGTGATTGATATGGCGAAGCAGCTCGGTCGTGAAGCTCGCCACGTCCGCCGATTGCCGCCGCACTTCGGCGATCAAACCTTCCATGGCGATACGCGACGGCTCGTCGAGCACCGGCTTCTCGGGAAACGGCGGCGTCGTGTCCTCGGCGATGCGGCTGGCATCGCGATACACCTGCGCCCGGTAGTACAGCGTTTGCGGCCCGGTGGCCTCACGCAGCGTCCATTGCGATTCGCGCCCCGCCGGCGCGCTGCGGGTCGCGTGGCCGAAACCGCGCGAAATGAAATTCTCGTCGAGGATGGAAAAGCCCGGCGTCAGATTGGGAATGCGCAGGGTCGCCTTGACCGCCGCCGGTCCGGGGTCGAAGCGCACCGCCGCCTCGACGGTCCAGACGCGCGTCTGTTCCTGCGGCTGGAGCGGAAAGCCGAGCACTTGCGACTTGTACGCAAACAGCGCCAAGCCGATCAGCGCCAGCACCGCTGACAGCACATAGATGTGACGATTGTTCATTCGATCAGGCGGGCGGAATCTTCGCTATTGATATCGACCAGCAAATCCACGGGCGCGGCGGCGAACCGGCCAGCTGCAGCCACGTCACCATGCTCGACCAGCAACGCGAGCTCCAGCGCGCGCCCCAGTGTCATCGCCAGCCGGCGGGCGTTGGCCTGCAGGCGGCGCGGGTCGTCATTGTGACTCAACCAGCTCGACACATGCTCGACCGCTGCCAATGCCTGCTGGCCGGCCCTGGCCAGGCGAGCGTCGGCAGGCGCTGAGATACCTTGCTGAATGCGTTGTCGCAATGCTGGCAATCCGACGCCGAGCTCCCCACGCAACACCGTATCCAGTGCCAGCACGTTGGTGGTTCCTTCCCAGATCGGCAACACCTGGGCGTCACGTAACAGCATCGGCAGACCGGTATCTTCGACATAACCGGCCCCGCCGAACGCTTCGATGCATTCGCTCACGACGTTGACGGCTTGTCTGGCGGTCAGCAGCTTCGCGATGGGGGTGATCACTCGAAGCAGCGCCCGCTGCGCATCGTCGATCTCGCCGGCCTCCTGCCGCCCGATCAGCTCGACCAGCTCGAATGCCAGCAGGAATGCGCCGCGCGTTTCCGCCTCCAGCCCGGCCAGCGTATCGACGTGCAGGGGAAGCTCATTCAACTTCGCGCCGAATGCGCGTCGCTGACTGGCATAGGCCCGCGCCAGTGCCATCGCCCGACGCATGAAACTGACCGATGTCACGCTGTTCCAGGCGCGCGTCACGGTCAGCATGGGTTCGATGTTTCGAGTGCCATGTCGGGTGTCGCCGACCAGCACCGCACGCGCACCGTCCAATGTGAGCTCGGCCGTCGGGACCTTGCGCGTCCCCAGCTTGTCCTTCAACCGTTCGACGCGGATGCCGTTCAAGCTGCCGTCGTCGTTGTGAGTCTCGACATAGAACATGGCAAGACCGCTGCCGCCGGGGCCGTTGCCTTCGGGACGCGCCAGCGTGAGCGCCATTTGTGACGTTATGGCCGAGGTGAACCACTTCTTGCCGTACAAACGCCATGCTCCGGACTCGTCGCGCACGGCTTGGGTCAGTGAGGCCCCGACATCCGAGCCGCCCGTCGATTCGGTCATCCATTGACCGGACGTCCAGGCTCGCGCCGGATCGCGACTGGTCAAGCGGCCGACCGCGCGATCGATGAGCGCCCGATTGGCCGAAACGGTCAGCGTGCGCGCGGCACCGTCGGTCATGGCCAATGGGCAGGTATAAACATCCGACGATGCATGGAATAGATACACCGCCGCGAACTGATGGATTCGCGAATAACGGCCATGACGGCGTTCGTAGGGGATCGCGATGAGGCCCTGGCTTGCCGCGATCTCGGCGGCTCGCCTCCACAGCGGCGAGACCTCGATGCGATCGACGCGATTGCCCCACGCATCCCATTGCGTGAGTGTCGGCTCGTTGAGCCGGTCATCGAGTTGCAGTCGATATAACTCGCCGCCTGCCAGTGCGCCCAGCTCGGTCAGCGACGGTTCGATCTCAGACAACATCTCGGCCGGCAGCCGCCGCTGCAAATAGCCACGCAAAAAGGCATCGTCGCCATACTGGTTGCCCAGCACCGGCGGGGATTGGATGAACAGCGTGCTTTGCATCCCGACCCACCCTAGTGACTTGCGTCCGTTCAGTTGACGCGTGCTAACGATGCGAGCGAACCAGCGCCGGCGCCGCGCCGCGAATTCCGAGCGCACGCCCCATCAGGAAACGTTTGGCGAGCAGACTGCCGTCGAGCATGCTCAGGCCGGTGCGGCGCGCCCAACCGAGCATATCGGCACGACTGCCGAACAATTTGTTCAACCCATCGACCAGCCCGAGCGCCACCGTGTTCTCGCTCTTACGCCAGCGCTCGTATCGACGCAGGACGCGGCGCTCACCGATAGCGGCCGGCGACAGTCCGTCCTCCAACTCCTCCGCCAACACTTCTACCAGCGCGGCGCTGTCCAGGAAGCCGAGATTCACACCCTGCCCTGCAAGAGGATGGATGGCATGGGCCGCGTCTCCGACCAACACGAATCGCTCGCGGCAATAATCTTTGGCGTGCGTCAGTCGCAAAGGAAACTGTCCCCGCGGGCCGGCCAGCTCGATCTTGCCGAGCGTGTTGTCGATGGCCTGAGCCAACTCGATCGCGACTTGCTCGGGCGCTTCGGTCACCAGGCGTTCGGCATGTTTGGGCGTCGAGGTCCACACGATGGAGCTGCGTCCGTCCGCGAGCGGCAGGAACGCGATCGGCCCATCGGGCAAAAACCTCTGCCACGCCGTGCGCGCATGCGGATGCTCGGTGCGGACGTGAGTAACGAAAGCGCGCTGGTCGTAATCCCAACCGCGCGTCTCGATGCCGGCGAGCTTGCGGCTCAATGAGCCTGAGCCATCCGATGCCACGATCAGCGCCGCTTCGATACGACGCCCGTCGCTGAGGATCGCGGCGGCATGTTCGTCCTCGAACTCGAGCCCGGTCAGCTCGCCCCGAAGCAAGGTCACACGATTCCGGAAGGCAGCGCAGTCATAGATCGACCACAGCACCCGGCGGTTCTCGACGATGTAGCCGAGATTCGGTTCCCCCGATTCGCTGGCGGAGAAATGAATCGAACCCGGACCGCGCGGCTTGCCGGCAGCGTCCCATACGCACATGTCGTCGTACGCACAGACGTGTTGGCGCGGTATCGACTGCCACGCACCGATCTCGCTCAGAATGCGCTCCGACGCGCGTGAAATCGCGGAGACGCGCAGATCGATGTCGTCGACCGCATCGGGAGGCGGCATCGTCGGCGGATGCGCCTCCAGCACGGCAATTCGCAGGTCGGCAAAATCACGATGACTGGCAGCCAGCGCGGCGACACACGCGCCGACCATGCCACCGCCAATGACCAGAATGTGAAAGCCTGTTTTCATGGCTCGCTCAACGGAGCGCCGCGCGCCAGACGTGGCACCCGACCGGCGGCTCCCAACGACAACTGCGATAACGCATCCTTCGCGGCGGGCATCAGATCGAACGCCAGCATGCCCGCATTCCGCAGCAGCTTGATGGGACCGAACGGTTGGGAGAACACCCTCACCAGCCCATCGGTGAAACGCACGATGTTGCTGCGATCGGCTGCGCGCCATTCGCGATACCGTTGCAGCCACATACCATCGCCGGCGTCGAACGCTTCGCCGGCATGCGCGAGCCGGTCCGCAAGCACCTCCGCCAGGCTCACGGCATCCCGCAAACCGAGATTGAATCCCTGCCCCGCGATCGGATGCAGCGTCTGAGCGGCGTTACCGACGATGGCGAGACGCTCGGCGACGTATTCATCGGAACGGGTCAACGACAATGGATATAACTGCCGCTGCCCGACCCGAGTGAAGCGACCGAGACGAAACCCGAATGTGTCCTGCAAGCGCGCCAGGAATTCGGCATCGCTCAGGGCCGTCATTTCTTTGGCAGTGTCGGGTCGGAAGGTCCAGACCACGCCCAGCCGACCTTCCGTCAACGGCAACAAGGCCAACGGCCCCGCGTTGGTGAAACGCTCGTACGCGACGTGATCGTGGAAGTGCTGCGACAGGACGTTGCTGACCAGCGCCACCTGTTCGTAATCCCAAGTGCTCGAGCTGATACCCGCGGACTGCCGCAAGGTGGAACGAGCGCCGTCGGCGGCGATCGCGAGCTTCGCCTCCACCACACGCACGCCATCATCCATCGCACACTCGATGCGCTGAGCATGCTGTTGTAAGTGCATCGATTGAACTTTGGCCGGCGCGAGCACCGTAATGGACGACTCGGCCTTCAGCCGACGCCACAAGGCCGCGCCCATGACGCGATTGACGACCACGTAGCCGAGCGCACTCAGCCCCTGTTCCCTCGCATCGATGCGCGTGAAGCCAAAGCGGCCCTGATCGGAAACATGAATGCGCCGGATCGCGGTGGCCTCGCGCTCGATCAATGGCCACACCCCGAGCGCTTCGAAAATGCGTCGACTGCCGTTGGATATCGCGGTGCTGCGATCGTCGAAGCTCGGTTGATCGACGGCACCGAACGGCGCCGCCTCGATCAGCGCGACTTTGAGCCGCAGCTGCGCCAGTGCGAGCGCCAGGCTCGCACCGACCAGTCCGCCCCCGGCAATGGCGACGTCGACGGACAAGGCACTGGAGTCGGAGTCGCTCATGCGTTCATCAATCTTTCGATGTCGTCGGCATCTTTGACCAGCGCCGCCGTGAGCACCTCATTGCCGTCCTTGGTGACGACCACGTCGTCCTCGATACGCACGCCGATGTTCCACCAGCGCTTGGGCACGCCCTTGCTGCCCGCCGGAATATAAATTCCCGGCTCGACCGTCATGGCCATGCCCGGCTCGAGCACGCGCCATTGATCGCCGATCTTGTAGTCGCCGACATCGTGCACATCCATGCCCAGCCAATGCCCGGTCCGGTGCATGTAGAAGCGGCGATAGGCGCCTTCCTTGATCAGATTCGGCACCTTGCCCTTCAACAGACCGAGCTTCACCAGGCCTTGAGTGATCGCCTTCACCGCGGCCTCGTGCGGCTCGTTCCAGTGATTGCCGGGCTGAGTCTTCTCGATGGCGGCGTGCTGCGCCTCCAACACGACCTCATACACGGCCCGCTGCTCGGGCGTGAACCGGCCGCCGACCGGAAAGGTGCGCGTGATGTCCGAGGCGTACAGCTCGTATTCGCAGCCGGCGTCGATCAACAACAGATCGCCGTCGCGCAGCTCTTCCGAATTCTCGTGATAGTGCAGGATGCAGGTATTCGCGCCGCCGCCGACGATGGGGTGATACGAGATATCCGCATCGTTCATCCGAAACTCGTGCAGCAGCTCGGCCATGACCTGGTATTCCTTGCGACCGGGCTCGACGAACTTCATCGCCCGCTCATGGGCGGCCACGGCGATTCGCGCCGACGCGCGCATCGCGTCCAGCTCCGGACGGGATTTGTATAGACGCATGTCGTGCAGCAGATGATCGAGCGCCACGAACTCCTGCGGAGGATGCACGCCGGTTCGGCCCTGCCCCTTGAGCGTGTTCACCCAGCCGATCACCCGCTGATCGAATTCCTGGTGCAGGCCCATCGTGTAATAGACGCGTGAGCAGTTCTCCATCAGTCCGGGAAGGATGTCGTCGATGTCATTGATGGGAAACGCATCGTCGGCGCCGAAATCGCGCACGGCGCCTTCCGGCCCGGCCCGTTTGCCATCCCATGTTTCACGCGCCGGATCGCGCTCGCGAGTGAACAACACATACTCGCCATGGGCGCGTCCCGGGATCAGCACCGCGACCGATTCCGGCTCGGCGAAACCGGTGAGATAGAAGAAATCGCTATCGGGCCGATAGTGATAGCTCACGTCGCTGTTACGCGTCTTTTCCGGAACCGCGGGCAGAATGGCAATGGCGCCGCGGCCCATCATTTTCATGAGCTGCCGGCGCCGGCGAGCGAATTCGTCTTTGCGCATGGTCTACGCTGGTTGGGGCAATCGATGCGGGTGTCAGTGCAGGGTGCCGGGATCGGGCGCGTCGTCGTCGCCGAGCGCGCCACCTTCTTCTCCCATCTCGATCCGATGGGCGGCGGCGGGAATCAGTTCGTCGTGGATCAGCTGCACACCGACGCGCACGTACTCGACCACTTCGGCATAGGCTTCTTCCTCGCCCTCGTTGCCGTCGCCTTCCAGCTCGACGCTGGCGCGACCGATGTGCGTGAGGTCGTTGAGAATCTCGTTGACGTTGCCGGGCAGCTCGTCCTGTTTGACCGGCTGGCCGGTGCCGAATCCATACAGGAATCCCTGGCACCACTGCGACAAACCGCCGGCGCGCGCGGCCAGCGAAACATCGTCATCGGGCAACAACGCTTCGAACTCCATGTCTTCGCCGCGCAACGCATTCAGCGTGTCGGCATACAACAGACGCAGCGCCTGCTGATTGTCCTCGTCGTTGCGCCGGTCGGCGTCGGGAATGATTTCTTCCAGCCAACGCTCCATCGGATAGTGGGGCGACGTACACAGCGCGCCGACCAGACAACCGTGGGCTTCCGCCGCCGGCACCGACGAGCCGAGCCCTTCCAGGACGCGAACGACTTCAGCGAATGTGACTTGCAGCATCCTCGCTATCTTAGCACTGTGCCTGTCGGGACCATTGATTTGACGGATTGCCGGGCTGGTTTGACCCGTCGGAAAGCGGGCCGCATAATCGGCCGGTATGAATCCTGGTTCGTCCAATGGCAGTGGGTCCTCGCGGGCCGCGGTCGATCAAGAGCTGAAGCAGCTCGAACGACGCGTGGACGAGCTGGTCGCGCTGGTCTCCCAATTGCAGGAAGAGAATCGCGCCTTGCGCCAGCGACAGGATTCGATGATGACGGAGCGTGCCACGCTGCTACAGAAGAATGAGCAGGTGCGCGCGCGGGTCGAAGCGATGATTGGCCGCCTGAAGGCGATGGAGCACAACGCATGAGCGACCGTATGGTCCGTGTCAGTGTGCGAATCCTGGAAAAGGAATACCAGGTCGCCTGCCTGCCCGAAGAGCGCTCCGAGCTGCTCGATTCGGCGGAATTTCTCAACGGCAAGATGCGCGACATTCGCGATGCCGGCAATATCGTCGGGCTGGATCGGATCGCGGTGATGGCGGCGCTCAACCTGGCGCACGAGCTGCTCAAGCGCAATCGTAACGACGCCATCGAGAGCGAAGTCAGCGAGCGCGTCCGCCAGATGCGTGAGCGCGTGGAATCGGCGTTGAGCCGAGGACAGCAATTGCCGCTGTAGGCATTGAAGCCCGCATATCTGACCCAGATATCGGGCACGGAACGTCCCTGGAGCGAAATCCGATCGACCGGGGATGAACTTGGGACTGCGGATGCGCGTTACGGACGCAGACTCAGAAACGATTTTGTTATGGCGCTGCCTGCGGTGTTCGACGTGTGTCGGGTTACCTCTCGACCCTAACGTTAATACCCCAGGGATTCGGTTTCGTGGTAGCCGTGTGCAAGTCCGTCTCGAACGGAAAGCCTTAGCTATCATGGCTGCGTCCCACCTATTGCTCCGTGTCGAGAGCAATGGCTCATGACGGCACAGGCGGGTAGCGCCTCCTCTCTCTCCTCCGCGTCGGCGTCCTTGCCGGACCGCCAGCAACTGCGTCGACACGTGCGGCAGCTCCGGCGCCTGCTCACTCCCGCCGAACGCGAGCAAGCGCATCGACAATTCGCCCGCGTCCTGAGCGGTACCTATCGCTTGCGTCCCGGGCAGCGCGTGGCGGTGTATTTCGCCTACGGTCACGAAGCGGACTTGCGGTATGTGATCGACGTCGCGCGTCGACGTGGCTGCCTGCTGTACTTACCGGTCATCTCCGACTTCCGTCGCAGCCGCATGCGCTTCGTGCGTTATCGAACCGATAGCGCGATGCGCGTAAACCGATACGGCATCGCCGAACCGGAGCGTCGTGATGCCGAAATCATTCCAGTGCGCAAACTCGATCTGATCCTTCTGCCGCTGGTGGCCTTCGACGAACGCGGGTGGCGTCTCGGCAGCGGCGCGGGTTTCTACGATCGCAGCCTGCATCACTTGCGCGAAGGACGCCGCTGGCGACGACCGAAGCTCATCGGCGTCGCTTACGAATGCCAGCGCGTCGCTCGCCTGCAACCCGACCGGTGGGACGTGCCACTGGATGGGATCGTGACTGAACGCGGACTGCAATGGTTCGCGCGCACGCCTGCTACGCTCTGATCATTCACTCACGGAGTCGTCATGAACTACTGGTTGATGAAGTCCGAGCCCTCGGTGTTCGGCATCGAGCATCTCGCGAAGGCCAAGAACGGCACCACCGGCTGGGATGGCGTGCGCAATTTCCAGGCGCGCAACTATCTCAAGGAGATGAAGCAGGGCGACCTGGTGTTCTTCTATCACTCGAGCTGCGAGATCCCCGGCATCGCCGGCGTTGCCACCGTACAACGCGAGGCGTATCCGGATCCCACGCAGTTCGACAAGAAGAACGATCACTATGACGAAGCCAGCGATCCGGAGAACCCACGCTGGTTCATGGTCGATGTGAAGCTCGTCAGGAAGTTCGACAGGGTGATCGCACTCGACGAGCTGCGTAAGCACGCCGACGGCAAGCTCAAGGACATGATCGTGCTCAAGCGCGGCAACCGACTCTCGATCACACCGGTGACCAAGAGCGAATGGAGCTTCATCGAGTCGCTCGAATGAGCGTCGCGACTCGCATGCGATGAGTCCGAGATGAGATGGGGCACAACAAAATTGCACGCGCCTCTTGCTTGCCATTTTTAATTTATGTATATACTGCGCCCGGACTAACTCGACATGGAGATCTAGTATCATGGCAACGAAAGCAAAGAAGTCTGCGAAGAAGAAAGGCGGCAAGAAGAAGGCTGCCAAGAAGAAGTAAGTTCTTCTGAGTAGATGATGATGAAGACTGTGCCCGCGAAAGCGGGCACAGTCGTTTCCGGAGTCTGGAAAAATAGGCTTTTCCAAGCCACCCGCCACACGAGCCGCACACCATGAACGCCGAACGACTCAAGCAGCAAGCCGCCCTCGCCGCCCTCGCCCATGTAGAGGAGGACTCGGTCCTCGGCATCGGTACCGGGTCGACCGTCGATCTCTTCATCGACGCGTTGGCTGCGCAAAAGCTGCGCATTCGAGGCGCGGTATCCAGTTCGGAGCGTTCGACGACGCGTTTACGCCGGTACGGCATCGATGTGCTCGACCTCAATACGACCGGTGAGCTGGACCTCTACATCGACGGCGCCGACGAGTCGGATCGTCACCGACGCCTGATCAAGGGCGGTGGGGGTGCGTTGACCCGCGAGAAGATCGTTGCCGCCGCATCGCGGCGCTTCATCTGCATCGCCGATGAATCCAAACTGGTGAACGTGCTCGGCAAATTCCCCTTGCCGGTCGAAGTGATTCCGATGGCGCGCTCGTATGTCGCCCGACAACTGGTTGCGTTAGGCGGACAGCCGGTCTATCGCGAAGGCTTCGTCACCGACAACGGCAATCAGATCCTCGACGTGCACGGTCTGTCGATCATGGATCCGGTGACGATGGAGAGCGAGCTCAATCAGCTCGCCGGCGTGGTCACTGTCGGGTTGTTCGCGCGTCGGCCGGCGGATCTGCTGATCCTCGGTTCGCCTACCGGCGTGCAGACGATTTGAAAGCCGCGACCGCGGCGAGGATGTCCGTGACCAGCTTGGGACCGCGATAAATCAGGCCGGTGTAGATCTGAATCAGATCTGCACCTGCCTGCAAGGCAGCAACCGCCGCCGCGCCTGAATCGATTCCTCCCACCGCGATCAACGGCACGTCGCTCCCCAGATGCTCACGCAAGACGGGGATCGACTTCAGCGCCAACGAACGAATGGGCGCGCCGCTCAAACCGCCTTGCTGCTCGCTGTTCGGAAGGCCCTTCACCACGTCGCGCGTGATCGTGGTGTTGGTCGCGATCACACCGTCGATGCCCAGCTCGCGAACCAGTCGCGCGATCGCGGCGAGATCCTCCCCCGCGAGATCGGGCGACACCTTCACCAGTATCGGCAGCGCCTTGCCGGAGCTTGAGGTCAATTGCACGCGAGCTTCGAGGAGTGCGTCGAGGATGGGCCGCAGCTGATCGACCTGCTGCAGCTGTCGCAGGTTGGCGGTGTTCGGTGAGGAGACATTCACGGTGACGTAGTCGGCGTGAGGTGCGACGACGCGAAAACATTCGACGTAATTTCTCGCGGCATCTTCGAGCGGCGTGGTCGCGTTCTTGCCGATGTTGATACCGCACGGCCCTTTGAACTTGCGCTGCGCCAGACGATGCGCGATGGCCTCGGCGCCTTCATTCGGAAAGCCCATGCGATTGATGAGCGCGTTCGCTTCGGGAAGACGAAACAAGCGCGGCTTCGCATTACCCGCCTGTGCCTGCGCCGTCACCGTTCCCGCTTCGATAAAACCAAAACCGAGTGCACCGAGTGCGTCGATGTGTTTTGCATTCTTATCGAGCCCCGCCGCGAGCCCGACCCGATTCGGAAAGCGCAGCCCCATGAGCGTCACACCCTCCTCCGGCTTCGACTCCTGCGCACCGAGCAGGCCCAACGAGTGCGCCATCTCGAGCATCGAGAAGGTCACTTCATGCGCGCGCTCACCTTCGAGGGAGAAGAGGATCGGACGGATGAGCGGGTAGAGAGCGTTGATCATTTCGTTCGGGCTTCGTTGATAGCGCGGACGCGATTATCGCAGCCCCGCGACTATCGCGGTTCAGCGAATTTCGCCGTTCGGCGAGTATCACGGTTCAGCGAATAGCGTGGCCTCAGACAAGAGGCGTCGGCGCTCGCATCGCCAGGGGTGGGGCTCTCCTCCCCGGCACCGCGCTCGCCCGTCGCGCGTTGCGCTCCTCGGCGCACGTCCCTGATGGGCGCTGATTTCGAAAACACGTCCCTGTATTTCGA
>JAEWAF010000042.1 GCA_023391815.1 Pseudomonadota bacterium
TGTCTGAGCTGCGATCTCAATAACTACGACGGCACGCTGTACCCGGTGCCGGGCCGATTTTTCCATGCCCGAGCCGCGCTCAAGTTCTGAGCGCGCGCCAACGACAAAAAAGCTGGGAGGAGCCAATGAACAAGCACAACGTTGTGATCTTGGTCGCGGTCGCTTCTGCAATGGGATTGGCGGCGGCCCCACGAAGCGCGGCGGCCGCGACGCCCGCCGCCGACGAAAACATTCTCGATACCATCATCGTGACCGCGCAGAAGCGCGAAACAGCTTTGCAGGACGTGCCGTTTTCGGTCGCGGCCGCCAGCGAGGCCCAGATCCGCACTTCGGGTGCCGCCAACATCGTGGATCTGTCGCGCAATTTCGCCGGCTTGACCATCACCGACCTCGGGCCCGGCCAGAGCCAGGTCGCCATTCGCGGCATCAGCGCCGGACAGGTAGTGCGCGATCAGCCCGGCGTGAAGGAATCGGTGGGCGTGTATCTGGATGAGTCGGCGATCTCGGTGGCGTTGTTCACGCCGGATCTGGATCTGTTCGACCTGGAACGTTTCGAAGTGCTGCGCGGTCCGCAGGGTACATTGTTCGGCGCCGGCTCGTCGGCGGGCACGGTACGTTACATCACGCGTCAGCCCAAGCTCGGCGAGTTCGAAGGCGCGGCCGAAGTAGGCGGTTACACCGGCACCGACACAGACTGGGGCGGTGGCATCAAAGGCATGATCAACGTGCCGATGGGACAGACCACGGCGCTGCGAGCGGTCGGCTACTACAACGACATGGCCGGCTTCATCGATTCGTACTATCCCGGTCGCGGTGTGCGAGAAGATGTAAACAGCGGCCAGAAGACTGGCGCACGCGTGGCGTTGCTCATCCAGCCCAACGACATGATCTCCATCACGCCGCGCATCGTGTATCAAAAGCTGGAGACCGACGGCTATCCGCGCATCGATGCATATAACATCCTGGGCAATCCGTATACGACCACGCAGCCGGCGGTGAATCCAGGCAGGCGCGGTCAAGTCACGCAGTTTCGCGAAGGTATCGACGACGAGCTCACGCTGACCGATTTGAAGCTGGAATTCGGCTTTGGCGCCGTGACGCTGACATCGGTCAGCTCCTACACCGATCGCGATCTGACCGTCCTGCGTGACGCCACTCAGCTGACTGGCAGCGTCACGTTGTCACTGAGCGGCGCAACGGGCGTTCCACTGACTCCAGCCGACGTGCGTCTGAACGCGCCGCTCTACGACCGGACCGCGCTCAAGTCTTTCAGTCAGGAGTTACGACTCGCTTCCGACGGCGGCGGCGCGTTCGAATGGCTGGTCGGCGCGTTCTATCAGGATATCGATCGCGACTACGGCCAGGACCTGCCGACGCCAGGGTACGACGCGTTGCTCACGAGGCTCGGATTGCCACCCAGCGCCGGCTTCAACGCGCCGCCCGACACGCCGTATTACTCGAAGGTGCCGTACAGTTTCCGGCAGTACGCAGCGTTCGGCGAAGGCACTCTGCACTTCAACGATCAATGGAGCTTGACCGGCGGTCTGCGGTACTACGATTTCAAGGAAGATCGGCGCCTCACTTTCGCCGGTGTGTTTGCCGACATGGGCTACACCAATCAGCCGGGCTCGACGGACTCGGACGGGTTCTCGCCGCGCGTGATTCTATCGTTCAAGCCCGATAGCGACGTGTTGCTCACGGCCCAGGTGGCGCGAGGCTTCCGACTCGGTGGCATCAACGATCCGCTCAATGTCACCCTTTGCAGTGGCGACGATCTCGTCACTTACGGCGGACAGCCGACGTTCAAGGACGAGAACGTGTTGAACTACGAATTGGGCGCGAAGACTTTGCTTGCCGACCGTCGCGTGACGTTGAACGCCTCCCTGTTCTATTCGGATATCAAAGATCTGCAAGTGATCGCGGACGCCGGCTCGTGCTCGTCACGCATCGTGCTGAATGCGAAAGCGGAGGCGGTCGGCGCGGAGCTGGAGCTGTTCGCGCGACCGGATGAACATTGGGACCTGGGACTGTCGGCGACCTATGTACAGGCGGAGATCACCGAGTCCCGGCTGAACGCCAGCGGCGTGCCGATCGCGGGTATTCGCGATGGCAACCGACTGCCCACGTCACCGGAGTTCCAGGCCGCGGCGAGTGCAACATACAGCTGGCCGTTCTCGACGTCGCTGGATGCGTTCGTGAACTTCACCTTTCAGCACGTCGGTTCCTCCTACACGCAGTTGGCTGACCAGGAACCGCCGACCGGTTGCGTGGGTTGTGCTGGCGCGCCGGGGTTCTTCGCGTTTGGCTCGCCCACGATCTCGCAATTCACGTTCGAGCCGGAGTTGCCCAGCTACGAGCTGGGCAATCTGCGCTTGGGCGTGAAGACGGGCGCGTGGGAGGCGGCTGCGTACGTAAACAATTTGTGGGATGAGCGGGCGCTGCTATCGCTGGATCGTGAGCGAGGTTTTCGTGCACGCGTCGGTTATCTCACCAACATGCCGCGAACCTATGGTGTGTCGCTCCGGATGAATTTCTGAAGCAGCGTAAAATTTGCCAGCGTCGTCCCCGGCGCCTAGCGGTTATCATCGCTCGCTACAGCATTGCGCCGAGGAATGGGAATGGCAGATTTACGTCGCACTCTGTGCGTCATCACGGTGCTGGTCGCGCTGGTCGGATGCGATCGGTCGCCAGCACCGCCCGTCGATCAGAAGACCGGTCGTGCGACCGATACGCCCGCGCCGGTCGTCAACGTCGAGTGGTCGAAGTACGTCGATGAATTCGTCGACGGCTATTTCCGTGCCCATCCCAGCTTCGCGGTGACCGCCGGCAAGCATGAGTTCGACGGTCAGCTGCCGGACTGGAGCGCCGAGGGTCTCAAGAAAGAAATCGCACGCATGGAACAGATGCGCGCGCGGGCCGTCGGCTTCAAGGATGACAGCCTGATGCCGGAGGAGCGGTTTCAGCGCGACTACGTCGTGAGCCGCATCGACAACGATCTGTTTCAGCTGCGCGACGCGCGGCAGCCATTCACCAACCCGGCCTGGTATTTCGACAATGGTCTGGACCCGAGCACGTATGTGACGACACCGTATGCGCCGGTGGATCAACGCGCCCGCGCGTTCATCGCGTATGTGAAGCAGGTGCCGGCGGTGTTGGGTCATATCAAATCGAACCTGCAACTGCCGCTGCCGCGGACCTTCGTCGACTATGGCGTCGCGAGCTTCAGCGGCTTCGTGGATTTCTATCGCAACGACGTCCCGCAAGCGTTCGCGGGCATTCCAGACGATCTGAAGAAAGAACTGACCGCTGCGATCGAGCCGGGGGCGGTCGCGATGGATGAATTCGCCAGATGGCTGGAATCGCAACGGGCCACCGCCAATGACAATTACGCGCTCGGTCCCGAACGGTTCTCCGCGATGTTACGAATGACGGAGAGCGTGGATGTGCCATTGCAGAAGATCGAGGACATCGGCCGCGCCGATCTGGAGCGCAATCTGTCCGCGCTCAACCAGGCCTGCAAGGCGTTCGCGCCCGGCGCGAAGATCGAGGAATGCATCGCTCGCATGAACGCGGACAAGCCTGAAGGCGGCGCCGTGGCGGGCGCGCGCGCCCAGCTCGAGAGTCTGAAGAAATTCATCCTCGACCACGATATCGTCAGTATTCCGGGGAGCGAGGAAGCGAAGGTCGAAGAAGCGCCCGCCTATCGGCGCCAGAATTTCGCGTACATCAATATTCCCGGGCCGTTCGAAAAAGAGCTGCCCTCGATCTATTACATCGCGCCGCCCGATCCGAAATGGTCCAAGGCCGAGCAGGATGCGTACGTGCCGGGCAAGGCCGATCTGCTATTCACTTCCATCCACGAAGTGTGGCCGGGCCACTTCCTGCAGTTCCTGCACTCGAATCGCTCGCCCTGGCGATTCGGCCAGCTGTTCGTCGGTTATGCCTTCGCCGAAGGCTGGGCGCACTACGGCGAGGAACTGATGATCGAGAACGGCATCGCGGCCACCGATCCCGAGTTGCACATCGGCCAGTTGCTGAACGCGCTGTTACGGAACGTGCGTTATATGTGCGCCATCGGCCTGCACACGCAGGGCATGACCGTCGCTCAGTGCGAGCAAATGTTCAGGGAGAAGGCGTTTCAGGATCCGGGCAATGCCCGGCAGCAGGCCGCGCGCGGCACTTACGATCCCGGTTATCTGAACTACACGCTGGGTAAGCTGATGATCCGCAAGCTGCGTGAGGACTGGTCCAGCAGTCGCGGCGGTCGTCAGGCGTGGAAGATGTTCAACGACGAGTTCCTGTCGTTCGGCGGCCCGCCGATTCCGCTGGTGCGCTCGCAGATGATGCCCGGGCCCGCGGGCGATCTATTTTGAAGTGGACAGGATGCGCAGATCCCTCGACATCTTGATCGCGTCTTCGAGCCCGCTGTAGTAGCCGTCGACGCGATCGGTTTCGCGATATCCCAGCCTCGCGTAGAAATAGCGCGCCTCGCGTTTGACGGCGCGCACTTCCAGTCGCACCAGGAACAGGCCGGCGATCGTCGCCGTCTCCTCCACCCATTGCACCAGGCGCCGGCCGATGCCTTGCCGGCGATATTCGTTCGCGACGCCCAGCAGCGCTATGTGGGCCGACTCGTCGCCATACTGGGCGAGAATGAAGCCGGCGAGCCGATTCTGATCGCGCGCGATCACAGCGGCACTTTCGCGCTGGCGCATGAGACCGGCCACGCGTCGGGGCGTCCAGCTCCAGGGCAGGTCGGCTTCGATCAGATCGCGCGACAGGTGGGCAATCGCAGGGGCATCGCCCATGCGCGCGGGACCAAGGGTGACGGTGCTCATCGGCGTCGATAGTAACCAAATCCAGCGCGCCTGGAAGCGGGCGCCGCTCTCAATCGGGCATTCCTGACGGGTGTTCGCGTTCAGGTGGGGGTGCGGTTTCGGCGCCGTGACGTGGGCGGCGTCAGTAAAGAAATATTTGCTCTATGATGCGATCCATGTCTCATCTCACTCAGGCTCAGTCCCGGACCCGCCGCTCACGAGTCAGCCTGGGGTCGTTGCTCGCGACGACATTGCTCGTACTGGGCGGCAGCCTGGTTCGCGCCGAGTCGTTGCAGGACGGGCCGTACGTCATTCGAGCCGCTGACGGTAGTTGGCATTCACGATCGATCGACGGGGAGGGCGAAGGCCCGCGAGTCCACGATCAGACAATTCAGATCGGCGAGGTCGTCAAGGTTGCGGCTGTCGGAACGTTTCCGGCGTTCGAGGTCAAGCTGCGCGGCCCGGCACCGCTGGCGCGCGACGAAATCCAGGTCAGCGCGCGCACGCCGTTGTTCGTGATGGCGGATACGCACGGAGAATTCGAGATCGCCGTGCAACTCTTGCAGCGACATGGAGTCGTCGACGATCGCCTGCGCTGGTCGTTCGGCAAAGGACATCTGGCCGTGCTCGGCGACGTGTTCGACCGCGGCCCGAACCATACCGAGCTGCTGTGGTTGATCTACAAGCTCGAAGCGGAGGCAGCGCGTGCGGGCGGCGGTGTGCATCTCGCGCTCGGCAACCACGAGTCGATGGTCCTGACGGGCGACGATCGATATCTCAATCCAAAATATCCGCGGGTCGCCTCGCTACTCGGTGTCGATCGGCACGCGTCCTTGTGGAACGAGCAATCGATCCTTGGCCAATGGCTGCGTACCAAAGCTGCGGTGTTCCGGCTCGGTCAGTATCTGTGTCTGCACGGGGGCGTCTCGCGTGAGTTGGTCGATCGCGGATTGACCTTGTCGGCGGTCAATCAAACAGTGCGCGCAGTTTTGACGGAGCAAGCGGCCCCCCGCGAGCAGACCGAGTTCGTCATGGGACAAGAAGGGCCGCTGTGGTATCGAGGGTATTTCAAGGACGCGGCGCTCCGAGGCGGTTTCAAGCTGGCGGAGCAGACCGACATCGAGCTGATCCGTGGTCGCTTCGGGGTGCAGGCGATTCTGGTCGGCCACACGACGGTGCCGACAGTCACAGCACTCTATGATGGACGCGTGATCGCGGTGCAGGTTTATCCGCATCGAGATGAGCAGACGGACGCGCCGGTGATGGAAGCGCTGTCGATTCGCAAGGACGGTCAGATGTTTCGTGCTCGCGCCGATGGCACCAGCGAGCCGTTGACCCGTCCTTGATGCCGCCGCCGCTGTCGCGGCGCAGTTACCGTCGCTTCTTAGAATATTTTTCTCGCGACCGGGGGTTCATTCCTGAACGCCACCGGATCTATAACATCAAGCAGCTCATTCGAAACTGCGAGTCCGCTCCCGGGTCCGATGTGATCGTGCTGGTCTCATATCAATCTGTGAGCCTGCCTGTGAGCGGTCGAGGCGAGTAAGGTTTTGCGAGTTGGCCCGTTGTTGTCTAGGCCATCGGTGTCCTCCTGCAGGCCGTGGCACAACGATCTCTCAATACTGACGCCGCGATCGTTCACAGGCTTCTCTTCCGGGCCGCGCCCGGCACTGAGCTGACTTCGTTACGCCCACGAGCTGCGTTTCGGCCGCGACTTGATCCAGGCGCCGAGAATCAATCCAATCAACACCAGCGCGCCGCCGGACAACAGCCAGCGCAACATCACATTGCGCTTCAGGTCCTGCACTTCCTGAGTCAACTGCGTGACCTGAGTGGTCAGCGATGCGTTGCTGGCCTTCAATTGTTTGTTTTCTTCGGACTGCATGATGGCGGTGGCCGATACGCGGCGGATCTCCGCGAGCTCGGTTTGCAGCTTCTGATTTTCTTTCGACAGCTCGCTGGCCTTGCCTTCGATCTCGGTGCGCGCGCCACGCACGTCCTGATAATTCTCTCGAACCGATTTCAACTGAGCTTCGAGCGCCTCGACCCGCTTGGTCGCGGCGGCCAGTCGGTCCTTCGCGACGGGTTGACTCACCAGATACTGAGTTGGTAACCATCCCTCCGTGCCATTCGGTGTGCGCACTTGAGTGAAGCCGGCGGCACTGTCTTCGCCGAGCACTTCCAACGCGAGGCCGCTGGGTAGCGCGGCGTTGATGATCTTGTGACCGTTCGACGGGCCTCGACGCAGAGGAACCGTCAGCTCATCGGAGATATACATCGTCGCGGCGAAGGCGGACACGGGTCCTAGCACCAGCAGCAGCGCTAGCAGCACCTTTCTCAACATCAGCACGAATCCTTATAGGTCTAGTGGCTGCCGGTCTGTCGGCAGACGCGCACTATAGCGAAACTTAACCGCCATAACGCCGCGTTCGCCAATCGGCGACAGCTGGCGCGTAGGTATTTCTACAGCGCCGAGAATCGTGCACACGAATGAAAAGGCGCCTCATTCGAGTCGCGTTGTAAGAGTTGCGCGCGCGGTAAGCTGTCTGAAATTTAATCGGAGCGGGGCGCTGTCTTCGCGGTGGTTTCATCGAGCCAGCGAAAGCGCACGAAGCCGATGCCCATTTCTTCGAACGTCTGATCGCCCCAGCGCACCGCCTTGGTCGGATCGGGATTCGCGGGATTCTCAGATCAACATGTCGCGTTAAACGGGGCGCGTCACGAGCGTCGTGTGTTCTTTCGCGCCCGGCGGAATCTCGAATTTGAAATCGGTGGTACTTCGGTGGGTTGTTTGCTTCACGGAAGTAGAAGCCGACCTTGCCTGGCGCAAAGCCCGCGAAGTTGCCGCCGCTGCGCTCGCCCGTCGAGCCGGCGACGACCGGATCGTTGGCGATGATGTGATGAATGGCCTGCTTCGCGCCGGGGTGGTGCGCCAGCAGCTTGCGCTCATCGTGGATCTTTGCGCAGCGGCGCGATCTCTTTGGAATCCGAGATCTAGTTGTGGCTGGTCCTGCGATCGCGCTCGGGGAAATTGACCAGGCAGCCGACGCCGTCGGCGTGCGGTGTCTGCACGGGCTGGCCCGCGAGCACGGCGTCGAGCGCGTCGGTCAGATAATGATTCTTCGCCGGTCGCTGGCGCTCGTAAGAGAGCCGGTCGTCCATCGGGCCGCGATACCGTAGCTTCCAGCCCTTGGGGTCGATGACGAACACCTCGGACGTGCGCACCACGCCGAGTGCCTCACCAATGAGTTGGGATTCGTCGAGCAGAATGGGGAAGTCGATCTTGAACTCGCTCGCTTCCTTCGCGACCAGTTCGCGCGTGTCCTGAAGGTTCGAGTTGAGCAGCAGGAACTCGACGCCCTGGCTCTGATACTTCGCGCGCACCTCGGCGAGTGCCGGCAAGGCCTGGCGGACGATGGGGCAGCCGTTTCCCTGCACCATCACCACCACGGCTTTCATGGCCGAGAGGTAATAGAGCTCGTGCGATTTGCCCTGCTGATCGAGCAGCCGGAAATTCTCGACCGTCTGGCCCGGTTCGATGGCCAGCGCCTGAGTGGTCAGGCCGACCGTCATGAGTAGCGCGGGCCATACCCGCTTCGCTGAGTTCTTCATGGCACCTCCAACCGACATTCCGGGTCGGGCTATGAACCGCATTGTCAGCGAGGTCGCGGCGGCGGGCACTCCGACCCCCGTGAAGAATTGTCAGTCGTTTTGCCGGGCAGGATGCCCGGATGCCGGGGACGCAGGGATGCGCAGGACCGGCGGCCCGATCAGTATCGGATCACGGTGCGCGCCGGCTGGCCTTCCCAGCGGAAGTCCTTGATCAGATTGAGGTCGATCAGCACCGCCAGGGCTTCGATCCGGTAGCCCGCCAGCAGGCATAGATCGGCCGCGGCACACAGGGTGCCGCCGGTGGCGAGCACATCGTCGATCAACAATAAGCGGCCGCTCCCCTGCTGCATCTCCAGCACACCCTCGCCGTACTCGAGCTCGTACGGGATGCTGACGACCGGCGGCGGCAGCTTGCCTTTTTTACGGATCGGGACGAAGCCCTTGCCATGCTTCAGCGCCAGGGCTGCGCCGAGCATGAAGCCGCGCGATTCAATGCCCGCGACCGCGTCGATTTGCCCCCATTCCGCGGCGCTGAGCAGGCCGCTCATCGCCTCGATGGTGGGCTCGAAGTGGCTGCGCAGTAATGGGGCAATGTCGCGAAAAATAATGCCGGGGTGCGGGAAATCGGCGACATCGCGAATGAATTGCTTCAGATCGGTCATGAGGTCGAGATCGGTTGGGGGCGCGCTTCAGGTAAACTCCGCGGCCCCATTGTCGCCCAACCCATGGTTTTTCGCTGCAGACCCGGCGGGTCTGCCCCAATCATCCCCAGTCCACCTTCAGTTCAACTGCACCCGCATCATGCCGACTATGTTTCCTTCCGCTTTCCGTGCTCATCCCTGGCATGGCGTCGAGATCGGCGCCGAAGCCCCGTCCGTCGTGACCGCTTACATCGAGATCGTGCCTACCGACACGGTGAAATATGAGCTCGACAAGGCCACCGGCCTGCTCAAGGTCGACCGGCCACAGCGCTTCTCGAACATCTGCCCGTCGCTGTACGGCTTCTTGCCGCGCACGCTGTGCGCCGAGCGCGTCGCCGCTTATTGCGAAGAGCGCACCGGCAAGACCGGCATCAAGGGCGACGGCGATCCGATGGACATTTGCGTGCTGACCGAGAAGTCGATCGGTCACGGGGACGTGCTGGTGCAGGCCATTCCGATCGGCGGCCTGCGCATGATCGATGACAACGAAGCGGACGATAAGATCATCGCGGTGATGCGCGACGACGCGCTGTACGGACACTTGACGGATATTTCTCAGTGTCCGAAGTCGGTGATCGAGCGCGTTCGTCATTACTTCCTCACCTACAAGCACGCGCCGGGCTCGCCCGATCACGCTGTCGAGATCACGCATGTGTACGGTCGCGAGGAAGCGTACGAAGCGATTCGACGCAGCCAGGCGGATTACACCTCGGCATTCATGGGCGTTCGGTAAGTCACAAGTCGGGCGCGCTGAAGATCACCCCATCTTCGGTGGGGTGATCTTTGCCTTGGTTGACGTCTTCGTTGACATACTATGTCACCGTTTGAAGTTGTAATCCCGACATGCGTGCCGAACGACTCATCGCCATCCTCATGGCCCTGCAAAGGGCTCAAGCGCTCACGGCCGGTGAGCTTGCGCAACGTCTGAGCGTTTCGGTTCGCACGATTTTTAGAGACATCGACGCGCTGTCGACCATGGGCGTGCCGGTGTACACCGAGCAGGGCCGCGGCGGGGGCATCCGGCTCGTCGAAGGTTACACATCCGATCTCACCGGGCTGTCCTCCGGCGAAGCCGAGGCATTGGCACTCATCGCGAGTCCCGCCGGCATCGGCGTTCAGGATCTCGCCGCTCCCACGAGAACCGCGTTAGACAAGCTCGCGGCCGCCGTGCCGACCATGCACCAGTTGCGCGCCCAGCATGCTCGCGGCCGACTTCTTTTCGATACCAAACCCTGGTTCCGCTCGTATTCCGTTTCGCCTTATCTGGACACGCTGCGTGCCGCGATCTGGAAAGACGAGTGCATCAGCATCAACTACCGCCGCAGCAACGGCGAAGAAAAAGAATATCTGGTCGAGCCCCACGCGCTGGTGGTGAAAGTCGACACCTGGTATTTGATCGGTCGCGTGAAGCGCGAGACGCGGGTATTCAGAATCTCGCGAATGTTGTCGCTGCAGACGACAGGCACGACCTTCACGCGCGATCCCGATTTCGATCTGCACAAGTTCTGGAACGCCTGGTGCGAGAAGTTCGAGAAGAACCCCCCGGTCACCTTCCCGGTTGAGCTGAACATCTCGGCCAAGGGCAAGCAGCAGCTGCTCGACAGTTTCGGTAACTGGTTTCGCACGCGGCTCGAGCCGCTGGGCGAGAACTACAAGGGCCGCAAACCGGTGACGCTGGATTTCGAGCGCGAGGAAGCGGCGCTACGAATCATGTTCGACCTGGTCTTCGAGGCCGATATCGTCAAGCCCGCCGAGCTGCGGCGCAAGCTGCGCAATCAAGCCAAGCGTGTCGTCGCCGCGACGACCTGAAAGACCACCGTCGCCGCGACGACCTGAAAGACCAGTGTCGCCGCGACGACCTGAAGGACCACTGTCGCCGCGACGACCTGAAAGACCACTGTCGCCGCGACGACCTGATCATTTCTTCCCCAACAGCACCGCGATCAGGCAGGCGATGATCAGCACGCTGTATTCCATGCCGTTGCGGCCGAGGCCGACCACGAACCAGCCCGCCTTCCAGTGCACCCACCAGATGCCGAGCGCGGTCTGGAAAATGAAATAAGCCGCGAGCGGCGCGGTGTAGCGGCCCAACGCCAGCAAGGTGCCGCCGACGATCTCGATGATGGTGACGGCCCACGCCCAGGCGAGCCCGAACGGCAAGCCTTGCGATTCGAGAAACGGTCCGAACTGACCGACCGCGTTCTCGACGATCCGCATGACGCCGTGAATGACGAACATCGCCGCAACGGCGACGCGCACCACCATGATTGAAGAGATCTTCATGATCGCGCTCCATCCTTAAATAAAAGCGCGCGATCATAAGGGAGCGCGGCGCCGATTGCAGCATTAGCGGAATTTCGATCATCAGAGTGATGACCGCATCACGTCTAAAAGCGGCTGGTGACATGCACGCCGAACGCGCAATACTTCCGCGCCTCATGAACACATCCACCGCGTCTTCAGCCAACGTCTCCGCCGGCACGCTTGGACTCATTCTCGCGGCGGCCGCCATTCTGCTCATCACGATGGGCGTGCGGCAAACAACCGGCTTGTTCCTGTTGCCCATCACGCAGAGCACGGGCGTTTCCATCGTCGCTTTCAGTTTTGCGCTCGCCATCGGTCAATTCGTCTTCGGCGCGGCCCAGCCGGTGTTCGGCGCCATTGCTGATAAATACGGCGCGCCGAAAGTCATTGTCTTCGGTGCCCTGTTATTGGCACTCGGCGCAGCGCTGACGCCGTTCATGACGACGAGCTCGGGACTGCTGCTCACGATGGGTGTCATCGCAGCGGCCGGCGCGGCGGCCGGCAGCTTCTCCATTTTGATCGGCATCGCCTCGCAGCGACTGCCACCGGAAAAGCGCTCGATGGCGTCGGGCATCATCAACGCCGGCGGTTCGATCGGTCAGTTCGTGTTTGCCCCGCTGGTCCAATTCATCATCGGCGCGGCCGGCTGGGCGAGCGCGATGTTTGCTACGGCGTTCGCGGCGCTGCTGACCATTCCGCTGGTGCTGCCGCTCATTCGTTCAGCTTCGAATGCAGCGAGCAACGCGGCGAGCGCGGTGGCAGCGGGCCACATCACGTTGAGCAGCCAGTTGCGCGAGGCCATGCGCAATCCGAGCTATTTGTTTCTGCACGCCGGTTTTTTCACCTGTGGGTTTCACATCGCGTTCCTGGTCACGCATTTCCCCAGCGACTTGCAGCTGTGTGGGCTGACCCCGAATGTCGCGGCCAATTCGCTCGGCTTGATCGGCCTGTTCAACGTGGTCGGAAGTCTGGGCATCGGCTGGCTCGGCCAGCGCTATCGAATGAAATACCTGCTCGCCTGGGTTTATGCGAGCCGCGCCCTGATCATCGCCATTTATCTGGTGATGCCGAAGACGGCGCTGAACATCTATATATTCGCCGCCACGCTCGGTGTGACATGGCTCGCGACCGTGCCGCCGACCGCGGGTCTGGTCGGAAAGTTGTTCGGAACACGCTATCTGGCGACGCTGTTCGGGCTCACGCTGGTCTCGCACCAGATCGGTGGTTTCCTCGGTGCATGGCTCGGCGGCGTGGTGTTGTCGCAGACAAATTCATATCAATGGATGTGGTACGCCGACATCGCGTTGGCGTTGATGGCGGCAGTCGCTAATCTGCCGATTCGCGAGCAGAGGTTACAGGCGCAGCCCGCGACGGCTTGAATATCACGATATCTATTCGAATCGCCGGCGCTGCAGAAGCTGTTCGGCAATTTCTCGATGCCGACGCTGGTCGCGATGATGGGCGCGGGAATCGCGGTCGTGGTCGCGTTCGTCAGCGGTTTTCCGCCGGCGTGTCGAGCGCGCCAGTTGAATATCGTCGATGCCCTCGCGGGGCGCTGATCAGGATCGCTTCATGAAAATGTTCCGACAGATCGGCGCGGTCACCGCCATGAACTTTCGTAGCTTGCCGCAGCGGGTCAGCACGTCGCTGGTGGTCCCGCGGTGCGAATTGGACCGTGGTCGGTGTGTTCGATACCGGCGGCGACTCGCACGAGTCGTCGCTGATGACGTACGCCGAAACCTTGATCTCCATCGATCACCGTGGCGCGTTCCAGAGCGTCACGGCATTGCTCGAATCGCCGTCCGCTTTTCAGACGTTCAAGGATTCGCTGAGCGCCAATCCGGCGCTGGCCGTGGATGTCATGCGTGAGTGCGAGTACTACCAACAACAATCCAAGAACATGAGCACGATCATTTCCGTGATCGCTTATGTGGTCGGCGGCATCATGGCGGTGGGCGCGGTATTCGCGGCGCTCAACACGATGTATTCGGCGGTGAGCGCGCGATTACAAGAGATCGCCACACTGCGTGCGTTGGGATTTGGCTCGACGGCCATGGTCGCGTCGGTATTGGCCGAAGCTTTGTTGCTCGCGCTGATCGGCGGTGTTATCGGCGCGTTGATCGCGTGGATGTTCTTCAACGGTAATACCGTAAGCACGTCCGGCGGCGGCATGGGGCAGATGGTGTTTGAATTGGCGGTCAGTCCGCAGCTGATGATCCTTGGCGTCGTCTGGGCCTGCCTCATCGGCGTGCTCGGCGGTTTATTCCCCGCCATCCGGGCCGCTCGCTTACCGGCGGCGATGGCGTTGCGAGCGGTTTAGGCCGCTGCAGGGGCCGGCTGCGATGCCGGCCCCTCGAGTTCAATCGAACGATCGGATCAGACCTGAGGAACGGGCCCCAGGAAATCCTGCTTACCGATCTCCACGCCGCCATGGCGCAGCAGCGCGTAGGCGGTCGTCATGTGGAAGAAAAAGTTCGGCAGCGCCCAGTGGCGCACGAAATCTGCCGCCTTGAAGTTCAGCGAAATGCGTGGCGTCTTGATCGTGATGACACGGTTGTCGTCGCCCGCGAACTGCTCCGGCTTGAAGCTTTCCAGATAATCGATGGTCTTGGTCACGCGTGCGATCAGCTCGGCCATCGTGGTTTCGTTGTCCTCGAACTTCGGCGGCTCCGTGCCGCTCAGGCGCGCCGCCGCGCCCTTGGCCGCGTCGCTCGCGATCTGGATCTGTCGTCCCAGCGGGAACATGTCCGGATACAGCCGCGTGGTAACGAACACATTGGGATCGAACTTGCGGCCCTCGGCATGCGCCACGGCCTTCTCCAGGATGGTTTTCAGGGCGCGCAACGAATGCAGGAACGTGGGAATCGAGGCGTCGTACAGTGACAGGCTCATGGCGTGATCTCCGGCCCCCCTGGGCTCTTTAGGAATAGCGCCGCGGATTATAGGTGGCCGGTGACATTCCGGTCGCCGGTCGGCAGGGGGAAAATCAGGTGGCCCGGATCACGAGTCTTTTGCTCGGCCGAGCCGTGTCAGAGCCTCGGTTGAGCGTTATTTCTCCGGCGGCTTGTACACGTCGACCGATAGGGTGACGGTGCGGCCCTCATTCGCGCTCAGTGCGCCGACGCCGACCACCTTGCGCTCGACTTCTTCGCCCCGGTCGTTGCGGACCGAGATGACGATGGAATATTCCCAAGGCTCGCCTTCCGCAGGATGGCGGAACGCGCCTTCGACCCGCAAGGCGGAGAACGTGGCCTGTGCCTTGCGTTCCGCGATGGCCTTGGGATCGAAGCGCAGATGATGCTTGCAAGCCGGGCAGATGCTCGCGCTTTCGAGAATGGTCGACTTACAGTGCGGGCAGACGCGCGTCTTGCCATAGGCCGCCGCGCGTCCCGGACTTATCGAGGGCACTGGTTGATTCGCCTGCGATTACTTGCCGGCCTTTTCATCCCAGCCGAACTCGGCGCGGCCGCGCATGCGCGAGCCCGCGGCGACGGTGAGCGAGCCGGCCTTCAGGTCGCCGTTCAGCACGCCGGTCTGCAACAGCTCGACGCGAGTCGCCGCATCGATGTTGCCTTCCAGCTCGCCGCCGACGATGACGGTGTTGGCGCGAACGCTGCCGGTGATCTTGGCGCCCTGCTCGATGGTCAGGTTGCCCTGCACGTGCACGTCACCCTTGAAATTACCTGCAACGCGGACGTTGCCGGAACCTTCGATCTTGCCTTCGATGGTCAGGCCGGCGGCGAGCACCGATTCTTTCGCCTCGACTGCGGCAGGACGAGCCGCCGGCGCGGCGGTACGGGGCGTATCGACACTGGCGACCGTCGCGACCGTTTTCTCCGGAGCGGGATCGGGGGTGTTCTGTTCCCTGCCGTACTGATCTTTCCACAACGCCATATCGGCCACTCCTCAAGTTGAACGAGCTGCGGTTAATTACACAGGCTGCTAAAACGTGTCAAACATTCCGACATGAAACGTCGCGGCCTAGAGACACTGATGCGTCGCTCATGCTCTTCGTTCAGCGACGCGGTTCAGTTGCGGCTTTTGCGATGCAGGAAACAACAATGTGACAAGGCGCGAATGTGACAACGCGCGGCTCAGTCGAACTTCGTCAGCTCCATGCCGCGCCGGAGCATCGCCTGATACTGCTCCTCCGGCACCATGCTGCCGCCGGTGGTCCATATGACGTGAGTGGCGGCGTCGATCTGGTCGCGCTGAGCTTGTGACGTTTTCAATGTCCACACGTGCTGAAGCGCGCCCGCGAAGCCGGCGCCGGCCGAAGGTTCGAGGCGGAGGTTCTCTTCGCGGTGGGCGCGGGCGACCCAGCGGAACATGTCGTCGTCGGCGACGGTGAAGGCACCTTTGACGTGTTCGCCGACGGCGGCGACGACGAGCTCGGAGGCGCGCCCGACAGCGAGGCCATCGGCTTCGGTGCGGTTATCGAGACCGATGTCGTAAACGGACGCTTCCGGCGGCAGATGTGACATCAGTCGCATCAGCATGCACGGCGACGCGGTGGGCTCGGCGAAGAAGCCCCAGACGTTATCCCCGAAGACCGCGCGCAAGCCGAACAATATGCCGCCCGGAGCGCCGCCGACCCCGCAGGGAAGATAAACACACAGCGGGCGTTTTGCGCTGACTTCGATCTTCAGTTGCCGAAGCTGATCGGCCACGCGCAATCCGGCCACCGAATAACCGAGAAACAATTCGAGCGACTGCTCGTCATCGACGAAGTGTGCGTTGTCGGCCGCTTCGGCCTCCTCGCGAGCGGCCGCGACGGCGCGGGTGTAGTCGGCGGAATGTTCGACCACGATGGCGCCGAGCTTGCGCAGGCGGTCTTTCTTCCAGGTCTTGGCATCGCTCGACATGTGAACGGTCGTTTCGAACCCGAGCGCACGGCCCATCGTGCCGACGGCGAAGCCAAGATTTCCGGTGCTCGCAACGAGCAACCGATAGCGCGCGAACCTGTCACGCGCGTCGGACGACGCGAGCTTGGTGTAATCATCGTCATGGCCGAGGATGATGTTCTCGGCGAGTGCGACGCGTTCGGCGAGGCACAGCACTTCATAAATCCCGCCACGCGCTTTGACGCTGCCGGCCACCGGCAGCGCATGATCGGCTTTCACGAAAACGTGTGAGCTCGCCTGGCGATGCTCATCCGGAAGAAAGCGAGCCGCCAGCCTTGGTACCGCAATGAGCGGCGACTCGATGACTCCGTCCGGAACCTGATCGGGAAACAGCACTTGGAGCAGCGGTGCAAAACGTTCCCAACGATCGCGAGCGGCTTCGACGTCGCGCAAGCCGAGATGCGGCGGAGTGTCGTGTGGAATGGGGCGGCCGGTGTTCAGCCAGAAGGTCGGCTCACCGCGGGCCAGTCGATTCCAGGTCCAGGTATCGGAGTTGATCTCGGGCACGTTGATTGGGTTCTAAGAGATCGGCACCGCGCGAGCTCAGCAGCACCGCGATACGCCGGTCCACTTGCTCTGCTGCTGTTTCATGTAGAACGCACGACGGCTCATGGGTGGCGTGCCGGCGTGCGCGTGGGCGTGATGGGCAAGATATTTGTCGTAAGCGTCATCCGTGGCGAGTGACCGGATCATGCGCCAAGCCAGGCCCAGGAATGAGGTCAGTCGTTGCATGGTTACGTTGCCTCTGCGCCAAGTTTGACGGTGCCGATGTCGACGTGGGGCGCTTCCGAATTCGGAGGTACCGGTTGGCCGCGCAGGACGCGCAGGCTAACACGCACCATGTCGCCGATGACAACCCAGAGAATCGCCGACAGCATGACCGCCAGCACCGCGTCGAGTCGCTGGTTGAAGATCAGCTGAGGCGCGACGGCGGCCTGCTCAGGAGGCATCGCGCCGGAAGCCAGTTTCGCTGCCATCTGATTCGCGGCCGCGAGAAAGCCGATGCGCGGATCGCTGGAAACGACTTTTTCCCACGTGGCCGAGGTCGTGACGATCGCCAGCCACAATAGCGGCAGGCCGGTGACCCAGCTGTATCGCAGCTTGCCCTGCTTGATCAGGATGCCGGTCGCGACGCTCAGCGCGATGCCTGCCAGCAGCTGATTGGCGATGCCGAACAACGGCCAGAGAATGTTGATGCCGCCGTTCGGGTCGACCACGCCGATGTACAGAAAGTAACCCCAGCCGGCCACGACCAGGCCGCTGGCGATCAGCACCGACGGGTACCAGGACGTCTCGCCCATGGGTTTCCACACGTGGCTGAGCGCATCCTGCAACATGAAGCGCCCGACGCGCGTGCCGGCATCCAGCGTGGTCAGGATGAACACCGCCTCGAACATGATGGCGAAGTGATACCAGATGGACAGCATGCTCTCGCCGAACGCGCTCGAGAAAATGCTCGCCATACCCACGGCCAGCGACGGCGCGCCGCCGGTGCGTGCGAACAGCGTCGACTCGCCCATCTCCTTGGCGAGGAACGCCATCTGCTCGGCAGTCACCGGGAAGCCCCAGTTCGTAATGGTCGTGACCGCGGCCTCGGCCGTGGCGCCGACGATGCCGGGCGCGCTGTTGATGGCGAAGTAGACGCCGGGTTGAAGCAGTGTCGCGGCGATCATCGCCATGATGGCCACCACCGACTCCAGCATCATGCTGCCGTAACCGATCATGCGCACATCGCTCTCGTTGCCGATGAGCTTGGGGGTGGTGCCGCTCGAAACCAGGGCGTGAAAGCCGGAGATTGCGCCGCAGGCAATGGTGATGAAAACGAACGGGAACAGCGCGCCACCGAAGATCGGACCGCTGCCGTCGATGAATTGAGTGACCGCCGGCATGTGGATCTCGGGCCGCATGAGGATCACGGCGAACGCCAGCAGCATCACAGTGCCGAGCTTCAGGAACGTGGACAGGTAATCGCGCGGCGCGAGCAGCAGCCATACGGGCAGAACCGCTGCGATGAAGCCGTAGCCGATGACGAACCACGCGAGAGGCTTGCCTTGCAGATTGAACAGCTCACGCAGCGCCGGATGCGAATCGACCCAGCCGCCGCCGACCACGGCCAGAAGCAGCAGGGTCAGCCCGAGCAGCGATCCTTCCAGCACCCGACCCGGCCGGATATTGCGCAGATACAGGCCGACCAGCACCGCGATCGGAATGGTCGCGAACACCGTCGAGGTGGCCCAGGGGCTGTGCTTCATGGCGTTGACCACGACCAGGCCGAGCACCGCGATCAGGATGATCATGATGGTCAGTGTGCCGAGCATGGCCGCGAAGCCGCCGACCGGGCCCAGCTCGTCACGCGCCATCTGGCCAAGGCTGCGACCATTACGTCGCGTGGACAGGAACAGGATGGTCATGTCCTGAACACAACCACCGAGCACGCCGCCAACCAGAATCCACAGCGTGCCGGGCAGATAACCGAACTGCGCGGCCAGAGTGGGGCCGATCAGCGGGCCGGGGCCGGCGATGGCGGCGAAGTGATGACCGAAGACGATCCAGCGATGGGTCGGTACGAAGTCCCGGCCGTTGTTCAGGCGCAGTGCCGGGGTGGCGCGCGTCGGGTCGACGCTCAGGACCTTGGCCGCGACCCACGCGCTGTAGAAGCGATAGCCCAGGCTGTAGATGCACAGCGCCGCCACCACGATCCACATGGCGTTGATGGTTTCGCCGCGATGGAGCGCGATCCCGCCGACCGCGAAGGCGCCGACCAGCGCCACCAGAAGCCAGAATGCTTTGCGTAACATTTTATTCCGCCGGGTCCATCGTCCGTGTGCCGCGGGCGATGGTAGCGCCGGCTATCCCCCGAATCGAAGTCTTCAGAATGCAGCGGGCGCGGGTCACTCGCCGAACTGGCTGGGGGCGATGCCGGCCCAGTCGGTGCAAAACAAGCGGCTGTCGCGCAGCTCGGTCTTGATGATGCCGGTGTTCGGCACCGGATGGCGCAGGGCGAAATCGGGCGGCACATTGCTGGCCAGCACCGGCACCATGAATCCCAGCGTCGCGCTATGCGCGACGATCACGACGATGCCCGAATCGAGCGCATGCCGGTTCATGATCTCCCGCACGAACGGCAGGAAGCGGCGCTGCACATCCGCGAAGCTCTCGCCGGTGCCATTGCGCGCGTCGAGGTCTTTTTCGATGAACCACTTACGCGTCAGCTCGCCGTAAACGGCGCGGACATCCTGGCTGGAGTCGGGACCGACGCCGAAGTCGATCTCTCTCGCTTCGGGTGCGAGCGACAGCGTGAGGGTGTGATCGAGTGCCACCGCATCCGCTGTCTGAATGGCCCGCAGATGAGTGCTGCTGTAGATCTTGGTGATCGGCGCGTCACTGAGCGATTCAGCCAGCGCGCGCGCCTGTTCCACGCCCTTGCGTGTCAATGGATAGCTAACCCCTGCGTCCGGCACGGTGCGCGGGTTGCCTGGAACATTGAGCTCGCTCTCACCGTGGCGGATGAACCAGATCTGTAACGGTGTATCGGCCGCGGTCGATGGCAACGAGGTGACAATCGCCAATGCGCCGACGAGGCCCACGAATGCACGACGATTGAGCCGCGCCTGCCGCGTGGTGATCATGAGATCCGTGATGTTGCTGCGATGAGGGTGGGAATCCTGGCGTGCTGTTGTACCTCATCGCCATGATTTGGCAAGTATGCTCGCGCTCGAGCGCGCTTCGCATGCAATGTGAGATTGTCGATCCAGTGTTGACTACTTTTGCGGCAACGAGCGGAGTATGCTCAGCCGCCAACGAACGTGACTTCATTCGCACAGCGACCTGAAAGTTTCTCTCGAGGGAGATCGCGATGGCAGATCAGAGTGTCCGTGGACGATTCGTCTGGCATGAGCTGGTGACGCCGGACGCCGATGCCGCCCATGCGTTCTACGGGAAAGCGATCGGCTGGAAGCCCCAGCCCTGGGATGAGGATGCTTCTTACGTAATGTTCGCCGCGTCGCGCGGCCCGATCGGCGCCACGGTGGCGGGTAACGGTTCCGCTCCGCACTGGTTGCCATATATCGGCACCGGCGATATCGACGCGACCATCCATCTGGCGCGGCAGAAGGGCGGCTCGGTTGTAAAGGATGTGGAAACGCTCGCCAGCGGCAGTCGTCACGCGGTATTGCAGGATCCATACGGCGCGCAGTTCGGTGTATATGAATCCGCCGAGGACTACGGCAAGATCACGCCGCCACAGCCCGGCGAGCATTCCTGGCACGAGCTGATGAGCACGGGCTATCCCGCCGTGGTCGATTTCTATGGCGCGTTGTTCGGCTGGCAGAAGATCGACGAGCACGACATGGGGCCGATGGGCACCTACTTCATATATGGCCTGGACGGCGTGCCGATGGGCGGCATCATGAAAACGGTCCACGCCGGGGGTGCGTCGAACTGGCTGAGCTACGTGCACGTCAAGGATGTGAATCAGACCGCGAAGAAAGTGAAATCCGCCGGCGGTCGGGTCATCAATGGCCCGATGGAAGTGCCGGGCGGCGATTGGATCGTGCAAGCGACCGACCCGCAGGGCGCGATGTTCGCGGCCCACGCGACGGCGGCGAACATGAAGAAATCAGAAAAGAAGGAGAAGAAGGTGAAGCCTGAACAGTTGAAACTGGATACCGAAACGCCGCCGCCGGTCGTGCAGGATCCGGAGACGCCGGCTGAAGAGCAGGCGCCACCGGCTGAAACGCCGCCCGCCGCGCCGGCCGAGAAGCCTGCCAAGAGGCGCGCGCCTGCCAAGAAGGCGCCGGCCAAGGAAGCTCCGCCCGCCGAAGCTCCGGCCGAGGAAGCGCCCGCCAAGCAGGCGCCCGCGAAGAAGGCTCCGGCGAAGAAGGCGCCTGCCAGGAAGGCACCCGCCAAGAAAGCGCCGGCTAAACCCGCCAAGAAGGGCGGCGGCAAGAAGTCAGGCGGAACGCCTGCCAAGAAAAAGTCGAGCAAGAAGTCGGCGGGCAAAACCGCCGGCAGCAAGAAGACTGCGGCCAAGAAAAAAGGCGCCAAGAAAGCGCCGGCCAAGAGCAAGACACGCTCGGGGGGAAAGAAGAAGGCGGCGAAAAAGCCGCGTAAGGGGAAGTGATCGACACACCCAGGGAAGGGACTAGCAACTATTAGCTATTAGTAACTCGGTAGCGCGGGGTCGTCGAAGGATGTCGACGGCCCCGACTTCTATCCGCTGCGATCAGCGCACCTGGACCCGCATCGAACCGATGCCGACGATGCCGGCGTCGACGATATCGCCCGCGACCACCGGGCCGGCGCCGGGCGGCGTGCCGGTGAGAATGATGTCGCCCGGATATAGCGTGAAAAACGACGACGCGTATTCGATCAGGCGCGGCAGGTCGTTCAGCAGATTGCGTGTATTGCCCCGCTGACGCGGCTGACGATTTACCTGCAGCCACATCCCGAGTGAGCCCGGATCCGCGATCTCATCGCGAGTGATCAGCCAAGGGCCCAGCACCGTGTGACCGTCGAGCGATTTGCGCAGGCTGCGTTCTTCGCTGCCCTTCACTGTCATGTCCAGCGCGACTGTGTAGCCGACCACGTGATCCATGGCTCGCTCGCGACTCACATTGCGACACCAGGAGCCGATGACCGCGGCCAGCTCCACCTCATGATCGTGCTGGCGGCCGGGCAGCAGCTCGATGCCTTCGGACGGGCCGATGATCGAGGTGCTCGCCTTCAGGAACAGGCCATCGCGATCCAGCGTGCTGACGGGATAATCCGCGTCGTCCGCAGGCTCGTGATAGTTCTTCAGCGCGCCGAGGATTTTGCTGGGATTGCCGATCGGACTTTTCAGCGCGCAGTCGGCCAGATGGCGCGGGACGCCGGACAGCGCCGTGTCCTGGATCAGGGCGTGTAGCCGGTCGAGGCTGCCGATGAGCAGGTCCCCCGGTTCGATGGGCCAGCGCGCGGCGGGAAGGGAGTCCAGGACGGAGGTGATATCCACCACCATGTCGCCGCGAAGCACCCCGAGTCTGTCGGTATCGAATCTACATAGACGCATGCGGCCGGCAGCTTCCCTTACGTCGCCGGGCCGTGCAAGACCCTGCGCATTCGTGTAGAAAGACCGCCTCGCACATGTGGCGCTGACGCGCAGTAGTTACATAAAGATGAAGACGGTACGCGGGAAAACCTTTGACGGGCAGCGAGTGGTCCTCGACGGCAAGTCGTTCGTCGATTGCCACTTCAAGGACACCAATCTGATCATCGAGGGCAACGGTCTCTTCGAAATGCAGAATTGCAAGATCGAAGAAGACTGCCGGCTGGCCGTGGAAGGGCCGGGCCAGGTGCTGCTGCACACGTTGAAGATGATGCTGTACTCGGGTGGCTGGATGTCCCGAGTCGCGGACAACGTGCTGCACGCCGTGAAGCAGCCGCCCAAGGCGCGCAAGAAAGCTGCCGGAGGCTGAGGCGCGCGTCTCAACGGGCGCGGCCGCAGTCATCCCGCGGGAGACCTAGCTCGACGCGCGCATATTTCGTTCGATCATCTTCGCCAGCGCGTACAGGGTCTCCAGGATCGGCGTGCTGACCCCGTGCTTCCGGGCGACACGCACCGTGTTGCCCAGGATCGCCTCGATTTCCATGGGACGGCCGGACTGATAGTCCTGCGCCATGCTGGTGTGGTACGCCGGCATCGCCTTGGTGCTGGAGATCAGTTGATCGATCAGCTTGGGCGGCAAAGGATGACCCGCCGCCGCGGCCACCGCGCAGACTTCTTCCATCGCGCGATGAATGAATGCCGTCGACTCCGGCGTGCCGAGCATGACCGACGTGTCGAGCATGCCGCCGGTGATGGAGACCGGATTGAACGTCGCGTTCCACACCGCTTTCGCCCAGCGCGCGCTCACCACGTTGTCGGTCACCTTGCAGCCGATCCCCGCGCCATTGAGTAGTGTCGCGATCTGCTCCGCCGCCGGCGAGGCGCCGCTGGGATAGCGCCCCAGGTTGAGCTGGCCCATGGTCTGGTGATTCACCATGCCGGGGGCGCTGCGACCCACGCCGACGATGGCGAGGCCGCTGAGGATCTCGTTCTCCGGAAACGCGCGGGCGATCTCCGCCTCGATCTCCACCCCGTTCTGAATCAGCACGATGACCGTCTTGGGCCCGACCGCCGGCCGGATCAGGGCGGCGCGATCGACGCCTTCCAGCACCTTCACCGTCAGAATCAGGAAGTCCGGCGGCGTCTTACATTCGGCCACGTCGCGGAACACCTGGTGCGGATAGAAGTTGTGATTGCCGAGCAGGGGGCTGGTGATGTCGTAACCCTCGCGCGAGACCACGTCGTAATCCGACCGACAAACCACTGAGACCTGGGCGCCCTGGCGCGCCAGCGCCGAGCCGAACAGGGCACCGATCGCACCGGCACCGACAATGAGGATGGATGTCATGGGTTCAGAATAGCCGCTAAGATCCGCAGCCGCGAAATTTACCCTCAACCGGCCACCACGGCCCAATCTCATCCCGCCATGCCCAACCTGACGACTTTAGGCGCCCACGACCTGCGCGCCGTCCACGAAGACATCCGCCGTCGCTACCAGGCGTTTGCCGAGCGCAAGCTGAAACTGAATCTGACTCGTGGCAAACCGTCGTCCAAACAGCTGGATCTGTGCAACGAGCTGCTCGGTCTGCCCGGCGGCGACTACCTGGCCGCCGGCGTCGACACTCGCAACTATGGCGAGTTGCAGGGCCTCCCGGAGCTGCGCGCGCAGTTGGCGCCAATCTTCGGTGTCAGTCCGGACCGCGTGATCCTTGGCGACAACGCCAGCCTCTCGCTCATGCACGATGCCGTCGTGTATTCGATGCTGAAAGGCACGGTCGATAGCGACAAGCCGTGGTCGCGTGAGTCTCGCGTGGCGTTCCTCTGCCCGGTGCCGGGCTACGACCGTCACTTCTCCATCTGCGCGCAATTCGGCATCGAGATGATTCCGGTGCCCATGCTGGAAACCGGTCCGGACATGGACGCGGTGGAAAAGCTGGTCGCCGCCGATCCGCAGATCAAGGGCATGTGGTGCGTGCCGAAATACAGCAACCCATGCGGCACGGTGTATTCGAACGAGACCGTCGAGCGCCTGGCGAAGATGAAGACCGCCGCGCGCGATTTTCGTTTGTTCTGGGATAACGCCTACGCCGTGCACCACCTCACCGCGGCAGCGATCGAGATCGCAAACATCGACGAGCTGTGCGCGCGTCATGGCAATCCGAATCGCGCCTTCATCTTCGGCTCGACGTCCAAGATCACGTTCGCGGGCGCCGGCGTCGCTCTGTTCGCCAGCTCCAAGGACAACTCGGCCTGGTACCTGAAGAACATGAGCATCCGAACCATCGGTGGCGACAAGGTGAACCAGCTGCGTCACATCCGCTTGTTCAACGGCAACGGCGGCGTGGCCGCGCTGATGGATCGTCATCGCGCCATTCTCGCGCCCAAGTTCGAACAGGTGCTGAGCACGTTCGATCGAGTGCTCGGCGATTCCGGCGTCGCAAAGTGGACGCGTCCCAGGGGCGGTTATTTCATTTCGCTCGAAGTGCTGGACGGGTGCGCCAAGCGCGTCGTGCAGCTGGCGAAAGAAGCTGGCGTGGAGTTGACCCCGGCGGGCGCGACGCATCCGCTCGGCAAGGATCCGCAGGATCGTTTCATTCGTATCGCGCCGAGCTTCCCGGAGTTGGCGGAAGTGACCGAAGCGGTGCAGGGCGTCGCCGTCTGCGTGCTGCTCGCCGCCACCGAAAAGCTGCTGCAATCGCATGCCGGCTGATCGCAGCGACGCGGCGCTCGAAACGCTCTTCGTCCCTTTCAGCGAAGGTCGCTTGTCATGGCCGGCAGGCGGCGCAATGTTTCTTCGCGCGCGCGACGGGTGGCCGCTGCATGAGCGGCCGCTGCCCGGGCTGATTTGTGAGCAAAGCTTCAAGCCCGAAGCGGATGCGTTGTCGCAGGCAGGCTTTGCGGTCAATGTGCCTGGCGCGGCGAAAACATATGAGCTGGTCCTGATACTGCCGCCCCGTCAGCGCGACGAGGCGCGCGCGTTGATGGCGCGCGCGGTCGCGATGACCAAGCCGGGCGGTCGCATCATCGTCAGCCAGAGCAATGATGAAGGTGCGCGCTCGAGCCAAGCCGACCTGGCGCAGCTCACCGGCGATGTCGAGTCGATGAGCAAGAACAAATGTCGTGTGTTCTGGACGGCATCGCTCGCCCGGCTCAATGTTTCTTTGATCGCGCACTGGCAAGGGCTCGATGCGCCCAGGCCGATCGCCGAGGGGCGTTTCATGAGCCGACCGGGCATCTTTGCGTGGGATCGCATCGATGTGGCTTCGGCATTGCTCGCGGAGCATCTGCCAGCGAATCTGGCGGGTCGTGCCGCGGATCTCGGCGCGGGCTTCGGTTATTTATCGGCGGAGTTGTTGACGCGCTGTCCTGGTATCACCGCGCTCGATGCCTATGAGGCGGAGAATCGCGCGCTGGAGTTGGCGCGCGTGAACTTGAAGAGCTTCGAAGCGCGCACGCCCATCGGCTATCGTTGGCACGATGTGGCAGCGGGGCTACCCGATACATACGATGTCATCGTCACCAATCCGCCGTTTCATGCGCAGCGTGCGATCGATCGGCCGGACATCGGCCGTCGTTTCATCGCGGTGGCGGCCGATTCGTTGCGTCCCGGCGGCAAGCTGTGGCTGGTCGCGAATCGTCACCTGCCTTACGAGAACGTCTTGAGCGAGAACTTCAGCTCGGTACGCACGGTCGTGCAGCAGCACGGCTACAAGATCATCGAAGCGGTGCGCGCGAAGCCGCAGAAGGTGGCGCGATGAAGCTGCTCAAGCTGATCTCGAATCTCGGCTATGGCAGTCGCAAGGAAGTGCTGGCGATCTTTCGCGACGGTCGCATCACCGACATCGACGGCGAAGTGCTGTACTCGGACGACAAGGTCGATCACTCGCGCGTGCTCATCGATGGCGAGCCGCTCGATCCCGCGCCGGGGCTGTTGCTCATGATGAACAAACCGGTCGGCTACACCTGCTCGACCAGCGATCCCGGCCAGATCGTTTATGACTTGTTGCCGACGCGGTTTCGCTATCGCGATCCCATCGTGGCGACGGTTGGCCGGCTCGATCGCGACACCACCGGCTTGTTGCTGATGACGGACGACGGCAAGTTGCTCCACAAAATCGTTTCGCCCAGATCCAAGCTGCCGAAGATCTACGAAGCGACGCTCGCACGCGATCTGCGTGGCGATGAGGTGAAAACATTCGCGAGCGGCAAGTTGATGCTCGACTCCGAGCGCGAGCCGCTCGCGCCCGCGAAGCTCGAAGTGCTCGGGCCGAGACAGGCGAGGCTCACGCTGACCGAAGGCCGCTACCATCAAGCCCGTCGGATGTTCGCGGCTGTCGGCAATCACGTGGAGAAGTTGCACCGGAGTCGCGTGGGCGGGCTCGAACTGGGCGATCTGCCCGAAGGCAAATGGCGCCTGCTCGACGCCGCCGATCGCGAGCGCCTGTTCTCCGTGACCGCTGGCTGACGCAAACCCATCGCTGGGCTGACTGCGCCGTCAGTGGGCCCGGCGCGGCTGTCCGATTCCTCGCGCATTCTTGCCCGATCCTGCAAAGGTCGCTTGCCCGGGCGGGACAGCGGCGCTGAACTATGCTGATATCGGGGCTGTCGAATAGCCTGATTATCGTCGAGGCAGCACTCATGAGCGCCGCCGTGCCCATCCCGAATCCGCCCGCCACCGAGCTTCCCAATCTGGACGAACAGCAGGCCGAACTGGCCGCGCTGGTCACCCGGTTGACGCCGCTCGAGGGCATCCATCCCTCCGCTATCCCGGCGCTGACCGTGATTCGGTCCGATTCGCCGTCGATGCCGACGCCTTCGCTGTACCACCCGAGCCTGTGCATCGTCGTGCAGGGACGCAAGCGCGCGCTGCTCGGCGACGACGTTTATTACTACGATGCGCTGAATTACCTCACCGTGTCGGTCACATTGCCGGCGGTCGGTCATGTCATCGAGGCGACGCCGGAGAAGCCCTATCTGTGTCTGCGTCTCGAGCTCGATGCGCGCATGATCGGCGAGCTGCTGTTGCAAGTTGGCCGCAGCGCCGTGCCGCCGTCGACCGATCGTGGTTTGTACGTTGCACGCACCAGCCCGCAATTGCTCGACGCCGTCTTGCGACTGACGCGATTGTTGGAACAGCCGCGAGACGCGGCGATTCTCGCGCCATTGGTCTTGCGAGAAATTCACTACCGAGTGCTCACCGGCGAATTGGGGCACCGGTTGCGTGAGTTGTGCGTGGTCGACAGCCAGGTGAATCGCGTGGCGCGCGCGATCGAGCTGTTGCGCAAGCGATTCACCGAATCGTTGCGGATCGAGGATCTGGCGGCGGCCGCGCACATGAGCGAATCGTCCTTGCATCATCGTTTCAAAGCAGTGACAGCCATGTCACCGATGCAGTTTCAAAAACACCTGCGCCTGCACGAAGCGCGGCGCTTGATGCTCACCGAGGGCTTGGAGGCCGCCGCGGCCGCGCATCGAGTGGGTTATGAAAGCCCGTCGCAGTTCAGTCGCGAGTATCGCCGTCTGTTCGGCGCCCCGCCGCGGCGGGAAATCGAGACCGTGCGCGGCGGCGGATTGCAGCCAGCCTGACTTTTCGGGTCGTGTCGCACTCCCGGTTGGCGGCGGTTTGCGTAAAATGGCGCCGTCCCCCAAGGAGTCCGTGCGGAGCCTTCGATGAGCATGTCATTGCGCGAGCAGCTGCTGGCCGCCGGCCTCGGCACCAAGAAGCAGGCGCGCCACGCCGATCACCAGCAGAAGCAGCAGCAACACCAGCAGGCCAAGAACCGCCAGCTGCGTGAAGAACAGGAGAAGCGGGCTGCCGAAGCGCGGGCCAAGGCGCAAGCCGAGAAGGCCGCGCGCGATGCCGAGCTGAACCGCAAACGCCAGGAAAATCAGGATCGCAAGGAGCGCTGGGCGCAGATCAAGCAGCTCATCGAGCAGCATCGGCTGCCCAAGCCGGACAGCGAGGAATATTTCAACTTCATCGATCGCGGCAAGGTGCGTCGGATCACCGCCGACAATGCTTTGCGTGAAAAGCTGGTCGCGGGCACGATCGTGATCGTTCGCTGCGAAGGCAAGTACGACCTGGTGCTGCCGGAAATCGCCGAGCGCATTCGCGAGCGCGACGAGCGCGCGGTCGTCAAGCTGAACGCCGAAGAAGCCAAGCCGGCCGAAGACGATCCGTACAAGGACTTCGTCGTCCCCGACGATCTGATGTGGTGAGCTGACTTAATCCAGGACCTTGCGCGCGCGCTCCTGATAGCGCTGCGCCGACAGGCGCAGGTTATTGTCTTCGACATGGAACGGCGTCTGCGCGATATACGCTAACGCGCGCGGCACGCCGAACTGATCGATCAAGGGGCCGATCAACAGAATGCCGCCGTAGCGCTGCACGTCCAGATAGAGCTGATCGCCTTTATTCCACAGGCTGCGACGAAAGCGCGCGAAATCCTCCGGCCAGATCATGTCGAGCCGATTGGCATTGAAGATCGGCGTGCGCACTTCCTTCAGATGCTCGTTGATCCCTTCGACCAGCATCTCGCACGGCAGGCGCTCGCCCAGATCGCTCGACTTGCAGTCCTTGTGCGGCCAGGACAGGCCGCGCCGCTTGGCGGCTTCCTTCAGAAACGCGGTCCAGATCAGCTGATCGATGGTCTCCACCACCGGGAATGCGCTTCGATACTGCTCGTTCTCATAGAACGGCCAGTAGTAAGCGGCCGCGCGCAGCGGGTTGGGCAGCTTGGAGCTGAGCACACGCCTGGGAAAGATCAGCGTGTGCTGTTCGTCGTCGTATGTTTCCTTGCCGTCGGTCTCGGTCAGCTCCTTGCTGCCGACGAATTTCACATCGAGCTCGGGAGGCAAGGTGCCGAGCAGATCGCCGAACGCGCTGGTGATCGCTTCGGTCCGGTAGTTCACCAGCGCTTCGAAGCGCAGCTTGCATTGCTCACGATTCACGCTCTCGCAAGTCATGCCCGACACAGGAAACAACAGAACGATACAGGCCAGTCCGAGACGCATCATCGTTGCAGCCCCCAACCACGGCGTGTTCAAGCCCGGTGAACAGACTTGCAGAAACCATGCCGAGAATAAGCAAGCAACGACACGCGTGCACGGAAGTTCCATGCGGAAAAAGGCGCGCCAGGAGATGGGCGCCGTGACAGCAAATTTAGCGAGAGATATCGGCTCGGATTAGAGCCGCGCGGGAAATAATTGCTTCGAAGAATTCGCGCTCGGTGTGGTCTCCCGCGCCAGGCCGAATCCAGTGTGTCTCAAAACCCGACGACGATGGCGTAGCCGAGCGCCGCGATCAGCAGCCATTTCAGCAGGTAATAAAACGGCTTGTGCCATTCCTTGATACGAATGCCGAGCGCGCGAATTTGATACACGTAAGAGAATATATGGTTCAGGACGCCGACGTGCTCGCCCGGCACGTTCTGTGTTGCCGCCGCGCGAATCATGCCGTGACCGATGACACGATTAATCCATCGCAACACGGGGTTAGACATCGGTCGCTCGATGTCGCAGAAAAGAATCACGCGGGTCACGTCGGTGCGGTTCTCGGCCTGGTGGATGTACGTCTCGTCGAACATCACCGCTTCGCCGTCCTTCCAGTAATACTTCTCGCCATCGACGATGATGTAGCACTCGGGTGAGTTCGGCGTGACCAGGCCGAGGTGATAACGCAACGAACCGGCGAACGGATCGCGATGAGCGCCGAGCCGCGAGCCCGGCGGCAGCAGTGTAAACATTGCCGCGTTGATGGAAGGAATTTTCCCCAGCAGTTCGGCGGTCTTCGGACACAGCGCCGAGGCCGAGGGCAGGAAGTCGCCGTACCACTTCAGGTAAAAACGCTTCCAGCCGCGCTTGAAGAACGTGTTGAAGCCGATGTCGTTGTAGCCCGAAGCGGCGCGGATGTGCCCCTCGTCGAACAGCTTCAGTGCCTCCTCGCGGATCATCTGCCACTGCTCGGTGACCTGTTTCAGCTCGGGGAACTCGCGCACGTCCGCATAGGGCTTGGCTTTGACGGCCGAGAACAAATACATCAGTGAGTTATAGGGCGCGAGCAGGTTGGCGTGATCGGCGACCAGCCGCGAAAACTTGTGACGCACCCGGCCACGGAACTGAACGAAGGTGACGGATGCCAGAAACGTCACCAGGATGAGCAGCCGGGGTGACAGGAGCGAGTGGACCATGCGCGCGACTAAGCCAGAGGTGCGGTGTTGGGCGGAGGATACTCGGCGAAACCTGGAGAACAAGCCATTGTGGGGAATTGCAGTATTGCCGCGACAGCGGTAATCGCACTGCGCTCCTATACAATCGCGCCTGATGCATCGCAGATTGAAATTCGGAGTTGTCGAGATGAACGCTCAAACGCAAAACCCGTTACGCCAGGTCCACCAGTTGGGTCAGAGCATCTGGCTCGACGATATCCGCCGCAGCTGGCTGAAGGACGGGCACCTCGCCCGACTCATCGCCGAGGACGCGCTCGCCGGCGTGACCTCCAATCCAGCCATTTTCGCCAAGGCCATCGGGGAGGGTGCCGAATACAACGGCGCCATCGCCAGCCTCGCCCGCGCCGGCAAGAGCATCAACGATATCTACGAGACCCTCGCGCTCGAGGACGTGCAGGCCGCGGCGGATCTGTTTCGTCAGACGTACGATTCGACGGGCGGCGCGGATGGATTCGTCAGCCTCGAAGTTTCTCCGCACCTGGCGGACGACACCCATGGCACCATCGAGGAAGGATTGCGTCTGTGGAAGGCGTTCAATCGTCCCAACGCCATGATCAAGGTCCCCGCCACGGAAGCGGGTCTGCCGGCGATTGCCGAGCTCATCGCTGCCGGGGTCAACATCAACGTCACGCTGTTGTTCAGCGTGGACCGCTATCGAGCGGTGGTCGATGCGTATCTGACGGGTCTCGAACAGCGAGTGAAGGCGGGCAAACCCATCGACAAGATCGCGTCGGTCGCGAGCTTCTTCCTGAGCCGCATCGATACGCTCGTCGATGCCAAGCTCGACACCATGAACACGTATGAAGCCAAAGCTCGGCGAGGTCGTGCGGCCATCGCCAGCGCGCGGCTCGCTTATCAGTACTACAAACAGTGGAGCACCAGCGATCGCTGGCGCGCGCTGGCGGAGAAAGGCGCGAAGCCCCAACGGTTGCTGTGGGCATCCACGTCGAGCAAGGACCCGGCTTACAAGGACACCATGTATGTGGAGGCGCTGATCGCGCCAAACACCGTCAACACTCTGCCCCCCGCGACGGTCGATGCATTCCGTGATCACGGCGACGCGGCCCTGCGGATCGAGGATGACCTCGCTGAGGCGAAGGAGACGGTTCAGATCCTTCGCAACCTGGGCATCGAGTTGAAAGCGGTGAGCGAGCAGCTCGAGCGCGAGGGCGTGAAGAAGTTCAAGGAGCCGTTCGATGCGTTGTTTGTTACGTTGGAGAAGAGGGCGAAGGGGGAGAAGTAGATTCTCCTTGAAGCCCGGATGTGAGATTGCGGAGATCGGCGTTCGGACCTTGGACCTTGGACCTTGGACTTCGGAGTTCGGAGTTCGGAGTTCGGATCAAGAGCGTCGGTGGCTGGCGGAGCGCCGGGGGACTTCCCTTCTCCCGGCACCGCGCTCGCCCGTCGCGCATTGCGCTCCTAGGCGCACGTCCCTGATGTGCGCTGATTTCGAGGACACGTCCCT
>JAEWAF010000084.1 GCA_023391815.1 Pseudomonadota bacterium
GAAGGAAAGCACGACGGAATCTGCTGGTAGTCAGGTGGGCGGTGGAATTCCGCGCGAATCCTAACCGGTCCGCCGGCTTCTGGCTAACGGCAGCACTTTGCCCGGGTACAGGAAACGGACGACCACATAGCCCATGCCGACGATCTGCAGAAAGTTCTCGACGGTAATGAGCGGCACCAGCCATTGGTATTTCAGAAAATCCAGCCAACCCAGGCCGACCGCCACGGTGAGTGTGATATGAAACAGAAGAAAGCAGGAGATCCACGCCATCACGGCGCAGGACCACTGATGCCGTAGTTTGAAGAACGCGACCCTGCCATCGAGCTCCACGCGTTCCCGGTCGGCCACGCCGACGACCGACCTGAGGTCAGGATCGACTTCCCTCTGACCTCCAATCTCGGCCTTGAGCGCGGACGTGCTAGGTACCGAACTCACGTCTGAGCCGATTCCTGATGACGGGCATCGAGACGACGAACAAGGTCGACAGCTCTTGTATCGAAGCGACGTGCCGATATTCGTCGAGCATGTCCCGAGGCACGAGCAGATGCGCGGCGAAGGCGTTCGCCTCCTGCTCTTTTTCGTCGATGACCATCAGGCTTTGATCGCGAAGCATGACTCGATAGTCGTTGCTGGCCGCCCACTCCCGATGCAGCAGCCGGTGTCCCAGTTCATGCGCGATGGTGAAGGTTTGTCGCTTCGGATATTCGCCCATTGCGATGTAGATCGCGTCGTCCTGGGCATCGTAGAACCCCGAAACATTCGGATGTTTTGGCAGGCTGACGAAAGATACTTTCGCGCCCAACTCGCGCGCGATGGTTACTGGATCGATGGGCGGCGCCGAGAAGCCGAACTCATCCAATACTCTGGTCGCTTCACCGACAGCTCTCGCGAAGTCCGCCGTGGACTTGCGTTGCCGGGGGACTTGCTTGAGCGGCGACATGCGAGGGATTTCAACCATGCCGATGCGTGGGCCTCGTCGTGTGGACACGGAGAGCATACGTACCGGGAGTGCGATGCGGTATGCAAGTTTTCTTGTTTTGATCTTCCGCGCGCTATTCCACGGCAAAGCGCGAGGAGATGAGGCGGTCTTCCTGGTGGCGGCCGTCGCGCAACAGCAGTCGGGATACGGGCTCGCTTACGACGCGAACAGCTCGCTAACCTTCGCCCTGCCACTCTCCTGCGAGAGCACCAGGGAAAGGAACTCGTCCGAGGTCATGGCGTCGCCGAACAGGCGGCCCTGGCCGTAGTGGCAGCCCCGGTTGCGGAGGAAGTTGAATTGTTCTTCGGTCTCGACGCCTTCGGCGACGACTTCGACTTCGAGGGCTTTGCCCATGTCGATGATGGTGCGCACGATGGTGGCGTCGTCGCTGTTGATGGCGGCGTCGCGCACGAACGACTGGTCGATCTTCAGCGTGCCGATGGGGAATTGCTGGAGGGCGCTGAGCGAGGAGTAGCCGGTGCCGAAGTCGTCGATCGAAAGGTGCAGGCCCATCGCATACAGCTCGTCGAGCAGCTTGATGGTGCGCTTCGGATCGACCATCAGCGTGGTCTCGGTGATTTCCAGCTCGAAACAGGTCGGCGACACTTCGTGACGACGGAACACCGACTTGCAGCGGGTGATGAAGCTCGCCTGGCGCAGTTGTTTCAACGAAAGATTGATCGAGACGCGGCCGGGATTCTTGATCTTGTCCTGCCAGCGATGATAGTCGGCGCACACGCGGTTCAGCACCCACTCGCCGATCCCCAGGATCAGATTCGTTTCTTCGGCCAGCGGAATGAACTGCGAGGGCGGAATGTCGCCGTGGCCGGGCAGCCGCCAGCGCAACAGCGCTTCGGCGCCGATGATGCGGCCGTCGCGCAGGTCCACTTTCGGCTGATACAGCATCATCAGCTCGTCCCGCTCGAGCGCGCGACGCAGCTTGCTCTTGAGCATCAAACGTTCGACCGCGGCGGCGTTCATGTCCGGCGAGTAGAACGCGAAGCTGTTGCCGCCGTTTTGTTTGGAGTGATACATGGCGGCGTCGGCGTTGCGAATCAGGTCGATCACGTTCTCGGCGTCCTTCGGGCAGAACGCGATACCGACGCTGGCGGTCAGGAACACTTCCTGCTGATCGACGTAATACGCTTTGCAGACTTCGGCGAGCACCATGCGGGCGAGATTCGCGGCTTGAGTGCGCTCATCCTCGGCGTCCGCGAAGCCCTCGATGAACAGGCCGAACTCATCGCCGGCGAGGCGACCGACCACCGCTTCGCGCGGCAGGATGCGAATCAAACGTTCGCTGAGCACTTCGAGCGTGCGGTCGCCGGCGGCGTGGCCGAATGTATCGTTGATCTCTTTGAACCGGTCCATGTCCAGATACAGCAACACGATGCCGCGATCGTTCCGGCGAGCGCGCGCGATCGCCTGCTGCAGCATGTGCTGGAACTGCATCCGGTTCGGCACTTTGGTCAGGGCGTCGTAACGGGCGAGGTAGCGGATGCGACGCTCGGCCCGCTTGCGATCGGTGATGTTTCGGACGACGAAGATCGTGCCCTGGAACTGCGGATCGTCGCCGGCGATCGGCGCGCCCGACAGCGACACCGGAATGGTCTGACCGCTGTGGGTGGCGATGACCGTCTCGCGGGTTTCGACGCCGGCCGCTTCCAGCGAAAAGTTCTCGCGCTCGTTCTCGGCGATCAGGTTGATGAACGGCTGACCGGCGATCTCTTCTTCGTTGTAACCGAACAGACGAACCGCCGCGTCGTTGATCTTGCGCACCATGCCGTCCGGCGAGGTCACCAGCACGGCGTCGTTCATGCTGTTGAGGACGATGGTCAGATAGTTCTTGGTGATGGTCGTCTGGCGCAGGTTCTGGCGCATGCGATCCAGCGCCATCTCCAGCTCGGCGATCTCGTCGTTGCTGGTGACTTTGTGCGGCCGGGTGTAATCGCCTTCGCCGATGCGCTCGGCGGAGCGGATCAGTTCGACGATGGGGCGTTCCAGGCGCTGTGCGAGCATCCATGCGACGAGCGTGAGCAGGCCGGTGATGAGCAGGCCGACACCGGCGACGATCCAGATCCGGCGTTCGAAGTCGCGCTGTTGAACGCGCTCCAGTTGTGTCTTCAACGCGTGCGCGGTCTCGGCCAGGCCGGGCCGCCCCACGACGATCTCCAACGTGCCGAGCGATTCGGCGCCGCCGAGGCCGCGACGGATGGTGCGCCGGTCCTGATCGGTGATCTGCTGGGTCCATTGATCCTGCCGGATGGTTTCGTAGACCACCGAGCCGTCCGGCGCGACCACGCGCGCCGAGATCGAATATGGGTTGTTCAGCAGCGAGGCGACGACTTTCTCGAGCGTGCGCTTGTCATTGTTGCGCAGTGCTGTTTCCAACGCCTGGGCGCCGGCCGCCGCCATGTCGCTGGCGAGCAGGTCGAGCCGCTGCGCTTCGGCGGTCAGCAGCGAGCGCTCGCCGTGACGAACCACCACATCGCTGGACTTGCGATAGTCGAGGTATTCGAGCAGGAACAGGGTCGCGGCAATGGCGATGCCCGCCGCGATGGCGACGGACAACAATCTGATTTTGAGGCCCCGCGATCTCAACCCATACTCCGGACTTGCTGGCTTCGTGCGGCCGAAGTGCGTCGGCTTCGGCACGGTGGCACTACCGCTTCGTTCCGGCATGATACCCGGGTTTTTCGCGGTGGCGAGACATCCGCTTTACTTGTCGGTTTTTTTAACATACCAAACGATTAGAATGTTAAAAATCACGGCAAAACGCCGCGTTTTTTTAACTATTTTCCGCATTGTTTTGTTGCCTGAGGATGCAGATCGTAATGAACGAGCTCGAGCTCACCGGACAGGCGCGCACTCATGTCGTGGAGCTGAGTGACCCGCGTTGCATGCTTCACTATGAAGCGGTCGCTTCTTTCCTGGCGATGAGGGACGCGGCCCGCCTCGAGGGCATCGATCTCACGCCGCGCTCCAGCTTCCGGGATTTTCAGGCGCAGCTCGGCATCTGGAATCGCAAGTGGACCGGCGAGCGCGCCATCTACGATCGTCAGGGCCTGTTGCTCGATCGCAAGCAGTTGTCGGATTCGGCGGCGGTCGACGCCATCCTGTGCTGGTCGGCGATTCCGGGCGGCAGTCGGCATCACTGGGGCAGCGACGTCGACGTCATCGACGCCGCCGCGGTTCCGCCCGGTTACACGGTCGAGTTGTTGCCCGCCGAATACGCGTCGGACGGAATATTCGCGCGCCTGTCGCAGTGGCTCGATGCGAATATGCGACGCTTCGGTTTCTATCAGCCATATCGCACCGATCGCGGCGGCGTGAGTCCCGAGCCGTGGCATCTGAGCTATGCACCGATTTCACAAGCGGCCCTCGAATCGCTCAGCCTGTCGACGCTGCGGCGAGTACTGGAGGCGAGCAATATCGAAGGCAAGGCACACGTGTTGGCGCGCTTGCCCGAGATTTACACGCGCTTCCTGCTGACGGTGGATGCTCCCGCCTGAACTGCGTTCGAGGATTACGGAGTCGACGGTTGGCGCTGCGTGAAGTTCCGGACCTGTGCGAGGAACCGCAGCGGCATCCAACGTTTCATCCGCCACAGCATGCGGGCGGCTTTCGGTAGCACGATATAGGTCTGGCCGTCGGCGGATGCTGTCAGCAGATCGCGCGCGGCCTGTTCGACCGGATAGTCGGATCGTTCCATGGCTTCATTGGCGCGCAGGCGCGCGTGCTCCGGGCCGCGCAATGTTTCCAAAAGCGAAGAACGGAAGAACGTCGGCATCACCACGGAGACCTGGATGCCGACCGGTCGCAACTCATTCACCAGCGTTTCGCTGATCGATACGACCGCGGCCTTGGTGGCGTTGTACGAGATCATGCCCGGCGCCGATGCGAAGGCCGCGGCGCTGGCGACGTTGATCAGCAGGCCGCTGCCATTTCGTTGCAGATGAGGAATGGCCGCGCGCGAGCCGTGCACGACGCCCATCAAATTGATGTCGATGATCCAGCGCCAGTCTTCCAGCGACACTTCCATCATCGAGCCGGCGCCCGCGACGCCAGCATTGTTGATCATCACGTCCAGGCCGTCGTGAGTCGCGGCGAACGAGTTCACGGCGACGGTGAGCTCGTCCGCCTGCGTGACATCCCCCGGATAAGCGACGAGCTTCACGCCGGCTTCGGCGAGCTCCGCTTCGACGCTGGTGAGGCGTTCGAGATTGCGGTCGAACAGCCCAAGCGTCCAGCCGTCGCCGGCCAGCTGTCTGGCCAGTTCCAGGCCCAGTCCGCTGCTGGCGCCCGTGATGAACGCGCGCCTGTGGGGGAACCGGGCGTTGAGCCGTGTGAACCGTGGATTCATGGTCGCAGTATGAAGGGCCTACGCGAAGAAAGCGCGAACCGACCACGCACCCCACGCAGCTGCCGCCATCAGAACCAACCCCGGCGTGAGCGCGTAGGCATAGCTTCGGTCGCCCAGTGAAAAGGCGACCACTGTCTTGCTCACCGTATTCGTCGAGAAGCCGACCAGTACGGCCAGCGCCGCGAACTCGGCCTGCGTGCGACCGCTCGCGGCCAACGATGCTGATGAAATCGCGGCCGCATGGGCATCGGTAAAACCAGCGACGCCGGCGGCGATCATCAAGCCTCGGTCGCCGAGCCATTGGGTCAGTAACGCCGAGATCAGCAGGGTGATGCCGACCACCAGCACGAAGAGAATGGCGGTCTTGGGCTCGAACGGTCGACCCTTGGGCCCCTCACCCTCAGCCGTCGTCTCTCGGAAACTACGCAGCGCGAAGATGCCGGCATAGATCACGGCCGCGATGCCCGAAGCGATCAGTGACGGTATGAGCATCATCAGCGTGGGTGCGCTCACGAGTCCCACCACGATCGCAAGTTGAATAACAGTCGCGACCGAGGATGCCGCGGCACCGGCGACCGCGCCCTTGTGGAGTTCCGGTTGGCTTTTCGTGCGCGCACCCATGGCGCCGATCGTGGCCGTGCTCGATACAAAACCGGAGAGCAGACCCGCGATGGCGAGCCCGGTTTTGGCACCGAGTGCGCGCAGGGCGACGTAACCCAGTCCGTTGATCGCCATCACCAGGACCGCGAGCATCCAGAGCTTCCGAGGCTGCACGACGCCCCACGGATCGATGGGTTCAGTCGGAGTGAGCGGCAGAATCACCAGCGCCGCCGCCGCGAGGAGCAGGCCGTCGCGGACTTCTTCGTCGGTCAGAACGTTCTTGACCCAGTTGTGCGCGTAATTGCGGAATGTGAGCAGGATGGCGACGATCACCGCCAACGCGGCCGCCAGGCGCGGCTCGCGTACCGCCAGACCGCCGAGCAGGAATGTCACCAGCATCGCGATCTCGGTCGTGAGCCCGGGATCGGTATCCCGAGTGCGCATGTAACCCACCGCGATCAGCAGGCCGACGATGCCGCCCGTGGCGATGAAGACATAGACGTCGCCAATCCATAGGCCGAGTGCGCCGGCGAGAGCGATGAGGGTGAAGGTGCGAAGGCCCGCGACCGCGCGGCCGGGACCGCTGCCTTTGCTGCGCTCCCGTTCGATACCGATGAGGAACCCGACGGCGAGCGCGACGCCGAGGTTTATCCAGCCACTCTCATGGGGATCGACCGTCATCCCGCCATGTTAACCCGGCGGATCGGACGTGAAGGGACGCGGCGATCAGCCGCTCTTCCACACTTGTTTGAGGTGGCCGATGACCAGCGACCGGATGTTCTGCACCGGGTTGCGTTCCCAGGTGAAACAGGGCGGATCGCGACGGAGCATGGGCCAGCGGCCGGTCCGCAGCACCTCGCTCAGATAGCTGACATTGGCCTCGATCGCTTCCATGTACGGGTTGCGGCCATTGAACAGCGACTCCAGGTAGCTGTAGGCGCTGGCGAACTCGCCGTCCAGGCGGGAGCGACGCACGTCTTCGATGAAGCCGGGCGTCTGGCGGAGCACATCCAGGCCGGAGCTGTACTTCACCTGGGTCTTGCCGGTGGAGTCGCTGGGCATGGCGATGCCGCCGAGCACGAATTCGGGATAGAGCCGGTCGCGGCATTTCTCCAGATAGCACCGATCCGACATCTGGGCGATCAGGTCGCCGGTGCCGATCAGATGACCCAGCTTGCGATCGCGCGGGTCGTCGAGGCGGATCTGATCGAACTGCACTTCGTAACCGGTGAAGTGCACGATCTTGGTCGCCACCGGCACCCACTCGGCCATGCCGATGGTGGGCAGGTAGCGGCCGATGAACTGGGCGCTGCGGCTCACATGACTGAGCGTGAACTCGGCGCCGTTGCGATGGGTCTGGTCGTCGGTCTGACGAATATAGCCGGCGTCATGAAACAACGCGGTCACGACGCCGAGGATGGCGCGTTCCGGACCGAGCCGTTCGTCGGCCAGGTGCGTGCGATCGTAGCTGACGATCAGCCGGGCGACCGCGAGCGTGCCGTCCAGCGAGTGCTGCAGATCGTGATAAACCGTGTCGCAGCCGTAGTAGCCGGGAAACTGACCGTTGAACAGGCGCTCGAAGTCGCGGAACGCGGTGTCGACCCGGTCGAGCGGGTAGTGCGGCCAGCTCTGTCGATACAGATCGACGACGGCGCGACGGACCGCGTCGGGTGAGCTCACCTGCACGGTGTTAGTGACATCGAAATCGCTGCGCCGATACTGCATTTCTAGCGAGGAGCTCGTTGCGGAAAGTTGCAAACGATGCCGCGAGTCTATTCGGCTTTCGGCGTTTGTCCATGTCGGAAAAATTGTCAGGGTTTGGCGTCACCGGATCCGCGAACGCGGTTTTTTCAGCGGATTTATTCAAACTTTTTGCCGCAGCCGCGCACGTTGCACGACGCGCCGGCGTCAACGAGTTTCGATCTATGTGACCAGCTTCACACAAATCGGTGAGCCAGAAACTCGGGCCGGCGCGTCTATGCGCAAACCATCGCGAACCCGCCGGCTCAGCGAGCTTCCTGGGCGCGTTTGATGGCGGCGATGCCGGCTTCGATCATGCCGGCGACGGTGGGCTCCAGCTCGTCTGGCAACAGATCGGAGATCCACGTGAACCGACAGGTGCCGTCGTCGAGGGGCGTGACTTGCGCGGCACCGTTGTAGTGAACGAAGGGATCGTCAACGATGGCCCAGCAGACGCGTCGCAGGTCCTCGTTGACGCTGACGATCGACTCGCGCGCCTGTCGACCGTTGGCAAACGTCACCCGGCGGATGCCGTCGCCTTCCATCTGGGTGTCGACGACGAATCCGGGGCACAGTCGCGTATGCAGCGCGCCCACGTCGCGCAGCGCATCCCACACTTTCCCGGGCGCCGCCTGGATGTGAACTTCACGACGAATGGTGGCCATCGCTGCTCTCCTGTGAACGAGCAGTCAGATTAGGTCCGGACGGGCCGCCTCGCTGTCAAAATCTTTAGCGCTCTGGGATCAGCCGCGCTCGAGCGTGGGATAGCGCGTGTGCCAGAAACGTTCGTAGTAGATCGGCGCAATGGACGCGAAGCCCGCCTCATACGCCAGCGTGATCTTCGCTCCTCCGACCAGTTGCACTTCCGCGACCTCGATCTGCACGCGGCCTTCCTGCTTGAAGTCGCCCCACGTGCACTTGCGGATCTGCAACGGGGAGAACTCGAAACGCGAGCCGCGGTAGATGCCGAACACACGATTCGTGGTCATGACGTACCAGCGCTGGCCGTCGATGAAGCAACTGACCACGCACAACTCCTCGGGCTCGAGCTGAATCACTCGGGCCAGCGCGTCGTGGACCATCTCCAGCTGCGTGAAGCGCCAGTTCGACTGCTTCACATGACTGCGGATGTACTGCAGTAACGCGGCGTGGATGACTGAGTGGGGCCAATCGCTCATGGCAAGCCGGGTCCGTGCGGCACTTCCGTGTGGTTCAAAAAGAGAGGGCGGGCATCATATCGCCTGCCCGGTTGGCTGTATATAGAGACAGTAATGACATCGTATCGCCCCCTGAAGATCGATCCCGTCGTGGACTAATGCGAGGCCCGCACGCCGAGCATCGGCTCCAGTGTCGCGCGCAGCGCGGGCAGATTCTGGAAATGAATGCCATGCATGCCGGCGGATATCGAGCCTTGTATGAATTGCGGATCGTCGTCGATGAATACTGCTTGGTGCGCCGGCACTCTGCAATGTTCGAGGAGCCGCGTGAACACCAGCGCGTCCGGCTTGCGAGCGCCGAACTGGTAGCTGGCGTGCAGATTTTTCGTGAATACGCCGCAGACCTCGGGCACCAGTTCCGGGAGTGCTTCGTGTAACAACGCCCCGTTGTTGGTGAGCAAAGCCAACGCGACGCGATCGCCGAGCGAGCGGGCATATTCCACCATGTCCGGTCGCAGCCGCATGGCGCAGCGGCGTGCGGCGACCCACTGTTCGCGAGAGAGCTCATATCCGAGCCGTTCGTTGAAGGCCGCGAGATAGGCATCGCCGGTGCGATACGCGCCGGCCTCGGCGGCCCGCTCGAAATCCGAGCCCCAGATCGCGGCGTGAATGTCAGCTGCGCGGCGAGCAGTCAAACGGGCGAGGTATTGCAGGCGCAGCTCCGGCTCGAAGTCGATCATCACGCCGTCGAAATCGAATGCCACCAGGCGGATGTCGTGGTCGCTGCTCATTGTTTGATCTGGAACTCCGGGTCCGACAGCTTCACTTCAGTCAGCGGACCGTATTTGCGCAGACCATCGCGAATGGCGTCGCCCTTGCCGATGACTACCAGCACCAGTTGCCGGCTGGTCGGAATCAGTTCATCGATGACGCGCTTGGCGTCCTCGAGAGTCACCGCCGCGAGTTTGTTGCCGTAGTCGTCGATGTAGCTCTTGTCGAGCCCATAGAACTCCAGCGTCGCCAGCTGATACGCCCATTGCGAGCCCGTCTCCAGACCGAGCGGATACTGGCCGAGCACATAGCTCTGGGCGGATTGGAGTTGCGCTTGCTCGAGGGCGCCTGAGTGCAGCTGATCGAGCGTGGCGAACGCGAGGTCGATGGCCTCGATGGTTTTTTCGGTGCGCGTGAACGAGCTCAGCTCCCAGCTGCCGCCCTCGGCCATGCGATCGAAAGAAGAGCTCGCGCCGTAGCTCAAACCGCTGCGAATGCGCAGCTCGGTGTTGAGCATGGAGGTGAAACGACCGCCGAACAGCGTGTTGACGATATCGAGCGCGGCGCGCCGCGGATCGCCCTTGGCGACGTTGACATCGCCGGCCCAGAAATAGGATTGAACGGCGTCCGGTGCGTCGACCAAGAGCACCCGGCGCGCGCTCACTTCGGTTTGTTTCGGCACGACTGGCAGGGGCTGTCCGGCTTTGTGCCAATCGGCGAACGCGCGCGACAGCAATGATTTCAGTTGGGCGGTTTTGAAATCGCCGGCGACCGCGATGATCGCCCGGTCGGCGCCGACGTTGTCGACGAAGTACTGCCGCACGTCCGAATGTTTGATCGCGGCGAGGCTCGCCTCGCTGCCGCCGACAGAGCGACCATACGGATGCGAACCGAACAAGCTGGCCGAGCCGTAGATCGGTGTGAGCCCGGAGCGATCCGAATCCTTCGCGGCACGAATGAATTCGATGGATCGATCGCGCAGCGCTTCGAACTGGGCCGGTTCCAGCCGCGGTCGTTGCAACACATCCGCCAGCAATTCGACCATGAGCTTTTGGTCGCGCGCCAGGAACGATCCGGAGACGGAGATGCTTTCGGTGCTCGCGCCGACGTTGATCGAGCCGCCGACGGATGCAACCGTCTCGGCGAACGTGTTCGCATCGCGCTTGCCGGCGCCTTTCTCGAGCAGGCTGGCGAGCAGACTGCCCGTGCCGAGGCGATCTGGCGGATCGCTCAGCGCGCCACCGCGAATGACCGCGGTGAATGAGATCAGGGGGACATCGTGACGCTCCATCAACAGCAGCGTCGCGCCGTTCGCGAGTTTTACTTTCTCGAAGTTCGGCGTCTTCACGGCGTTGGCGGCGAATGCGACGGGTGCGGTCAGCGAGCAAACAGTCGCGACCACGATCACGAATCGGCGCAGGCGGTTCATTTCGCACCTCCCGTCTTCGGCGGCGCTTCATCCGGCGCGGGTGGCGATTCCAATACGCCGACGGTGCGATTGGTCGAACGCAACAGCTCGGCCGCGAGCTTCTGAATGTCTTGCTGAGTCACGCTTTCCAGCGCGCGCGGTTCATCGAACAATTTCTGATAGCCGCCCTGGAGCACCGCGAATGAGCCCAGCGCTTCGGCTTTGCCATTGATGGTCGTGAGTCCCCGCCAGAAATCCGCGAGTGCCTGGCTGCGCGCTCGACTCAGCTCGTCCTTGGTCACGCCTTGTTCGACGACTCGCTCGATCTGTCGAGTGAACTCGGCTTCCACCTTTTTCAGATCGCCGTCGGCCGGCAGCGAAATCAGAAACCACACCAGACCCGGATCGAAGCCCGCGCTGAAATAGCTATCGGTGGCGATCGCGAGCTTCTGCTCTTCGACCAGCGTGCGATGCAATCGCGAAGCGTCGCCATCCGTCAGTACGCGAGTCAGCAATTCCAGAGCGGAACGACGCGGATCGGCACCGGCCAGGCCGTGATAAGCGATCTGCATCAGGGGTGTCTGCGCGTCGACGTTGACCGTGACACGTCGCTCGCCGAGTTGTTCCGGTTCGACGGTCTTCACCGGCCGCGGTGGCGGTTGCGCGGGGATGGGCTCGAAATATTTGCGAGCCAGCGCGAACACATTCTCCGGCTCGACATCGCCGACCAGCACCAGCGTGCAGTTGTTCGGCGCGTAATAGGTCGAAAAGAATCGCTTCAGATCGTCGATGGTCCAGGTCCGGATGTCCGAGGGCCAGCCGATGGTGGGGATGTGATACGGATGCGCGACGAAGGCGGTGGCCTGAACCTGTTCCTGGAGCCGGCCTTGATGACTGTCGTCGACGCGCAGGCGTCGCTCCGAATACACCACGTCGCGCTCGCTTTCGACCACCTTCGGGTCGAACGACAGATTCTGCAGACGATCGGCTTCCAGATCGAACACGGTCGCGAGCGCCGAGCGCGGGAACCAGTCCTGATAGACCGTCACATCGTCGCTCGTGAAGGCGTTGTTACGCGCGCCACTGGCTTCGAGCACCTGATCGAATTCGCCCGGCGCGCGCGTGCTCGTGCCGTTGAACATCATGTGCTCGAAGAAATGCGCCAGTCCGGTGATGCCAGGGGCTTCGTTACGACTGCCGACGTGCACCCAGTTGTAGAGCGCGACGTTGGGAATGTCATGGTCCGGCCAGACGATGATCTGCATGCCGTTGGCCAGGGTCGTGGCACGGACCTCATTGGCACCGGGCACCTGCGCGAAACTCGCCGGCGTCGCTAGCGCCAGCCCCAACAGCAGCAGTCGAGACAACCGGATCATGAAAACTCCTCGGCGGGAGCCGGCATGATAACGATCCGCGGCGAGGCGTGGTGTCGCGGGGCTTGGGCAAAAAAAGCGCCGCCAGCGGGGAAGAACGCCTGGCGGCGTGAGTTCGAACTCAAGGGCTCGCTCGCGAGCTTGCTTGGAGGTTCAGCGCATGAATGCCCGCTCTTCAGTGCAACGCCTGTGCCAGGATCTGTAAAAGTTCTATGCTGTAATGCGCGTTCGCCGAATCAGTCACTTAGCTGGAACGGCATGACGATCGGCCGGCGCTCGGGCTGACACGAAATGTCAGCTTCGGACCGCTTCGGTGATCCGCGTCACAGCCTGACGCCATTCGCCGACTCACTTTGCATGACTAGCGAGGACCGAGCGTCGATAATCCGCGCTCGCTTTGTCTGGAGATGTTCATGGCCGATTCGCCCCGCCGCCGTCTTGCCGATCGTGTGTCCAGCAGCCCGACGTTCATCGGGTCGGGCTCGCGCTTCACGGGCGACCTGGAATGCGCCAGCGACCTGGTGGTCAGTGGCAGCGTGGTCGGCGACGGCGACGTGCAGGGCGCGCTGACGCTGTCCGATGGCGGACGTTGGGAGGGCGAGATTCGCGCCGGCAACGCGGTCATCGCCGGCGAGATAGAAGGCTCGGTCACGATCGCGGAAAAGCTGGAGCTGCGGGCGACTGCGCGAATCAAAGGATCGCTCACGGCCCGCTCCATCGCGGTCGCCAAGGGGGCGATCATCCAAGGCGACATGGCGGTGACCAGCGGCAAGCCGGTCGTGCACTTCGAAGAGAAGCGCGGCGAAAAATAACGTCGCGCTACTGACAGCTCGCCAGGCTGTCGATCCATTGCGAGACCAGCGACACGCCCGCCGTATCGACTGTGGTCGACCCCAACGGCGGCATGCCTGCTGAATCGCGCCGGTTCATGCGATTCACCACCAGCGAATTGGCCGAGCTGCCCGGCGCGATCAGGCGCGCATTCGCACCCACCCCGAGATCGCCCGATCCTGGCACGGCATCGCAGGCGTTGGTCGCGATCAAAGAAGTCGTGTAGCGGAAGTCCAGGTTCGTCGGTGCTGTCGTGCCGGGCCGATGACACTGCGAACAGTTCGTGTGCAGGTAAGCGCGAGCGCGTTCGGTGAGCGTGCCGGTGCCGAACGGATCGGGCAGCGACGGCTGGGTCGCTGCGTCCCCGGCCGCCGGGGTCAGCAGACCGATGTGATTGAAAGTCGTCAGCTGGTTGGCCGAACGATTCGTCTGCGGATAAGTGAACGAGCGATTGAGTTGCGCGGTCTCCAGTCCCAGCGAGCGACCGGCCGCTTGCGTGTGACAGCCGACGCACTGGCCCTCGCTCGGGAAGATCCAGCTGCGACCGCCGCCGAGATCGCGCACCGCGCCGCCTTCGAGCAACGTTGCCTGCGTCTGCTCGGCATTCCATTCGTAGCTGAAGCCACCCCACACGCCATCGGGATGACGCATCAACAGACGCGTCTCGATCAGGCGCGTGCCGATTCGGAAGTTCTTCATCAGCACCGTGCCGCTCGGGAAGCTCCAGCCGCCGTCCGTTCCCACCGTGATGGTCTGGCCGTCGGGCAAGGCGATCCAGCGATCTTTCTCCGAACCATCGGACCAGAACGGCGCGTTGAGGGTGTAAGGAATGAGACCCGGCGCGGGCTGCTTCGCATCGGTCGAGCTGACACAGCCGGTCTGGCTCAACTGCCGAGGCGCGGTGTCGACGCCGGCGACGCTGGTGAAGTTGATTCGTTGCAGGGTGCCGCCGTAGTCGACCACATACAGCTCGCCATCGTTGCCCTGACCGAACGAAGCGATACGGAATTCGGTATCGAGTAGCTGTGTCGGCTCGCGCGGTTGTGGAGCGCTCTCGGCGATCCAGGCCCAGATGCGTCCGGTACCGAAATCGCCGAACAGATATCGACCCTGCAGGCTGGTGTTTTCTGAGCCGCGATAAACATAGCCGCCGGTGACCGCGCTGCCGAGCGTGTGATCGTATTGGGCGATGGGGTCGATGAGCGTGGCCGTGCTACAGCCCGGCGTGCCTGAAGTGTTGAAATCATGCGTGCCTTCGCGGCAGCGCCAGCCGTAGTTGCCGCCCGGCGTGACTACATCGATTTCTTCTGTATCGGATTGACCGACGTCGCCGAGCCACAGATCGCCGTTGGTGCGATCGAAACTCCAGCGCCATGGATTGCGGAAGCCGTAGGCATAGATCTCAGGGCATTCGCCACTGTCGCGTCCGGCTGCCGGACAGAGCGCGTTGCCCGCATAGGGATTGGTCGGCGGAATCGCGTATGGCGCGGCACCGTTCACGTCGATACGTAACATCTTGCCGAGCATCGTCGTGAGTCGCTGGCCATTGCCGCGATCGCCAGTGGGGTCGCCACCACCCCCGCCGTCGCCGGTGCCGAAATACAAATATCCATCGGGACCGAAGCCGAGATTGCCGCCGTTGTGATTGTCGAAAGGTTTATCGATGGTGAGCAGAATGGCTTCGCTCGCCGGATTCAACGTCGCTCCGCCGTCGCTGCTGGTGAACGACGAAACGCGCAACACCAGCGGATTCTCGCCGTGGGTATACGCCAGAAAGACTCGACCGTCGGTCGGATAATTGGGATGAAACGCCATGCCCAGCAAGCCGGCCTCGCTGCCGCCGAGCACCTCGGAGCTTTGCGCGCTGACGTCGATGAACGTGCTCGCGCTGGTCGGGCTAGTGCCGCTGAACTGCTGGACGATGCCGTTTTGCTGAACGACGTACCAGCGTGAGCTGTCGTTCGGCGCCTGCAGTAACGCGACCGGCATCGTGAATGTCAGGCCGGTGAATCGACTCAAGGAAATATCGCTGTCTGCACTGGGTCGCGGCCACGCGATACAAGTAGGATTCGCAGGGCGCGCGTCGAGGCCGGAACCATCGGTGGCGGTCGGCGTCGGAGCCGCGCTTGGGGGAACGAGGACGATCGCGTGCAGCGGCGGCCCGCTGTGCTCACGATGGCCGCAGGCTTGTAACAGTCCCAACACCATCAGCAAGGTCGGTAGCGATCGGTTCATGAGGAGCGAACCTGGTGAGTGCGCCACAGACATCGCAACGTTCGACCGATCAATGCGGAGCCGTTGCCAAGCTACGGAACGAGTCACTGGAGTCGCGTGCCCGGATGAGTGCCAGCCGAGTGTCGCCCCTGCCCGATTTGATCGCTCAACGCGGCAATGTCGACGAATATCCTGAAAATACCTTGCCGGCGCTGCGTTCGGCGTTAGCTCTAGGGGCACGCCACATTGCCTTCGATGTACAACTCACCGCCGATCGCCAGGCGGTGTTGCTGAACGATGTCAATCTGAAGCGCATGACCGGCGTGGACCGCAGCGCGCTGGAGCTGACCTGGCAGCAGCTGGCGGAAATCCCGGTGACCGAGCCGGAACGGTTTCAACAAAAGTACACGGACATCGGCGTGCCCACGCTGGCGCAGGCAGTGAGCTTGCTCGGGACGCATCCGGCAGTGACCGCGTTCGTCGAGATAAAGCGCGCCAGCTTGCGTGTGTTCGGTGCGGACGTCGTTGTCAGGAAGATCTGCGAAGTGCTCAAGCCGATCGTGCGTCAGTGCGTGCTGGTGTCGCGCGATCTGGCGGCCGTGCATCACGTGCGACAGATTTCTTCTTATCGGATCGGCTGGATCGTCTCGGAGTATTCCACTCTCTCGGCACTGAAGAGCGAGGCGCTGGTGCCCGATTATTTGTTATGCGATCAGGAGCTGCTGACCGAGACCGGCGCGCAACTGTGGCGCGGGCCGTGGCGTTGGGTCGTTCACAACGTGAGCTCGCGAGAAGCGGCAGCTCAATTGGCGATGCGTGGCGCGCGCTTGGTTGCGACCACGTCCTATCGCAAAGTGCTTCGTGAATTGAAGAACGCCGCGCCCTGACTTCAGGCCGCGTTGCGCGTCTCCATCACGCTCGGCTCCCGGAACATGATGTTAGCAATCTGCCGGTCCGCCCAGCTCGCGCCGTTGAAGCTGTCCATGAAGCCGCAGTGACCGCCCTTCGGAATGCTGGTCACGTGCAGGTTCGGCGAACGCGCCAGGTTCTGCAGGTCGTGCGCGGGGATGATGGGATCGTCCAGCGAAATCAGGATGTGACTGGGCACTTGCAGATGCGCCAGCGCGTCGCCGGTGATGGCGTAGCCGTTGAGATACGCGTCCAGATCGGAGAATTCGCTGAAGTTGCGCACCAGCAGCTCGGTCATGCTGCGAATGGTCCGCTGTGCCAGGATCTGGCTGAAGTCGTAGCGCTTCGGGAAGCACTGCTGCTTCCGGCGCAGCGAGCGCTTCCATTTATTGATGAAATATTGCTGATAGATGAACCAGCCGTTCTCCAGCACTTCCATCGTACTGTGCGGCTTCAGCACCGGGCACACGGCCGCCGCGCGCTCCAGTTCGATGCCTGCCTGCGGCGCCTTGGCCGCGACGCGCAGGGCGAAATTGCCGCCCAAGGAAAAGCCCGCGATCGTGATGCGCTTGTCGGGCAACGAACTTTGAATGCTTCGCACCGCGCCGACCACTTCATCGAGCCGGCAGGAATGAAAAATATCCTCGTTCAGATGATGGCTCGGGCCGTGGTCCCGGAAGTTCAGACGGAAGATGTCGCAGCCCTGATTGAACAGATGACTACCGAGCGACAGCACGTACACCGAGTCGGAGCTGCCCTCCCAACCGTGCAACAGGATCGCAAGCTCCCGCGCGGGCGGTCGGCCGGCGGCTTCCTGGCTCGAGTAGTGGCCGAGCAGGCGCACGCCATCACCGCAATCGACGATCTGCGTATCCGCGACCGCCAGCATGGTCCGGGCGCGACTCGCGACCAACGGCCGGCGCAGGCTCAGGCTCGGCACGATCGACTGAAAATGGGGGTTGGCGAGCCAGCCGGCAGGAGCGAATTTCGCGACGAGCGTGTCGGTGGAAGTGAGAGCGGCGGAGTCAATCATGGGTCGATGCGGATGGTGGACGAGCCTGGCAGGCTGCTGACAAAGTCAGCGCCAACCAGAGAGCTTGGCGTCGCGAAGCCCGGGTTGCAAGCACGGCCCAGCACTTCGTTCAGAATTCCGAGCGACGCGTGCACCGTCAGCGAGTAGCCATTGGCGGTGCGCAGCCTGGCTGTTTTGACTTCCCCCGCGACGTTTCGTGCCTCGCCCCACACGTGGGTGGGATTGTTGTCGCGCTCGGTTTTACCTGGCGGGATGATGCGTCGCTGCGCGTTGAACTTCGCCAGCTCGCGGAACCAACGTTGTCGTAAAAACGGTCGGAGCAGGTTCGCGCGCCGCATGCTGTCGACCGACTTTTGTGACGCGGCCGTGTACACCTCGATATTCCGAATACCGGTCGTGTAATACGCGGTGCTGACATCGCCCCATGGAATGCCGACGGCGAGTTTCTCGCCGGCGCCGAAGTCGATGCGACGCGTGCGCGAAGCGAGTCGCTCGGTCACCAGCCGGCCATCGATTCGCACGCACGAGCCTTTACCCGCCGACTCGATCGCGGTCTTGGCGGTGCCTTTGCTCAAGCCGGCGCGACTGTCGAAGCCGAGCGCCAGATGAGTCGCGTCCGGCATGACTTCTTTCAGACGAGCGGCGACGCAATCGGTCGGCACGACGTCGAAGCCGACACCCGGGCACAGCACGATGCCGGAGCGCTCGGCTTTCCCGTGCACGCTCGCGGCCAGCTCGAACACGTCGATCTCGCCCGTGATATCCAGATAGTGAACGTGTGTCGCGAGACAGCCTTGCATCATCGACGCCGCCGTTTGTGAAAACGGGCCGGCGCAATGGAGGACGGCGGCGACTTGTGAGAGCGTCGCACATAGCGCGGTGTGATCGTTGAGATCGAACACGGCGCTGGGACAATTGAGCTCGGCGGCCAGCCTGGCGATCTTTTGTTTGGAGCGGCCGGCGAGCACGGGCCGCATGCCGCGCGCCACCGCCTCGCGCGCGATCAGTTCGCCCGTATAACCGTTGGCACCGTAGAGCAGCCAGGGAGTCGACGTCGACATGGAACCCTCAACAGCGTCCGTGACGAGGGCCGGCACTCAACCCGCCGGTTGAGTTGCGAACTCCACCCGATTGTTCTGGGCGGCGATGCGGTTCCATTCGCCCGCCGTGATGCGCGCGAGTTGATCCGCCGTGGGATAGGCGACGCTCGGGCGACGGCCTTCGTGAGTGACTTCGACGGTCAGCCCGCCATCCGGGCGCAGCGAGGACACCAGGTTGGCGAAGGCGAGCGACTGGCGTTGCGCGCTGGGCAGGCTGTCCTCGAACGGATTGCCGACCAGGTCGCACTTCTTCACCGGCAGATCGTCGGTGGCCATGGAATAGCCTTCGATGCCGTTGCCGGTCAGGCAGAACTCGCCGACGAAGGTCGCGATCTTCACCTTGCCTTTGAAGCCATTGGCGCGCAATTGCCCGAGCATGTCGCGCAGCCGCTCCAGTCGGGCACCGGACAATGGCGCTTCACCATAGGGAACGGTCTCGGCGGTCACATTGCCGGGCTTGGCCGCCGCGGCCGAGGCCAGCTGCCCCGATTGGATGCTCTTTTGCAGGGTCGTCAGCTGCGCCTGCTGGCCATCGATGGTGGACTGCAAAGTGGCCACCGCGCCGCGCAGCGCCTTGGTGGTCTCCAGCTCCTTCGTATAGAACAGCGCCAGCACCAGCGTCGGGATCAACGCGATGGCCGCTACGCTCGCGACCAGTGGCCAGCGGCTCTGCCGCACGACGATGGTCTGCGTTTGCATCTCGGGCGGCTGCGGTTGCTCGGGTGTGGCAACCGGAGTCTGCGCGGGCACGGTCGCAGGTCGGCCTTCAGGAGCGATTCGTCGCGCGAAGGCCTCCAGGCTGGCCAGCACGAACCGCCGCATCTCGGCGCTTTGCTCCTTGAGCAAGGGCGAGACGGCATTGCGAATCATGCTTTCGACATCGCCGCCACTGGGCCGCGCGGGCTCGATCTGCACCGCCGCCGCGCCTTCCTGATGAGCTACCGCCGCGACCGCGGCGGCCCGGGCTTCACGACGCTCCGGCAACAATCGCAACTGATACAGCACTCGCGACACGTCGGAATGCTTCACCGTCTTCGGTAACACTCCGACGGCGCCGAGCGCGCGGGCCTGGCTGACGTACAGCTCGCCTTCCTGGGAGGTGTACATCACCACCGGAATGGTCGCCGTATCCGGATTGCTCTTGATGGCCTGGATGGCTTGGAAGCCGTCCATGCCGGGCATGAGGTGATCCATGAAGATCACGTCCGGGCGGGCCGCGCGCAGGAATTCCAGCGCGGCCTCGGCCGATTCGGAGGAATCCACTTCCAGGCCGTAGCCTTCCAGCATCCGACTCAGGATGACGCGCGCGGAACGCGAGTCGTCGACGATCAGGGCGCGCTTGCTCATGAGGGAGCGAAAGTGAGTAGTTAGTTCAAGGTGTGTAGGTTAAGCGTAGGGCGCGACAGCTCCAATAGGCTGGCAGCTTCTTAATGCCCGGTTGAGGAGTATGCTGGCTCCGGATCTTGCGTTCAGCGACGTAATACGGCCACGCAGCCGTGGTCGTGGGAGGTGTATCCCCATGGCGATCTCAGCGGCTCGTTCCACTTCGGACATTCGCAACATCGCGCTGGTCGGCCAGGCGGGCGCGGGTAAAACCCTGCTCACCGAGGCCCTGCTGCTGGAAGCGGGTGTCATCCGCAACCGCGGCAGCCTGGAGCGCGGCACCACCGTTTGTGACTTCGACCCGCAGGAACGGCAGCTGCGCCACTCCCTGGACGCGGCGCTGGTGCATTTCCCGGCCGGCGACTGTCACACCAATCTGTTCGACACGCCGGGCTACCCGGATTTCGCCGGTCGCGCGCTGACGGTGCTGGAGGCGGTCGAAACCGCCGCGGTTGTGGTCAGTGCCGTCAACGGTGTCGAGCCGGTCACTCAGCGAATGATGGATTTCGCTCGTGACCGCGACCTGTGCCGGCTGGTCATCATCAACAAGATCGACGCCAAGGACGCGCAGCCCGAAGCGGTGCTGGCGCAGTTGCGAGAGCTGTTCGGCCGCGAATGTCTGCCGCTCAATCTGCCCGCCAATGGCGGCCGCGCGGTGGTCGACTGCTTTTTCGACCCCGGTCCCGACGCGATTCAGCCGCCCGACTTTTCATCGGTCGAGAGCGCGCACACCGAGATCATCGATCAGGTGGTGGAGGTCGACGAAGATCTGATGGCGCTGTATCTGGAACAGGGCGAGGAACTGTCCCCGGAGCAATTGCACGACCCTTTTGAGCGCGCCCTGCGCGAGGGCCATCTGATACCGGTTTGTTTCACGTCGGCCGAGACCGGCGTCGGTGTCAAAGAATTGCTGAATATTTTCGCGCGGCTCATGCCCAATCCGATGGAGGGCAATCCGCCGCCGTTCATACGAGGCGAGGGCGCGCACGCCGAACGCGTCAAAGTGCGGCCCGATCCCACGCAGCATGTCATCGCGCACGTCTGCAAAGTGAACATCGATCCGTTCGTCGGGCGGCTCGGCATTTTCCGCGTTCATCAAGGCACCGTGCGGTCGGGTGCGCAGCTGTTCATCGGCGATGCGCGCAAGCCGTTCAAGGTCGCGCATTTGTATCGACTGCAAGGCAAGGATCATGTCGAGATACCGCAGGCGATTCCGGGCGACATCTGTGCCGTGCCTAAAGTCGAAGAAATGCAATTCGACGCCGTACTCCACGACTCGCACGATGAAGATCACTATCACCTGAAGTCCATCACCTTGCCGCCGGCGATGGCTGGCGTCGCGATCGAACCGGAGCGTCGCGGCGAGGAGCAGAAACTCTCGGACGCGTTGCATAAGCTGGTCGCGGAAGATCCGGGCGTGCGGATCGAACATCAGCCCGGCGTCAACGAGACAGTGCTCTATGGCATGGGCGATCTGCATCTGCGCGTGCTGCTCGATCGCATGAAGGATCGTTACGGGGTCGGGTGCAAGACCAAGTCGCCGAGCATCCCTTATCGCGAGACGATCACGCGACCCGCCGAAGGTCATCATCGCCACAAGAAACAAACGGGCGGGGCGGGGCAGTTCGGCGAAGTCTATCTGCGGGTCGAGCCGCTGGCGCGCGGCGAAGGATTCGAATTCGTCGATGAGGTCGTCGGCGGCGTCATTCCTTCGCAATACATCCCGGCGGTCGAGAAAGGCGTCCGGCAGGCATTGAGCGAAGGGGCGGTCGCGGGCTTTCCGTTACAGGACCTGCGCGTGATCGTTCACGACGGCAAACATCATCCGGTGGACTCGAAAGAAGTGGCGTTCATCGCCGCCGGCCGTCGCGCGTTTCTGAATGCCGTCGAGGACGCGGCGCCGATCGTGCTGGAGCCGCTGGTGCGTGTCGAAGTCACATCGCCGAGCGCAGCGACCGGCGATATCACCGGCGACCTTGCGACCCGTCGCGGCCGCGTGAATGGCAGCCAGTCGCTGGCGAACCAGCGCACCCGGATCAGTGCGCTGGTGCCCTTGGCGGAGATCAACGACTATCAATCGCGAATCAAGTCGCTCACTGGCGGCGAAGGTGCGTACACCATGGAGCTGAGTCATTACGACCCGGTCCCGCCGCGTAAACAACAAGAGCTCGCGCAAGCGTTCAAACGCGCCGCCGACTGAAAGACTTTAGTGTTTGCCCGCTTGTCGATCTCCGTCGCACTGTTGTCAGATTCACGGGCCGCGGCATACGGCCCGGTGGCTCCGATCAGCTCGGCTTCCTGAATCGATACATCACCTGGTCGGTCTTGTGACGGACCGCCGGGTCGAACACCGGCTTGGTGTGATCGTCCTCGGCGTTCGCGAAAGCCTTGCTTTCGGCTTCGAACTTCAGACCCGCTGCTTCGAAGTCGCGCTTGATGACGGCGGGGTCGATGCGATGAAGCGCGTCGACGCTGACCGCCGGGTCGGCGCCGGCGACGGCGGCGTGATCCAGCACGACGACCGCCGCGCCCGGCTTCAAGCCCGGAACGAGCTTGGCGAGCGCCTGCGCCGGATCGGTGTGGGGCCAGGAGCCGTCTTTCGCTTTCCAGTGCAGGTCGTGATACGACATCACGAACAGCGCGGCGTCGAGACTGTTCGGCTCGAAGGGCGCTGCCTCGGGCGGAGTGGTGAGCTGCACGACGTTGGGCAGTCGGTCGTTGCCGTAACGCTGCTTGGGTTTCTCGCCCGAGAATTTCAAATACTCGGGATTGTTATAAGCGATGACTTGCCCGGTGGGCCCGACCACGTGCGACAACAGCTCGGTGTAGTAGCCGCCGGCGGACAAGTAATCGACCACTTTCATGCCCGGCTTCACTTCCAGGAACGTCAGCACTTCGCTCGGCCGGCGCCACGAGTCTTCATCCATATCGCCCGGCAGACGATCGATGTTGTCGACGGACGCATAGATCGCGGCCTTGTCCTCGGCCGACAGGCCCGAGGCCGGCGCGGCGGCCGGCGCGGGCGCGGCTTGCTCGGCGGCGGGTTGTTCAGGCGGCGGTGCCTTCTTGCAGCCCGCGACGGACAGCAGCGACACGGAAATGGCCAGCAACAGTGCACGGCTCATGGAAGCTCCTTCGGAATATTTGTCAGGCCCTAGCTTTGGGTCATTGCTTCGAGCTGCTTTGCCAGTTGGATCAGCTCGCGTTGCAGATGGCTGCGTTGCTCCGGGGTCAGCGACGCGTCGATGGCGCCCAGGACCGCGAGCGATTGCTGGCGATTCCGCGCGGCCTCGGTGCGATAAGCGGCAGTCCACTGAGTTTCGGGCGTACGCAACAGCGCGAGAATACGCTCCTCGACCGCTGCCTGCGACCGACCTGCGGTGAAGCGTTCCCGAAGCGCGCCGAACATCGCTGTACGCCACCGGGACTGGCTCTCGAGCCAGTCGGCGGTGGTCGAGTCGAATCGCTTGCTCTCTTCGGCGATCAGCAGGTGTTGTTCCTTCGTGATCGAGCCGGTCCAGCGCTTCAGCTGCTTTTCGATGTCGTTGGCGCGCTTCTGGTGCCATTTGCCGTCCTTGAGCGCCTTCAAGTTCTCTTCATTGCGCTCCCGGGATTTTTTCGCGAGGTTGTTTTCGAACTCGGTGAGCTGCTCGGGCGAGAGGCTCATCAACAGACGAGCGGCATCGGGCGCGGCGCGCTCGACGAGGCGTGAGCCGAACAGCTCCACTTGAGCTTCGATGCTTTTGTAAGTCGAGGCGTTGCCCGGATGGGCCGCCGTGCCGGCGAGCTCGCGCACGAACTTCGCGTACAGCGCCAGCTCCGAGCTGCGATGCCATTGCAGCGTGCTCTCCAGCCACGAGCGCAGATCGTTGCGCTGACTGTTATCGAGCGAGACCAGGTCCTGGATGTACCAGGCCGCCAGCGTGTCCAGCCGGTTGTAGAAAAAGTTGGTGCAGCCTGCGAAGCCGAGGGTGAGCGCAAGTAACAACGGCAGCCGCAGCGCTCGCAGGCACCAAAGACCGGGGGTCTTATTGCGTGTCCGAGGGTCGGTTGAAATGTTGGGAGACGCGGCGGTACGAGTCATCCTGTCATTTGTGAACGACGGCCGTCGAGGCGCGGCACACCAGACGATACCCCAATCGCATCGATTGTGGGGCCGTGCCTGTTTGTAGCATTTGCAAGAGCAGATTGGTCGCCGTGTAAGCCAGGTCGTAGGTGGGCTGATGCACCGTCGTCAGCCGCGGCCAGACGGTTTTCGCAATGTACGTGTCGTCGAATCCCGCGACCGAGAGACGTTCAGGAACGTTGATGCCGAGCTCGTGCGCGGCCATCAACACGCCGGCCGCCATGTCGTCGTTGCTGGCGAAGATCGCGGTGGGCGGCTCCGGTTGCGTGAGCAATTCCTTCGCCGCGTCCATGCCGGACTCGAACACGAAATAACCCTGACGCACGTATCGATCCTGATATTCGATGCCATGCGCAGCGAGCGCCGCCTGGTAGCCGAGCAAGCGCTGACCGCTGGCGAAGTGATCCGGATGGCCGACGATGAAACCGATGCGGCGATGGCCGAGGCCGACCAGATATTCGGTCATCTCGCGGGCGGCGCCGGCGTCGTCCATGTCGACGTACGGTGTCTGGTGAGGAACGTCATTCGGCGCGACTCGGACGAACGGCAGCGCGCGCCGGTCCAGGGCTCGCATCAGATCCGCCGACTCGCTCAGCGGCGCGGTCACGATCAAACCGTCGAGATGCGTCTGGTCGACCAGGCCGAGCACGTCGCGCTCCATCTCCTCGCCGCGTCCGTTGACCTGATGCATGAGCAACTGGAAGCGGTCTTCGCGACAGCGAGCCATGGCGCCGTGCTGGACGTCGACGATGTAGTTGGCGCTGGGGTTCTCGTAGATCAGCCCGATCAGGAACGAGCGCCGGCCCGCCAGGCTGCGCGCCGACAGGCTCGGGTGATAGTTGAGCTTCTTGACGATGGCGAGCACGCGCTGCCGAGTCTCCTCGCGCACATTGGGCTCGTTGTTCAATACCCGCGAGACGGTCTTGATGGCGACGCCGGCTGCTTCGGCCACGTCCTGGATTTTCGCCCGTCGGGGCGGTGCTTTGATCATTGCGGACAACTTATAACAAACCTTCAGTCGCAGCTGGCCGTGTCGTTCAAGCCCGACTCCAGCCGCACGTTGGCGATGCCGAGCTCGAGCTTACCGGCGGTGGTCAGCAGGAACGGCGCGGTGACGTTGCGCAGGTCGGCGCCCTTGTTCTGGAAACAGTGCAAGGGCATTTTCAGCTGACGCCACTCTCCGGCGGGCGCCTGTTTCAGCTGCGCGTCGATGGGCAAGTCTCCACGACAACCCGGTCCGCATTCAATGCCAATGGTGACTTTGGCGGTGGGCGGCGCGTCCACGCGATAGTCGAACGTCACCGAGAGCTGGCCGTTGGCCTCGCGTTGCAGATCGATCGGGGCGTCGCCCTGCAGAGCCAAGGTCGCGGGCCCCCGGCCCGACCACTTCGCCAACCGGCCGTCTTCCTGCGCCGAGCGATCGATCGCGCTGACGGTGAGCGCGCCGTCTTGCGTGTTACCGGTTGCGGTGGGCAGCGTGCTGCGGCCCGCATCGCCATTGCCGACGGCGAGCTGCCAACCAGTGGTCGGGCGCCCGGCGGCGAAGTAGCTGTGCGTCGACGTCTGGCCCGCGGGTGCCGCCGGGATTTCTTCCGAGAGCACCGGAACATCGGCGGTGTCCTGATACGTGAGGCCGTAGCCGTACTCGAACAGCGGCGCTTCGGGCGCGCCCTCGCTGTTCAACTTCAACGGCGTGCGCGGCCACGCAAACGGCAGCTTGCCCTTGAAGTCGAAGTTCACCGAGCCGTCTTTCTTGGTGAACAACACGTCGGCGATGCCGCCGCCTTCGGAGCCCGGCAACCACGCGGCGACGAAGGCATCGGCTGCATTCAGATAGGGGTTCACCCACATCGGCCGGCCGGACAGAAACACGGCGACGACCGGAATCTGATCGGCGCGCAGTCGTTTCAACAACTCCAGATCCTTGGTGTCGCCCGGCTTGTACTGCAGGGTCGCGATGTCGCCCTGAAATTCGGCGTACGGATCTTCACCGAACACCACGATGGCGACGTCGGGCTTGCGAGCATATTTGCCATCGACGCTCAGCGTCGCCGAGCCGCCGCTGGCGGTCACGGCCGAGCGAATGCCAGCGAAGATGGACTCGGACTTGGGGAACTCTTTGTTGCTGATGCCGGTGCCCTGCCAGGTAAGGGTCCAGCCGCCGTTCTGTTTCGGCAGATTGTCCGCACCGTCGCCGGCCACCAGCACTTTCATATTGGGCCTGAGCGGCAACACTTTGTTGGTGTTCTTCAGCAGCACCAGCGACTCGCGCACCGCTTGTCTGGCGAGCGCACGATGCTCGGGTGCGCCGAGCAGATCGAACTTGCCACCTGGCGGACGACTCGACGGCTTGCCCGCCTCGAACAGTCCAGCGCGCAGCTTCACTCGGAGAATGCGACGAACCGCGTCGTCGAGACGCGCCATCGGAATTTCGCCGGAGCGCACCTGGGCGAGCGTGTTCTCGTACAGCCCTTTCCAGCTGTCGGGCGCCATGAACATATCCAGACCGGCATTGATGGCGGCGGGGCAGCTCGTGACCGTGCAGCCTTCGACCTGGCCGTGCGCGTTCCAGTCTCCGACCACGAAGCCGTCGAAGCCCATGCGATCCTTGAGTACGTCGGTCAGCAGGCCATGATGACCGGTGATCTTCTTGCCCTGCCAGCTCGAGAACGAAGCCATCACGACCTGCACGCCGGCGCCGATCGCGGCGACATAGCCGGGCGAGTGCAAGTCGCGCAGCTGCTCTTCGGTGATGCGGGCGTCGCCCTGATCGCGGCCTTCGAACGTTCCGCCGTCGGCGAGGAAATGTTTGGCTGTCGCGATCACGTGATCGCCGCGCAGGAAGTCCGGCTTGCCCGGATCGCCTTGCAGACCGAGCACGATGGCATGCGCGTATTCGCGCACCAGCGTCGGATTCTCGGAATACGACTCATAAGCCCGACCCCAACGCACGTCCTGCGCGACGGCGATGGTCGGAGCAAATGTCCATTCCTGGCCGGTCACGCGTAATTCCACCGCGGTGGCCGCGCCGATCTTGCGCATCAGGTCGGCGTTGCGAGTCGCGCCGAGTCCGACGTTATGCGGGAACAACGTGGCGCCGATGATGTTGTTGTGGCCATGCACCGCGTCGACACCCCACATGATCGGAATGGCATGCTTGCCGTCGCGCGTGTCCATCGATGCTTCGTAAAAGGCGTCGGCCGCCGCGAGCCAGACCTTCGCCGGCGCAAGATCGTCGCCGCCAGGCGCGGAATTGCCGCCGTTCAACACCGAGCCGAGCCGATATTTGCGCACGTCCTCGGCGGTGACACTGCCGACGTCGGCTTGAATGATCTGGCCGACCTTTTCTTCCACGCTGAGCGAATTCATGAGCTCGTTCAGGCGCGGCTCGATGGCGGTGTCATCCAATGCGGGCAGCGAAACCTGGGGCCAGATTTCCGGATGCACATTCGACGCGGTGGTGATGCGGCTGGGCTGCGTCTCGCCGGTCGTCTCTTCCTTCTTGGCGCAGCCCCAAAGTGTGCTCACCAGCAGTGCTGTCGCTATGGCGCCGCGAAGCCCGGTGCGCGCGCGTGCGTCGATCATTGTTGGCCCCCGTTTGATCGCTGTTCTGGCCGAACAGAATCCCATGGGCGTGACAACGTTGTCAATTTGCGTGTGACCGATTCGCGTCGGAGCTGTGCTTGGCGACGCGGACCGGCCTCGTCATGATCCCGCGGATGATGCGCGTCACCGGCTTACAACAATCGCAGCGACCGACCTGTCCGCGTGCTCGCTATGTCGCTGCGATCGTCGCAATCGGCGCTGGCGTCGTGCTCGCAACAGCGGTGCGAGCAGTGGACGATGTGAGTTTGCAGATCGAGCGAGTCGACGGCGATGGCTGGAGCGCGCACGACGTGGCCGTCGAGTTGGGATTGCCCGACCACAACGCGCTGGTCCGCGCGCGGGTGGGGCGTCTGAACGTGGCCACGCTCTCACAAACACTCACCGATGTTCGTATCGAATGTCCGGCACTCACGATGAGCGACGATGTCATCTCGTGCGCGAAGGCGCGGGTGCTCGCGGATTGGCCGGCGCTCGGCAAACAGTCGCTCGATGCGACGTTGAAATACGGGCGCACCGACGGCTCGCTCGACGTGACGATCCCAGGGTTGCGCGTCGGGGACGGGCGCGTCGCGCTGGAGGCGACGTTGCGAGATGCGGGCTGGAATGTGAAGGCTCGTCTGCAACGCGTGCCTGTCGATCGATTGATGAAGCTCGCGGGGGATCTCAAATCGCCGCTGCCGGCGGGAGTGACCGCCACGGGGTTGGCCGATCTAGACATCGCGGCGCACGGCAAGGAAACAAACCTTAGTGAAGCGAAAGTCTTCGGGTCGTTGTTGGAGCTGACGGCCAACAATGAAGAGGGCAGCCTGGCGAGCGACAAGCTCTCACTGCACGTCGACGCGAGCGTGCGGAGCTCGGCAGATCAATTGGCCTTCGATGTTGAGGTGAAATCATCCCAAGGCCAGGCGTTCGCGCAACCCATCTTCGTCGACCTGTCGGCGCATGCAATCGCCGTCCGTGCGCAGGGCAAGCTGACCGGTGGCAAGACGCTGACGTTGGATAGCTTCATTCTGGATCACGCCGATGTCGCGCAGGCATCGGGCCGTGGACGAATGCAGTTGGATCTGGAACAACCGCTGCGCGATCTGGAGCTTGAGCTCAGCGCGCTGAAATTTCCGGGCGCGTACGAGAGCTACTTGCAGCCGCTGCTCATCGATACGAGCTTCAAATCGATGCAAACGGCCGGCAGCATCAGCGGCCAGCTGTCCGTCGCCGACGGCGAGCCACGCCACATCGACTTGCGCTTCAACGATGTCACGGCCGATGACGGGGCGGGCCATCTCAATCTTTCGACGCTGAGCGGCGAGTGGCACTGGCTTGCCGAAGCATCCGGCGACGACGATGAAGCAGACGACACTCCACCCGCGCGCAGCTGGCAAGTTCAGCCGTCGCGGCTGACATGGCAGGGCGGAACACTGCTCGGTCTGGAGCTTGGTGCGAGCCAGCTGAACTTCACCACTCAAGGTCGACAGTTCCGACTCACGCAGCCTGTGAGCGTTCCGCTGTTGGACGGCGCCATCGATCTCGAAACATTCCGCGTGCGTAATGCCGGCCTGCCATCAGTCGCCTTCCTCGTCGACGCGACGCTCAAGCCCGTCAGCGTGCAGAAGCTGTGTAAGGCGTTCGGATGGCCGGAGTTCGGTGGACAGATCGGTGGTGCGATTTCGAAGCTGCGCATGCGCGAGGGCATCATCACGCTCGGCACGACGCTGCGCGCGCAGGTGTTCAACGGCGAAGTCACGATCAGCGATTTGCGTCTGGAACAGCCGTTCGGTCAATGGCCGCGTTTCAATGCGAGCATCGCGCTCGACAATCTGGATCTGGAGCCGATGACCAGCGCGTTCTCGTTCGGGCGTATCACCGGGCGGCTGTCGGGTGCGATCAACGGATTGCAGCTGTTCAACTGGACCCCGGTCGCGTTCGACGCCAGGCTGTTCACGCCACCGGGCGATCGCTCGCGTCATCGCATCAGTCAGCGCGCGGTGGAGAAC
>JAEWAF010000093.1 GCA_023391815.1 Pseudomonadota bacterium
GAGCAGGCCCGCGGCGATTCGACGTGCGCGCAATCGTCGGCAGTGAGATCGAGACACGCCAGTGTGCGCGATAAAATAGAATCGACGGTGGAAGGGAATCCTCCACGTGGAGGATCCCCTAGCCTCCCACGGCGTTAGAAGTTCACTCTCGCCCCGACGCCAACCGTCCGAGGACGCAGCGTGGTCGCGGACGACTCGCCGGAAGTGCGCGAGAAGTCCAGATACGGTGACTCATCCAACAGATTGTTGATGAACAGCCGGTACTGCCAGTCGCCACGGAACACGGTGAAGTTCACATTCACGATGTCGTACGAGCCCTGGATCTGCGTCATGTTGGGAACATTCGCCGAGCTGCCGTCGGGATACGACACCAGCATGGTCGTATCGAACTGGCGCAAGCTCGAATCGCGATACTGATATTCGGCGCGAATCGTCGCGTCCATGGTCTCGCTCAGGCGGAATTTGTAATCGCCGTACACATTGCCCATCCACTCCGGCGTATCGAGCACGGACTGGCCGACTTGCGCCGAAACACCAGGCGCGGACTCCGTGATCTCTGCATCCGTGTAGCTCGCAGTGCCGCCGATCGTCAGCGCATCGGTCACCGCCGCTTCAATCGCAAGCTCCGCACCCTTGATCTCCGCAGCGCCGACGTTGCCGACGAACTGGAATCCGCAGGTCGGCAAGTTCACCTGCTGCTGAATCTTGCTCCAGTCGGTGTAGTACACGGCCGCGTTCACCGTCGCGCGACGATCGAGGACCTGATTCTTGCTGCCGACCTCATACGTCCACAAAGTGTCCGGTCGATAGCTGTCAGGCACGCGATCGATGCCGAGCCGTTCGAAATCGGGCGCGCACAACGGGCTGTTGGTGTTGAATCGATTCGGGCCGCCCTGACGGAAGCCTTTGCTCGCCGTCGTGTAGAGCAGATTGTCCGGCGTGGCGCGCCAGGTGAGAGACACTTTCGGCGTCACGCCGTCTTCGCTGCTCTTCTTGTTGTCGACGGTGCTGGCGCCACCGTTGAAGAGGCCGTCGAACTCGGCATTGACCGTCTGCTCCTGATCGAAGTAGCGCAGGCCCACGGTCAGGTCGAGGTTCGAAAGCAGCTCGAAGGTGAGCTCGCCGAACGCGGCGAACTGCTTGCTGTCGGTCCGCTGATCGCCGAAGTAAGTGACATCGGTGCCCAACCCGAACGGCACTCCCGCGCCCACCGTGGTCACGACCTGCAACAGCTCATCTTCCTGGTCGGCATAGAACAAGCCGCCCACCCACTGCAACCGCCCGCCGAACGCTTCGCCGGACAGGCGCAATTCCTGCGTGAACGTCTGAGACGTCGTGTCGGAAGTATTGTACGAATCGTACGGAAAGAACGGCGCCGCCAGATTGCCGATGAACAGCGAGTAGTCGCGATCCCAATTCACTTCGCGATCGACATAGGCCGAGATCGAGGTGAGCGTCGCGCCACCGAAGTCATTGGTGATCGTGAGGCTATAGATCCCCACGTCGTCCTTGGTCGGCTGAGCGAATCGATACGACGCCCGATATTCCGGCAGGTTCGTGAAGAACGTATCCGTGCCGTCCTTCTCGCTCTTCTGGAAGAACGCCGCCGGCACGATCGTCAGCGTGTCGGTCGGCGTGTACTTCGCAGACAAGCGCACCGACAGCAAGTCACGTTCGTTGGCATCGTCCTGCTTGAACGTACTCAGGGTCGAATAGCGAGTCGGCTGGATAGCCGCCGGCGGCAGCGTCGTGCTGCGCGTCCAGACTTCCGTATCGCCGTTGGGAACGTTGTCGATGTAGCCGCCCGTCTTGCGATAAGACACACCACCGCGCAAAGCGAGCTTCTCCGCGACGAGCGGAATGTTCGCGACACCCTCGGCCTCATAAGAAAGATCGCCGCCCCGCGTGCTGGACACGCCAGCGGCAGTCGAGAACGACGTCTGATCGATCACCGCCTGACGGCTCACATATTTGATCGCACCGCCCATGGCACTGCCGCCGTACAGCGTACCTTGCGGACCTTTCAGCACTTCGACCCGCTCGAAGTCGAAGAACGCCGGATCGATCGCACCCGCGAAGCTGGTGGAAATGGACACCAGCGAGATGTCATCCAGATACACGCCCACGGTCGGGCTCGACGCCTCGGTGCTCACGCCGCGAATGGCGTATCGACTCTGACCCGGCTCGGTGCCGGCGAAAGAAACACCGGGCACGCTGCGTAACAAGTCCTGAAATTGGGTGATGCCCTGCTGTTCCAGCTGCACGCCCGACACCGCAGTGACCGCCATCGGCACTTCCTGCAGTTTCTGTTCGCGCTTCTGCGCGGTGACGACGATTTCCTCCAGGCCTTCTCCGGCGCCGGCACCCTCCTGCGCGAAGGCGTGCAACGGAATCGTGCTGGCAAGGACCGCCGCGCTCATCGCGGCGGCAAGATGAGTTCGGGTATTCACTAGCGATGACCTCGAGATGGATTTATCAGAATGCGACGGCGGCGCCGTCTGCCTTATAGGTGCGTCCCTGCTTCATGACGAACGTAACCTGCTCGAGCAAACGGATATCGGCCAGCGGATCGCCCTGCACGGCGACGATGTCCGCGAAGCGACCCGGTTGCAGAGTGCCGATGTCCTTGCCGCGATCGAGCAGATCGGCCGCGTTCTGAGTGGCGGCGCGAATCACTTCGAACGGCGGCACGCCCGCCTCCACCATGTAACCGAACTCGCGAGCATTGCGACCGTGCGGATACACGCCGGAGTCCGTGCCGAAGGCGATCGGCACGCCGGCCTTCCAAGCACGGTTCAACGCGGCAACCATCAGAGGGCCGATCTCGAGGGCCTTGGCCTGCACGGACGGAGGGAAGAAACCGGGCGTCTTCGCGGCCTCAGCGACAGACGCGCCGGCGATAACCGTCGGCACCAGATACACGTGGTTCTTCTTCATGAGCGCGTACGTTTTCGGAGTGAGGTACGTGCCGTGCTCGACCGAAGAAACACCCGCTGCCACTGCGACGTATGCACCCTCATCACCGTGCGCATGCGCGGCGACCTTGAGACCATGGTCTTTGGCGGTCGCGACGATGGCCTGCAACTCAGGTGACGTGAACTGCGGCCCGGAGCCATGATCTGCGACCGACATCACCCCGCCCGTCGCAGTGACCTTGATGACATCCGCGCCGCGCTTGATCGCGATTCGTGTGCCGCGAATGGCGCTATCGACACCATCGACCACGCCATCCGACTCGGTGGGATGAAACAACTCTTCGCGATATCCCGCCGAGGGATCGGCGTGGCCACCCGAGATCGACAGCGCGTTCGTCGCAACGAGCATGCGAGGGCCCGGCACATCGCCGCGCTCGATGGCGTTCTTCAGCGCGACATCGATCAAGTGCTGGCTGCCGAGATCACGAACCGTGGTAAAGCCCGACATCAGCACGACCTTCGCATTGCGCGCGGCCTTGTACGCGATGTCGCCGTCGGTATCGACGAACTTGCCGAGATAAGCCCCCTTGCCGAAATCCAGGCTCAAGTGAGTATGACTATCGATGAAGCCCGGCAGGCAGGTCGCCTTGCGAAGGTCGACGGTCTGCGCACCGGCCGGCGCGGCAACGAAGCCCGCGTCGACTCGAACGACGCGCCCTTGCTCGATGACGATGGAACGTTCCGACAAAGGCTGTGCCGACGCGGCAGGATCGATCAGCGTGCCGCACTGGACGACGATACTAGCAGCAGGCTCGGCCGCAGACGCGACGCCGCCACCAACCAACAATCCAACAGCGGCGCGAACCAGCAAGGAGAAATGACGCATTGATTGGCTCATGAAACTCTCAACGACAGCTCGTGCTCGAACCTGGCACCAGCGATACGACGCTCATGCTCGGTTTAGACCATGGCGACTTGTGGCGGGTGTCGCGCTTCAGCGCTTCGCCTTCAGCGTCTCGACCGCGCTGTTCGCGCAAGCGGCGTCCTGATCCGGCTGCCCACCCGAGACCCCAACTGCTCCAGCAACCGCTTCGGCGCCGCGCGCGAATGGCACGCCCCCAGGAATCGAAGTCAGCTGCATCGTGATGAATGCATCGCGCGTTCCCGCATCACCCTGCACGATCGGCGACAGCGCCGCCGTCGGCGCTCGGGTGCGAACGGATGTGCGGGCCTTGAGCAGCGCCGCGTCGACCGCTACAGGCATCGCACCGTCCTGGCGCTTCGACGCGATCAACGCACCGCTCGCATCCACGACGACCACACTCACCGGCGGCATCTTGTTTGCAGCGGCATATGCAAAGCAGCTGGCGATCATTCGCTCGGCGGAGCCGAGCATCGAATCGGCATCGGACGGCGCACTCTGGCCGAGCGCGGACGGCCCCACGCACAACACGCAGGCAGCAAGTAACGTTTTCAGTCGTGACATCAGTGAGCAGCTCCAGAGGAAGCACTAGCCGGCGGATGAGCGGGAACAGTCTTGGAGGAATTGGGCAGCTCAGGTGCGGTGGTCGGCACGTGAGGCGCGGACTGTGGCGCGTGCGGCGCCGATGCTGGCGTGTTCTGCGCAGCTTCATAAGCGCGCCACGCCGAATCGACCACGGCCGCGCGAATCTGCTGGGCTTGAGCAGGCGTGAGCAAACTCGCGAACGAGCCCATGCCCTTGGAAGCGCGCACGCCCTTCAACACGATGTCTTCAAATTCTTTGTGGGTCTGCTCGCTCATCCAGCGCAGGTCGGGAATCGCGCCCGGACCTTCGTTCGCGTGGCAACGAGCGCAGTTGCGTTTCAACAGTTCGTTGCCGGTTTCGATGTCCGAAGCAGAACCGAACCGCTCGACCGCCGGGCGGGGCACGGCCGAAAGATGTTCTTTCTCAGCCGGCTTCGGCACCGGACCGCCATCGATCTTGAACGCCACGATGCGCCCGGCGTTGCCATAGCGTTCGGCGGCGGTGCCGACGGGATGCACGCCGCCCAACGCGCCACCGTAGCCGGCCATCACCGCGACGTATTGAACGCCGTCGATCTCATAAGTCATCGGCGCGGCCATGATGCTGGTGCCGATGTCGATCGCCGCGAGCGGATGACCGTCGGTCGCGCGATAGATATGAAGCGCGCCAGTGGACTGGCCCTGAAACACGAGATTGCCCGACGTGGTCATCACGCCGCCGCCGTTCCATAGCGCATTCATCTGGCCCGCCCACTGACCCGAGGTTTCAACCTGCCACACGACTTTGTTTGCTACCGGATCCCAAGCTCGCAGGTAGCCACGGATCGTGGTGTCGGGCTGATCTTTCGCGAGCACGGACAACGGCGGGAGATGTTTCGCGGCCGGCGACTCCAACCCCCAGTTGCCCGCGTGCGCCGCCGGGAACGCATAGATCGCGCCGGTGTTGGGACCGCCCTTCGCATAAACAAAGGGCTCCTCGGGAATCCAGAACACCGCGCTCGCTTCCAGCGTCGGGATGTAAACCAATCCCGTCTCAGGATTGAATGCCATGGGATGCCAGTTGTGGCCGCCGGCCGGCGAAGGAAACACCAGCTTCGGGCCGTTACCGTAATCGGCCAGCCCCGTTTCCGTCGGTCGACCGGTCTTCTCATCGACACCGGACGCCCAGGTCACCGGCACATAAGGTTTGGCGGACAGCAGCTCGCCGGTCGCGCGATCGAGCACGTAGAAGAAACCGTTCTTCGGCGCCTGCATCAGCACCTGACGGGTCCGGTCGCCGATGCGCAGATCGGCAAGAATCATTTTCTGGGTGGCGGTGTAATCCCACTGATCGCCGGGCGTGGTCTGATAGTGCCACGCGAGACGACCCGTCTTCGGATGGATGGCGAGGATGGAAGAAACATACAGATTGTCGCCGCCGCTCGGGCTGCGCAGCTTGCGCGGATACAACGCGGAGTTGCCGACGCCCACATACAGCAGATCGAGCTTTGCGTCGTAGGCCATGCCGTCCCAAACGGTGCCGCCGAGGCCGACATCCCAACGTGAGTTTGGATCCCACGTTTTCGCGGCCGCTTCGAGCTCGGGATGTTCGAACGGTCCTTTCGCGCTGCCCGGCACGGTGTAGAAGCGCCATGCCAGTTCGCCGGAGCTGATTCGATACGCGCTGATGTAGCCACGCGCATCGAGCTCGCCGCCGGAGTTGCCGATGACGACGACATCGCCCGCGACGTAAGGCGAGCCGGTGACGGTGTAGCCGCGCTCGTGATCGATGATCGTGTCGGCTTGCCACAGCACCGAGCCATCGGTGGCGTTGAGAGCGGTCAAACGCCCATCGATGGACGCCGTGAACACTCGCCCTTCGGCGAACGCGAGGCCGCGGCTGACGATGCCACAACAAACTTTGCTGGTGATGGAGTTATCGACCTTGGGATCGAACACCCACCGACGCTGGCCGGTGCGTGCATCGACAGCGTGCACGAAGCCCCAAGGCGCGCTGGCGTACATGACGCCATCGACGACGACCGGCGTCGCTTCCTGGCCGTGCGTGGTGTCGAGATCGTACGTCCACGCGAACCCGAGACGGCCGGCGTTGGCCTCGTCGATCTGTTTCAGGGGCGAATGATAGGTCTGAGCTTCGTCATGCCCGCCCGTCAGCCAGCCGGCATCGGCCGATGCTTTCGGCGCGGCGGGCTCATGTTTGGAACAGCCGGACGCCAGCAGGCCGAACACCGCCACGGCGGACCAGGCACGCCACGCATTGCTCACGAGCTACTCTCCCGAATCGATCCCCAGTGAGACTCTTTTACGCGATGTCGGCGGCGCCGGCTTACGCGATCCTCACTAAGTCATTCGAGATCGTCACTATCGCGAGGGCAGTCCTCGGGAATCGCTGGGGGAATGGCCGAAGTAGCGGTGGAAGGCCGAGCTGAACGCGCCGGTCGAAGAATAGCCGACCGACAAGGCGACTTCGGAGACGCTGAGGCTCGATTCGCGCAACAGTCGTCGCGCCTCGTTCATTCGCAGGCCGCTGGCGAAATCGAAGATGGACACGCCGAACAGGTGGCGAAAGCCGGTGCAAAGCTTGTTGCGATTGAGCCCGAACTCGCGGGCCAGATCCTCGATGCGGCCGCCTTCCATGAAGGTGCTTTCCAGGCGCTCCCGGACCAGTTGCAGCTGGCGCTTGTCCCGCTCGGTCAGGCGGACCGACGAGCCTCGCGCCTCGGCCGGCGACACCAGATGCTCCACCACGGTGTGAATGAACTCGAGCGCCTTGGCTTCGAGGAACAACTTGCGCATCGGGCCGGTGCGCCGACAGCCGAGAATCTCCCGGGCGACACGAATCTCATCGGGTGTGGGAACGGCGGTGGCCAGGCGCGGCGTGTGAGCGTACCGACGAATGACATCCTCGAGCGCGACCGGCACGGTGGTGTTACCGGTGTCGAGGTATTCGAGGAAACGCTGCCGATCCATCGCGACCGTGATCGACACTTCCTCGTGGTCGGCGAAGATATGGTCGGTCTTGGGCAGGTCGCGCTCATGGAGCAGAACGGCCGTGGCCATGTCATCGAGCGCCAGCATGTCGTAACCGTCGAAGGTCAACGAGCGGCGCCCGGACAGGCGGACATGGAATTTGATCATGTCCTCGCCGTGGATCAGGCTGTCGTAACGCTCGCGCAGACGATAGTTGTCGATGGAGAGCCACAGCCGGCCGAAATCCAGCAGTTCCGGCGAGACCGAGCCCGGCACGGCCGGCGGCACGAACGTAGTGGGCAATGACAGCGACGGCTCGGTCATGGTCACCGAGTCTATGCCATTACTCTTCGACCGTCACATCCGGCCGCGGCGGCGGCTGGAATCCCGAGCGTTGCGCCACTCGTAGCTGGAACACGTACGTCAGCACCTGAGCGACCGCCTGATACACCGTTGCGGGAATCTCGCCACCGATATCGACGTTTCGATACAACACACGCGCCAGCGGCGGCGCTTCGAAGATGGGCACATTGTTTTCCGCCGCGATCTCACGGATGCGGGCGGCCACCAGGTCCACGCCCTTGGCCACAACGATCGGGGCGCGCATGCGCTTCTCGTCATAGCGCAAGGCCACCGCGAAGTGCGTCGGGTTGGTGACGATCACGTCGGCCTTCGGCACGTCCTGCATCATCCGCTGACGGGCGAATTGCTGTTGCAGCTGGCGAATGCGGCCCTTCACTTCCGGCGAGCCTTCCGATTCCTTGTGCTCTTCACGGATTTCCTGACGGCTCATCTTCAGCTGCTTGGCGTACGTGTACAGCTGATACGGCACGTCGATGCCGGCGATGATGAGCAAGCCGGCGGTAATGGAGATCAATGCCTTGCCGGCCAGAGTAATGGTGTGAGCGATGGCTTGATCGAGCGGCTCCTGGCCGAGACCGAGCAACATGCCGACGTCATTCCAAAGCACGACGACGGCAATCAAACCGACGATGCCGAATTTCGCGAGCGCCTTGATGAGCTCGATCACGGCCCGCATCGAGAAGATGCGCTTGACGCCTGCCAACGGATTCAACCGATTGAACTGCGGCATGAGCGCTTCGGTGCTGAACGACCAGCCACCGAGCGCCAGCGGTGCCAGAATCGCGGCGAGACAGATGATCCCAAGCACCGGAGCGCACATCTTCAGACCATCGATGGCCGCGCCGGTCAAAGACGGAATCATCTGCGTCGAGTCCAGCGCCTGTTCGCGACTCAACGTGAGACTGCGCTCCATGAACCCGTACATCTTGCCGGCGATCTGATCGCCCATCATGTACAGCGCCGCCGCGGCCGACATGGTCACCGCCGCCGCGCTCAAGTCCCTGGATCTGGGGATTTGACCTTTGCGCCTCGCTTCCTCGAGGCGCTTGGGAGTGGCACTTTCGGTTTTTTCCTGTGCGTCATCGCCCTCGGCCATGGCTCACTCCTAGGGCGAGATTCCGAGCAGCGTGCGGATGACACCGAACGCGGCTTCGAGCGATTGATTGAAAGCGGTCAGCACCGAGGGCAGACCGACGTACATGATCACCAGACCGGAGATCAGCGTGATCGGGAAACCGACCGCGAACAGATTCAACGTCGGCGCCGCGCGGCTCATCACACCGAACGCGAGGTTGACGACGAGCAGCGCGGCCATGCCAGGAAGCGCGACGACCAGCGCACCGGCGAACAATTGGCTGCCCCACTCGGCCAGGCGCCAGATCATTTCACTGTTCAGCCCCGTCATGCCCACCGGCAAGGTCGTGAAGCCTTGCACCAGGATCTCGATCAGCACCAGGTGGCCGTTGATCGCGAGGAACGTCAAGGTCACCAGAATCATATAAAGCTGACCGAGCACCGGCGTGCTCACGCCGCGCAACGGATCGACGTTGAAGGCGAAGCCCAGGCCCATCGTATTCGCCAGCAGTTGACCGCCCATCGCGAGCGCATCGAAGATCAGCTGCAACGCGAACGCGCTGGCGAAACCGATCAACACTTGATGCACGGTCACGATCACGGCGGCGAACGAAAACACTTCCACGTTCGGCGGCGGGATCAAGGGCGCGACGATGAACGTGATCGCGCCGGCAAGAAACAAGCGCACGCGGGGCGGCACGAAGCCGGCACCGAAGATCGGCGCCATCATGAAACAGGCGCCGATGCGAAGGAACGGCCACAGGTACTGGGCCAGCCAGGCTTCGAGCTGTCCTGTGGTGAGATTGATCATCGTCGGCGGCGCAATCAGCCGATGAGACCGGGAATGCTCTCGAACAGCTCGCGCGTGTAGCCGACGATGAGCTTGAGCATCCAGGGGCCGGCGATCACCAGCGTCGCCGCCATGCCCAGCAGCTTCGGAATGAACGACAGCGTCATTTCGTTGATCTGGGTCGCCGCCTGGAACACGCCGACCAACAAGCCGATCGCCAGTGCGGCCAGCAGCAGCGGCGCCGCGAGGAGCATCGTTATCTCCAGCGCGTGGCGGCCGATGGTCATGATGGTCTCGGGCGTCATGTATAAAAGCTCGCCGCCAGCGTGCCCATGATCAGGCTCCAGCCATCGACCAGCACGAACAGCATCAGTTTGAACGGCAAGGAGATCAGCACCGGCGAGAGCATCATCATGCCCATGGACATGAGCACGCTGGCCACGACCAGGTCGATGATCACGAACGGAATGAAGATCAGGAAGCCGATCTGGAACGCCGACTTCAGCTCGCTGGTGGCGAACGCCGGCACCAGGATGCGCAACGGCACGTCCTCGGGCTTGTCGAAGCCCTGCCCGCCGGAAATGCGCACGAACGTCGCGATGTCGCTTTCGCGCGTCTGGTCGAGCATGAATTTCTTGAGCGGCTCGACGCCGGTGTTCATGGCGGTGGTCGCGTCGATCTTGCCTTCCATGTACGGCTGCACGGCCTGCGTATTCACCTGATCGACCACCGGGCCCATCACGAACAGCGTGAGAAACAACGACAGTCCGATCAGCACTTGATTCGGCGGCGCCTGCCCGGCGCCCAACGCCTGGCGCAGGATGGCGAGCACGATGACGATGCGGGTGAACGCGGTCATCATCAGCACGATGCCCGGCAACAGCGTGATTGCCGTCATCAGGATCAGGATCTGCAGCGTCAACGAATATTGCTGACCGCCGCCAGGCGCCGTGGACACCGTGACCGCCGGAATACCTTGGGCGAAAGAGATAAACGGTGCGAGCAGCAGCAACGCCGCCAGCGCATACCGCGCGAGCCCTCGGCCGCGCAGCTTGTCGAGAGCTCTCATCACAGCCCGAGACTCCGCTTCAGGATGGATTTGAAATCGGTGGGATGCTGCGGCGTCGAGCCCTCGGCGAGAGGAGTCGGAGCGGCGGGAGTCTGCGGCGTCACAGGCTCATCGAGAACATGCAACGTGCTCACGCGTCCCGGAGCGACGCCGATCAGCAATTGTTGCTTACCGACTTGGACCAGCACGACGCGCTCTTTGGTACCGACGGCGATCTCGGTGACCACTTGAAGAGCGCCGTTTCCAAACTTGCCGAAGCCACGCAGACGACGCGTCAGCCAGGCGGCCGCGAACACGACGCCCAGCACGAGCAACAACGACAGAGTCACCTGAGTCAGACTGCCCGCACCAACGGCAGCGGGCGCCTGGGATGCTTCGGGGGCCGCGAATTTCTCGGCGGCAAACACCATCGGTGCGGCCAGACACAGAATACCGATCACGGCCGTGACGGCCAGACCTCGAAGTGCCACGCCACGAATGACGGACAACATCAAGGTGCGCGGCATGAGAACTTTGCCCTGACTCACTTCGTCTTCAACTCACTTCAGCTTGCGGATGCGCTCGGACGGGGAAATCACGTCGGTGAGACGGATACCGAACTTCTCGTTCACGACCACGACTTCGCCGTGCGCCACCAGCGTGCCGTTGACGAACACGTCGAGCGGCTCGCCGGCGGCGCGATCCAGCTCCACCACCGAGCCCTGATTGAGCTGCAGCAGGTTGCGGATCGGGATGCGCGTGCGGCCCACTTCCATCGACAGCGTGACCGGCACGTCGAGGATCACATCCAGATTCACATCGCCGGGAACACCGGAGGGGATGCTGGCCTCGGCGGCTGGCGGCTGGGCGGCCGCGCGCTGGCGCTGTTCCTGCTCCAGCAGCTCGGCAAACTGGGCGGCTTGCGCCGCCTCCATCGCTTCTCTACTCATGCTCATGGGTTCAAACCTTCGCGTTCAGAACGTCCAGCAGCCGGGGACGCACACGGGAAATACGATCTTCGATCTGCACGGCCTGCTGGCCGTTGGAAACACCGAACTTGCCTCGGAAGATGGGCACGTCCTCGGCCATGATGGTGGCGCGACCGTTGAAGTCGCACGGCAGGATGTCGCCCGCCTTCAAATCCATCAGCTGGCGCATGGTCAGCTTGGCGCGGCCCAGCAATGTCGTTAATTCAACGTCCGCATCCTCGATCTCTTCCTTCAGCGCGCTGACCCAGCGCTCGTCGTGCTCGACCCGGTCGCTCGCGACGCCCGCGTCCAGCAACTCGCGCAGCGGCTCGATCATCGCGTACGGCATGGTGATGTGAATGTCGCCGCCACCGCCGTCGAGCTCGACGTGGAAGCTGGTGATCACGACGATTTCCGTCGGGCTCACGATGTTGGCGAAGTGCGGATTGATTTCAGAGTTGACGTATTCGATGTCCAGCGGCTGGACGTGCGACCAGGCTTCCTTGAGATCGGAGAACACGTGCTTGAGCAGCATGTGAATGATCCGCTGCTCGGTCGCGGTGAACTCGCGGCCTTCGATCTTCGCGTACCGGCCGTTACCGCCGAAGAAGTTGTCCACCGTGGTGAACACCAGCTTGGGATCGATCACGATCAGGCCGGTGCCTCGCAGCGGCACGATCTTGACCAGATTCAAATTGGTCGGCACGTGCAGCGTGTGTACATATTCGCTGAACTTCAGCATCTTCACCGGCGCGACCGCGACTTCAGGCGTCCGGCGCAGCAGGTTGAACAGGCTGATACGGAACAGACGTGCGAAACGCTCGTTGATCATCTCGAGCGTGGGCATGCGCCCGCGCACGATACGAACCTGGTTCGAGAAATCGTAGTTGCGCGCCTCGCCGGGAGCGGCGGGCGCTTCGGTCTTGACGGCGCCGCTGTCTACGCCATGTAGCAGGGCATCGATTTCATCTTGATTTAGAATGTCACTGCCGGACATGTCTCAATCTCTTCGGTTGGGAGCGTTACTGCATCACGAAGCTGGTGAAGTACAGCTGCTCGACGTTCTCGGCTTTGCCGCCTTCGGCCGCGATCACGTTGGCCACTGTCTTGAGCGCCTCGGTGCGCAGCTGCTCCTTGCCCTCGCGCGAGCTCAAAGTCTCGAAGGTCTGGCCCCCGAGCAGCATCAACAGATCGTTGCGCAACTTCGGATCGTGCTGCTTGAGCATCTCGGCGGTCGCCGGATCGCGGGTCATCACTTCGATGCTGACCTGGAGGAAGCGCATCATCCCTTTGTTCTGGAAATTAACCACGAACGGCGGATCGAACTTGCTGTAGATCGCCGGCAACTTGGCCGCCGGAGCCGCCGCGGCTTCTCGATGCTCGTCGTCCTTGCCCTTCTTCGAGGTCATGAAATAGACGCCGCCGCCCGCCGCTCCAGCAGCGAGCACCGAGCACAACACAATCACCAGCATTTTGGATTTGCCAGGCGGCGCCACCGGAGCGTCGCTAGCAGGAGCATCAGACATCGCGCATTTCCTCGAAGACTTCGTCGCACGCGTTTAAGAGCAAGCCACGTGCCACGCTTCGAGGCGAGCATGCAAGTGATTAATTCAGAAGGAAAATACGCGAAAAACACAGTGTGAACTGCGACACACCGCAAAGCCGCGACAGAATCCTGACGCGACCAGTTGAGCAGCACGTCACAGTTGCGCGGCGGCTCCCGGCCGGTGGTGTCAAAGGCTGGACGCGCGCTCAGCCGTCGCTGGGATGAAGAGGTGTCCGCAACGTCAGCTGATAGAACGCGAGGTCGAGCCAGCCGCCGAACTTGAAGCCCGCCTCGCGAATGGTGCCCGCATGCACGAAGCCGAGCTTCTCATGCATGGCGATGCTGCCGGCGTTGGTCGCATCGATGCCACCCACCATCACATGCAAATCCTGCGCACGGGCCGCCTCGATCAGACGTTCCATCAGCGCTAGCCCCAGGCCCTTGCCTCGATGGTCCCGATGCACGTACACCGAATGCTCGACGGTGTACTTGTACGCCGGACGCTCGCGAAACACGCCGTAGGCCGCGAATCCAAGCAGCGTGCCCTGCTCGTCCTCGACGCCGATGACCGGGTAATTCTTTGCTTCTTTGGCCTTGAACCAGCTCACCATGCTTTCCGGAGCGCGCTCCACGTACTCGTACACCGCCGTGGAAGTGCGTATCTGCTCGTTGAGGATGTCCAAAATGGCCGCACCGTGCGCGGAAAGAGTGCACGTGACGAACTTCATCGATTGTCCTCCTTGGGTTACGCGCCGCGCGCGGTGACTTCGTAACCCAACCATGCAACCAGCAAGCCAGCGACGATGCTCACCACCACGTTGGCGATCGCGATGCCGGCCTCGCCTCGCTTGAACAGCAGCAATGTCTCGAGCCCGAACGCCGAGAAGGTGGTGAACCCGCCGAGGATGCCGGTGAACAGGAACACCCGCGCTTCGGGCGTGAAGACGTCCTGCTTCACCGCCATGCCGGCCAGCAACCCGGCGATCAGACAGCCGATGACGTTGACCGAGAGCGTGCCGGTGGGAAAGCGCCAGTTCGGCGTCGCATGCAACACCCAACCGGACAGCTTGAATCGCGCCATCGAGCCGATGGCTCCGCCGAGCGCGACGAGCAGCATTTGTTTCAATTTGTCACCTTGGTGAGCGCGATATCGCAGCAGTTGCTGATTGAGAACCGGCTGTAACCCTTCGCGATGCCGCTCGCGTCCAACTGGCCGGGCAGGGCAACTGAGCTCGAGGATGCGATGTTTCAGCAGTTCACGCGGGCTGCGGCTGGCGCAATTCTATTCGCTTGCGGATTGTTGAGCATCACCAGTTGCTCGGCCGGGGAAAGTTCGGACATCACGACCGCGGCAGGCGAGGATGCGATCGGCCGCTCCACCCAAGCGGCGCTGCAGGGAAATGGCAAGCTCGCCGCCTCCGTCCTGCAAGGCATGCCGAGGAATCACTTCGCCGGCAAGGACGTGGCCTATCGGCGCTGCATGATTCAGCGCTTCGGCCCTCGATCGTTGCCGCCATCGCCGCCTCAGACGGGCGATCCTTTCGTCAGCAAGGTGCTGGGCCTGTATCAGACCTACTGGTGGCATGCTCTCATGTCCCCCTCCGACCGCGATGACTACAGCCGTCAGCTCCAGCGTGGACTGAGCGACCTGCTTCGCGAGTCGGATGTGATCGAGGATTGGAAGGCTCTGGATGAGCGCATTGCCCGCGAGCTTCGAGCGCGAGGTTATTACTCGCAGCTCGGCAACACGCCGCCGCTGCGAGAGCTGATGGTTTGGCGTAAACAAGAATCGTCGCTGCGTGAAGTTCAGCTGCCCGAGCGCGCTTACCCGGTGAAACTCGAAGTGTTGAATGACTTCGTGACGCGCGGCTGGAGCGCGTATGCCCGCTGCGATCGAGGCTCGAACGGCGGCTGGGCTACCGATGAGCGCTTGTTTGCCGTCGGGCCCGCGTTCCCGCTCGGCCTGGAGAGCGAAGCGTTCCGCGCCAGCCTGCTGGGCCATGAAACACAGCACTTCGCGGATCTGCAACGATTCCCGGCGCTCCAGGCCTGGGAGCTGGAATATCGCGCCAAGCTGGCCGAGCTGTGGATGTCGCGAGACTCGTTGCAGTTTCTCCTGAACAAGTTCAATCGCGATCAGGGCGACGACCTGCAGGCACCGCACCTGTTCGCGAACAAGCGAGTGATGCGGGATCTGCAAACGTACCTGTCGGCGATCGGTGTGAAGTCCAAGCGGGGCGATCTGATGGATGTGGCTCCGGACCGGCTGCGCGAGGCCGCCGCCGGGGTATTGAATCGAGACACACGCATCCGGGAGTATGCAGCGAGCCTGGCCGGGGCGAACCCGGCCAGGTCCGGCAATTGACAGTTGCGGATCAGAATCCTTCCAGCACGATTTTGCCGCGCGCTTTATTGGTCTCGATGAGCGCGTGCGCGCGACGCAGGTTTTCCGCTGTGATCTTGCCGAAGTGCTGGCCCAGCGTGGTCTGCAGCCGACCGGCGTCGATCAATTGAGCGACCCGATCGAGCAGCTCGTGCTGGCGAATCATGTCGGGTGTCTGGAACAGCGAGCGCGTGAACATCATCTCCCAATGCAGCGAGATTGATTTGCGCTTCAACGGCATCGCATCCAGGCGCTCGTGATCGTCGATCACCGCGAGCTTGCCCTGTGGCGCCAGGGCTTCGACGATCTGCGCATAATGCTTGTCGGTGTGAGTGAGGCTTGCGACATACCGAACCTGCTGGATTCCAAGCGCATGCAGTTGCGCTGGAAGCGGCTGGCTGTGATCGATGACATGATGGGCGCCGAGCTCACGCACCCACGTTTTGGTCTCGTCGCGCGATGCCGTGCCAATCACCGTCAAGCGCGTGAGCTTGCGAGCGAGCTGCGTGAGGATGGAGCCAACCCCGCCAGCCGCGCCGATGATCAGCAAAGCGTCGCCTGCACCGCTCTCTTCCGCCACTCCCAGCCGCTCGAACAATAGCTCCCAGGCCGTGATGGAGGTGAGGGGCAGTGCCGCCGCTTGGGCATCGTCCAATTTCTTCGGCGCGTGACCGACGATGCGTTCATCGACGAGCTGATACTCGGCGTTGGCGCCGGCGCGGTCGATGGCGCCCGCATAGAACACGCGATCGCCGACTTTGAACAACGAAACGCTCTCGCCCACGGCTTCGACCAGACCAGCCGCATCCCACCCGAGCACTCGCGGCACTTCGGTCGGCGCACCTTTCCGCACCTTCGTGTCCACTGGATTCACCGAGATTGCGCGCACTTTGACGAGTAGATCGTGCGGGCCCGGCACCGGCCTCGGCAGCTCGATGTCTCGTAACGACTCGGGATCCGCTGCCGACAGGCCGTGCTGGGTATAAGCGATGGCTTTCATGATCGTTTGTCCTTCTGAGGGCCGAGCGACCGCTCGGGTGAGCGTCATCTTCCCCGGGGCAGGACGACCGAAAAACAGGCAAAATCCGCCAGCACTTTCACTGCCAGAATGAAAATGATCCGGCTCGAAGATTTGTCGTTGTTCGTCCGTACCGCCGCCTTGGGCAGCTTCTCCAACGCGGCTCGCGAGGCCGACCTGTTGCCCGGACAAGTCAGCGCCGCTATTCAACGACTGGAGCGCGACCTCGATATCCGTCTGTTCGCGCGCTCTACGCGCAGCCTGCGGCTCACCGCCGAGGGCGAGCGGTACCTGCCCTATGCGAGACAAGTGCTCGCGACGCTCGAAGAAGGCCAGGCACTTCTGCACGATGCAGGCGAACTGCGAGGCACGTTACAAATCGCCGCGCCGTCCGACCTTGGACGCAACGTGCTGCTGCCCTGGATTACCGAGTTCCGTGAGGCACATCCGAAGCTCGTGGTCCGCATGCTCGTATCCGACTTCATCACCGATATCTTCCGTGACCCGGTCGACGTCGCGATCCGTTATGGCCGGGCTCAGGACGCCAGCTATGTCTGCCTGCCTTTGGCACCCGACAATCGTCGAGTCTTGGTCGCGGCCCCCGGCTATCTGAAGAAACATGGCCGCCCGCGCAGTATCGACGAGCTGAGCAAACATCAATGTTTGCTGTACGTGTTGAACTCCGCCGTCTACGACCGCTGGGAGTTTGGAGAAGGCAAGGGCCGGAAGGAAATCGCGGTCTCCGGCAACTACATCTGCGACGATGCGGAACTGGTGCACCGTTGGGCCGTTGCCGGCCAGGGCATCGCTTACAAGTCCTGGCTCGACGTGCACGAGGACGTGCGCGCCAAGCGCCTGGAGGTGATTCTCCCCGAGCACGGCAGCACGCTTACACCGCTCAATTTCATCTGCCCGCATCGCAAGCAGTTCGTACCGGCCATTCGGCAGTTATACGAGCTGTTACAGCTGCGCTGTTCACGGATCGCGGCACTCACGCGCTCGACCTAGCGACCCAGGCCAGCGCGTCTTCGAGTCGATCGTTGCCCCAGAACAATTCCTTGCCGACCACGAACGACGGCGCGCCGAAGATACCTCGCTCCATCGCTTCGGCGGTTTGAGCTTTGAGCTTGTCCTTCGCTGCGGGGGTCTGTGCTTCCGCCAGGATGGTCGCGGCGTCCTGACCCAGCCTGCTCAAACACTGCTCGACCAGTGCGGGGCTGGAGATATCCGCGTCGTCCGCGAAGTTCGCACTGTAGACGGAGCGAACAAACGCGGGCACCCACGCTTGCTCCGAATGGGCACACACCACTCGCGCGGCCAGCAAGCCGTTGCGAGGAAATACGGTCGGTCTGCGCAGTGGAAAATCGAGACTCTCGCAGACGCGCTGCATATCGCGCCACATGTACCGACCCTTCGCCGGGTAGATATTGAACGGCGAATCGTTCCACCCTTGCTGTTGAAAAATCGGCCCCAACAGAAACGGCCGCCACGCCACCTGCACCCCGCGGGCCGCTGCGAGCGCTTCGATACGCATCGCCGTCGGATAGGAATACGTGCTGGCGAACTCGAACCAGAACTCGATCTTCATGCGGCCTTCCTCTCTTGAGCAGGCCTCATGCTAACCGACCCGTCGCCGGATTGCGCCTGGCCAGCACGAGCAGGAACAAGGCCAGTATCCAATGAAACGCCACCGGGATGCCGCCGGCGTCAATGAAGTCATCGGCCCCTCGCAGGAGTTGCACGCTCAGCCTCAACACCATCACGGCAAAGTACACGATGGCTATGTTGCGCACCCACGGTTGCCAACTGGCGGATGCACAAGGCGACGCACGCCTCTCTCGCATCACCACGGCGGACATGAGCATCAGAATCGCGATCTGCAGGGGCAGCAGGATCGGATAGGGAATCAATCCGGAATACCAATCGTTCATCGGTGGCAACCAAGAGGGTGCCAGCAGCAATACTTCCAGCTGACCCACCACACGCAGAAAGAACATCACGATACAGGCCCAAAGGAGCATCACTCGGCTCCTCGACGGTTCGAGCGCGTGGTTCAAGCTCATCGGGCCTCCGAGAAGTGGTTTCGATAGTGACGGTACCAATCGCTTTGGAACACCTCTCGCGGATCGAAGCACTTCTTGGCGGCGAGGAATCGATCGAACATCGGATAGCAGGTGCGCAACTGATCCGCGCTCGCATGTCGGTGGTAAGTAAGGAAGTAGCTGCCGCCATGCTGGATGGCGATATCGATCAGGCGGCGGAAGGCTTCCGCCGAGGTGACCAGACCGCGAGCGTCGTGGTCCACGTGCAGGTTGAAAATGACGCAGGCGAAGCGCTCGCGGGCCCAGGCAATCAGGGTTTCCGTATCGGGCTCGATCAAGCGCACCGTGCCGTAAATGAAGTCCACTCGATGCCGGAGAAAATCCCTGCGCACGTCCTGCATGAACGCAGTCAAGCGCTCGCGAGGCACATACAACTCGGTGATCATTTCCGACCCCGGCACTTGCGGCTGGAGCGCCTCGTCCAGCCGGCCGTGATAGTCATCGAGGTACACGCTCAACTGATGCGTATCGCTCCAATAGATCTGCCCGGACGACTGAATATAGAAGTCCGCGAACTCATTGAACGCGCGCAGCTTGTTGCGATGAGCGAGGTACAGCAGCCGGCGCCAGTCCGCCGGCGACAATCGAATCTGGTTCGGTGGAATCGGCGTATCGACCGCCACCGGGCGATAACAGGAGAAGACGCCGCGAGACAGGAACCCTCGGTCCTCCGGTGCGCTCGAGAACTGGAAGTCGCCGTAGAGATAACCGGCGTCGATGCGCTCTTGAAACCGATCCATGATTTGCTCGACGCGTGCGAGCTCCACGACGCGCTCGACTTTCTGTCGCGGCACCAGACGCAATTTCACCGCGGTGACGACCCCGAACAAGCCATAGCCGCCGACCACCAAACGGAACAATTCATAGTTGCGCGCTCGGCTGCACTCGACGACCGAGCCATCGGCCGTCACCACCTCGAGCGATTCGATGTCCTCGACGAAAGGCGCATACGAGAGCCCTCGTCCATGAATGTTTGCGGCAACAGCGCCACCGAGCGTCAGCCGATCCGCTCCGGTCTGCTTCTGCCGAATCCCCCAGGCGCTTGCTCCATCACGCTGAGCGATCACGTAGTGCCGCATCAAGTCCGGCCAGGTGATGCCCGCCTGCGCGTGGATGATTCCGCGCTCTCGATCGAATCCGAGCACCTTGTTCATCGATCGCGTGTCGAGCAGCCAGGCATCCGTCGCGAACTGCTGACCACCCATCGCGTGACACGCCCCCGCGACGCTCAGGCTCTGGCCACATTGCTCGATGCGTCGTACGGCACGAACAACGTCATCCACGGATTGCGGTGTAATGCGGCCAAGCATGCTCGTGGCATTGAGATGAGAATGTTTGTCGTTGCAGCTCTCACGGTGCCGATGCCAGGAAGCGATCGAGGTCAGTGCATTCATGTTTCCAGTCCGTGCTCCAGGGTGCGGCGAGCGTGCGGGTCGTCACCCAGAATCCGCAACCAGGCTTGCAGAAGTAGCGAAACCCGATACTCTGGGCCTCACCCCGGCGGACTGGAACGAAAACCGATGAGCGAGTGCGCGCAGATCATCGCCGTGCTGAAACGCAGCCTGAAGGCGCGAGGCACCACCTATCGAGACCTGGCCAAGGCGGTGGGCTTGAGCGAAGCATCGATCAAACGCATCTTCGCGGAGGAAACCTTCTCGCTGGCGCGATTGGAGCAAATCTGCACGGCATTGGGACTGAGCATCATGGAAGTCGCCCGAATGGCGGCCCAGCAGACCACGCCCGGCGGCCAACAGCTGAGCATCGAACAGGAAGAAACGCTGGCCAGCGACTCACGCCTGCTCGCCTGCTTTCATTTGCTGCTCAACGGGCGTGAAACCTCAGCCATCGCGAGCGAGCTCGATCTCACGGAGCGGGAGTTACGACGTCTGCTGGTCAGACTGGACGCGGCCAGGCTGATCGAGCTGCAGCCGAAAATGAGAGCGCGGCTGCGCACGTCCAACGTGATTTCATGGCGCAGTAACGGGCCGGTGCGACGGCTCTATGAACAGCAGGTGAAAACCGAATTCTTACAGTCGGCTTTTACCGGCCGGCACGAGTCGATCGGTTTTGCCTCGGCCGAACTATCCGAGGCGTCGGCGAAGATCCTGACGCGCAAAGCCGAGCTTCTTGCGAGAGATTTCGCTGAGCTGGCCGCGCTCGATGCCGGCGTGCCCGACAAGGACAAGCGCAGTATGGGACTGCTGGTGGCGCTGCGCCCTTGGGTGTTTTCTATGTACGACGGGCTGCGCAAGAAAGGTCAGGCGTAGGCGTCGAGCAATCCGAGTCGCACTTGAGCGGCTGACACCGTCGTCCCGCCCTCATCGCCACTGAAACCGGAAGACGTTGACGACTGCGGCGTCGGATTCTGCTGCTGACGAGGCGGCTCGCGAGAAACATTGGCGTCCGCCAGCGACAAGCCGGTCGAGGCGAACATTTCACGCAATCGGGGCAGAGCGTTTTCGATGGCGTTCCGTGTATCGACGTGCGCGGCACCGAACTGCACCGATGCCTGATCGCCATTCATCGTGATCCGCACTTCGAGCGGACCGAGGTGTTCCGGCGACAACCGCAACGAAGCCGTGTGCTTGCCCTGCTCCACCATCATGGTCATGCGCGAGCCGATCTCTTCAGCCCACTGAGCGGTGCCGACAGGAACATTCACCGGGCGAGCATGCGCGGACTCGGCCTGACGCAACGGCGACACGTTGTCGGTCGACGCGGGCAATTGAGGAATCTCGAACTTGCCCTGGCCGGACGCTTCCGGCTGAATCAGATCGGTGAGCAACTGCGCTTCGGGTGCGACGGTGTCCTTCGACTTACCCACGCTCGCCGCGACAACGCCCAGCAGCGTCGTGCCTTCCGCGCCGGCATCGGCTTTCATTTCCATCGGCATCACCGGCAAGGACAGCGGCATCATGCCGATCATGTCGGTGGACTCAGAATCGGTGTCCAGCTCATCGGCATCCTTCGTCACAGGGAGCGCGGGACCAGTCTGCATCGCCGTCGACGCGGGCGTCGGTGCAACGGCACCGGCAAGTTGACCCAGCATCGACATGAAATCCACGACGACGCTGGACGGCGCGGCTGTCGAGGCCGTCGCTGGCGCAGCGCCAGCGGGTGTGGAGGTGCTGGCGACTGGCATGGGACCACCTGAGAAAGGAACACTGGGTGTCATGATCGAATCAGGGTCTGGGAATCTTGCGTTGGGCGCGCTCGTCGCTTTCGCGCTGCTCGCGCCGCTCGGTGACCTGGCGCTCTTCGGCGTGCCAGCGCTCGACCACATGGCCCAGCGCCTTGGAACGTTGCAAAGCTTGCTGCCACTTTACGCGCTCGGCTTCATGCTCCGCGCGGGCGCGGGTCACAAGCTCCTGCTGCTGCTTGATGGCCTCAGCCAATCTTGCGAGAAACGCCTGGTAATCGCGCATTTCCGTCACGCCGATACCGTTCGCCGCCCGCCGCTGAAAGCCCTGCTCGTACTCGGCCTTGTAGCGCGTCAGCTCATCGAGTTTCTTCTCGCCGTCCAGCACTCGTTTCTCGAAGCCCGCCACGCTCATCGCCAGGCGCTTCTGCGCCTCATCGACGATGTGCTGGACCGGCTCCAGTCGTTTCGCTCGCTTCATCTAGATCAGCCGCCTCCCACCAGCGCCTGCAACTGAGCCAGGCTGGTGCGATAGTCGACCGACTCGTGCACGTTCTGTTGCAGGAACTTCTGCATGGCCGGCCATGCGGCGATGGCCGCGTCGATACGGGGATCGCTACCCTTGTTATAAGCACCGATCGCGATCAGGTCGCGGTTCTGCTGGAACGTCGACAACGCTTGTTTGAACTGACGCGCCATCTGCGAATGCTCGTGCGGCACGATCTCGTGCATCACGCGGCTGATGGACGCTTCGATATCGATCGCCGGATAGTGCCCGGCTTCGGCGTAACGACGCGTCAGCACGATGTGACCGTCGAGAATCGCGCGCGCAGAGTCGGCGATCGGATCCTGTTGATCGTCGCCTTCGCTCAGCACGGTGTAGAACGCGGTGATCGAACCCGAACCGCTATCGCCATTGCCGGCGCGCTCCACCAATTGCGGCAGCTTGGCAAATACGGACGGCGGATAACCCTTGGTCGCGGGCGCTTCGCCGATGGCGAGGCCGATCTCACGTTGCGCCTGAGCGAAACGAGTGAGCGAGTCCATGATCAACAGCACGTTCTTGCCCTGATCGCGGAAGTACTCGGCGATGGCCGTCGCGCGCCACGCGCCATGCAAACGCATCAGCGGCGGATTGTCGGCCGGCGACGCCACCACGATGGAGCGCGCCAGGCCTTCCGGTCCGAGAATGCGCTCGACGAATTCTTTCACTTCGCGACCACGCTCGCCGATCAGGCCGACGACGATCACGTCCGCCGTCGTGTAACGAGCCATCATGCCGAGCAGCACGCTCTTACCCACGCCGCTGCCGGCGAACAAACCGATACGCTGACCGCGCCCGACCGTGAGCAATGAGTTGATCGCGCGCACCCCGACATCGAGCGGCTCCTCGATAGGCTTGCGCATCAACGGATTGATCGGCGCGCCGATCATACGAATGCGATCTTCGCAATCCAACGGACCCAGCCCGTCGAGCGCATTCCCCGCGCCATCGATGATACGACCCATGAGTTGCGGGCCGACCACTGCCGTACCCGCGCCCGTGCGAGGTACGACACGCGCGTTTGGCTTCAAACCGTGGATATCGCCCGTAGGCATCAGATACAAACGATCGCCCGAGAAGCCGACGACTTCGGCCTCGACGCTGTGACCATTGGTGCCGAGCACGTCACATCGATCGCCGATGGCCGCCTGACAGCCGGCGGCTTCGAGTGTGAGACCGATCATGCGAGTGAGCACGCCTTCGACCGGCGGCGGTTCCAATCGCTCGACCACGCGAGCAGCACGCTGGAGCTGCTTCGCCCAGTTCGCGCCGCGCTTCAATTGCAGGACTGGCGCGTTCAAGGCTGTTCTCCGGCCTCGCCGATCTCATCGGATCGTTCTTCGCCGCCGCGAACCGCGGTCGCTCGCTCATCGCCCAGCAGTGCACTGATGACGCTGCCGATCCGAGTTTCCAGACGCGCGTCGATCTGTGCTGTCTCGGTAGTGACCCGGCAGCCGCCACGGCCCATAACCGGATCCTCGGCGATGGTCCAGGCGCGCTCGCCGACAGGTGCCGCGAGCTTCTCGCGCACGACCGCGGCATCTTCAGGATGCAAATGAACGCGCACGTCTCGGGCCGACGCCGGCAACAGAGCCACAGTCTCACGAATGATCGCAATCACCTGACTCGGATCGATGCGCAACTCACGTCGCACCAGATGACGGCCGATGCTCAACGCGAGCTGTAGCAACTGGTCCTCGACTTCGGGATCGAGCTCGTCCAGCGGTCGCGCCAATGAATTGATGATGGTATCGAGACGCTCGATGCGCGCTTGCAGCTGTTGAATCTGCGGACGCATCTCGCGCTCGGCCGCTGCCAGACCTTGAGCGCGACCTTCGGCGTGGCCCTTGGCGAACGCTTCTTCGTACGTGCGCTGTTCGAGATCCTCCAGCTCCTGCACGGTCTTGCCGGGGCGACGCCCCTGCACGGCCGCCTGCATGCTGGTGATGCTCGGCAATTCGTAGCGCGGCGGGCTCGTCATACGAATTCTTCACCCTTGCCGCCGAGCTGAATGGTGCCGGCTTCGGACATCTTACGAACCTGCAGCAGGATTTCCTTCTGCGCGGCTTCGACTTCGGACAGGCGCACCGGTCCGCGCGATTCCAGATCGTCCTTGAGCATTTCAGCCGCCCGCTGCGACATGTTCTTGAAGATCTTGGCCTTGAGCTCGTCGTCGGCGCCCTTCATCGCCAGCAGCAGCTTCTCGCCCGGCACGGCGCGCAGCACTTCCTGCATGCCGCGATCGTCGATCTCGACCAGATCGCCGAACACGAACATCAGGTCCTGGATCTTGCCGCCGAGGGTGTCGTCCACCTTGCGGATGTTTTCGATCAGCACGCTTTCCTGGCTGGAGTCCAGGAAGTTCATGATCTGCGCCGCGGTCTTGATGCCGCCGATGACCGACGTCTTGAGCGCGCCGGTCTTGCCGGCGAATTGTTTCTCGATCACTTCGTCGAGCTCGTGCAAGGCCGTCGGCTGAATGCCATCCAGCGTCGCGATACGCATGATCACGTCGGCGCGCAGCCAATCCGGGAACTGCGACAGGATCTCGGCCGACTGATCGGCGTCGAGATACGCGAGCACGATGGAAATGATTTGCGGATGTTCCTGACGAATCAGCTCGGCGACCGCGCGCGCGTCCATCCACTTCAGCGCTTCCAGGCCCTTGCTGGAGCGGCCGAACAGAATGCGATCGATGACGCCGCCGGCCTTGTCCTCGCCGAGCGCGCCGATCAGCACTTTGCGCAGATAATCATCGACGCCGATGCCGAGCGCGGTCTTCTCCTCCAGCTCGCTGGTGAACTCGGCGAGCACGCCCTGCACTTCCTGGCGTGAGATATTCTGAAGCTGCGTCATGGCCGCGCCGATCCGCTGCACGTCCTTGGCGCCCATGTGCTTCATCACTTCGGTCGCCTCGGCTTCGCCGAGCGACAGCAACAGGATGGCCGCACGCTCGGTGCCGTTGCGCTTGCTTTCCTTTTCTTTACTCATCGTCGCCGACCCACGTCTTCACCAACTGCGCCACCCGAGCAGGATCCTGCGTCACCAGCGCGCGGGCGGCCGCGATCTGACCGTCATAGTCGAGAGGGGCGGCAACGGTGCCATCGGCCGCGATCGCTGCCGGCGCGGCAGCCGCAGCCATCGCGAGCGGAGTCACTTGCTGCACCTGGCCCTGCTTGCCATCCTTGTCCTTGCTCTTCTTGTCGGCCTTCGGCGGCACGCCCAGCAAGCTGCGAAGCATCGGACGCAACACCGCGAACACCAGCACCAGCAACGCAATCAAACCCACCAGCAGCTTCGCGATGTCACGCATCAACGGCTGTTCCCACAGCGGAATCTGATCCGGCACGATGTCTTCCGGCTTGGTCTCGCCCCGGAACGACTGATTCACGACGCTGACACTGTCACCGCGCTGTTCGTTGAAGCCGATCGCGTCCTTGACCAGCCGGGTCATGTTCTCGATCTGCTCCGGCGTGATCGCGGTTTCAGTGACCTTGCCGTCTTCGCCGGTCACGCGCAGGTTGTCCACCAACACCGCCACCGTGAGGCGCTTCAAACGGCCGGCCGGCAATTTGGTGTAAGCCACCGTGCGATCGATCTCGTAGTTGCGAGTCGACTGCTTGGATGTGTTATCGGGCGGGGCCACGCCAGCGGCGCCATTCGCATTCGCGGGCGCCGCTTGATTCTGAGCCGGCGCCGCGCTCGAACCCGGCGGCAACGCGGTGCCCGGCTGCGGCGGCTGATTCGTCAACGCGCCCGGCACGCCTTGCGAACCGGCGCCGTTGCGGCTCGATTCTTCCGATGTTTGCTCGCTGCGAACGATCTGGCTGTCGGGGCGATACTGCTCGCGAGCCTCTTCCGTAGTGGACATCTCGACATCCGCGACGACCTGCGCGCGAACGCGATCGGTGCCGACCAGCGGTGCCAAGAGCTGCTGGACTCGCTGCGTGTAACGATCTTCGAGCTCACGCGCGATCTCCATTTGTTTCTCGCGCTCGGCCACTTCGGTGTTGGTGCCTTCGGGAGACGACAACAACCGGCCCTGCTGGTCGACCACCGTGACCTGCTGCGCCTCCAGCTCGGGAATGCTGGACGCGACCAGATTCACGATGGCCGTGACCTGCTCCGATTCGAGACGACGGCCGGGCTTCATTTGCAGGAACACCGACGCGCTCGGTTTGCGACGATCGCGAACGAAAGCGGACTGCCGTGGCAACGCGAGGTGCACGCGCGCACCTTCGACGGCTTGCAGATTCGTGATCGTACGCGCGAGCTCGGTTTCCAAGGCGTGCTGATAGCGCGCGCCTTCCATGAACTGGCTGACACCGAAGCCCGGGTCTTTGGACATGACGGAGAAACCGCCGTCACCTTCGGGCAGACCCTGGCCGGCGAGTTTCAAACGTGCGTCGTGCACGCGATCGGCGGGCACGGTGATCGTGCCGCTGCCTTCGAGCTTATAAGGAATGCCGTTGGTATCGAGCGCCTGCGCGATCTGGGCGGCGTCCTGCTGACCGAGGCCGCCGTACAGCAGACTGTAAGTCGGCTCCTTCGACCACAACACGACGCCTACACCCGCAGCCACCGCGGCTGCGATGCCGATCAGCAGCACGAGCGGCTTGAACGCCGGCGGAATGAGCGACGGACGCGGCGGCTGCGCGGGCGTCGATTGCTCCGGCAAACCGGCCGCCGACTGCGGCGAAGGCAACGGCAATGCTGATGCTTCAGCGCTCATCAGGAGCTCCGAAGAAGCGGTTAGCGGTTGGCGGTTCGCGGTTGGCGGTTAGTCGGAATGAATCCGAGGGACGCCGCCGCGTAAGCTCGCCCTTCTGAAATCCGGCCAAAACTTCACACCACATAAAAATTTAAACCCTTCCCTCTTCACCAACCGCCAACCGCTAACCGCCAACCGCTAACCGCTTCAAATCGGCATGTTCATGATTTCCTGGTACGCGCTCACGAAGCGGTTGCGCACTTCGGTGACCGCGCGGAAGGAAACACTGGCCTTCTGCATCTCCAACATCACTTGCGGCAGCTCGACGCCGGGCACACCCTGCTCGAACTTGGTCGCCAGGTCCGAGGCGCGAGCCTGCGTCTGGTTGACCGAATCCAGACCTTGTTTCAACACGTTCGCGAACGAGTTGGTCGGCGACTGCACGGCGCTTTCCACGCCCGCCACTTTGGCGATGTCGTTCTGCGGAGCGCTGACGCCACCGCCGACACCTTTGATCTGCGATTGCATGGCGCGGATCTGCGAGAGCACGGCATCGATCTGTAATGAAGACATGAATGCTTACTCCAGACGGATCAGGCGGCCGGAACCACGAAGCCCGCCTCACGCAGGCGCTGTAACTTGTAACGCAGCGTGCGAGGGCTGATGCCGAGGCGCTTCGCGGCGGCCTGGCGATTGCCGTTGTCCTCACGCAAGGCGTCCAGGATCAGATCGCGCTCGGCGCTCGACAAAGAGTCGGACAGACCGCCTTCCGCCGTGCCGTTCCTACGCAATGTTTCCTGAGCGGCCGGTACACGTTGAGGCGCGGTGACGAAATCACGAACGGTCTGGCTCGCGGCGGCCAGCGCGGCCGGCAACGCATCCAGACCTTCGATCTCCAGATGAATGTGCTCCGGCTGGATCACCGAGCCGTTCGCCAGAATCAGGGCACGTTGCATGACGTTGTCCAGTTCGCGCACGTTGCCCGGCCAGGGATACAGCAACAACATGTGAGCGGCATCGGCGCTCAGCGCCGGAATGCGCTCGCCCGCACGGCACCGGGCAGTCAGCAAACGCATGGCGAGCGGCAGCACGTCGTCACGACGCTCACGCAGAGGCGAGGTCTGCAAAGGAAACACGTTCAAACGATAGTAGAGATCTTCACGAAAACGCCCGGCGGCGACTTCGGCACGCAGGTTGCGGTTGGTGGTCGCGAGCACGCGCACGTCCAAGGAAATGGACGAACGACCGCCGAGGCGCTCCACTTCACGTTCCTGCAGGACGCGCAGCAGTTTGGCCTGCAAGCCCAGCGGCATCTCGGTCACTTCGTCCAGCAACAACGTGCCGCCCTGCGCCTGCTCGAACTTGCCTGCGTGGCTGGCGTGGGCCCCGGTGAAAGAACCTTTCTCGTAGCCGAACAGAATGGCTTCGAGCATGTTTTCCGGAATCGCCGCGCAGTTCACCGCGATGAAGGCTTTGTTGGCACGGGGCGAATGACGATGAATGAAACGAGCCAGCACTTCCTTGCCAGTGCCCGACTCGCCCGCGATCAGCACGGTGCAGTCGCTGGCGGCGACGCGACGCGCGAGATCGGCCAGGCGACGCGACGTGTCCGCGATCGCCACCATGTCGTCCGAGGGCGAAAGGGACGCGCCCGACGAGACCGCGACGGCGTCATCGTTGACCGCCTGCCCGGTGCTCACGTCGTCGAACTCTGTTTGTGACACTGCGCTCATTCGTTCGGATCTCTGGTTGCCACCGAAGTAGGGAGCAAGTTCTGTTCCAGTGCCGCGACGGCGAGGTTCTGCCGGTGAATCCTGTGGAGCCGATCACACCGGCAAAGGTTTGCCGCGGCAATCGCGCCCATCCGAGTAAGGGTTGCGCTTAGAGAAGGGCTCGGAGGTCGCTTGAAGTGCGGGCCGCGTCCGTCAAAGTTCCGACGCGGCGGCCTCGTTGAGCATGTGGAATTTGCGCAGCTTCTCGACCAGCGTCGTACGGCGCAATTTGAGCAGACGCGCGGCATGGGCGACGGTGCCGCCGGCACGGCTGAGCGCCTGCTGGATCAGATCGCGTTCGATCGTAAACAGGTGATCGCGCAGATCGATGCCATCGGGCGGCAGTTGCACGACGGCCGATTCGCTCGGCTCGCTCGACAGCATGGACATGACTTCCCGGTCTTCATCGATCGTTTCTTCGCCTTCCAGCTCCGACTCGAGCGTCTCGACCGGCAGTTGCAGATCCGCGCTCAAGTCCAGCTCCGCCAGCAGATCCGCCGGCCGATATTTCAGCGGCAGATCGGCCACGTCGACCAGACGATTCGGGCACAGGATGGACAGACGCTCGATCAGGTTGCCGAGCTCGCGGACGTTGCCGGGCCAGGGATAATGGCTCAGCACCTTGAGCGCCCGAGCTGTCAGCTCTACACGACTGCGGCCTTCCGCGACATTCCGCTCGGAAAAGTCGCGCACCAGCATCGGCAGATCCTCGATTCGAGTCCGCAGCGCCGGCATTTCAATGGGGAACACGTTCAGGCGATAGAACAGGTCTTCGCGGAACGTGCCTTTGGCGATCGATTCCTCGAGGTTGCGGTGAGTCGCGGCGATGATGCGCACGTTGCAACGGATCGGCGTGTGATTGCCGACGCGCTCGAACACGCGCTCCTGGAGCACCCGTAACAACTTCACTTGCATCGGCAGGCTCATGTCGCCGATCTCGTCCAGGAACAGCGTGCCGCCCTCGGCGATCTCGAAGCGGCCCTTGCGAGCCGCGATGGCACCGGTGAAGGAGCCCTTCTCGTGTCCGAACAGCTCGCTCTCCAGCAACTCCGCGGGGATGGCGCCGCAGTTGATGGCGACGAACGGACGTTGGCGACGCGGGCTCGCCTCATGGACGGCACGAGCAGCCAGCTCCTTACCGGTGCCCGACTCGCCCAGGATCAGCACGCTGGAATCGTGAGCGGCGACCTGGCGAATGAGGCGCGTGACATCGCGAATGGCGGCCGAGCTGCCGGTTGGCATGGCAACGTCGCCCACCTCGGCATGCACCGCTTGCGCGGGGATGCGCAAAGCGGTGCCGAGCACCGCCTGCTTGAATGGAAATGTGAGGCGCCTCACGCGAGCGGCGCCGACCGCGGCGATCAATTGATCCGCGACCGCCGAGGAGCCGTACGCCACGACCGGGATATCGCTCAGTTGCTCGCGCAAGGCGGCGCCCAGCTCGACCCAGTCGCAGTCGGCGACGTCGCCCACCAGCAGCGCCGGCGGATTGTTCGGGGTCTGAATCACGGCGCGCATCAGGGCGCAGTGATCGATCAACAGCGGTTCGAGACTCAGTTCACGTAAAACTTCCGCGACTTTTTCTGCCCGCCCAGTGTCGCTGTCGTACACGACGGCTTGCTGGATGGTCAGGCTTCTGGCCTGGGTGTCGTTCAAATTCATTCCTAGCCTCGCGCTTCAAACGCGTCAGTTCTTGTATGCCTGACACGCATTCTCTGCCCGGGAAGGAATGGCTCTATCAGGCTATCCCTGAACGCCTCTTGTGCGTGAACTGCTGCCAGAAATTTGGCGCCCAGCTCAGGGAGGAGCTGAGTAAAGCATGGTGCGAACCGCAAAAAAATGCGCACTGGCGCGCACTTTTATCGTGGCTAAGCGGTACCGAAACCGCGTCGGACTATTGGCGCGCGCAAACGGGGTGCGAAGCGCGTCACACTGTTGGCTACGACAACACTTGCCGACTCAACGGCTCGGGTCGGTTTGGAAAAGTTACTTTTTGGGCTGGCGCACACCCGCGACCTGACGGCGGTGCTTGCGGAAAGCGAGCTTCTCCAGCAGGTCCGAGATGTTCTCGCCCGGAGGAACGAAGCGCACCTTGACCTTGCCGTCGGGGCTCACCGAAGCGATCCGGCCGAACAGCCGCAACGGATCGGCGACGCAATCGCGCAGATACACTTCGAGCACGCCTTGATTGCCCAACGGCGGAAACGGCGAACTGCCCTGGAATACACCGCCGAGCGCGTTGAAGCGCACTGCTGCCGGCTTCGGGCGCGGACGGCTGGCGATCAGCAGCGCGCCGACCATGTCCAGCAGCAGGTTCATTTTCATTTCCAGCCGCATGATGTCGGCGGCATGGGGTGCGTTCTCGTCCGGCTTCTCGATCTGGCCGTGCTCGTCGAGCGCCGCGACCGCCTGCAACACGCGCAGGTTCCGGTCGGCGAAGCTGCCGACGATGGCGGGATCGAAAGGTTCGGGCAATGGCCTCCATGCCACCGGCAACACGTCTTCGTAGGCCAGCTCTTCGTACAGAATGACCGTGTCTAGTCCTTCATACATAGCAGCTACCTGCTCTGTTTGAGCAGCTCCAACATGCTGTCCACCGCGGCCGAGCTCGGCGTGTCGACCACGCCCCCCGCGACCGTTCCCTGTGTGTTCGTATCGAAGTGAGGCAACACATTCGCCGGAGCGATCTTCGCCACGGCCGCATCCGATTCTGCCATCGCCTGCTGGAGCGCGCCCAGCCACTGACGATCCTGCGGCGAGGCGGACGCCGACAGATTGTTCAACAACTCACGGCGCTCCTGCACCGTCTTCGGCACGTCCTGCCACTGGCCGGTCATGGCCTGCTGGACCAGCTTGTGAGTGGCGGCCAGGACGCCGTCGGCAACGATCGAGCTCATCGGCTGCGGGCCTCCGGAGCAATCGCGACCCAGGCGCCGCGGATCTCATGCAGCAGCTTGCTGACTTCGTCGAGCATCTCCACCTTGTTCTCGCTGGTGGCGACCAGCAAGCGGCGGCACATGTAGTCGTAGAGCTCGGCGAGATTGGCGGCGATCTGTCCGCCCCGGGTCAGATCGAGACTGTTACGCAGCTCGCCGATGATGGATACCGCGCGATTGATGAGCCGGGCCTTCTCGGACGTCTCATTACGCTGCATGCAGCCGCGAGCCGTGGCGATGCGCTCGAGCGCGCCGTCCATCAGCATCACGATCAAGCGATGCGGGTCCGAAGCCGCCACGCCACCATGCGCAGCTGCGCTCTGATACGCGGCGAGATTCGAAGATTTTGCGTAACCCAGCATGCTCACTGCTCCATCCATCCTTGAAGGGGGTAACGGCGGCCGTGATGGTTACTTGAGCACCGGCCGCTTGCGTATTTCCACGCGTTAAGTTCAGTCGGACCACTTCGGCAACGAATCGATCTGCTGACCCAGATACGCGGAGGTCGACGACAGCGAGGACAGCAACGTGTCCAACCGCGTGAACTGCTTCAGATAGGTCTGCTGGACGACCGCCATGCGCGCATCGATGTCGGCGCTCTTCTTTTCGAGGGCGCGCTTCTGCGCCTGCAGGCTCTCGGTGCGCTGATCGAGACCGGCGCCATCGGCGAGACGATCAGTAACCTGGTTATACAACCGCGCCGCGACCCCGGTATCGCTGCTACCGAACAACCGGCTCACCGCGTCGAAGTTGCCGTTCAACGCCGCTGTCAACTTGGCATCGTCCACCTTGAGCGTGCCGTCCTTGTCTGATGTGGTGATGCCGATGTCGGCGAGCGTCTGCACGGCGCCGTTGCCCGCCGCCGCGACCGGCTCGGACAACGTGCGACGGAGCTCCGCATCGATGCCGGTCAACAACGAATCGCCGAGCATCGGGCCAGCGGCCTTGGTCGTCTTGTTATAACCGCCGAGCGCGTTCAACACGTTGCGCAGCGAGTTATAAGCCTGCACGAATGAGTTGACCTTCTCCTTCGCGGCGGCTTTGTCGTAAGTCACATCGATGCTGATCGTCGTGCCCGGCTCGGCCGAGACCAGATTGAGAGACACGCCGTCGATCACACCTTCGATGACGTTGGTGGGACTGGTGGTCGGGTAACCGGCGATCACCACGCGTGCATCGGCGGCCGGGCGCAGCTGCGTGTAGTTCGCCTGATTGCCCGCCGTGTACTCGAGGCGGTTCATCGTGCCGGCCTGGGTCACCTGGATCGCGTTCGCTGCGCCGGTCTTGGTCGAAGTGAGCACCAGGTGCGCGCCATCGGCCGCATTGATGATGGTCGCGGTGACGCCGGGGTTGTCGCTGGCCGAATTGATCGCGTTACGAACATCGGCCAGCGTGTTGGCCGAAGCGCCGATGTTCACATTGAAACTGCTGGAGCCCATCGAGATGGTCAGCTGTCCGGTGCCAACGACGGCACTGCTGCCGCCCGCGAACGCCGTGGACGAAATCTGCTGCGCGGTCGCGAGGTTCTGCACTTCGACGTCGTAACGACCGGGCACGGCCGACGCCGTCGCCGTGGCGGTCAGGACGTCGGGATCGGTGCTCGAGGTGGCACGACCGCTGAACACGGTCGTGGTCTTCAGGCCGTTCAACTGGGATTGGAAAGCGGACAACGCGCCCAGCAAGGCACTAGTCGCGGAAATCTGCGATGTGACTTTGGTGGTCGCGCGCGTCACCTGAGCGTCGAGCGGCCTGCGCTCGGCCGCGACCAGCTGATTGACCAACGTTTGCACGTCGATCTGCGAGCCGCCCGTGATGCCTGAAGTTGCCATGTCCGTATTCCTTCTTGATTACACGGTCTGGTCGACCAGACCGGGCGCCGTCTTGCCGCCCAGGTTGTGAGCGAGGCGCATGATTTCTTCCGAGGGGATCTGCCGGATGGTTTCGCCGGTGGTCTTGTCTTTGACCGTGACCACCGTGCGACCGCTTTCCTGGTCGACCCGGAATTCCAGATAACGATTCATGCCGTGCAGATACGTTTCCAACTGCCGGGCCGCATGCTTCACGTCTTCACTCGACGGTTCAGCAGGCACGCTGGCTGCAGTCTTCTGCTCGAGCTGCGCCGCTTCGGCAGCCGCGGTCGGCTGCGGAAATGACGGCGAGCGGAGAGATCTTGCGATCTCCCCGCCCGCTTCGACCTGACTTGCGTCAAGCCTGCTCATCGAACGTCACTCATTAGCCGCGGAGCAGCGAGAGCACGCCCTGCGGAGCCGAGTTCGCCTGAGCGACCATCGCCGTACCCGCCTGCTGCAGGATCTGGGCTTTGGTCATCGCGGCGGTTTCAGACGCGAAGTCCGCGTCCTGAATGCGGCTACGAGAAGCGGTCAAGTTCTCGGCAGTGGTCTGCAAGCTCGCAACCACCGACGTGAAGCGGTTCTGAGTCGCACCGAGGTTCGCTCGGGCGCCCGACACCTGGCTCAGCGCGGCGTCGATCGAGGCCAACGCGTTGCGGGCATTGTCAGCCGTGCTCACGTTGATCGCGGAGATCGCCGTACCGGTCTGCGTCACAGCGTGGGCGGCAGCGCCCAGGCCGGTCGTCATCGCGCCACCGAAGGTGATGCTGTTGACGCCGTTGGCCGCCTGATACGTCAGGTCGAACGTGCTGGTGTGGTTCGACAGGCCGCCGAGGCCGTACGAAGCCAGGTCACCGCCGGTCGAGCCAGCCGAACCGAAGGCCACGGAGATGTTGCGACCGTCAGCAGCGGTCAGGCGCAGGCCCGAACCCGTGTCCACCGCCGTCACGCCGGTCGTCGCCGACTGCGCGTTGATCGCGGTCATCGCATTCGTGCGGTTGGTCTGCGCGTCCGTCGTACCAGCAATGCTGATCGTCGTGCCGTTGACCGTGATCGTGTCGGTACCAGCAACGGTGATGCCGTTGGTGGTCGTGCCGGTCACGACGTTGGCGTCGGCAGTGGCCTGCAAGCCGCTGACGCCGGCCGAGTTGATCGCCTGCGCGATCACTTTGGCGTCGGTGGCGAGCGTGCCGAAATTCACAGTCTGCGTGCCCGTGGCGGTCGCGATGTCGGCGGTGAAGCCCTGAGCGGCAGCGTTGTACGTCACGGAGACGTTCTGCTGGTTGTAGCCGTTGTAAGCACCGAGCGAGCTGGAGCGCGCGTTGGTGATCGCATCGACCGTGATCTGGTCGGTCGAGGTCGCGTTCGCGCCGACCTGGAAGACCTGAGCCTGGAAGCTACCATCCAACAGCTTCACGCCGTTGAACGAAGAAGCCTGCGCGACGCGGTCGATTTCCTGCGCGAGCTGCTGAACTTCGGCGTTCAATGCGGCGCGGTCGGAGACCGAGTTCGAAGCGTTGGCGGACTGGACGGCCAGTTCGCGCATACGCTGCAGGTTGTTGCCGATCTGGGCGAGGTCGCCTTCGGCCGTCTGCGCAAGGGAGATACCGTCGTTGGCGTTACGAGCAGCGACGTTCAAGCCGCTGATCTGCGCCGACAGACGCTCGGAGATGGCGAGACCGGCGGCGTCGTCTTTCGCGCTGTTGATGCGCAGACCCGAAGACAAGCGCTGCAGGGAGGTCGCCAACTGGTTGGCGGATGTCGACAGGTTACGCTGAGCGTTCAGCGACATCACGTTCGTGTTGATAACAAGTGCCATGAATCTAACTCCTGGTGATTACTCTGCCGGAAGACCCCTGTCCTTCGGCTTGCTCTCAGCACTTACGGCGTGATGTGCGCCGGACTGCTGTTCGAGTCCTGTATCGGTGCGCACCGGGGGAACTTGAGTGGGGTTTCCCCCAGCGCTGCAAAGTGAGGACTCGGTCACGGACAGCGGCTTTACAGTGGCGAGCAAAGGGTAAAAAGCCTACGCAACAACCATCAGTCTTCTTCAGCGGAGGTAATTGAAGAGCGACAGATTGGAGATTTTGCTGTAGGACATCTGCGCCGCCTGCAGCCCCACCAGCTGTTGATTCATCTTCGTGAGCGCCTGCGCATAATCCAGATCGCGCAGATCGGAGAGCGCGCTGGCCGTGTCGATATCCAACGCTTCGCGCGTCGCATCTGCGGCGTCGATCGACCCCAGGCGCACGCCGACTTGCGCACGCACGCCGAGGAAATGATCGGTGGCTTGATCCAGCTGTTGTAACGAGCCCTGCAGCGTCGAGGCGAGCTTGGCATTCGCGACCGCATTGCCGGCCGGCTGCCGGAGAATGTTTACTACTTCGCCGATGGTGTCGAAGATGCTTTCGCTGCGGCTCCGGTTCACCTCGAAGGTATCGCCGGCCGCCGGCGCGCCGGTGATCGTGACGCTCACGCCATTGAATGTAATCGCACTGCCTGAGGTGTATGTGCCGCTCTGCACGACGTTCGCCGGCGTGGCACCGTCGGTGATCTCATAAGCCGTCGGGGAGGTGAAAGTGATGGTGTAGTCGTCCGGCACCCAGCTCTGCCGATTCACGACCGAACCGACATCGATGGCGCCTGAGCCGGTGTTGCTCATATTCACCGCAGTGGCGAACGTGCCGTTGCCCTCGGGAATGTTCACGAACACTTCGAAGCCGTTGTGACTGTCGGCCAGGCGCTGCGTGCTGGAAATCTGCAGCTGGCGCGCGCCTTGATCGGCCACATAGTTGATGGGCGTGCCGTCGCCGCCCGAGAACGGCTTGGTCTTGGTCGAATAGCCCGCGAACAGATATTCACCATTGCCGTCCTGCCGATTGGCGATGTCCTGCAACTCGTCCAGGCGCTGCGCGAGCTCCGCCGCCATCGATGCGCGATCGCTGTTGCTGTACGTGCCGACGTTGCCCGCCTGCACCATCAGCTCGCGGATACGAGTCATCACGTGGGTGGTGTCGACGAATGCCTGCTCTTCCTGGCTCAGCCGATTCTTGGCGAGCGTGCTGTTCTTGGCGAACTGCTCCGATTCGGATTGCGAACGTTGCAACTCCTGGATGTGCACGTAAGCGATCGGATCGTCCGCCGGCGTGCTCACGCGCAAGCCGAGCGCGACCTGGTTCTGCAGTTTGGCCAGCCCCGACTGCTGCTCCAGCATGGCGCTGAGCGAGCCCATGGAAAAACCGAGAGTGGACATACGCATGTTCAGACCTCTTCTCAAGCAGTCATCCCTGGAACGTTAGCCGGCCGTTACATCCGTGTACCGGCATCCGGGCTCACCCGCGGGTGGCAGCGAGCACCGACTGGAAACAGCTGTCCGCGACTCGAATCATTTGCGAGATGGCCATGTAGGCCTGCTGATAACGCAACAGGTTGGCGGCTTCTTCGTCGAGGTTCACGCCCGACACCGCCTGCATGGAGTCCTGCGCTTCTTCGGCCACCACTTTCTGCGCGGCGGCCGTCACTTGTGCCTGATTGGTCTTGACGCCGATGTCGCCGACGAACTGGCCGATGCCCTGCGAGAGCGATACCGTGCCGTTGTTCATCACGGGCTCGTTCATGATGCCGGCGAGCAGCAGCATGTTGCGGTTGTCGCCGGAGCCGTTGCTGTTGTCGCCGACCGTGAACGAGTCGCCCGCGGCCGGTGAGCCGTTGATCTGCACTCGCCATCCATTGGCGTCGATATTCGAACCCGCCGTATAGGTGTACACGGTCGGATCGCCGCTGATGGTGTAAGTGGTGGCGCTCGTAAAAGTAATCGTCGCCGACGTGCGCAAGGCCGGGTTGGTGGGATTCAACACCTCACCCGCACTGATGGTGCCATTGCCCTGATTGCCGGCGGTCGCCTGAGCACGAATCGGTGCAGCAGCCGCGACTTCGGCCGGGTCGGTGATCAACACCCGCATCGGACTCACGGCACCGGAGGTCGGCATGATTTTCAAGCTATCGCCGACGTTCGCCGTGCCGCTCACGACGATCGACAGACCGTCAGCCACGAAGGGATCGCCCGCCGTGCCCGTGCCGGTCATCGGCACTACTGCGCCTGTGTCCGCGCGACGCAGACTCCAGCCACCGGCGGTGTTCGTGAGAATGTAATCGGAGTTCGTCAGCGCGCCCGTATCGGTACGCGTGACCGTCGCACTGGAGTTGCCAGTGTTGTTGGCGTGAGCGCGGACCGCGACATCGCCGACAGCGAAGAAATCGCCACCCATGTCGCCGTTGAGATCCATGCCGGCGCGATGCTGCTCGTTCATCACATCGGCGAGCGCGACACTGATCTTGCCGATGGTGTTGCGCGCCGGATCGAGCATTTCAGCGCGGAAACTGAGCACGCCACCTAAAGTGCCGCCCGACAGCGAGCTGGTGATATCGATCGTGCCGACGCTCGACTGCACAGCCAGGCGCTTGCGCGTCGGATCGTATGGATCGCCGGTCGCCACGACCTTCGCCGGATCGGCGCCGACCACCAGCGGCTGACCGTTGCCGATGAACACGTTCAACTGATTGTCATCGGTCTTCACGACATTCACGTTCACGTGGGTCGCGAGCTCGTCGATCAACCGATCGCGCTGATCGAGCAAGTCGTTCGGCGCCTGACCGCTTTGGGCATAGCCGCTGGCGATCTGTTTATTGAGCTCCGCGATGCCCCGCGCCAGCGAAGTGATCGAATCGGCTTCGCTCGAAATGCTGGCGTTCACCTGGCTGTCCAGGCTCTTCAAGGTCGAGTCGTAACTCTTCAAACGATCGACCAGCGTCTGCGCCTGGCTCAGCATCGTCTGGCGCGCGGCGGTCGAATTCGGCGCATCGGCCACGGACTGCAGGGCGTTGACGAACTTCTGCATCGTGGCGCTCAAACCCGTGGTCGAGTCGCCGAACAGATTGCTGATACGCGCCGCCTGCGTCGCGTAAGTATTCGATTGGCTGTAAGCGCTCGACGCGCTGCGCGCTTGATCGGACAGGAAATTATCGTAAGCGCGATTGATGCTAGCGACATCCGCGCCGGCGCCGATCCAATTGCCGCCGAGGAACTGCGGCGTGCGGGTCTGGAAGTTCGGCAACTGCCGGCTGTAGCCAGGCGTGTTGGCGTTGGTGATGTTATGGCTGGTTACATCCAGCGCCCGCTGGAACGCGAGCAAGCCGGAAATGCTGGTGTTTAGAAGGTCTGCCATGACTTCACCGGAAAAGCGGTTGCGGGCCGATCAGATCAGAACCGACGCAGTCCACCGCTACCGCCGTTTGTCGGCGCCAGCGAGGCGAACTTTAGGGAACGATCCGATGAGTTGGTTAGGGCGCGGACTTCGTCAGCCACGGCGACGATCTTCTGCGCGTAATCTGGATCGGTGGCATAGCCACCTTCCTGCAACGCCGAGGCGAAGGTGGCCACATCACCACCCGCGCCTCGGGCGTTCTCATACCGAGGGTTGTTGCCGATCAGCCGTGCGTAATCGTCGAAGCTGTCGGCTGGAGAATTGTAGGCACGGAAGCGCTCGACCTTACGAACGGCGACGCCATCGTCGAATTCCAGCGTCGGTACATTCGCGGTCGCGCCTTCCCAGCTCGAACCTGCTTTGATACCGAACAAGTTGTAGCTGGATCCGTCCGCGTGATTCGGCACCGCGCGGCCCCAACCGGTTTCGAGCGCGGCCTGCGCGACCAGCGCACTCGGATCGACACCGAGTGCCTCACCGGCTTTCTGCGCGTGGGGCCACATCATCTTCACGAAATCTTCTTTCGACTGCGCGAGCGGCTGATGATCGCTGGCGGAGGAACCATTCTGTGCGGCCGATGGGAAGGCGGCTTTGGCAGCGTCCTGACCGGCATCCGCGCCCTTCACCAGGCCGGACTGCGCCAGCTGGCGCACGAGCACATCCGCCAGCCCCAGGCCTTTGCCCTTCGACAGCTCCATCGAGATCTGGTCGTCGAACATGTCCTGATAGAAGTCGCCCTGCTGGCTCGAGAACATCGAGCCTTCGCTGAAGCTGCGATTCGCATCGCGCATGCTCTTCAGCATCATCTGCGTGAACAGGCTTTCGAACTGCTTGGCTGCCTGCTTGAGCGTGGCCACGTCCTGCGACTTGGTCGCGTCATTGCGCAACGACGCGAGGCCCGCGAAGTCGAACGAAGCATTGATGGGCGCGGTCATGATGGCCCCTTAGATGACGATCAGCTCGGCGCGCAGCGCGCCAGCTTCCTTCAGGGCTTCGAGAATGGCGACGAGGTCGCCCGGCGCGGCGCCGACCTGATTCACCGCGCGCACAATCTCGTCCAGATTGACGCCCGCGTTGAAAACGAACATACGCGCGGCGCCTTGATCGACCTTGATGTCGGAACGCGGCGTCACGACAGTTTCGCCATTGGACAGCGCGTTCGGCTGGCTCACATCGATCCGTTCGGTGATCGTCACCGACAACGCGCCATGAGCAACCGCGGCCGGCGTCACACGCACGGCGGAGCCGATCACGACGGTGCCGGTCCGGGAATTCACGATCACGCGCGCCGGCGCTTCGCCCGGCTGAATCTCGATCGCTTCGAGCGTCGAGAGATAAGCGATCCGTTGGCTGGAATCCGTCGGCGCTTGCACGCGCACGGAAACCGCATCGATGGCGCGAGCCGTCTCGGGGCCGAGCATTTTGTTGATGCCGTCTGTCAGGCGCGCCGCCGTCGTGAAATCCGGCGTGTTGAGGTTCAAGGTGACATACGGCTCGCTCGCGAAGTTATTCGCCACGGCGCGTTCCACCGTCGCACCGTTCGGCACGCGACCCGAGCTGGGCACGTTGAGCGAAATGCGCGAACCATCCTTGCCCTGCACGCCGAAGCCGCTGACCACCAGGCTGCCCTGACCGATCGCATAGACCTCGCCATCGATACCGCGCAACGGCGTCATCAACAGGCTGCCACCGCGCAGGCTGGTCGCGTTGCCGATGGAGTCGACCGTGATATCGATCGTCTGACCGGGCTTCGAGAACGCCGGCAGATCGGCGCGCACCGTGACGGCAGCGACGTTCTTCAACTGCGGATTCACGTTCGCAGGAATCGTCACGCCGAACTTCGCCAGCATGTTACGAATGCTTTGAATGGTGAACGGCGCCTGGCTGGTCTGATCGCCAGTGCCGTCGAGGCCCACCACCAGGCCGTAGCCCACCAGCTGGTTGCCACGTACGCCGGCAACCGACGCCAGATCTTTGACGCGCTCCGCCCTGGCCTGCGGCGCGACGAACATCGCGGGCGCTACAAACATCGCAGCTGTCGTCAGCGCGGCCAGTACATTTGTGAGCTTCATCACGCTTGGTCCCGTACCCATCAATATTTCGGCGCCGTCACTCAGAACGGCAACCAAGGCATATTGAAGAATCGTGCCAACAGGCCCGGGGTGTTCGCGTCATTGAGCGCGCCCTTGCCGCCGTAGCCGATCTGCGCGTCGGCGACCTTCAAGGATGAGATGGAGTTATCGGGATCGATGTCGATCGGGCGCACGATGCCCTGAATGCGCACGTACTCGCGGCCCTGATTGATTGTGATCCATTTCTGGCCCCTGACCAGAAGATTGCCGTTCGGCAGCCGCTGCGCGACCGTGACTGTGATGTCGCCCACAAGTCGGTTGCTCTGGCTGCTGTCGCCGGAGCCATCGAAGGACGTGCTGTTGTCGACGTTGGCCTCCAGCACAGGCGTGCCATGGACCGTCACCGGCCGGCCGAAGATGGTGGGGCCGGGCATCTCGACCTTGGTCGACTTGGCGGTCGTGGTGCTCGAGGACTTGGTGGCGTTGGTGCTTTCGTTGAGCTTGATCGTCAACGTGTCGCCGACGCGGCGTGCGACCGAGTTCTCGAACAGCGCGACATCGTGACCCACCTGATAGATGGCGCCATTGGCGCTCTCCTGCGTCGGCGCCGGCTCGGGCCACGTCGCTGAGTAGTCCGGCTCTTTCGGCGGCACCACGCAGCCGGACAGCGCGAACGCGGCCGCGACCATCACGAACAAGTTGCGCACGGTGAGAGTGATCATGCTGAAGCTGCTTCAAAGATTGTTGGTCAGATACTGGAGCATCTGATCCGTGGTCGAGATGGCCTTGGAGTTCATCTCGTAAGCGCGCTGGGTTTCGATCATGTTCACCAGCTCTTCCACCACGTTGACGTTGGAGGCTTCGAGCGAGCCCTGCTCGATATAGCCCAGGCCGTTCAAACCGGGCGTGCCGGTCTGAGGGGCACCGCTCGCGGCCGACTCGACCAGCAGGTTTTCTCCCTTGGGCTGCAAGCCCGCGGGATTGATGAAATCCACCAGCTGCAACGTTCCGATCTGCGTCGGCGCGGTCTGGCCGTCGACCTTCGCGGTCACGGTCCCATCTTTACCGATGGTGATGGACTGCACGCCGTCGGGAATCGTGATGCCGGGCTGCACGCGATAGCCGCTCGAAGTCACCAGCTCGCCTTGCGGATTGACTTCGAAATCACCGTCGCGCGTGTAGCCCATCGTGCCGTCCGGCAGCAGTACCTGGAAGAAACCGCGACCGTTCACTGCAACGTCGAGACTGTTGCCGGTGGTCTGCATGTTTCCTTGCGTGTACTGCTTTTCGGTCGCCACGACGCGGACGCCCGTGCCGAGCGACAAGCCGGTCGGTGCAACCGTGTCCTGCGAGGTCGAACCGCCGACCTGACGCACGTTCTGATACAGCAGGTCCTCGAACACGGCGCGACCTTTCTTGAAGCCGGTCGTGCTGACGTTGGCGAGGTTGTGAGAAGTGACGGACATGCGCGTCTGCTGCGCATCGAGTCCGGTTTTGGCGGCCCACAAGGCTGGATTCATGATGAGTACCTGAAGCTATGAATGACTGACTGGATCAGATGCCGCCACGGAGCAGCTGTGCCGAAGTGGCCGCGTTCTCTTCGGCGGTGCGCATCGCTTTGACCTGCAGATCGAAGCGACGCGCCAGCTCGATCATGTTGACCATCGCGTCCGCGGTGTTGACGTTGCTGGATTCGAGCGAGCCGGTGACCAGCTTTACGCTCGCATCCGCCGGCACGTCGACTCCGGTGGAGCTGCGAAACAAACCGTCCTCGCCGCGAACCATTTCCGCTTCCGGCGGATTCACCAGCTTGATGCGACCGATCATCCCGGTCGTTTCCACGCCCTGGCCCAGAGGAATGACGGAGATCGTGCCGTCGCCGCCGATGGTGGCGGACGTGTTCTGCGGCACGCTGATCGGACCGCCCTCGCCCATCACTTGATACCCGGCGCCGGTCACCAACATACCGCTGGGATCGACGCGCAGATCGCCAGCGCGCGTGTACGCCTCGCGACCATCTTTGCCGAGCACCGCGATCCAGCCCGGACCGTTGATGCCCACATCCAGATCGCGACCGGTCGCCGTCAACGAGCCCTGCGTCGGATCCCAACCCGTCGTCGAGTTGGTCGCATACGCACGCGAGGCATATCCCGACCCGGCCACCGAGCGCGTTTGAAACGCGCTCATGTCGGCGCGAAAACCGGTCGTGCTCGCGTTCGCGAGGTTGTGGTTGTTCGCGGTCTGTGCGCGCAAGGTCTCCTTGGCGCCGGACATCGAGATATAGAGGAAACGATCCATGAGTTACTCAGGTCGCGTTAGCGAATGTTGATGATCGTCTGGGTGATCTGGTCGGCGGTGGAGATCATCTGCGAGTTGGCCTGGAAATTACGCTGCGCGGTGATCATGTTGACCAGTTGCGCGGTGATGTCGACGTTCGACGCTTCCAGCGCGCCGGACTGGATCAAACCGAAACCGGAGTTGCCGGCCTGGCCGTTCAACGGCTGACCCGAACCGAAGGTCTGCGCCCAGTTGGTGTCGCCGAGCTGCTGCAGACCCTGCGGATTCGCGAAGTTCGCCATCGCCACCTGCCCGAGCTGGGTCGACTGACCGTTGGTGAAACGAGCCTGCACCACGCCGGTGGAGTCGATGTCGATACCGATCAGGCGGCCGGTGGTGTAACCGTCCTGCGTGATCGAATTCATCGTGAACGTATCGCCGTGCTGTGACGTGCGGCTCAGATCGAGTGTGATGTTCAGCGGCGCCGCGCCGGTCGACAGGCCCGCGGCCGCATCGTAGGTCGGCAACACGAACTGACCGCTGGCCGGCGTCGTCAAAGCGCCGTTCTGGTTATAAACGAGATGCTGCGTGCCGGCGGGGTTGCCGTCGATGGTCATGTGCAGGTCCCATTCGTTGGTCGCCGTCTTCACGTAGTACATGCTCGTCGTGTGCGCAGCGCCGAGCGAGTCATACACGGTCATCGAACGCGCCGTGTTGTAGCTGGTCTCGTTGGCCGGATCGAAGGGCGTCGTGGTCGGCACCGAAGACCTGGCTGGCAAATTGAATACCGTCTCGACTTCCGTCGTCGCGGACGGCGAGCTTTCGTTCGTCACCAGACGCAGATCCGCCATCGTGCTGGTGTTGAAAGCGCCGTTGACCCCGGGCGGATACACCTGCAGGCGCTGGCCCATGCTGTTCACGACGTAGCCGTCGTTATTCGGGCGGAACGCGCCGGCGCGCGTGTAAACAGTCGAACCGCCGTCGCTCAGAATGAAGAAGCCCTGGCCGCTGATGGCCAGATCCATGCTGTTGTTCGTGGTGTTGATGTTGCCCTGGGTGAACTGCTGTGCTACCGACGCAACCTTCACGCCGTTGCCGTGCGCGTTCCGGTTGACACCGTACGGAGAGACCGCGAACAACTCGGCGAACTCGGCACGCGACTGCTTGAAGCCGGTCGTCGAGGAGTTCGCGATGTTGTTGGCGGTGACGTTCAAGTCCTGCTGAGCCGCATTGAGACCGCTGAGCGCGATACCGAAAGACATGGAGGTGCTCCTGAAGAAACCCGTTAGCTATCTGCTACTGCACGCGACGCACGTCGGCCATCGAAATCGAGCCGAGCGTCGGAGTATTCAAAGAAAGGTTGGTGCCGGAGGCATCGAGGCTGACGCTGGACACGCGCCCCGCCATCAGCACCTCGAGCGATCCGGTCTGGCCGCGCACGGTGGCGACGGCTTCGATGTCGTATGTATCCGATTCAGCCGGGGTGCCGTCGGTGTGCAACCCGTCCCAAGTGAAGTTCTGCGTGCCTTCGGCGGTTTCGAGTTGAATCTCGCGGACCACGGCGCCGCTCGAATCTGTAATGCGCAGCTGTAAGGACGTCGTGCCGGGGGGAACGTCGATCTGTCCCTTGACCGTGCCACCCTGCGTGTGCTCGAAGCTGTCCGCCGAGGCGAGAATGTCGCGGCCGATCATGGTCGCGCCGTTCAACGTCTGCGTGGAGCGCAGCGACGACGCCAATGTTTCGATCGAGGTCTGCATCTGCTGCACGCCCGACACGGTGCCGAATTGAGCGAGCTGAGAAATGAACTCGGTGCCTTCCAGCGGCTTCATCGGGTCCTGATTCTTCATCTGCGCCGTCATCAGCGTCAGGAACGCATCGATGCCGAGCGTTTGATCCTTCTTGTGCTGAGCCTCGGCGGCAGCCTGCGCCTGCGCGGCCCAGTTCTGAATCGGATCGGTGGCGATTGTCATGTCATTAACCCCTGTTATTACGAGCCGAGCCGCAACGTGGCCAGCATCATTTCCTTGGCGGTGTTCATCACTTCGACGTTGTTCTGGTACGAGCGCGATGCCGAGATCATGTCGGTCATCTCTTCGACGGTGTTCACGTTCGGCGCGTACACATATCCGTTGGCGTCGGCGAGGGGGTTGCCCGGCTCGTAGCGAGCGCTCGGCGCTTCGGGGTTCTCGAAGATGCCTTTCACGGCCACGCCGGAGGACGAGGCGTCCTTACCGAGGCCGTTGCGAATGGCTTCGAACAACGGATGCTTGGCCTTGTAGACCTGGTTCGGATCGCCGCTCACGCTGTCGGCGTTGGCGAGGTTGCTGGCGGTGGTGTTGAGGCGCACGGACTGCGCGCTCATGCCGGAGCCGGCGATGTTGAAAATATTGAAAGAGGACATGAGTCGTTAACCTCTTATTGGCCCGTGATGGCGGTCATCAGGCCGCGGAACTTCGAGTTCAGGAATTGCAGGGTCGCTTGATAGCGCACGGTGTTCTCGGCGAACTGGGCCTGCTCCATTTGCGCGTCGACGGTGTTGCCATCGAGCGAGGGCGCAAGCGGGGTGCGGTATTTCAGTTCCGGGGCTGGCGAGCCGTTAGCCATCTTCGGACCGATGTGCGCGGCGTTCGTCGTCTGCAGATACACGCCCTGCTGCGCAGTGCCGCTGGCCTGCGCCAAAGCGGCTTTGAAATCGATGTCACGAGCGCGGTAGCCCGGCGTGTCGGCGTTCGCCAGGTTCGCCGCGAGCAACTCGGTCCGCTGCGAGCGCAGCGTCAGCGCTTGCGCGTGCACTCCAAGATGTTTGTCGATTGCGCTCGTCATCACTACATCCGCCAGAAAACTGTCTGCGAATGTAGTTAGCAAGGCGCGTGCCACTTCGCCTCGGTCCGCATGTTTCCTAGCGAGCCTGCGGGTCATGAGAGATAGCAAACAAAAAACTCGCGACTTGGATCACACACGACGGCGGCAAACATTTGCCGGGTGGCAGCGGTGGCGTCCCTCGAAGCGTTGATGGCGTCGGCGGGTAACGCCGCGAAGTGAGGTCGGTGGCTGGCGCCGCGAGGTGAGGTCGGTGGCTGGCGCCGCGCGAGGTGACCTCCCTCCTTCCGGCACCGTGCTCCCCTACTGCCTTCGCTGTCGCTCGGCCCGTTGGTCCCGTCCCTGGGCGCACTGCTCCGACAGGGTCCCTCCTGTTCGAAGCTGCCGGAAGGAGGGAGGTCACCTCGCGCGACGCCTATAGATCAGTGGCAACGGTGAGCGACCGGAAGGCGAGCGTCAGCTCTCGCGAGGGGTATGGATAGGTTTCTTTCGGCGAATGGACCGACGTCACCTCAGGCGATGCCTAATAGATCAGTGGCAACAGTGAGCGACCGGAAGCCGAGCGTCAGCTCTCGCGATCGGTATGGATAGGTTTCTTTCGGCGAACGGACCGACGTCATGTCGCGCCACGCCTATAGATCAGTGGCAACAGTGAGCGACCGGAGGCCGAGCGTCACCTCTCGTGACGGGCATGGATAGGTTTCTATCGGCGAACGGACGGACGTCACCTCGCGCGACGCCTTATATATCAGTGGCAACGGTAAGCGCCGGGAGCCGAGCGCCACATCGTGCGACGGCCGATACGCGTCGAGTTGCCTTTCTCCGCTGCCAAACCTCTGGGCAACACGGCAGCCGAGATGAGCGTGCGTGGCAACCGTCACTTCGACGGCGACGCCGACCCCACGGATCGGTTTTCTCCCTTGCCAAACCTCTGGGCAACGTGGCTGCCGAGATGAGCTCGCTTGGGCAAACCGTCGCTTCGGTATCGGTCCGGACCGCCCGGTCGGTCGGTGCGAGTTTCGGGATCTGGATGATGTGTTGGCTGCGTCACACTTCGTACGATCCAGTGAGCGCGTTTTGGGGCGCGCGGGGTTCATGGCATTTCACTTGCTTTGTTTCAGGCAGCGTCAATGAGACGACTCTCGGCGGTTTCGATGGTGATGAGCTTTCGTTTTTATATAGGTGCCCTGATGGGCGCCGTTGCAGCTCTGCTGTTCGCGGCGAGCGCGAGCGCCGGTGTGCAATCGATCGATTCGATTCGGGGAGCGGCTGAGGAATTCGTACGGTCTTCCCTGCCGGAAAAATCAATCAAACATTTCGTCACCGCCGGCAACCTCGACCCACGACTGCGGCTCGATGAATGCGCCTCGCCGCTCGAAGCCTTTTCGCAAGGCACGGCGATGAATACCGGCCGCATGACCATCGGCGTGCGCTGCCCGTCCGCGAATCCTTGGACGATTTATGTGCCCGTCACCATCGAGGTCGAAGTGTCGGTGCTGGTCTTGCGTCGGCCGCTGTCCCGGCGCTCGCGGGTCGAACTGGCCGATGTCGAACCCCAGGTGCGACGGATGCCGGGGCTCGCCTCGATCTTTATTAGTGACGTTGGCAGCCTGCAAGGTCATCGCCTCAAGCGCTCGCTACCGGTCGGAACTGCGCTGACGGTCGAGATGCTCCAGCCGGACGTGCTGGTTCGTCGCGGGCAGCAGGTCACATTGATCGCCGATGCCAGCGGTGTGCAGATCCGCGCCCAGGGCCAGGCGCTCACGGAAGGGGCCGTCACCGAGCGGGTGCGGGTCCAGAATGTGAGCTCGCTCAAGGTTGTGGAAGGTGTGGTGGAAAGTGATGGAGTTGTCAGGGTCGGGTTATGAAAACCGGCGGCAAAACGCGGCGGTTTTCTGACATTGGGGCTTTCCCTGCGTCGCCAAACGGCGCCACATTTGTCAGAAGGCGGTCGAGTGTGCCGCAGGTCCCGGAAACATCCGAGGGAAACGAGTTTTGCGTCGCCAGTGTCGCCTTGCAGGAGTGAGCGCAGCCGAGTGGATTTGACCTATTGTCACGCCGGGTTTTCGCCGCTTGGGTGATTCCCCTAAGGCACCTCTGAGGCCGTAACCGATGAGGGTGCTAAAGTTCTCAGAATCGCGGCCGTTACCCCTCTTCGAGCGGTGCGACGTTGTTGTCGTGGCCGCAACCGGAGAAAGGACGTGACTACCAAAATCACTGGCTATCAGAACTCCCCCGTGCAGGTGGGCACCGATAAGTCGGTGTCGCGCGTGAAGGATGGTGCAGCGAGCTCGGCCGAAGTGGCCAGCAAGCCGGCCAACCCCGTGCAGATCACTGACCAGGCCCGCAAGCTTGCGGCGCTGGAGCAGACAGTGAATAGCGTCCCGGTGGTGAACGAGGCGAAAGTCGCGCGCATCCGCCAGGCGATCGAAGACGGTAGTTACCAGGTGGTGCCGGAGCGCATCGCCGACAAGCTGCTCCGCATGGATCGCGATCTGGGGGCAGTGCTGAAATAAGGAGTGAGGTTTCGTGGATCCGGTTGTCTGTCGCGATACGCTCGATAAGTTGATCGCCGAAGAATCGAGCACGCTCGACCAGCTGCATCAGCTGCTCGAACGGGAACATGAATTGCTGGTCGCCAACGACGTGGACGCGCTGGAGCGCGCCGGTCAGGCGCGCCAGACCTGCATCGGTACGCTGATGCGTATCGAAGACGACCGCAAAGCGTTGTGCCGGGCACTGAACGTGTCGACCGACAATCAGGGTCTCGATCGCATCCTCGCGTGGTGCGATCCTTCCAAACAATTGCGTCGTCGTTGGAAAGAGCTGGGCGAGCGAGCCGATCGCTGCCGCACGGCGAACGATCGTAACGGCGCGCTGGTCACCGCGCGCATGAGTCGCGTGCAAGGTTTGTTGGATATCGTCACGGGTCGCGCGGGCCAGCCGAAGACCTATGGCCGCCAGGGCGCATTCGAGAATCAGCCCCGCGCCGGCCGCGTGATCGTTTCCGTCTAAAGCAGAATCATCCGTCGATTCGATTCAGGTCGACGGCTCTCTCGGGAGCCGGCGGCCCGTCGCTATTGGCGACCACATCGCCGAGTCGCAGGAGGATGCTCGCAGTGAGCGCACTGCCCTCCTCTCTCACCATGCGCGAGACCGCCAGGTTCAGCAGCGCATTGGCAATGTATTCACGTTGCGCCGTCGGCACCTCGCGCAGCGAGCTCTGAATCCGATGCATCACCGATTGCAGCTGCGCCACTTCGACGCCGCGATCGTCGTCGGTCATCACACGAGTCAAACATCGGCGGGATACGACTGCGTTCATCACTAGGCTCCCTCGACTCAGGAAACGAAATGCAGCGCCTCCGCCCAGGCTCGCAAACCGACGATCGCTGCGAGCACGGCGCTGACAAGAGAAGGAAAAGCTGGCAGTGGCACGCGCAACCAACGTTGCCGCGGCGAGGCTGAATAAACGAGCGCGGCAGCCAGCATCCAGGTGGCAAGCGCAAAGATCAGCAATCCGAGATCAGAGGGCACAGCAACCTCGACTACGCCGATGTTTTTTTTCGGCGGCGTTGGGAAGAAAGCTGGCTGTGGCGCTCGTGAGCTTCGAAACACACGAGCGACGGCACACGGAGGTACCGGCTGGCTGACGCTCCAGGGACGGCTGCTCGCAATGAGCAGCTCCGGCGCGTCTACTTGGTCAAAATCAACTTGTTACTATGAGTCACACGCAAGCGGTAATAGCCGCCACCGTGCTCGATCAGAATCTCCCGCGCCTGGCCGAACAGCTCTTCGGAACGCAGTAAAGGAATCGCCGGCACCCGGGCAAGCTCGGTGGCCGGCGATCGAACCTCCGCTGGGCGGAGAGGGGTTTTGGGTTGTGTGTGCAGCATGGATGCAAATGATAATGACTCTCACTAACAGTGCAAGCGTCTGTTGGACTTTTTTCGCCTGCCCTGACTGCGTAGTTGCGCCAGCCGCCCGCTTAGGGCAGAGCGCCCAAGTCTTTCAACGCGTTACGTATGACGGTTTGATTTTGGGAACTGGCGGCGTCGCCCTTCTCGGCCACTTCGTCCGCCTGCGCGAACAGGGGCTGGAACAGGCCGAGCTTGTCGACCGGGCCCTTCAACGTGACCTCGCCCTGCTTCACGAAAATCCGCGACCACTCATCGCGCACCTGGTCCCAGAATTGTTTGGTTCGATCGTAATAGACATCGGCCTGCGCGAAATCCGCGTCCCGAATTCGCTCGTAACGAGCCACACCATATTCGCGCGCGAGATACGGTTGCGATGGATCGATCGCGCGCGTCGGGGTGAGCACCGTCTTCAGATTGTTTTCTTCTTGGATCCATCCCGTCGGCGAAATGGTGTGACGATTGGTTCCGATGAGCACCTGGTAATCATCACGCACGCTCCATTCACGTCGAGGCAGCGGTCGCCAGGTCTCGCCGCTCAACCAGGAAGAGAAGCTCGCCGAATGTTCCCAACGCCCGACGCTGGCGTAGCGCGGCGATTCGTCGACCTGATACACCGTTTGCAGCCACACGCCTTTGGAATCGCCGGCACCCAGCTTGCGACGTTGCCAACGATCGCGACCGCGATACTCGACGATGTGCGTCGGCTCGTACTGCCAGTCCTGACGCCAATGTTTGGTGACCATGGGCTCGCTGATCGAGCCATCTTTCTGCACGATGCGCATCTCCAGAATGTGCACCAGGCTGATGTTCCTGCCGTCGTCGCTGTCGACGTACACCTTTTCCGTGCCCCACGACTGATAAGGCGCGTTCGGTTTCTCCTGTGTTTTGAAAGGCACGACTTCGAGAAAGTCGAACGTGACTCGATAGGTCCCTGCCATCGCGAGAATCGCGCGACGGTCGCGTTCTTGTGCGGACAAGCCCTCGGCGCGCAAATCTTTCCACGCTTTGGAAGGCTCGAGATCAAGGGTGACTGGCGCGCCTTTCGTGGTACCGCCGCGAGGCGCGGGCGCGCCTGCTTCCAGAGGCCACGAGAACGTGTAGCGCGCTGGCGCTGAACCTTGCTGTGGTTTGCCCGAGTGGTCGTCGGCGCCCGAAGCGACGCTAACGAACAGCGCCGCGGCGATAGCCGCAACCCAACCTTCTACTCTGATCATGACCAACTCCTGAACGCATTCAGCTCGGATCCGATGAGGTCCTGGCGGTCCCGTCAGTGTAAGCGAGCGGCGTTCGGGAATTGGAGACTCAGCACTCCGGCAGGTTGACGGCAAGACCGCCCAGCGAGGTCTCTTTGTAAGAATCTCGCATGTCGGCACCGGTCCGGCGCATGGTTTCGATCACCTTGTCGAGCGTGACGTGATGCGAGCCGTCGCCCATGAGCGCGAGACGCGAGGCATCCACGGCCTTCACCGCACCCGTGGCGTTACGCTCGATACAAGGAATCTGCACCAGACCACCGATGGGATCGCACGTCAGACCCAGGTTGTGCTCCATGCCGATTTCGGCCGCGTTCTCGATCTGCTGATTCGTCCCACCCTGCGCTGCCGCCAGGCCCGCGGCGGCGATGGAACAAGCGACGCCGATCTCGCCCTGACAGCCCACTTCCGCGGCGGAGATGCTGGCGTTGAGCTTGTAGAGCGAACCGATCGCGCCGGCCGTCAGCAAAAAGATATGTCGACCTTCGCGCGTACCATTACAGAAACGATCGTAATAACGCAGTACAGCGGGCACGACACCCGCCGCTCCGTTCGTCGGCGCAGTGACCACCTTCCCGCCGGCCGCATTCTCTTCATTGACCGCGAGCGCCCACACATTGATCCAATCCATCGCGATGAGGCCATCGGAAGACTGCGCCTGCTCGCGCTTCTCCAGCATGGCGCGCAACTTGGCGGCACGACGCTTCACATTCAGCCCACCCGGCAACACCCCTTCCTGGCGCAAGCCGCGATCGATGCAGGCATTCATGGCCTCGGCGATCCGGTCGAGCCCGGCGAGCACTTCCTCTCGAGTTCGAGTGGCGCATTCATTGCGCATCATCACTTCGGCGATGGTCAGGCCATTGCTTTCGGCGACTTCCAACAACTCCGCGGCATCTGAAAACGGCAGTGGAACAGCTGTGGCGGTCGTTGCCGCCGCCGGCGCTTGCGCCTCGTCGTCGCTGACGACGAATCCACCGCCGACCGAATAGAACGTCGCCTCACGCAACAGCTCGCCACCCGCATCACGCGCGAACAGCGTCAACGCGTTCGGGTGATAAGGCAGGCTTTCTTTGTATTTCCAATGGATGTCGCGCTCGATGCGGAAGTCGATCTCATGACTGCCCGCGAGCATGAGCTTGCCCTGCTGACGAACGTCTTCGATCAGCCTGGCGGCCGCGTCGGGATCGACTTGCGCCGGCAGCCAACCCGCCAGACCGGTTGTGACAGCGGTATCAGTGGCGTGGCCCTTACCCGTCAGCGCGAGCGAACCATACAGATTCACTGTCACTTGCGTGACTCGCGCCAACACTCCTTGTTGCTCCAGTGATTTCGCGAATCGGCAGGCGGCGGTCATCGGTCCCATCGTGTGGGAGCTCGACGGCCCGATGCCGATCTTGAACATGTCGAAGACACTGACGGTCGCTGCGCTCAAGAGGCCCTCTCGTTCAACGATAAACCCGCGAATAGTAAACGCACCGCCTGCACCGTGGTGTTGCGGGCGGCCACATTAACCGATCCTGCCGGTGGATTTCGAAATTGTCATAGAGGCTTGCCAATGAGAATTATTCTCATACACTGCCGGCCTGTCCTCTCATTCAGTGTCGCTCGTCTGTGATTTCAAACGTCATCGCAGTGATTGCTCATGGCTGAAGCCCGCCGCGCCTCGTCCGCTCAGGCGCAAAAAGCCCGGGCGTTCTGGTTGAAGCACCTTCATCAGTGGCACTGGATGAGCGCGGCGATGTGCCTGGTGGGGATGCTGCTGTTCAGTGTCACCGGCTTTACGCTCAACCACGCTTCGTGGATTGGGGCGAAACCGAAAATCACAACTCAGACGGCGGCGCTGCCGGCGGTTCTGCTCGAACAATTGAAGAAGACGCGAGAGTCCGACGGGAATGAGAAAGCCGCGCTCCCGACCGATGTGGCGGATTGGCTCGACGATACGTTGAACGTGCGACTTGAGAGCCGCGAGACCGAATGGTCGGACGAGGAAATTTACGTGTCGCTGCCGCGTCCCGGCGGTGATGCGTGGCTGACGGTCAATCTCGAAGACGGCGAAGTCACGCACGAGCTGACCGATTGCGGCTGGCTGTCGTACTTGAACGATCTGCACAAGGGACGCAATGCAGGCACCGTGTGGAGCCTGTTCATCGATGCGTTCGCAATCGCGGCGCTGGTGTTCGCGATCACCGGGCTGCTGCTCTTGAAGATGCACGCGGCCAATCGCCCCGGCACCTGGCCGATGGTCGGCCTGGGACTGGTGCTGCCGCTGCTGCTGGCGATTTTGTTTATTCACTAGCTGGGACGGACGCTCGTCTTCACTGAACGAAGCTGCTAACGATGTGGAAGCAACAATGATTGAAAAGTCTGTGCTCATGGCAGGGATCGCAAAGCTGGCGGGCGCCGTGCTGCTCTTAGGAGCAAGCGCTGCGACGTTCGGCGCCGAGCTGAATCTCAAGCTGGAGATTCCGCGTCTGAACGTCGCCGAATATCACCGCCCGTACGTCGCGGTCTGGGTCGAGAACCCGGATCAAAGCACCGCCGCGCAACTCGCCGTCTGGTATCAAACGGACAGCAAAAAGGAAGACGGCACGCAGTGGCTGAAGGACCTACGTCAGTGGTGGCGTCGTGGCGGCCGTGAGTTGCAAATGCCGGTCGACGGCGTGACTGGCGCGACGCGTCCGGCCGGTGAGCACGTGCTCAGCTTCAAGAGCACCGACAAGCAACTCGCGAAGCTCGCGCCCGGCAAATATAACGTCGTGGTCGAAGCCGTGCGCGAAGTCGGCGGACGCGAACTGCTGCGCGTGCCCTTCGAATGGCCCGGCGCGGAGAAACAAACGGCGACCGTTCGAGGCAAGTCCGAGCTCGGCGCCATCACGCTCAACGTCACTCCCTGATTCATCTCGCGAGCAACACCATGAAAACCGCACTTCGCGCCATCGCCGTCACCGCAGCCCTGCTCGCTCCGTTCGCGAGCCAGGCCCACAAGATGTGGCTGCTGCCGTCCGCCACCGTCTCGACCGTCGATCAATGGATCACCGTCGACGCCGCGGTCTCCAACGATCTGTTCTATTTCAATCACGTGCCGCTGCGGCTGGATTCGTTGGCGATTACCGCGCCCGATGGTTCGAAGGTGAACCCGGAGAATGCGTTCACCGGCAAATATCGCAGCGTGTTCGACGTGCAGCTGAAGCAGAACGGCACGTACAAGGTCGCCCTGGTCAACAATGGCCTGTTCGCGAGCTATGAAGACAACGGGCAACGCAAGCGCTGGCGCGGGAATGCCGAGAAGTTCGCGAAGGAAGTGCCGGCAAATGCCAAGAACCTGGAAGTCAGCGAGTCGTTCGGCCGCGTCGAAACCTTCGTCACCGCCGGCAAACCGACCGAAGCCGCGTTGAAGCCCGCGAATGTCGGCCTCGAGCTCGTGCCCGTGTCGCATCCGAATGATCTGTACGCCGGTGAAGCGTCGAAGTTTCGTTTCCTGATCGACGGCAAGCCCGCTGCCAATCTCGAAGTCGTCGTGCAGGCCGGCGGCACGCGCTATCGCAACGACCAGCAAGAGCAGAAGCTCAAGACCGACGCGCAGGGTGAGTTGGCCGTCAACTGGCCGGCGCCGGGGATGTACTGGCTCGAAACCGGCACTCAGGATCAGAAGACTTCGCTCAAGCAGGCCAAAGAGCGCCGGCTAAGTTATGTCGCGACCTTCGAAGTCTTGCCGCAGTAAGGCGGAATGTCCGGGATTTTCGCCGGTCTCAGCGACGCGCGACTTTATTCAGCGTGCGTCGTTGTCATTTTATATCTCAGCACTTGCGCATATTTCCTATGGCCGCGACGCCGGCTGGCGCGGGTTTCGACCGGCGACTCGCCCACGTTGATCGCGTTCGCGAGCCAAACAGGATTTGCCGCCGAGCTCGCGAATCGAACCGCGCAGTCGCTGCAAGCCGCGGGCGCGCCCGTCATGCTCGCATCGTTACAGCAGATCGACCATCAGCTGCTGCGACAAACGAAGCACGCGCTGTTCGTCGTGAGCACGACCGGCGAAGGCGATGCGCCCGATCCCGCCGCCGGATTCGTCCGTGACATGCTGGACAGCGCCGTACCGCTCAAGCAACTGAGCTACGGCGTGCTCGCGTTGGGCGATCGTGAATACGACAACTATTGCGCGTTCGGACACCGCATCGACCAATGGCTCAGACATCAAGGCGCAACCGCCCTATTTGACGTCATCGAAGTCGACAACGGCGACGAAGGCGCGCTACGGCATTGGCAACATCAGCTGAGCGTGTTGAGCAACAGCCCCGACCTGCCGGACTGGGAAGCTCCTCGCTACGAGCGATGGCGTCTGACGGCTCGTCGTCATCTCAATCCGGGCAGCGCCGGCGATCCTTGTTTCCATATCGAGCTGCGTCCGCACGCGGACGCCATCACCTCATGGCAAGCCGGCGACATCGCCGAGATCGATCCACGCAATTCGACTTGGGACGACAAGCTCGAACCGCTGCCCCATCGTGAATATTCCATCGCCTCGCTACCAGCCGACGGTGCGATTCATTTGCTCGTGCGACAGATGCGTCGTCCAGACGGGGAACCCGGCCTGGGCAGCGGCTGGCTGACGGCGGGCGCAAGAGTTGGAGATGAGATTGCTGTTCGCGTGCGCCCCAACCCCAACTTCCACGCGCCTCCGCATGATGTTCCCCTGATTCTCATCGGCAACGGCACAGGCATCGCAGGCCTACGCGCGCTGCTGAAGGCGCGCATAGCCGAAGGCCGCCACCGCAACTGGCTCATCTTCGGCGAGCGGAACGCTGCGCGTGACAAGTTCTATGCCGACGAAATCGCCCAGTGGCACACTCGCGGACAATTGGAACGCGTCGATCTGGTGTTCTCACGCGATCAGGCGGAACGCCGCTACGTGCAACACCGCGTACTCGAGTGCGGCGACGAATTGAAATGTTGGATCAGCAGCGGCGCGGCGATTTACGTCTGCGGCAGCTTGCAAGGAATGGCGCCGGCGGTCGACGCCGCGCTTGCTGAAGCACTCGGCGCCGACACGCTGGAAGAGTTGGCGATCTCCGGCCGATACCGGCGCGACGTTTACTGAGAGATCACAATCCCCAGCCGCGATGATTCGGATACGGGGCGCGCTCGCCCACGTATCTCAGGCCCTTCACGCAGCGGATGATCCACCACACCGCGAGCGCGAGCAGAATCGGCACGCCGATCAGCACCCAGCTCAACGCGACGCCAATCGCGCCGACCACCAAGCCGAACCAGAAGGTGCGGATTTGCAACTCGTAATGCGTGCGCAACCACTCCGGCGCGTCGTCCTTGTAGACGTAAGCCATGATCACGCCGATCAGCGCCGTGACACCCGAGATCAAGGCCAGCAAATAGAGCACGTAGATGACGTTGACCATCGACGTATTCGCCGAACTGTCGCTAACGCTCTGATTCACGTTGGGCTCCCAAGCAAGCGGTGTGCTGAAAATTGTGCGGCCGGTCACGTCCGGGCTCAACCGCATTCACCGGCAAATACCCGCGACTGGCCTGGATTGTTGCCGGCCGGGAATCAATTACATGCCATCCGCCGCGATGATGCCCGCGACTCGACGGCGTAATCTGCGCTCACGGGTTGTTGAGGAGAGAGACATGCTCGATTTCGAAGACGACAACGTGGTGCACATGCCGACTGGCGTCCAGACGACTTCGCCGGAAGCCGCGAAGACGCTCGAACAGGCCTGGCAGCGCCGTCGGGCCGAGCTTGCCAATTGGGCTCCGTCAGCCGGCTGGCTCACGGACCGTCGTGACGTACGACACCTCGCCCGCAGCGGCGCTCGTTGAGGCTAGAACCTCAACCTACCGGTGCGACCACGAAGGAGGAATCAAGCTCTTTGGCCCAAGCGAGCAAGCCACCTTCCAGGTGGGCGACGTTCGTTAGCCCGGCGCGCGTGGCAACCGCCGACGCGGTCATGCTACGCGCACCGCTACGGCAGATGAAAACGACCAGCCGATCGCGAGGAATCTCGGAGAGCCGTTGCTGTACATCGCCGACCGGAATGCTCATCGCACCTGGCAAGTGCGAGGCGCCGAACTCACTCGGTGATCTCACATCGACAATAGCCACTTTGCCGAGCAACTCCCGCAGCTCCGCCGGCGAGAGGCGTCGCACCTGAGCCATCACGTCCGCGCTACAGATCTCGAACAGATCCGCCGGCTCGTGAATCGTGGGATGATCGCCGCACACTGCGCAGTCAGGATGGCGCGTGAATCGAAACTCTCCGAAGCGCATCGCCAATGCATCGTAGGTCAACAATCGCCCGAGCAAAGGCTCGCCGACACCGACGATCACCTTGATCGCTTCGGTCGCCTGAATCGTGCCCATCACCCCCGGCAACACGCCGAGCACTCCGGCTTCGGCGCAGTTCGGCACGAGCCCGTCGGCGGGCGGCTCGGGAAACAAACAACGGTAGCAAGGCGCCCGACCGGGCACGTACGTCATCGCCTGGCCTTCGAAACGATGGATGGCGGCAGACACCAGCGGCTTGCGCAAGATCACGCACGCATCGTTGGAAAGATAACGCGTGTTGAATCGATCCGTGCCGTCCAGCATCACGTCATACCTGCCGAATATCTCGCGCACATTCGCGGCACGCAGCTCGACGGTGTGCGACACCAGCTCGATTTCCGGATTGAGCGCGAGCAAACGTTCCTTCGCGACCTCCGCTTTCGGGCGGCCCACGCTCTGTGTGTCGTAGAGCACCTGACGCTGCAGATTCGACACATCGACCCGATCGTTGTCGATGACTCCGATCGTGCCCACGCCCGATGCCGCCAAGTACAGCGCGGCCGGCGAGCCCAGGCCACCGGCCCCGACCAGCAGCACTTTCGCGGCCTTGAGCTTTTCCTGACCCTCGACACCGATCTCACGTAACGCGAGGTGGCGGCTGTAACGGGCGAGATCGGCAGCAGATAACGATGGAGATGGCACGGTCGACATGAATCGACCATCACACTTGCGACTGACCCTGTCAATGCCCAACCTGAACCGTTGTTAAATAGACAAAGCGAGATGGCATGGATTGCGAGCTTGTTCCGGCCACGCCAGCTCTTTCGGCCGGTCGGTTGAAGCGCACCGACGACGCGCTCGATAATTCTCGCGACACGGGCTGACCTATTAAGCCCGGCACCAGCACGATCGGACGCTGACTGACACGGACCGGAGCAGCCCAGATGGCATATCTCGTTGTATCATTCACGCAGCAACACGGTGCCGGAGATCACCGATGAGAGCCACGAGCAACCCCCTGGCCAGCGCGCCGTCAGCACCGCCGCGGGTCCATCGGACCGTCAACGCGAACATCAACAACTTCTCCGCCGGCCTGACACGCATCGACGCGAAGCCCTACGCCATCGTCTGCATGCATGTCGGGCCTTCGGTCGAAGTCATTTGCGACCGAGGCGGCAAGCTGCGTCACGGCCGCGAGGTCGCCGGCGATCTGGACATCATTCCCGCGAACACGCCGGCTGCTTGGGAAACGAAGCAGAGCGGTACCACGCTCGTCATGCGCGTGCCGGACGAGTTACTGCGCAGTGTCGCCGTAGAGCTCGATATGGACCCGTCAAACATCGAGATCGCCGACCGCTTTCAGTTGCGCGACCCCTTCATCGAGCACATCGGTTGGGCGTTCAAGGCCGATCTCGAATCGGGCGGCGCGGGTGGACGTTTGTTTCGTGAGAGTCTCGGCACCGCGCTCGCTGCGCGTTTGCTTCAGCGTCATAACCGCCGTTCGCTGCCGATGCGCGATCCCAAAGGCGGGCTGAGCGCGTGGAAGCTCAAGCTGGTGATCTCGCACATCGAGGACAATCTGGAGAGCGAGCTGTCGCTGGCGGAGATCGCGAAAGTCGCCGGTGTCAGCGTGTCGCACTTGAAGACGCTGTTCCGCCGCTCGACCGGCACTCCGGTGCACCAATACATTCTGCGCCGACGCGTGGAGCGAGCGAAGCTGCTGCTCCAGGACGAATCGCTATCGATCGCGCAAATCGCCTTCGCCACGGGATTTGCACATCAGAGCCATCTGGCCCGTCACATGCGAAAGATTCTGGGCGTCACACCCGCGGCGGCGCGTCGCGACCTGGCGCGGCCCCACATGGTGGAGCAAGCAGCGAACGTTTGATCAAGCGGTCACGTCTTCGCGCAGCTGCAGCTCGGCGATCATCTGCTCGCGCATGATGAACTTCTGAATCTTGCCGGTGACCGTCATCGGGAACTGCTCGACGAAGCGAACGTGGGTCGGCACCTTGAAGTGCGCGATCTGATCGCGACAGAACGAACGAATCGCCTCGGCATCGCACTGCTCGGCGCCCTTGAGCTTGATCCAGGCGCACACGACCTCGCCGTAACGCTGGTCCGGAATGCCGAAGACCTGCACATCTTGAATCTGTGGATGGCGGTATAGGAACTCTTCCACTTCGCGGGGCGAAATGTTCTCGCCGCCACGAATGATCAGATCCTTCACGCGGCCCGCGATGTTGCAATAACCGTCGGCGTCGATCACCGCGAGGTCGCCGGTGTGCATCCAGCCTTGCTCATCGACGGCTTGACGCGTTTTCTCCGGATCGTCCCAGTAGCCTCGCATCACGCTGTAGCCGCGAGTGAGCAGTTCGCCGCGCTCGCCTCTCGGCACGACTCGACCGTCGCTGTCGACGATCTTCACTTCGAGATGCGGATGAATCCTGCCGACCGTGGATACGCGGCGCTCGATGGAATCGTCACTGCGACTTTGGAAACTGACCGGGCTGGTCTCCGTCATGCCATAAGCGATGGTCACCTCGCGCATGTTCATGTCGGCGATGACCCGCTTCATCACTTCGACGGGGCACGGCGCGCCCGCCATGACACCGGTCCGTAACGAGCGGAGGTCATAGTCTGGAAACTTCGGATGATCCAGCTCAGCGATGAACATCGTCGGCACGCCGTAAAGTGCCGTGCATCTCTCCGCCGAGACCGCTTCCAACACCGCGCCGGGTTCGAACGCTTCGGACGGAAAAATCATCGCCGCGCCGTGCGTCACGCAACCCAGCACGCCCATCACCATGCCGAAGCAGTGATACAGCGGCACGGGAATACACAAGCTGTCTTCGTGCGAGAACGCCATGTGACTCGCCACGAAGTAGCCGTTGTTCACGATGTTGTGATGAGACAGCGTCGCGCCCTTGGGCAGACCCGTCGTGCCGCTCGTGAACTGGATATTGATGGGATCTTCCGGCTGCAACAGCGAGCGCAGCTGGTTCAAGCGCTCGCGCTCGAGCTCGGTGCCTAATGTTTCGACCGTGCGAAATGGCATGAATCCCGGCACGCGCACATCGTCAGTGAGAACCACCGTGCGCAAGGTGGGGAGCCGCGCTGCCTGCAGGTCGCCCACAGCGCTCGTCGCCAACTCCGGCGCAAGCTGCCGAAGCATGCCGACGTAGTCGCTGCTCTTGAAGCTCGGCGCCAGGATCAGCGCCTTGCAACCGACTTTGTTGAGCGCGAATTCCAGCTCGGACATGCGATAAGCGGGATTGACGTTGACCAGAATCAAGCCGGCCTTGGCGGTCGCGAATTGAGTGAGCACCCACTCATAGCGATTCGGGGACCAGATGCCGACGCGATCGCCCGGCTGCAGACCGAGCTTCAGCAAGCCGGCCGCGAAGCGCTCGGCCGCTTCGTTCAGCTCACGATACGTCCAGCGGATGTTTTGCTGGCGGACGATCAGCGCCGGCCGGTCGCCCCAGCGACGCGCCGCGTCCTCTAGGGCTCCGCCGACGGTCTTATAGAGGAGCGGCACTGAACCGGTGCCACAAACGTAGCTCAGCTCCATGGTCGTCCCCCGCGGTGAGCTCGAGTCCGCTGATTATTCAGCGGTCGAAACGAAACGCGCGTGCTCTCGATCTTTACGAACCTCATCGCCACGGAACACCTGGCCGCTCATGGCCACGTACACCCCGGCCGGCAAGGTCTGCACCGCCGCGAAAGCCATCCCAAGATTGAACATCGCATCGCTTTCCGCGAACCGGGCCGGCGACAGCGCGCCCGTAAACACGATGGTCTTGCCGGCGATGGCTTTGAGCACCTTGGCCGACTCGGTCATGGTGTCGGTGCCATGCGTGATGACGACGCGATCGGTGTCGAGCGCCGCGACCGTCTCGTACAACGCCCGACGGTCCTGGTCGGTGAGGTCCAGGCTGTCCTTACGGAACATTTCGACGACGCGGAACGGGCGCGTGACGTTGGCCACGTCCAGCATCTTCTTGACCATGGGCTCGCCGATCTTGTACGCGCTGAGCGCGTCGAAGTAGGCCTTGTCGATGGTGCCGCCGGTGGTAATGACTACGATCGGTGCGATGACTTTTTGCATGCCGGCAAGATACCAGCGGAGGCGGCCCGACTGAAGTGACTGAGCAACGGGCCCGGCAAGACCCCCATGAACCCGCTTCACGGGTCCATGCGTTACAGTGCCTTCGCGTTTTATGTCCTGCGGGAGACTGCGATGGAATTCAGGCAATTGGGCGGCTCGGGCTTCAAGGTCCCGGTATTCAGTCTCGGCACCGGCACGTTCGGCGGCAAGGGCGAGTTCTTCAAGAGCTGGGGCGAGAGCGACGCGAAGGAAGCCACCCGGCTGGTCGACATCTGTCTGGACGCCGGTCTCAACATGTTCGACTCCGCCGACGTTTACTCGGGCGGCGCCGCAGAAGAGATCCTGGGCGCGGCGATTCGTGGCCGGCGCGATCAGGTCATCATTTCGACCAAGGCCACCTTCCGACATGGCAAGGGCCCGAACGACGTGGGCTCATCGCGCTTCAACCTGGTGCGCGCGGTCGACCAAGCCCTGGGGCGTCTGGGAACGGACTACATCGACATCTTCCAATTGCACGGTTACGACGCGCTCACGCCGGTCGAGGAGACGCTGCAAACCCTCGATGACCTGGTCCGCGCCGGCAAGCTCCGTTACACCGGCGTCTCGAATTTCTCCGGCTGGCACCTGATGAAGTCGCTCGCCGTCTCGGACCGTCATGGCTGGAATCGTTACGTCGCGCATCAGGCGTACTACTCCCTCATCGGCCGCGACTATGAGTGGGAACTGATGCCGCTGGGCATCGAGCAGAAAGTCAGCGCGATCGTGTGGAGTCCGCTGGGCTGGGGACGACTGACGGGCAAGATCCGCCGCGGTCAGCCGTTGCCCGAAACCTCGCGCTTGCGTTCGCAGTTGAGCGTCGACAAAGGTCCGCAGGTCGCGGACGAATATGTTTACAAGGTCGTCGATACGCTCGATGAAGTCGCGAAGGAAACCGGCAAGACCGTGCCGCAGATCGCGCTGAACTGGCTATTGCAGCGGCCCACCGTCGCGAACGTCATCGTCGGCGCTCGCAACGAAGAGCAGCTCAAACAGAACCTCGGTGCGCTCGGCTGGAATCTCACGCCCGAGCAGGTGAAGAAGCTGGACGCGGCCAGCGCGACTCCGCTGGCCTATCCGTACTGGCATCAGCGCGACTTCACCGAGCGCAACCCACCGCCGGTCTGACGAGCCCGCTCAGCGCGTGCTCGTCGTCGCCGCCTTCTGGTATCCCGGTCCACGCACGCCCTGGCCGGGCGTCGCGCCGGTGTGCTCG
>JAEWAF010000035.1 GCA_023391815.1 Pseudomonadota bacterium
CAACACGAGGGCGCAAATTGGCCGAGACACGACATGGTATTGAAGAATCGGGGTTGCGAACGGAACACAGGATGTCTCGATGACGGAGGGGTCTCGATGACGGTTACCAAGGTTCGTACGCGGTCGAGAGGCGAGCCGGCGACTGTAGATGTCCGGCTCGCCACGAAGCGATTAGCGCCGCAGACCGAGGCTGCTGACGACGGCGGTGTAGCGCTCCGGCGCGGTCGCCTTTAGATAGTCCAGCAGCTTGCGGCGCTGGTTCACCATCTTGAGCAAGCCACGGCGGGAGGCATGGTCGCTCTTATGAGCGCTGAAGTGTTCGCCCAGGCCGTTGATGCGCGCGGACAGCAGCGCGATCTGGACTTCCGGCGAACCGGTGTCTTTGGCATTACGGCGGTATTGGGCGACGATTCCGCCCTTCTGTTCGGTCGACAAGGACATCTGCTTTACCTCGGTGCGGCGTACGAATCGCCGCGTGAAGAATTCTCAACGCGCCAGCGGCGGGATGCCATCAGGCCTTTTGAGAGGCGCGCATTGTACCCGCGCGGCCTGGAATCTCAAGTAAAACCAAGAATTACGGTACCGATACGAACAGCCGCGCGGGCTTCACCCGCCCACCCGGCTGACCTTCGCCCAGGCCGAGGAAACGTCCGGCGGGGCCATAAAGTCTCACTTCGCCCAGCGGTGCAGCGGCCTGCCCGGCCACAGTACGGCCGAGGAGCAGACTTTGCTGAGCGCCGGCGTCCAGATCCACCCGCGGCAGGTCGGCAAACGCCGTATCCACGGCGAGCAACCGGCCGGCCAGTTGCTCCGGCGATTCGCTCGAGAGTGCCTCCAGCGTGAACATCGGCTGGTCGCCGAACGGATCCACCGAGAGACGGCGCAAGCCTTTGACATACCCGAGCGTGCCGAGCTTGACCGCCACATCGGCGGCGAGGGTTCGAATGTAGGTGCCCTTGGAGCAGTACACGTCGAACTCGAGCTGATTGGCCGCCAGGCCCTCTTCTGTGCTCACGCGCGCGATCTTGTGGATCACGATGTCGCGCGGGGGGCGCTCGACCGACTCGCCCTTGCGAGCGAGCTCGTACAGGCGCTTGCCCTCGAACTTCAGGGCGGAATGCATCGGCGGGATCTGCTGCTGATTGCCCAGGAATTGTGCAAGCGTCGCGTCGACGCCGGCAGCGGTCAGCGGCGGGACCGGCGCGCGCTCGATGACTTCGGTTTCGCCATCGCCCGAGGGCGTCAGCTCGCCGAGCTGCACCAGGACGCGATACGTCTTGCCAGAGTTCAGCAGACGGCCGCAGACCTTCGTTGCCTGCCCGAAGCAGACCGGCAGCAGGCCGGAGGCCAACGGGTCCAGGCTGCCCGCATGGCCCGCCTTGAGCGCGCCATAGAGCACACGAACTTGCTGGAGAGCGGCGTTCGAGGACACGCCGAGAGCCTTGTCGAGCAGCAGGATGCCGTCGACTTCACGATGGAAGCGCTTCACGTAGTTGTGCCGTTAGCGTTTCGGCCGGGACGGTTTGTGGTCCGCGTCCTCTGGTGACGCGTCCGCATCGGGATGGGAACGATCGTCGCCCTCGCCCGGATCGGAGTGGTCCTCCGCGTCCGAGTCGTATCGGGCCTCGTCATCCTCGTCCGAATCGTAGTGGCCGTCGTCGTCGTCATCGGAGCTGTAGTGCGCATCGTCGTCCGATTCGGCAGCGGCCTCGGACTCCGCGGCCGGCTCCTCGTCGACATGTCGGGCCTCGTCGTCCTTCACGGCCTTGTTGATCAGCGCCGACAGGCGCGCCCCGCTCTCGATCAGCTCGTCTTGCACGAACCTGAGTTCCGGGCTGTGGCGGATGCCTAGCGCGCGACCCAGCGGGCCGCGAAGCATGTCCGCGGCCTGCGTGAGGATCTGCTGAGCCAGGAGCGGATCCGCTCCCAGCACCGAGTAATAGATCTTCGCGTAGCTCAAGTCGCTCGACATGCGCACGTCGGTCAACGTGATCATGCCGAGCCGCGGGTCGCGCAGCTCCCGTCGGATCAACTCGCTCAACGCGCGTTGAATCTGCTGGCCGACCCGCTTGGCACGGGGAAAGGACTTCGTCGACATCAACCCTCGATATCCAATCAAGCCATCAGGCTTCGAGCGTGCGCGCGACTTCGACGCGCGAGAAGCACTCGATCTGGTCGCCCACCTGCACGTCGTTGTAGTTCTTCACGCCGATACCGCACTCGGTACCCGCGCGAACTTCATTGACGTCGTCCTTGAAGCGACGCAGCGATTCAAGGCCGCCCTCGAAGATCACCACGTTATTACGCAGCACGCGGATCGGATTGTTCCGGCGCACATAGCCGTCGACCACGATACAACCCGCGACCGTGCCGAACTTGCTGGAGCGGAACACTTCGCGCACCTCGGCGAGGCCCACGATCTGCTCCTTCACTTCCGGCGCCAGCATGCCCGTCAACAACGCACGCATGTCGTCGATGGCTTCGTAAATGATGCTGTAGTAGCGAACGTCGATGCCCGCTTCCTTGATCATCGTGCGAGCCGAGCTATCGGCACGCACGTTGAAGCCGATGACGCGTGCGTTCGAGGCCTGCGCCATCGTGATGTCGGACTCGGTGATGCCGCCGACGCCGCTGCCGATGACCTTGACCGCCACCTCGTCGGTGGACAGCTTGGTGAGCGAGTCACGCAGCGCTTCCGCCGAACCCTGCACGTCCGCCTTGATGACGACATGCACGGTCGCGACCTTGCCATCGCCCATCTGCGACAACATGTCCTCGAGCTTCGCCGGGCCCTGCTTGGCCAGCTTGGTATCGCGGAACTTGCCCTGGCGATACAGCGCGACTTCGCGAGCCTTGCGTTCGCTCTCGACCACGAGCAATTCATCGCCCGCATTCGGCGCGCCGGACAAGCCCAGCACGACGACCGGCAACGACGGACCCGCTTCGGTGACCTGCGCGCCAGTCTCGTCGAACATCGCACGGACGCGACCGAACTCGGTGCCCGCGATGATCGGATCGCCCGGCTTGAGCACGCCGCGCTTCACGAGCACGGTCGCCACGGCACCGCGGCCCTTCTCCATGCTGGATTCGACCACGACGCCGGCCGCGAGGCCCGAACGCGTCGCCTTCAGATCCAACACTTCGGCCTGCAGCAGAATGGTGTCGAGCAGCTCGTCGATGCCCTGACCGGTGTGCGCCGACACGTTTACAAACATCGTGTCACCGCCCCACGCCTCGGGCAGCACCTCGTATCTGGACAGATCGGTTCGCACCTTCTCCGGATCGGCCGCGGGTTTGTCGACCTTGGTGATCGCCACGACCATGGGCACTTCAGCCGCCTTCGCATGCTGAATCGCTTCGATGGTCTGCGGCATGACGCTGTCGTCAGCAGCCACCACCAGCACGACCACGTCCGTCACCTGCGCGCCACGAGCACGCATCGCAGTGAACGCGGCGTGACCCGGCGTATCGAGGAACGTGATGACGCCCTTCGGCGTCTCGACGTGATACGCACCGATGTGCTGCGTGATGCCGCCCGCTTCGCCCGCCGCCACCTTGGTGCGACGGATGTAGTCGAGCAGCGAGGTCTTACCATGGTCGACATGACCCATGATGGTGACGACCGGCGGACGCGCTTCGAGCTCGTGCGAGGCATCGGTCGCCTGCAACTCGTCTTCGATCGCGCTCTCTTTGTGGATCACGGCGGTGTGGCCGAGCTCTTCGACCACGAGCACCGCGGTGTCCTGATCGATGGGCTGGTTGATGGTGGCCATCACGCCCATGTTCATCATGACCTTGATGACTTCGTTGGCCTTCACGGCCATGCGCTGCGCGAGCTCGCCGACCGTGATGGTCTCGCCGATCTGCACATCGCGCTTGACCGGCGCGGCCGGACGCTCGAAGCCGTGCTGCTGGCCGACATTGATCTGCGACGGACGCCCGCGCGACCGCGCGCTGGTTGCCGCCTGCTGTTTCTTTTTCTTGAAACGAGCGCTGGCGTCGCTGGACACGTGCAACTCGGCACGCTGCGGACGGTCGGCTGCGCCGCCACGCTTGCCACCACGTTCTTGCGCGCGCGGCGGAGCCGCTGCAGCAGCTTCCTGCTGCTTGCGTTCGGCTTCGGCACGCGCCGCAGCTTCAGCCATGCGACGTGTTTCGTCTTCGGCGGATTGACGCGTCTCGGCGTCCGCCATGCGACGAATTTCGTCCTCCAGCCGTTTCTGTTCGCGGGCCGCGAATTCACGCGCTTCCGCTTCGGCCTGCTCTTTCTGAAGACGATCCGCTTCCTGGCGTGCCGCTTCGGCCGCCGCTTCAGCAGCCGCTTGAGCTGCGCGCTGAGCTTCGGTCTGCTCGGCATTCTGAGCCGCAGCCGCGGCCGCAGCTTGCGCGGCCTGTTCGGCGTCGGCAGCAGCCTTCTGAGCGGCAGCGGCCGCGCTTTGAGCCGCGGCTCGTGCGGCGGCCTCTTCGGCAGCAGCGGCGGCCGCACGATCGGCCGCTCCATTGTCATCGCTCGGCGACGACGGACCGCGCGCCTGCTCTTCGAGCACGCTGCGATTCAGATACGTCTTCTTGCTCCGAACCTCGACGTTGACCATGCGCGCACGGCCCTGCGCCGAGGCGACTTTGATTTCGCCCTGGGACTTGCGCTTCAAGGTGATCTTGCGCGGCGCCGTCGCCTCCTGCGTGCGCCCGTGCGCACGACGCAGGAACGTCAAGAGCTCCATCTTCGCGTCGTCGCTGATCGTGTCATTCGCGCCGGAGACTTGAATCCCGGCTTCATCGAGCTGCGTCAGCAGCCGCTCGACAGGTACCTTCAGTACCTCGGCAAACTGGCTTACCGTCACATCCGCCATATACGCCCTCCCGACCCGATACCAGTTACGACCCCGCTCAAGCCTGTTGCCCCGCGGAGTCGAACCAGTGCTTACGCGCCGCCATGATGAGCGCGCCCGCGCGCTCGTTATCCACGCCTTCGATCTCCGTCAGGTCATCGATCGCCTGCTCGGCGAGATCCTCACGCGTCACGATGCCTCTGCTGGCGAGCTTCCGCGCCAGGTCGTCGTCCATGCCGTCCACCTCCAGCAGATCCGCTGCAGGCTCGGCACTGTCGATTTCTTCCTCGCTCGCGATCGCCTGCGTCAGCAGCACGTCGCGCGCACGATTACGCAGCTCCTTGATGATCTCTTCGTCGAATTCCTCGATGTTGGCCAGCTCGGAAGCGGGCACATAAGCGATTTCTTCGATGGTCGAGAATCCTTCCTGCACCAGGATCTGCGCCACGTCCTCATCCACATCCAGCTGCTGCTTGAAGAGGTCGATGAGCTTCTGCGACTCGCCTTCGCTCTTGGCTTCGGCGGCCTGCTGCGTCATCACATTCAGTTCCCAGCCGGTCAGCTCGCTGGCCAGACGGATGTTCTGACCGCCGCGGCCGATGGCCTGCGACAGCTTCTCTTCCGTCACCGCGATGTCCATGGAGTGCGAGTCCTCGTCGACGACGATGGACACTACTTCCGCCGGTGCCATGGCGTTGATCACGAACTGCGCCGGATTGTCGTCATAAGGAATGATGTCGACGCGTTCGCCCGCGATCTCGTTCGATACGGCCTGCACGCGCGAACCCCGCATACCCACGCACGCACCGACCGGATCGATGCGGCTGTCGTTGCTCTTCACCGCGATCTTGGCGCGCACGCCCGGATCGCGAGCGGCGCCGAGGATCTGAATCAGGCCCTGGCCGACTTCCGGCACTTCGAGCTTGAACAGCTCGATCAGGAATTCCGGGGCCGTGCGCGTCAGGAACAACTGCGGACCGCGCTGTTCGGAGCGCACATCCGCGAGATACGCCTTCACGCGATCCTGCGAACGGATCGGCTCGCGAGGAATCATTTGATCGCGCGCGATGAAGCCTTCCGCATTGCCGCCGAGATCCACGAACACGCCGTTGCGATCCACGCGCTTGACGATGCCGGACACCAGCGTGCCCTGGCGCGCCTTGAATTCATCGACGACCTGCGCCCGCTCGGCCTCGCGCACCTTCTGCACGATGACCTGCTTGGCGGTCTGCGCGGCGATGCGACCGAACGCGACCGACTCCATCGGCACTTCGACATAGCCGCCGACTTCGGCGTCAGCGGAAATATCCTTGGCGTCTTCCAGACGCAATTCGCTATCGGGGAATTCCAGCTCGGTGGAATCGTCCGCAAACACCTTCCAACGACGCCACGTGTCGTAGTCGCCGCTCTTGCGATTGATGGAGACGCGCACGTCGATGCCCTCGCCGTGACGTTTACGGGTCGCGGACGCGAGCGCGGCTTCGAGCGCCTCGAAGATGATTTCCTTGTCGACGCCCTTCTCGTTGGAGACTGCGTCCACCACCATCAAAATCTCTTTGTTCATCGTGCGAACTCCGCTATACGCTTACCGCGACTCCCGTCGCTCACGTCGTCATACATCCGGGATCAACCGCGCCCGGTGAATATCGTCGATCGGCAAGCTGACCTCGCCGCCGTCCGTTTCGAGCGTAATCTCGCTCTCGCCTACCTTCTGCAAGCGCCCCTGAAACCGCTTGCGACCGTTGATCTGCTGAATCATCTCCACCTTGACCCGCTCGCCCGCGAAGCGCGCGAAATGGGCTTGAGTCCTGAGCACCCGGTCCAACCCGGGCGAGGACACTTCCAGGGTGTACTCGTTCGGAATGGGATCGGCCTCGTCCAGCACGGCGCTGACGGCCCGACTCACCTTCTCGCAATCGTCCAGAGAAATGCCGTCCGGGCTGTCGATGTACAGCCGCAACAGCCCGCCGCCGGCGCGCGGCGCGTACTCGATTTCCCACAGCTCGTAACCGAGATTGGCCACGACCGGGCCGAGCAGCTCGCCCAGCTGTTCTCGCAGCATCGGTCACCTCCGGTTTTGACTGTGGGGCCTCAGGCTTGCCCCTTTCCGGCGCTTGCTACCCGCGCCGGAAGAGCTCCGCCGGGCCGGTTTTTACCGTCGCCGAAACGAAAAATGGGCCCCAAGGCCCATTCTCACTCTCCGTCCCTTCCTGCCAGGCGGCCTTGGCGGCGCCCAACTCCCCTCTACGTCGTCCAGGAGCGCGAGCCGGTCCCGGCTCCAGAAGCGAAAAAGGCCCTTCGAATCGGGCCCTTTCGTACCCGGACACCTTATATATGCCCGGAAGCGCTACCTACAACCCCTGTCGGGACGGCTGACACCTGTCACCAGGCGGAGACGATCCGGCAAGGGCCGCGGAGTTTAAGGGGGGCGGTGGGGGGATGGCAAGCCATCTAGGCAACCAGCTGTGGATCCATACCCATTGAAGGTTCGTCCGTGAGCTTAATGCGCTCATCACTCTCCCGCGCCAGGAGTGATTGCAGGCTGTAAAACCAGATGTATCGTGGGAGGCAAGTTCGCGAGCCATGACTTGCCACCTGGAATCTTTCAGCTACGCTCTTGTAGACAGGCAGTACAACCAATTAAAAAAGTTAGATGTCTCCTACCAAACTTCGAGCTAACCCGTTAGGTGACGTCCGGGCCGAGGCAGATGCCGCGATGCTCGACAAAGCCTTCTTCGAATCAGCAGATTTTCGAACGCTGATAGAAGGAAGCGATCGGTGCATCGTTGTTGGTCGTCGCGGCACCGGCAAGAGCGCCTTAGCGTATATGCTAAATAGGCACTTTCACGTCCAGAAGGACTGGCTGGTTATTGCTGTTGCGCCAGACGAAGCAGATATTATCGGGGTTCGTCCCCTGCTTGAGCCATTTGGCGCACGATTTCGTCTCATTCGAGCAGCAGCAACGATCTGCTGGCGTTACGGCCTGTTGATTGAGATAGCATCCCACCTGCGGTTTCGCCATCAGTTTAAGAAACATGCAGCCTTCGAGTTTCTAAATGAGCATCTTCAGCGCTGGACCATTCAAGGGACCAGCTTCGTTTACAGGCTGAGTTCGGCCTTCCGTGCAGCAACTGCCGATCAATCCAACCCTGAGACAATAGTGGGAGACCTCGCTCGACGGTTGGAGCTCAGCCGAATCGAGGAAGCAGTCCGCTCTGTTTTAAATGATATAGGCCTCGAATGCGTAATCCTACTCGACCGTCTGGATGAGGGGTACGAACCTGATGATATCGGCGTCGGTTTCATAGACGGCCTCACACAAACAGCAATCGATATTCGCGACAAGTTCGACAACATAAGGCCAATTGTTTTCTTGCGCGACAACATCTATCGCGCCCTAGCACAAAAAGATCCGGACTTCTCACGCACCATTGAGGCTCAAACCATTCGTCTGCATTGGGATGAGTACGCGCTATTAAATGTAACCGCCAACCGATTTCGAGAAGCTTTCAAGATCGCGCAAGAACAAAGCATCAAAGTTTGGGACAGAGCAGTTGCGTCCGGCCTTGAGGGCAAAGAGGGCTTCAAAAAATGCTTACGCCTTACACTCTATCGTCCGCGCGACCTACTGATCTTGCTGAACAGCTCCTTCTTTAATGCGATCAAGCAAGATCGAGAGCGCATCGTACCCGAGGACATCGAGGCATCTGCAAAGACAATTTCTCTTCATCGCCTCGACGATCTGAGAAAGGAGTACACAGCAATATTGCCAACCCTGCCTAGTCTCATCGAAAGATTTGCGGAAGGCCCCGCAGAGATGACTGTTGCGTACGCAAGCGAGAGGATCGCGCCACTTCTTACCGCCGACAATCTATCGAATGACGTAAAACAGCATCTCGCAATTGTTAACACCCCGCGCGCGTGCCTTAGCGAACTCTACTCTGTTGGATTTCTTGGCATTCGAAATTCCGCAAACTCAAATGTAGTTTTCTGCCACGACGGGCGCGAGCCAGCGCGCGAATTCACGGATAATCAGAAAGTCCTCGTGCATCCCTGCTACTGGATTGCACTAAACATCTCCGCGCGAGAGTTAGACCCTAACGTATCTCAAGACATCTACGATGAATACGAAATCAGCATTTCATCTGAAACTCCGAAGCGACGATCTAGCGAAATTGGAGGATTGATCGCCGAGCTAGGAAATATTCCAACTGGAACCAATGGCGCCCATGATTTCGAAGACTGGGTGCACCGCGCCTTGCAGATCGTCTTTGCCGGGCGCTTATCCAACATACAAATGAAGCCGAACGGCGCAGCGATCCAGCGCCGTGACATCGTCGGGACAAACCTGAGCGCCTCGCCGTTCTGGCGGCGCGTTTTCGAGGACCACAAGAGCAGACAAGTAATCTTCGAAGTAAAGAACTACGATGAACTGAGCATTGAGGACTTTCGCCAAGCACTGTCGTACTCTGGGGGAGAATACGGAAGCTGCCTTTTCTTTGTAACGCGCGCGAACAACGAAAGCCTTCGAAAAGGTCACGAACTGGACTGGGTCAGAGAACTGCACAGCAAACACAAGCTTCTAACCGTAAAACTTGGCGCAAAAACACTGGCCGGCCTGCTAGCAAAACTTCGAAGCCCTCAGAAGCACGATGTATCTGATAAGGTTATGAATGGCCTTTTTGATACCTATACACGTATGTATCTAAACACCGCGAGATCGAGATAGCACTTAACGGGGCACGCCATTGTGTAGAAAAGCCGCTCCAGGACTCTGTAGAGTTTGACCGGGTCGATCCAAGCAGCTAACGTCTCGATCCAGGTGCTGAACACACCTCTCTAGGCGGCTAACGCTCCCGTAAGCCCAGCGGTTTTTTTGCGCCCATATGTTTTGCAGTCGTCAGCTTACTGGCGATGTGAGCCTATGGTCGGGTGGCGCGCAGCCATAAAACACCCTTCGGGGAAAAACTGCGGGCCGTCCTAGAGCGGTGTTCAAGCACCCGACCGCCTCTCTGAACAGGAGGCGAATTGAACTATCTCTAGGAGACAGCCATGTCTAAAACGGTAAATGCTCCGCCGAACTCCCGCCAACTCACGATTAGCCCGAGCCGCTACGAAGCCCATATGCGGCACTGGCCGCGACCACCGCTCGTGCCCTACATCCGCCTCCGCGGCTATTGGCTCGACAAGGCCGGCTTCGGCGTCGGCAAGCGAGTAAACATCCAGGTCACGGACCGCTGCATCACACTAGTCCCGGCAGACATCTAATATCTGGATCAAGCGCGAGCGGATGAAACACAACGACCATTCGCTCGCACTCCACGTGGAGTGCGTGCTGTTAAATTCCACTCTCCGCGCGCATCTCCGCGGCACGCTCACGCGTTGTCCACACACGGAGGCGCGTTTGGCGAGTGGCGTGCCGCACTGTTTGCTCACGCGCTAAGGATCACACACCAATATATGCACGAGCTGTAGCACAAGCGAACAAACTCACAGCTCATGCCGCTTCCGAGCAAGCCGGAGACGCCGTCCGATACAACGAGAAAGTGCCACGCAAACCGAGAACGCCGACGCCGAACACCACGCTATTCTTCCAAGGCCAATGGACCGGCATGGATCAAGGAGTGACGCGTGCCTCGTATTCTCAATTTCTACATGGATGATTCAGGAACCCGCGCGCCGAATCGGGAACCCCTGCCTTACAACAAGAATGCTCGTGAGTTCTTCGCTCTAGGAGGCGTTCTCATCGATGAGGAGGCCGAAGCAGCAGCTCGCAAGTTGTACGATGATCTTTGCACACGCTGGTCCATCAGCTACCCGCTGCACTCCGTTGAAATTCGTCATCGACAGGACCGATTTTCCTGGCTCGCCCGGGATCGATTCGAGCGAGCCAGATTCATGAGCGATCTCAGTCGGACCTTGCTGTCGCTCGATATTCTTGGTCTGGCATGCGTCATCGATCGCCCAGGGTACGATGCTCGGTATCGCGAGCGGTACGGCCACCGACAATGGCATCTGTGCCAGACGGCGTTTGCCATCGCCGTAGAGCGCGCGGCGAAGTACGCGCGGCGAATCGATCGTAAACTACGTGTACTGCCGGAGCGCACTAGCAAGGTCGATGACGACAGGCTCGTCCGATACTACGATGATTTGCGGACCAGCGGCCCGCCCTTTGCAATGATTTCGTCAGCGCAGTACTCACCACTCACAGCTGATGAGCTCAGCGAAACGCTCCACGAGATTCGATTCAAGACCAAATCATCACCGATGGCTCAGGTCGCCGATCTATACCTCTGGCCAATCGCTCTCGCTGGCTATGAGCCACGGAACCGATCCTATGTCGCGCTGCAAGCCTCCGGTCGATTGATTGAGAGCCGACTCTCCCGGTCGCAGCTCGATGTATGTGGATCGAAATACAGCTGCTTTGAACTAGTACGCCGACATCGGCGCGGACGCTAGAAACAACAAAGGCCCAGATAATGTCTGAGCCTTTGAGGGCGGCCCTCTTACGAAGACCTCGTGGGCGAGGCCCGGTCGTTATATTACTCCGCACTGCCTTTCTGTCCAGAGGAAAAAGATTCCACTTACAAGACGGTCGGCATTGGACGGCCCGCGCCAGTTATGCTGTTATGAAGAAGACGCGGCAGCACGCGCGCAACATCCCGCGGCAATCTCACAGCGCTTCACCCTCGGCAACGCGCGCACGCATCCGCCGCGATGTGTACACTCCGCGCCATGACCTCCCTCACCACCCCGCTCTCCGACGACGAACTTGACCAACTCACCGAGTTCCTCGACTCCCTCCCAAGCCCAACGGCGATGAACATCGAGCGCATGGATGGCTTCCTCTGCGCGCTCGTGGTCGGGCCGGAACTCGTCATGCCCAGCGAATACTGGCCACACATCCTCGGCGGCGAGTCGGCAGAGCATGGCCCAGCGTTCGACTCGATGGAGCAAGCACAGACCATCATGGGCATGTTCACGCGCCACTGGAACTCGATTGCGAGGACGCTCGCCCGCGACGACATCTACGTCCCAATCCTCGTACTGGATGACAACGGCCAGGCGCTCGGTAACGAATGGGCGAAAGGCTTCATGCATGGCGTAAGCCTGCGAGCCGCGAGCTGGCAGACGTTCCTGCACGACGAAGAGCGCGCCGGCGCGATCGTCCCGATGATGGCGCTGGCGCATGAGAACGATCCGGATCCGAGATCGCGTTTCGAGTCGCCGCCACCCGAGAAGCGAATAGAGCTGCTGCAAATGATGACAGCGGGTATCGTGCAGATGTATCGCTACTTCGCGCCGATGCGCGCGCAACCGGTCGCATCAACGTTCGTGCGTGGCCAGCCGAAGACCGGCCGCAATGAACCGTGCCCGTGCGGTAGCGGCAAGAAATATAAGCAGTGCTGTCTGACGCGAACGCATTGATTGCATCGCCGCCCAAATTCCAGCTGGAGTGTCTACTGCTAAATTCCAGCGCCCGCCATCACCGCTACTCAATGATCCTCTTACGCGTCCCGGCTCTCGCGCGCTTTGCCACATTAAAAGCCGCACGTAGCGCACACCGTTCACAGTGGCGTGTCGCGTTGTTGGCTGCAGCCGCGTTCTCAGATTCACACGCCAACTCCGACCGCGACCCCTCGCAAGCGATTCCGGAGCGGCACTATTCGTTCTTCGGCAGACCACGCGCGCCCGTGGTCGTCGCGGTGTCGAGCCCGCGAACGTTGCGAGCAGTTGCGCCCGTGAAATCCGCGTTGGTCAGGTTCGCCCCGGAGAGATCCGTGTCGGTGAACACTGCATCGCGCAGATCTGCCCCAGAAAGGTCTGCGCCCGACAGATTGGTGCCGCTGAAGTCGGCACGCATCAGCCTGGTCCGTCGCATCTTCGCGCGACTCAGATCTGAAAAGCTGAAATCGGTGCGCGAAAAATCCGAGTCGGAGAAGTCCGCCTCCATGGCCTTGGCGCTCACGATGCTGGCGCGCATCAGCCCCATCGACTGATTCTTCATGTCCGGCGCGGCGTTCATGCGAACCAGTTGCGCCTTGGACAGATCGGCCTTGCGCAGATCGCCGATCAACCGCGCCCCGGTAAGATCGGCACCGATCAGCGTCGCGCCAGCGAGCTGAGACGAAAACAGCATCGCCTCACGCAGCGAGGCGCCCGACAGATTGGCACCCTCCAGGAAACTGACCGTGAGATTGCATTTATCGAGTGTGGCGCGACTGAGGTTCGCGCCATTCAGCACCGAGGCCGAGAGATTGGCACCGCGAAAGTCGATTCCCGACAGATCAACGTCGATCAGATTCTTGGCGGTAACTTCGGGCTTCACCCCGGCATGCGAACCGTCGAGGATTTCGAGCAACTGCTCACGATTGAGCCGCTCGTAGCCCTCCCACTCCGCCCCGAAGGTGGCGCCGGCGAAGATCACGCACATCAACGCCACATATCGCCGACCGGCTCGCGAAGAGATGAACATCCGGCGTGCCTCTTACGGTATTGCACCGGGTATACCGCCTACCGCCGCAACATTCAATTGTGACGCTGGCACGAGGAAGCTGCGCGCATCGCGCTCACCGCACCCCGCGCATACTGAGTTCCAACTCGCCGCCAAGGAACGCCGCCAGCCTCTCCGCCTCCTCCTCAATGCCCGGCTTCACCCACCGAGGCAACTTCGCAAACGGTTCGATCTCAACAGCTAAAGTTCGCCCCTTCTGCTCATGTTTCCAAACACCCACCATCCGCCCATCGACGAGCAACACCGGCGACACCCAGCCCTGCAGCCGATAAATCTTCTGGTGATACTTCGGCTCCACTAGCGCCGGGACGCGGCGTGATGCGCACACCACCCACTGATCGAACGCGGGCAGCAATCTCACGACTCCCTCGACCGGCTCGGTTGCTGCCAACTCGGCAAGGTCCTTCGTCAGCATCCAATATCGCTTGCCTTCGACAGTGACTTCCGTTGCCGCATCCCCCAACGCAGCGAGCCGGCGTTTCGCCTCGCCTTGATTGACGCCCCACCAGCGCGGGCCGAGATCGAGCGAGGTCGCGGGACCGTAGGTGCCGAGATAACGCAGGGTGAGTTCATTGAAGGCCGCGTTGGTATCGACCTTCGCGGGCGCTTTGCGAAGCCACGTCGCTGGATGCGTGAAACGCGCGTTCGTCCCTTCAGTCGGCGCGAAGCACAGCGAGCCGATGAACGACGCGTACCGGAGTGAAGAGCTCCAAGTACCGAGCATCCCTTCCACGAGTTTGGGCGCGGCACCGAGATTCGTCATCGCTTCGGCTAATTCGATGCGGTTGAGAATCTTCCCGCGCAGCGCTTTATCGATGTACTCGGCGACCGCAGGCGCATCAGGATTTCTGATGGGCCAGCCGCCCGGCTTCCAAATGCGGAGGCCCGCAGTCCACGTCCCTAGATCGGCGGCTGGGAGTACGTGCAACGTTGCACGCATCGCCCACATCTTGATCAGCGTGCGCTTCTTCCAAAGCGCGTCGGAGACGTGCTCCCGCTGTAGACCGTCGATGCGCGCCCAGAGCGCGAGATCAATGGAGGACGGTGCCTGCGCATGTAGCCCGCGCAGGCGGTCAACAACAGCGACCAGTTGCTTGGGCGATGCGCGCTCGATGAGATAGTGGCGCCTCAGCCGCCACGCGATGGCTTGGTCCCAGGAAATATCCATTTTCGTTGGCGTCGATTGCGAAGAATGACATCCGTCGTTGGAGCAATGTTCCTGGAGATCTCACACCAACGCAACCGAGATCGTGAAGCTAACGATTGATGAGCCCCTGCCCGCTCGAGTCTGGCTGAAGTGCTGAATGTTGGGCTCCATCGCCTGAGCCCTCTACCGGGCGCGCGATCTCATCCAGCATCCATTCTCGAAATGCCATCACGCGTGCGTCCTCACCGCTGCTCTCTGGATACACCAGGTGATACGCGTACCCTGGCGCCGGACTGAGCCCGATATCGAACAGTCTCACCAGTCGTCCCCGGGCAAGGTCGCCAGCGATCATCGCCAGCTCAACCAGCCCGACGGCGTTGCCGTCGAGAATGGCTTGCACGACGTGGCTCGAATCGGCGAACGCGACGCATCGACTGTCGTCGAAGTCGCGAATGCCGGCGGCGTTCATCCACATGCGCCAGTTGGGCCATTCCATGTCATTCACTTTGCAATTCACATAGCAAAGCGTGTGCTCAAACAGATCGCGCGGAGTCTTCGGCGAAGGAGCCTTGGCGAGCAGCGTAGGACTACAAACGGCCGCTATCACAGCATCGAACAGGCGGTGCGAACGTGTTCCCGCATACGTGCCAGCGCCGAAGCGGATCGCAACGTCGACGTCGTCCCGGTCGAAATCGCGAACCTGATCGGTGATGTCGAACGTCAGCTCCAGCCCCGGATGTGCAGCCTTGAATTGAGGTAACCGCGGCAGCAGCCAATGAGTTGCAAACCTCGGCCCCACAGTCAGACGCAATTGATTCTGGCCTCGAGCAATGCGCCGCGCTCGACCGGCGGCGCGCTCCAACGTCTCCAGCGCATCGGTGGTCGCTTCAAAGAGCACCGCGCCGGCGGGCGTCAGTTGAATGTTCCGACTGCTACGCGCGAACAACACGATGCCGAGCTGATCTTCGATTTCTTTGATCTGGTAGCTGACAGCTGCGGGCGTCAAGCCCACCTCATCGGCGGCGCGAGTGAAACTCAGGTGCCGCGCGGCCGCTTCGAAGGTTCGTAGCGCGCGCGTGCCCGGCAGGATTCGATTCATCGATCTTCAAGCCAAATTTGTCGATGCCTCGAAAACTACTCGTTTCCCCGCATTCGTTCAAATCCCTAGGATGCGGCCATGGCTACCGCACCCAACGCTCTCATCGCGCAAGTTAATGGCCGCACGGCCACCACCGAGGACCTGGCGCCGCTCGCCTTCGCAGGCTTCGCTCACTTCACCGCCATGCAGGTCCGCGGCGGTCGCGTGCGAGGACTCGATCTCCACTTGCAACGACTGCGCACCGCCTCGCTGACGCTGTTCGGTCGCGCCACGTCGGATGACCAGCTGCGCGCCCATCTTCGGTCGGCGCTGAACGCCGGACCGGCGGATGTATCCTTGACCGCGACCGTTTACTCGCGAGCCGGCGAGTTCACCTCTACTGGAACGAATGGCGAGCCCGATGTGCTGATCCGCACGGGGCCAGCGGCGTCCGGGCCCAAAGGTCCGCTCACCTTAGCGGCGTTCGAACACGAGCGAATGCTCCCCGCCATCAAGCACGTCGGCGAAATCGCGAAGACCTACTACATGCGCGAGGCTGTGAAACAGGGCTTCGATGATGCCGCATTCCTAGACCGCCGCGGCCGATTGAGCGAAGCGTCCATCTGGAATCTGGCGTTCTGGGATGGCGCCTCAGTGGTGTGGCCCGACGCCGCCTTCTTGACCGGAATCACCATGAGCATCGTTCGGCGGCAGTTGCACGCCCTGGGAATTCCACAGCGTATTCAGGAGATCTCGCTGACTGACCTGCCACAGGTTCGCGGCGCCGTCGTGATGAACTCATGGACGCCTGCCGTACCGGTGAGCAGGATCGGCTCGGTGCAGTTGCCCGACGCGCCCGCCTTGCTCGATATCCTGCGCCGTGCGTACGAAGCCGAGCCTCTCGTCGAGCTCTAGAAATCCACGCGGAGTCTGGCTGAGACTCACCCACCCAACACAGTCGGATTCATCTTCCACACCGTGTAATTGAGCGCGGCTGCAAAGCTCACCCACAGCAAATATGGAACGAGCAACGCACCCGCGAGCGGCCGGATGCGCCAGAACGAGATCACTGTCGCTACAAGCAATACCCACAACAGAACGATGTCAACGAACGCCGCGCCGCCAAGATGCCACGCGAAGAACAGCCAGCTCCACAAAGCATTCAGAGCGAGTTGCGCGAGAAACAGAGTCAGCGCGGCACGCGCGTGGTTGTATCCGCCTTCACGCCAGACTAGCCACGCCGCAATAGCCATCAATGTGTAGAGCACGGTCCACACTGGCCCGAACACAGAACCCGGCGGCGCCCACGTGGGCCGCGAGAGTGATAGGTAGAAAGGGCCCGCCTGTACGGAAGCGACCGCACCGAGTGCCGCCGCGATGAAACAAATCGCGAGCCAGGCAATGAGTCCCCCCACTTGGGCTTGTTTTGAGAGTGCCATTCCCGCATCCCCCGATTGTTGCAACCGACGATCAAGATGCACGAATCGCCATGTCGCCGCTACAGCGAGCCCTCCGTTGCATCGACAAAGGAGTGCCCAGCAACACCCGATACCCATTCGCCGCTGAAAGCGCGGCGGCCAGACGGTCGACCCAACTCTATCGAATTCGGGCGATAGCGCATCCTGCAAGTGCGGGGCTCGAATCCACCGACAGTAGGAACTGATAGACCGGGCGTGCGTTCGCGTCGGTATGGAGCAGACCTTCACCAAGCCGCCCGGCGGGCCGAGCGTCGTCGCGAGGAACATCGAAGCTCTGCTGCAAAGACAGAATCGAGAGCAGCAATCACGGACGTTTCAGCAGCGGATCGCTGACGCGATCACCGCCGCTGCGGGCAGCCTGCCGTTCGTCTATGTACATCTGGCGATCGTGATCGTGTGGGTGCTGATCAACGCCGGCTGGACGCCGCTGAAACCGTTCGATCCCAGCTTCGTACTGCTCGCGACGGCCGCTTCAGTCGAGGCCATCTTTCTCAGCACGTTCGTGCTGGTAACGCAGAATCGCATGCAGCGGGAAGCGGATCGTCGCGCGGATCTCGATCTACAGATCAGTCTGCTCACCGAGCACGAGTTGACGCGCGCCATCCAGCTCGTGAATGCGATTGCGAGCAAAGTGGGCGTGGAAGTACCGATACCGGAGATCGACGAGCTACAACGCGACATCTCGCCCGAGCAAGTATTGGATGCCATCGATGACGCATCGACAAAGGACGCCGCCGGTTAGATTCGACGCAGATCAGCCCAGCGCACCGTGATGCACGAACTCACGGAATCACCGCCCTCGCGCACCTCACCCTCAAGCTGGCGTTTTTGTTGGTGTCATGGTCGGATCCAAAAATAAGATTGACGGAATACGCGACATTGGCAGAGTTGATGTGAAACTCGGTCGAGGTCCAGTAGGTGTAGAATCCCAAGCCCACACTCGATCCGAGATTTCCTCTGATGGTCTGCCCGCCGCCGGGGCAGCTGTCGAACTCGCACAAGGCAGGCAGGTACCAATCCGAGTAGCCGCTGATCGTTGCCGCACACTGGCCGGCCGCGAAGCGCGAGCGTTGAAACAGCCACGCCGGCGAGTAGTGGGACAAGATCACGGTTGAATTGCAGGCGCCGTCATAGGATGCGGAACACGGCGCCACCGAGTCCTCGTGGAGCCCGAGGTCGGTGTAATCCACGCTCGTGGAGCCGATAGCAGCGCTCCAAATGACGCCGCTCGACTGATCGGTCTGCGCGGCCACTTTACCGCCGATGCTGGAAGTGGGCGGCGTCGTGTCATCGATCGCGAACAGAGGGCCGCCCTGATAGATACACCGATAGCCGAGCACCAGCACCTCGACTGAGACAGCCAGCCCATTGTCCGCGCTAACGGTCACTGTTCCAGGCACCGGTTCGCTGCCCGAGGTGCATGCGGATGTGGCAACTGTGCCAGGAGCGATAGTGATCGTGCAGCTGCTGCCAGGGTCGAGTCGCGAGCCGCACGTTGTGGCAGAAATGCTGGTCCCGGCAGGAAAGCCCGACGGCGTAACGGAGAGGTTCCTGGCGATCGTCGTCGCTGCCTGATTGGTAATGACGATAGTGCGCGAGCTGCCCGTCAGTGCGGGGTGAGTCGCGACATCGTTCACCGATAGCGCTAATCGAGAGACGCTACTGGACAGCGATGCAGCACCGAATTTGACTTGCACTGTCAGATTGGCGGCGACATTCGATAACGAATAGATGGAACCACCCCACTGCACCGGCACACCATTCACCAGCCATTCGTCGATGAAGTAGCCCGCTTCGGGGGTTGCTACGAAGCCGATGTTGCCGCCCTCATTGACGACCAGCACGCCGCTGGGCGAGATCGAGCCGCTGAGGCCGGAGCCCGCCACCACGCTGTATTTCGGAACGTTCGCGCACGTGACTGCGATGTTTGTGACATTCGTGACCGCGCTGCCAGCGCCGTCGATGATCGAGCAGGTCTGGCCGGCCGGTTGGGTGAGAATGGTTACGTCATACGTGCCATTCTGAGCGACCGGCGCCGCGAATCGAAACGACGACGCATTGGGTGCAATCGTGAGATCGTCCGCACCGTTGTTCTGTAACACCAGCCCGGTGGCCGCCAGCCCGCCGACGGACCCGCCGATCGTGAGCGCAGTCGTGCTACAGACGACCTGCACGTTACTAACATCGGCATTGATGTTGCCGCCCGATCCGTTGTTCACGGTACATGCGAGTCCCGCGGGCTGATTCAGGACGGTCACGTGGTAACCGCTGCCAGCGGCCACCGGCGTCTCGAATTCGAATGAGGTCGAGTTCGCAGCGATGCTGAGATCGTCTGCGCCATTCATTTGAAGAACCAAGCCGGCGGTCGCGAGGCCCGTGATCGAGCCAGCCACACTGTGTGTCTCGGCATTGCAAGCAACTGCGATATCGGTGACCGCGCCACGGACCGTCCCTGTCCCATTCGTGACTGTACAAACGAGGCCGACGGGCTGGCTGGCCACGGTGACGTTGAAGCTGCTGCCTTGTCTGTATCGGTCCGCGAAGGTGAAAGAGGTGGAACCGGAGGTCACCTGTATCGGCGTGCCGCCGTTGTTACTCAACGTCAGCCCGGCCGCTGTCAGCCCCGCGACCCGACCGCCGATGGGGTATGACTCGTCATCCTTGTCGTCACCGCCCCCGCAACCCACCAGGGACAACACCAGTGCGCTCACGAGGCAGTGCCTCAGGATCGCCCGCGCTCTTCTTCCGAGAATGCTCGACATCGTCGCGTTCCATTCGCTCAAACGACAGGCATTGTAGGAATCCAGCGCCGCGCCCAGCTGTGACCCAAGACGCGTTCTGCGACGTAATCCGCGCACCCGGCAGGGTTGCCCTACTGCCCCCACCCCGACGGTCAGATGTCGCGACTGCTGCCGCGAAGCGGTCGCATCTCTCTCGCCCGGCGATTCTCACCCCATCACCGCCCCACCCGCCACATCGAGAACCACGCCAGTAATCCATCCGGCTTGCTCGCTCGCCAGAAATAACGCCGCCTCTGCGATATCTTCCGGCGTGCCCAATCGCTTCAGTGGATGAGCATCGACCAATGCCGCCTGCTGTTCGCGTGGAATGCGGATCAGATTTTTCTCAGTGAGGATCGTCTCGGGCGCAATACAATTCGCGCGAATGTTGTAGGGACCGGCCTGGACCGCGACATCCTGCGTGAGCAGCTGAATGCCCGCCTTGGCGACGGCATAAGGAATGGGAGAATGGGAATGGGGCCGGCGCCCGGCGGCGGAAGAGATAGCCACGATGGAGCCGCGACGACGTTGTTTCATGCCGGGGAGAAACGCTTTCAAGGTTAGAAAAGTGGCAGTGAGATTGCCGTCGATCGACGCTCGCCAGCCCTCCTCCGCGATAGCTTCCAAAGGACCCCGCATTGTGAAGTTGCCGCCGGCGTTGGCGATGAGAACCTCGACCGGTCCGACCTCGCGCTCGATCTGCAAGCGCATGGCTTCGATCTCGGCCGATCGTGTCAGGTCAGCGCTGATCTGCATCGCACGTCCACCGTCCCGCTCGATCCCCTCCTTGATCGATGAGAGCGCCGCCTGATCTCGACCATGCAGAACAACCCACGCGCCCTCGCGCGCGAACGCTCGAGCGATCGCCGCCCCAATACCACGCGAGCTGCCCGTGACGAGCACGACCTGATCTTGAAGCCGCTTCATGAATCACCCCGCCAGAGCTGGGGCGTAACGAAACACCGCCATCGATAACACCGCGAGTCCGAGCAAGATGCCGGAGGCGCGCGAGCTCAACGCAACCCTGCGTCCCAGGGATGCAAGTTGCGCCACATCCGCCGCCGATTTGGACGCCTCGCCTTTCAGCTTCGACAACTTCATTCCCGCCGGCCGCCCGATCAAAACACCCACCAGAAACGAGAGCACAGCCGCGATAGCGCCGGCCCCAAGCACGACGCCCCCTGCGGATGTGTCGCCCGAATGAAGCGTTGCGAACAGGTAGATCCCGGACAGCACAGTAACCAGCGCAGCGATACCGGACGCGGGCCCCAAGCGCCGTGCGACCAGGCCAGACCAGCGACCGGCGCCCGCATCGGCGTGGCTCGTGCCAATCGGTATGATGGCGAAGGAGAGCGCAAACATGCTGCCCGCCCAGATCACTCCGCCGAGGATGTGAAACACGCGGGCCAGGAGCAGGATCGTGACGGTGGCCATGGACGTCCTCGGATGAGTTAATTGACTATACACACTGTATAACTAATTTCATGGCAGTCAAGTCGAAACGCAGAACGTATCGCAGCGACGTGCGCGCGGCGTCCGTCGATGAAGGGCGGGCACGAATGATCGAGGCGGGCCGGAAATTACTGATCGGCGGCAAAGGAATGCCGGCCTTCTCCATCGATGCCGTCGCTCGCGAAGCCGGCGTCACGCGCGCCACGGTCTACAACCAGTTCGAATCCAAGCACGTTCTGCTGGCCGCCATCTTCGATGACATTGCCCAGAAAGGCGGCCTGTTCGAGTTGTCGCAGGTGTTCTCAGAACCGGACCCGGAAAAATCTCTGCGCCGCGCCGTCGCGATCTTTGCCAGGTTCTGGGGCGGGCATGCGCAGGCGATGCCGAAGTTCACGGCGTTCAGCCAGCTGGATGAGGAAGTTGCGGCTATTCTGCGCGAGCGCGCGGAACGTCGGCGCAAGTTGCTGGCCGCCATCGTGGCCCGAATGACCTCCGTGTCCTCGCCTGCCGATCTGGTCGATGTGCTATACGCGCTCACGAGCGCGGAGTTCTATCGTTTGCTCTCGGTACATGGACGCGGCACAAAGGCCATCGAGGAGCTCGTGTGGCAGGCAGTCGGCGACGCGGTGAAGCGGTTCTCGAAATAATGTGCTCAGCCGACGATGCGTCGAAATGTGAGATTCACCCGTGGCCCGCATGGCCGGGCGACCTTGTTGATCCCGTGTTTCCAGTGATGCTGAGTCGCGCCCCTCATCAGCAACAGGCTGCCCGACTCCAACTCGATATGGATCGGCTTCAGATCCTTTCTGGATTTGTGTTTCAGCACGAAGGTCCGTTGCTCACCCAGACTCACTGACGCAATCACCGGGTTCCTGCCCAATTCGGGCTCGTCGTCGCTGTGCATGCCCATGCTGTCGCGGTGATCGCGATAGTAGTTCAGGAGCACGCTGTTGAAGGAAGCTTCGGACAATGCCTCAACGCGCGCCCGCAGCGTCGACAGCAGGTTGGTCCACGGGAGTGGATCGAGCGACAGGCCGGAGTATGTGTACTTCGCGTCCGCATCTCCGAACCACGCTGCGAGACGCGGTTGTGGATACTGCTTGCCCCAGAGCGTGATCGTTTCCGACCGCCACGGTGTTTGTCGAATCAGCTCCTGAAGTATGTCCTCCGGCGGCGCTCCCATTTCGATCCGCGGCCAGTAGCGGATATCGGCGTCGGGCAAGTCCAAATCGCGCGGCTCGCCAGTCTCAAATAAATCGCCCGTCACTGCTCATCGCTCATCAGTATCCCTGCCCGAGATTCTGCGCGAGGAACTTCTCCAATTCTGTAAGCATAGTCATGCGCTCCGATTTGCGATTCAGCCGATGGACACCGGAAATCGACGCCTGAATCCGTGAGCTCCATTTGTACGGGCCGCTGAGACGACGGCGCGATTCTATACAATAAGCTCCATCGCAAGGAGCCGTGCCGTTCATGAGCCGAAAACCTTCCGTCGATAAGGTACGCACTCGGGTCGCCTCGATCGTCGAGCGCCTGCCCGAAGCGAAAGCCGTGCGCAGCGGCGATCACATGAGTCTGGAAGTCCGCCAGCGACGGTTCGGCTGGTTCCTGGCCAACCATCATGGCGATGGCCGCCTCAGCATCAGTTGCAAGGCGCCGCCGCTGCTGGCAGGCCAGTTACAGGAACTGGTGCCGACGCAGTTTCACCTGCCGAAGTACGTGGCCAGCAAAGGCTGGATCGGCTTGTATCTGGACGTGGCCGACGTGGACTGGGCGCAGGTCGAGGTGTGCCTGGTGGAGGCCTATCGAATGGCCGCGCCGAAGCGGCTTACGGCCCAGCTAGGCGGCTGATCGTTATTCGCTCTTTTCTTTCTTCATGGCGCGCTTGGCTTCCTTCGCGCCCTCTTTGACGGCCTGACCGACTTCCTTCGCGGCGTCCCCGACTGCCTTGCCGACCTGCTTGGCGCCGTCCCCCACTTCGCGGGCGGCGGTGCCGACCGCCCGGCCGACGTCCCGAGCGCCTTCCTTGAGTGTGTTTTCTTCGGCAAACCCCGGGGCAGCCACACCGGCGCTCAGCAGCAGCACTGCGATCAAGGGCAATTTCATGGAGGCGGCCCATGCAAATGAGAGTGGCACACATGTACATCCACCCAGCGGGAATGTCCAGAGCGGCGCCCGCGAAATGGAATGAACGAGCGGAACATGAACGGCATGACATCCGTACACCCGCTAGACGAGCCAAAAAGGAGCGAGTCATGCCCAGTAAATCCACGGTAAAACGTGCCAAAGCGGATCTGCGAGCCGGCAAGAAACCATCGACGGCCGCGGGTGAGTTCGTGCGTGAGGAGATGGAGCACATTCGCGAAGGCAAGCATGGCGCCCGATCGACGAAACAAGCCATCGCCATCGGCCTGTCGAAAGCTCGTCGTGCCGGCGTGCCTCTGCAGGCGCCCGAGGAAGGTCGCACCTCCCGACGCACCCGGCAAAGCGCGAAACGCGATCTTGCTACCGGTCAAGGACGTCGCAAGCCGCGATCAACGTCAGCACGACGCCGACGCTCGACGGCGAAGGCCCTTCGAAACGAGCCGAGATCCGCAGCTTCTCATCGGGCGTTGTCGAGACACGCGAAACAGACTGCGCGACGACGACGCCGTTCTACGTCTGCAAAGAAGAGCCCTCGGAAACGCGCGTCTCGTTAGGGAGAGACGCTCGAGGATGCGGTGGCCGCGGATGGAAACGTTCGTGCCAGGCGCCCCATCCAATCCTTCAGTGCGCCGGTGCGCAGGTCTTTCTCCGGTGTCATGCCCAAGCGCACGACGATGAGATCTTTCGACGGGACGATGAGCGTGTACTGACCTTCGAATCCTTGCGCGCTGAAGCCATCGCGTTCCGGGCCTGTATCGACGTGGACAGGATAAGGCCGCCCGCCTCCTTCCTTCGGTGCAAGCCACCAGCCCGCGCCGTAGATATCGGCGTTCTTACCGCTACCGTGAGTGCGCGCGAAGTCGACCCATCCTTCGGGAAGGACGCGGCGGCCATCCCACATTCCATCGCGCAGATAGAGCAAACCGAATCGCGCAAAATCGCGAGCCGAGGCATAGATCATCGCGCTCCCATACACCAAACCGGTGGCATCGAACTCCGGCTGTGGCTTCATGCCGATGACATCGAACAAGCTCACATTCATCCATCTCATCATCGCCGCGCGCCGTTGTTCCGGTGACACGGGATTGGGAACGATGGCTCGGGTCAATGCATCGGCGGTCAGCACGATGCCGCAGGAGTTGTAGTTCCAATGAGTGCCGGGCTCGTGAATCAAGGGCAGGCCGGCGCAGTATTTCGCAACATCCAGCCGACCCGGGCCGAACAATTTGCGCGAGGCATCGCTCGCCGCGATGCTTTGCGCTTCCATCTCGAAATAGCGCTGCCCGTCTGTCATTTGCAGCCACTGGCGCCACGGAATGCGAGAGCGACGATCGTCGGCCGCCCAATGCGGATTGCCCATCGGCTGATCGATGTCTATTTTTCCCTGAGCGACCGCGATGCCGACCAATGCTTGCGTGATCGACTTTGCCATCGACCACGACACCAGTCGCATGCTCGTGCTGTAGCCCGACGCGGCACGCTCATACACAAGTCGCCCGCCGCGAATGATGACGAGCTCGCGGGTTTCTCCCAGCCCTGGCGCGTGATTGTCGAACGCATCCCCGATTGCAGCAGCGAACGCTGCTGAATCCATTTCGTCGGGCAAGGAGCCGACCGGCCATTCCATCGTCGGCCAGGGAACATCCGGTGCTTGCGCGGGCAAAGGCAACAACCGGGCTTCGGCATGACACAGCGGTACGATCAGCACCAGTGTGGCTAGCAGAGTTCGTAACATCGCGAGTTCCCTCCCGCTCGATTCGCTCAGTTCACCGGATGACAGCCATATTCTTTTTCGAACCTGGCGCGCGAGGAGATCAAGCCGCCGAGCGCCGAAACAGTCACAGCGCCACTGCCAGTGACGATATCGAGAGAACGCAGCGCCTCCGGATCGAAATCGGTGCGGCAGGAATCGGGGGAACGGCCCGCGACAAACAGGCACGAGCAGGTTTGTTTGGCGACGTAGGTTGTACCGATGCGTGCGGTGGCCAATGTATCCCTGATGCTCCACACGCCGATACCGATCAGCAGCACGAGCCCGCCGGCGATCAGCTGCCATTTGCGCTTCATTGCGGCCTCCATGCGCGTTATTTGGCGCGCCGATCCTAGCGCACTTGTTTCTCGAGTAACAGGCGGGCTTCCGCGCGCCGACTCAGGTCGCCGGACGCCGCTTCGTCATCGGTACAAAAGTGATAGTCAGTCCGCCGGGCAGCGGATGTTCGATCGCCTGATCGCCGAGATAGCCGCAGGCTTCATACAAACGCTTGCCGGGCAAGGTTGCCATCAGGGCGAACCGGGTGAAACCTGCGCGGGCAGCGTCACTTTCACAGCGATCGAGCAACATACGCCCCAGGCCGCGACGCGCATGGCGTGCATCGATGAAGAACGCACGAACGCGAGCGGCGTCGACCGCGGGATCCAGATAGGAATCGTCCCGGGACTCGCGAGTGTCGCTGCCGAACAGGGTCTTGCGCCGGCTCCAGCCGCCGCAACCGACGATCTCGCCGGAACCGGTCTCGATCACGAAATAGGTCTGGTCCCGAATCAAGGCGGTGTCGACGCCGAACGCTCCGAGCAGCGCGGCTTCGATTTGCTCGGGCGTGTAGTCGTTGGCGCCCAGCTCGCGAATGGAGCGGGCGATCAGGTCGTGCAGTACCGGCACATCGGCGGCAGTCGCCGGCCGCAATCGATAGTCCACGCTCACTTTGCCTCATCGTGCGGGCGTCATTGCACGCCCGACATCGATGCTAGCAAAAGTCAGCCGGGCGGAGCCGCCAGCAGCGACGAAACTGTACGCTTGGAAATGCCCGCGACTGTCCGGACGGTGGTGGAGATCGCTTCGCCGTCGGCTCGGGCGAGCGTGTCGGCGAATCCCGCCGCAAAGTCTTGCCAGTAGGCACCGCGAGCGTCGGCCGCCGAATCGCCATCGATGTTCTGAGCGGCCTGTTCCAGCACGCCGCGCACGTCGCCATACGACTTGCGAATCAGCAGCTGGGCCTGAGCAATGTCCTGCAGCGCCTTGCGTGGATCGGCCCCACTCCACTGCGACGGCTGAATCGCCTGCTCCGCGACCACGGTGCGAACATGATTGAACTGGCCCGTTGGAAAGCGCCGACCGCCGCCGCGGATGGCGAGCGAGTCGCGAACCTGCGGCCAATCCTTTTCTGAAACGCTGAACGCCAACTCACCCTTCGCATCTCGCGTGGCGCGTACGCCCATCGGGGTCAAGGCGCGATCCAGCGCGGTGACGATCGCCGTGTCGGACTGAGTGGGATCGATCGTGACCGAGCTCGCCTGGCGCGACCATTTGCCGACCGCGAACCTCAAGGTTTCAGTGTCGCCGTTCCGCAATGTTTCGAGGCTCAAGCCGCGCACGGCGAACTCCTGCTTCGCCTTCGCATCCGAGTTGAATTTCAGATTGCCGTCCAGCGTACCCGCCGTCGCCGACGAACGTTGTTGCCAGAACTGATTGAACTTCTCGATGGCCGCGGTCGCATCGCCGCTGTTCATTTGCTTGCGGAGCGCACGCAGTCGAGCGTCGGCTTCTGACAGGAATTGCAACGCTTGCTGCGCGCCCGAGACCTGCCGATTCAGCTGGCCGTTGTAGGACTTGAGACCTCCGCGCAGCGACGTCTGGGCGACCGGCTCGACTTTACCGACCGGTGCGGGAAATTCAGTGCGGGTTAGCGAGACGCCTTCAACGGCGCCCCGCGGTGTCACCTGACGGCCTGAATCGACGACGGAGAGTTGCATGCGAGACTTCGGTCAGCGGCCAGATCAGATGGCGTCGAACAACGAGAGCTTGCTGACCTGGGCATACGCCTTCTGCGTGGCCTGCACCGCCGTCGTGTAACCGTTCAACTTCACCGCCGCGTCACCATAGTCGAGCTGTCCCAGAGTCAGGGCCGCCTGCTGATTCGACAAGCTGACATTAGCGTGGCTGGTCTCCAGCGTCGCGAGAATGTTCTGCGCGCCGCCCAAGCCGGCGACACGGCCGCTGACGCTTTCGATCACGTCGTCGAGCGAGCCCATCGCGGCGGTGATATCGGCACGCACGGCCGCATCGTTCACGTTCGCGCCCGGCACCTGCAATGTGGTCAGCACACGCTGCAACTGGTTGAGCATGCCGGCCACTTCCGGCAACGTGATGTTGGAGGGCTGGGTCACGCCGGGGCCGACCGCCACTCGCTGCGATTCGGTGTTGCCCGTGAAGCTATAACGAGATCCCACCGGCGCGGCCGGATCGTAAGTGATGGTCGGCGAGTCGACCGCCGTGCCGGAGAAGATGTAACGACCTTCCGCATCGGCGCTGTTCGCGACATAGAACATGCTGTCGATCAGCGGCTGCAAGGACCCGGCCATGGCGGCCACGTCCTCCGAGGTATTGGCGCCGTTACCCGCCCAGACGAGCAAATCGCGCGCGCTCAACATGTCGTTTGACATGCTGGTGAGATACACCTCGTTCTGCGTCAGCCGGCTTTGCAGGGCGGTGATGTTTTCGCGGTACTGATCGAGCGCCGCTTCTTCGCGATACAGACGCGACAGACGCACCGTGGTGACCGGATGTTCCGAAGGCAGCGTGTATCGTTGGCCGCTGGCCATCTTTTGCAGAATGTCCTCCAGGCGGAAGGACGCCTTCTGCAAGGCCGTGTTCATGGTTGTGTGATACTGCGTGCTGGAGATGCGCATCATGACTGTCGAGCCTCCCGAATACTACAGAACAGTCAGCCGAGCAGCGCCAGCGTGCTGTCGAACAGATCGTTCGCGACCGCGATCACTTTCATGTTCGCCTGATACATCTGCTGGTACTGCATCAGGTTGATCGCTTCTTCGTCGGTGTTCACGCCGCTGGTGGACTTCCAGCTCTCCTGGGCCTGGTTGCGCACGGTCTGCGCGGTGTCCATGGCGGCCTGATTCTGCTGACTGTCCATGCCGAGCTTCGCGACCAGCTGCGTCGACGCATCGGACAGCGTCACCGAGCCGAGGCCGGGAAGAGTAATCGTGGATGAGCGCAAGCCGATCAACGCCAGCAAGTTGGTGCTGTTGCCGCCGGCGGTGGCCGACGTTGAGAACGCGAGCTGGCTGCCCTGAATGCCCGGAGTAACGCGGAGCATGCCGGCGGCGGTCGACGAATCGTATTCAAACAACGGCACGCCCGGCGTGCCATCGGGCGCGAAGCCCGCGGCCAGCTGCGTGTTGACCGCATCCGCCAGCTGCTCGGCCATGTCGCCGACCGATACGATCATCGGCATCAGTGTCTTGGTCTCGTAGTCCTCGAGGCCACCCAGCTCGCCACCCAGGCCGGTCTTGGGCAGGACGAATGCCTCGGACGCGAACGCGACCTGCAAGGTTTGCGAGCCGTCTGGATTGGTGGTCGCGCTCATGCTCGCCGCACGTCCACCGACGACCAGCGGCTGACCGCCGCGCAAGGAAATGCTACGCGAGCCATCGGCCTGATCGACCACCTGCAAGGCAACGAGCCCGGCGAGCTCATCGATCTTGTTGTCGCGTGCATCGATGAGCGCCGACGGATTCACACCGGTGCCCTGCGTGGCCGCGATCTCTTTGTTCAACTCGGCGATGTCTTTGGACAGGCCGTTGATCTGAGTGATGGTGGTGTTCCGCTGCTGCACGATCGCCTGACGCTGGTTCGACAACACCTGCGTGAGGCTGTTGAAACGCTGCGCGAGCGCGTCGGCGGCAGTGATGATCTGTTGACGCAACGGGGTCGAGGTGGGATCGACGCTCGCCGCGTTCAGCGCGCCGAAAAAGGCGTCGAGGCCGTTGTTGATGCCGGACTCCTCATCGCCCATCACCTGTTCGAGCTGGGTGAGATAAGGTTGCGCGGTCGTGCGCTGACCCAGTTCAGAAGCGGCGCTCCACATCTGGAGGCTCTTGTAGCTGTCACTGAAGCGCAGCAGTGCTGGAACAGCCACGCCGGCGCCGGCGCTCAGCGCGCCCGTTTGCCGAGGCGCGATCGCCGCCAGAAGCACGCCCTGGCGCGTATAGCCCGGCGTCATGACGTTGGCCGTGTTCTGGCTGGTAGCGGCCAGGCCCGCCTGCGCGGCCAGCGCTCCCGACAATGCGTTATAGATGATGCTCATTGCTGGAAGGGAGAGCGACCGGCGCCGCTGGAAACTTAAGTCTTCGGTAACAGCTGACGCACGATCACGTCGGCAATGCCGAACGCACGCTGCCTGGACATCACGTCGGCAACCGACGTGTCCGCGTAGTCGAGCATGTCGCTGTTGGTGTTCTTGCCGTAGATGCTGTCTTCGCCGGCGATTTCTTTGGTCGCGCTCCGCATCTGGCGCAGCATCTGCGAGATGAAAAAGCTCTCGAACTTCTCCGCCGCCTGCTGGACCTTGGCACGGTAGATAACGTCCTCGTCGGACGTCGTCGCTGGCGATGAAATGGCACTGACGTTCATGACAAAGCTCAGATGACCGTCAGCTCGCCTTCGATCGCGCCGACTTGATCCAGCGCTTGCAGAATGGCCATCAGATCGTCGGGCGTCGCGCCCGTGCTGTTGACCGTATCGATGATGGCCTGGAGGCTCACGCCCTCGGGCCATTGAAACATGCGACCTTCATCCTGCGAGACCGAGACATCCGACTGCGGCGTCACCACGGTTTGACCCTGGCTCAGCGGGTTCGGCTGACTCACCTGCGGATTCTCGCTGATGATGACTTTCAAGCCGCCGTGAGAGATCGCGGCGGAACGCACTCGCACGCCTTCGGAAATAACAACGGTACCGGTGCGCGAATTGAACACGACCTTCGGCAGCTGCGTGCCTACATCCACCGGCAACGATTCCAGACCCGCGACGAAAGCCACTCGCTGCGTCGGGTCCATCGGTGCGGCGACTTCGACGCTGGTGGCATTACGTGTCGTGGCTACGGCGCCGTAACGTTTGTTGATGGCCTGGACGATGTTGGTCGCGGTCTGGAAGCTTGGCAACTTCAAGCTCAGCAACACGGTCGGACGCGTATCGAAGTCAGTCTCGATCTCACGTTCGATGGTCGCGCCATTCGGCACGCGGCCCGAAGTCGGCGAATTCACGGTGACACTCGATCCGCTCGCGCCCTGCGCGGACAGACCACCGACGACGAGGTTGCCTTGAGCCAGCGCATAAACTTCCGAGTCGGCGGCACGCAGCGGCGTTAGCAGCAACAAACCGCCTCGCAGGCTCTTCGCATCGCCCATCGAAGAAACGGTCACGTCGATCTTCTGGCCACGACGATAGCCGGGAGGAAACACGGCACTGACCATGACGGTCGCGACGTTACGCAGTCGAGGGTCGGTCCCTTCCGGGAGCTTCACTCCGAACTGCTTGAGCATATTGGCCACGGACTGGCCCGCGAACTTCACCTGCGTGCCATCGCCCGTCCCCTGCAAGCCGACGACGAGGCCATACCCGAGCAACTGGTTCTCACGCACGCCTTCGATGCTGACGAGCGAGCGTAACGGCTTGGTCGGCGACAGCGGCACCTTGGCCGTCGCGTTGACGCTCGGCGCGCCGATCAGCAGCGCCAGCGTCAATGCCTTGAGAATCTTGTGCAGGTACATGGAGCAGCGAGTCCTTAGAACGGCATCCACGGACTGTTGAAGAAGCGCGTCAACCAGCCCGCCCGATTGGAATCGGCCAAGCTGCCCCGACCTGAATAGGCAATGCGTGCATTTGCCACACGCTGTGACGAAATTCGGTTCTCGGCGTCGATATCCTCGGCGCGCACGAAGCCGGACACGCGCAGGAACTCTTCACCCTGGTTCAAATTCAAGCTCTTCTCGCCGTGAACACGCAACAGTCCGTTCGGCAGGACTTCCTGCACGATGACGGTCAGCGCGCCCTGCAAGGCGTTCTGCTGAGTGCTGGTCGCGCCGCCCTGGAATGAGCGGTCCGCCGAGATGCTGGTGTTCGCATCGATGGTGCTGTGACCGATCGTGAACGCCGGAATGTCGACGCTGCTGCTCTTGTTGATGTTGGTATCGGCGCTCTTGCGCGCCTGGGTCGTTTCCTGCAACACGACCGTCAACACATCGCCCGGACGGAACGCACGCACGTCGGCCACCAATGCGAACGGACGCTCCGCTGTGAACACGCCGCCCGAAGTGCCCTTCGGCAAAGCGGTGAACTGAGGAACCGGCGGTTCCTCCTCGGCCGGCTTTTGACGCGGCAGCATCGAGCAGCCGGACACGAGCAGTGCCGCACCGAAAGCAGCGAGCGACAGGCGCACATTCATGATCATTACCGGACAGCCGCCGCCAGGTACTGGAGCATGTTGTCGGCCGAGGTCAGCACCTTCGTGTTCATCTCATAAGTGCGCTGAGCCGCGATCATGTCGACCATTTCTTCGACGACCTGCACGTTCGAGCCTTCGAGCGCGCCCTGCTTGAGCTTGCCCAGCGCATCCTGACCCGGCGTGCCTTCGGTCGGCGTGCCGCTCGCGACCGTTTCCTGGTACAGGTTGTCGCCGACAGCGAGCAGGCCCGCGGGATTCATGAAGTTCACCAGCGTGATCTGACCGACCTGCACCGGCTCGGTCTGCCCCGGCACGTTCGCCGAGACCTGGCCGTCCTCACCGATCACGACGTTGCTCGCATTCGCGGGGATCGTAACTTCCGGAGCGATCGGCATACCCGTCGCGGTGACCAGGCGGCCCTGATCGTTCACGGTCAGCGCGCCCGAGCGCGTATAGGCAAACTCGCCGTTGGCCTGTTCGACCTGGAAAAACCCTTGCCCGCCGATGGCCACGTCATAGGTCTGACCGGTGGTCTGGATGTTGCCGGTCGTGAACACCTTCTGCGTGCCGACCAGACGGGTACCGTTGCCTAGCTGCACGCCCGTCGGCGACACCGTGTTGTCGTCGTTGCGCGCGCCCGGCGGACGCTCCACCTGATAAAACAAATCGGCGAACACCGCGCGGTCGCGCTTGAAGCCGACCGTATTCACGTTGGCGAGATTGTTCGCGATGGCCTGCAGCTTGGCGTCCTGCGCCTGCACGCCCGTCTTGCTGATCCACATTGCCGGATTCATGAGAGCTCCAATTCGTTAGGCGCCGACGAGGCGGTTGCCGGTTTCGGCCATGCCGTCCGCCGCGCGGTACAGCTTCATTTGAATCTCGAACTCACGAGTGAGATTCATGACGGCGATCATTTCCTCGATGGCGGACACGTTGCTGCCTTCGAGATGGCCGCTGCGGACGGTGACGGTTTCATCGCCCGCGAATGGCTGGCCGTTGCGCGCGACGATCAAACCCGCGGGATTTTTGGTGACTTCAGCCGGCTCGGGCTTCACGAGCCGCAAGCGATCGACCTGCTGCATCTCCGTCGTGCCCGGCGCCTGGATGGAAATGACGCCGTCGCTCGCGATCTGCACGCGAGTGAACTGTGGCAGAACGATCGGACCGCCGTCGCCGAGCACCGCGCGACCGTCGAGGGTCAGCTGACCATCCTGATCGACGACGAAGTGACCAGCGCGCGTATACGCCTCGCCCTCGCCGAACTGCACGGCAAAGTAACCCTGGCCGGAAATCGCGACATCCAGATCCTGACCCGTCTGACGCAACACGCCTTCGCGAGAGGCAACGGAGTTCGCTTGCAGCTGACTCATGTGCCGCGCGTCGTAGCCATAGCCTGTGTTCACGGCCTTGCTGGTCGCCAGTTCCAGGTCGGCGCGAAAGCCGCCCGTCTCCAGATTGGCGAGATTGTTGGCGTGAATCTGCTGAGCGCGCATGCCGCGTTCGGCGCCGCTCATCAATGTAAAGATCAATGCGTCCATCAGATCGCCTGCATCAGCGACTGCATCATCTCGTTCTGGGCCGCGATGACTTTGGAGTTCGCCTGATAATTACGCTGTGAGTTCATCAGCTGCACCAGCTGCGAAGTCATGTCGACGTTGGACTGCTCCAGCGTGCCCGGCGTCAGACCGCCGGCCATGCCGACGCCCGGCGTCGAGTACAACGGCATGCCCGAAGCGCTCGATGTGGTCCAGGCCGTATCGCTGACCTGGATCAACGCGCCTTCCGCGGGGAAGGTCGCGACGGCGAGCGTGCCGATGCGCTGTTTCTCACCGTTGCTGTACTGAGCCAGCACGCCACCATCCTCAGCCAGCTGCAGGCCGAGATACGTGCCGGCGGCGTAGCCGTTGGACGCGTTGGTGGTGGTCGTCGCTTCACCCGCCGACTGCGTCGTGCCCGCGTAGCTCACGTTGAGCGTCAGCGGAGCCGCACCAACAGGCGTGCCAAGCGCGAGCGCCACCGCACCGGCTGGCGCCGTGAGCTGACCGCTGGTGTTGAAATCGAGCACCGTCGTCGTCGGCACAGCTGTGCCGTCGGTGGTGTAGTGGACCGTCACCTGGTTGGTGCCGGTCTTCACGAAATATTGAGTCACGCTGTGCTGAACGCCGAGCGAGTCATACACGACCGACACCATCGAGCCGTTGAACGACAGGGGATCCGTCGAATCGAACGGCACCACGGTCGGCGGGGTCCAGTCGGCGGACAGGTTGCCCACGTAGTTCAGCGTGGTGCTGGCCTGCGCGGGGATCTGACCGGTCGGAACTCGCAAATCGCCGAACGCACCGAGCGCGGCGCTGCCGGCCAGAGCGGCATAACCCTGCACGCGACGGCCGAAGCTGTCGGAGAGATAACCCTCTTTGTCGACCGAGAAGATGCCGACGCGCGTATAAACTTCCGCGCCCGAAGTATCACGCGTGACGAAGAAGCCGCGGCCCTGCAAGGACGCGTCGAGGCTGCGACCCGTAGTGAGGATGCCGCCGCCGACATCGATGCTCTGAGTCAGCGATGACGCCTCGGTGCCCATCGCCTGCTGGCCCGCATACATCGCGGCGAAGTTGGCGCGGCTGGATTTGAAACCATACGTGCCCGCGTTGGCGATGTTGTTGCTGATGGCATCCAGCTCGGTGTTGATCGCGTTGATGCCGGACAGTGCAATGTTGAAGCTCATGGGCGCTCCTGAAGAAAAGACTTATTGGGGACGGCCGTTGAAGGCCGTGATGGCGCTGGCACTGATGCTGCCCAGGGTGCTGACCTGGAGCACGGCGCCATCGGTCGCGGAGATGCGCACACTCTGCAAGGTGCCCTGCACTTCGATGGCAGGCGTTTCCTTGGTCGCGGTCTCCACGCGCATTGAATACGTGCCGGGCGCGAGGCCCAGCGTTTCGGGATCGATCTGGAAATTGACTTCGCCGGGCGAGCGCGTGCCGAGTTGGATCCGGCGCTGCTGACCGCTGGAATCTTCCAACACCAGGGTGGTCGAGGAACTGGCGGATTCGAGTGTGAAACGACCCGGAATCACGCTGTCGCCGACGACCACTCGATCGGACACGGCAGTCACGTTCGAGCCGACCTGCGCGCCGAGTGCCATCACCTGCATGCTCTCGAGCATCGAGGCGCTCGCCTTGGTCTGCGCGGCCATCTGCTGCATGGATTCGACCTGCGACAGCTGCGTCAGCTGGCTCACGAACTGGCTCGGATCGGTGGGCTCGAGCGGGTTCTGATTCTTGATCTGCGCGATCAGCAGCCTGGTGAACAGCTGCGACATGTCCCCGTTGCCGGTGATCGAGTTGGACGGGTTGCCGGCGTTGCTGCCGGAATTCACTCCGTTGGTAGCGGCGGTCATGATTACTCCTCACCCAGTCGCAACAGGGCCGTCTGCATGGACTTCAGCCGGCTCAGCACTTCGACGTTGGTTTCGAACGCGCGCGAGGCCGCCATCATGTCGGTCATCTCGGCGACGGAATTCACATTGGGATAGAACACCACGCCTTCGGCGTTGGCGAGCGGGTTGTCCGGCTCGTACGATTCGCGCACCGGCTCCGTGCTCTGCACGACATCGAGCACCTGGACCTTGGCACCGGCGAGCGCTTCGTCGGTCGCGTTCCGCTCGAACACGGCGGCGAAGACCGGCTTGCGGGCGCGATACGCTTCGGCCTCCGAGCTCGCGGCGGTATCCGCATTGGCCAGATTGCTGGCGATGGTATTGAGCCGCACACTCTGTGCATTCATCGCGGAGCCCGCGATGTTGGCGATATCACGAAACGACATGCGTTAACCCTCGATGGCCTTGGCCAGCCCGCGCAACTTCATGCCGATGAAGGTCAGGGAGGTTTGGAAGTCGGAGGCATTCTGCGAGAATGCGGCCTGCTCCACGCCGAGCTCGACGGTGTTGCCGTCGGCCGAGGGGTGATTGGGCACGCGATACATCGTCTCCGGCGCACCGGTATCGAGCGCCAGACCGCCCTCTTCGCTCGCCGCCGTGGCACGAGCGAGGCTCGCGGCGAAGTCGATGTCGCGAGCCTGATAACCGGGCGTGCTCTCGTTGGCGAGATTCGACGCGAGAACCTTGGTGCGCTCGGCGCGCAGACGCAGAGCGTCGGCGTGAATACCCAGAGCTTTGTCGAAGTTGATGGCCATGATGTGTACTACTAAACCGTGCTACTCGTTGCTGTTGTTGCTGCTGCCCGCATCCAGTGCGTGGTCGGCGAGCGCGCTGGAGAGCGCAGTCGAACGCGTCGCACGAGAACACGTAAATCGGTACGCCGAATCCATCGGCTGGACGCAGCCCCAACTTAAGCTCAAATTGACTACAGGGAATCTCGGTGGGTGTCCCGACGATGCGAACATAGAAACAATCGACGCGAGACAACCGTCACGCATGCGCTTCGCGGCGATATGTAATGGCGAGAAGCGCGAGATCGTGGTTCGAGCAACCATTGCCGCTGACGTCGTCGTCGTGGCGCATGACATGAAAGCGGGCACGCCCATCGATGCGTCGTCGTTGAAGCTCGAACGTCGCGATGTGACCACGACACCCGGCGCTGCCACGAACCTCGACGATGTCGCGGGCAAAACCAGCCGACGCGCCCTGCGCGCCGGACAGCTCGTCGATCGCCGTTGGTTGAACGAGAGCGTGCTGGTGAAACGCAACGCGAAAGTCACCATCATCGCGCGCAACGCAGGCGTCGAAGTGCATGTGGCCGCCGAAGCTTTGCAAGCCGGACGACGCGGCGAAGTCATCTCGGTCAAGAACTCCGCCAATGGCACCGTGCTACGAGCGCGCGTCATCGGGCCCGATGCCGTCGAGCCGCTCGAAATTCCTTCCGGAACGACTCGATAGCGATCAGGCTGGCGCATACGTTCCGCCGCCGTCGGTCTGTAACACCCGCTGCAGGATCTCGTGCTGATTCATCAGCAGGTCGCAGTTGCGCTGGTTCAGACGCTTGCACTCTTTCACCAGCTTCTCCAGCGTCTGCCACCACTCATCGAACGCTGGCCGCGCATTGGCGGGCAGTCTCGCGGAGACCGCCGAGATCGTCACATTGCTCTGCTTGCCAACCAGTACCTTGGCGAGGGCCAGCCGCTCGACGCGACGCTTTTCCATCTGCGCCGTCAGCGCGGAAATACGATCGGCGATGTCGCTGATGACGGCGGAGCGATGCTTGAGCGCAGCTTCGAACTGCACGTCCAGCAACTCCAGCAGCGTGCGATAGTCGCCGAGATCGGCGTGCACGCCTTTGATCAGGCGGCCGAGCGCCTCGCGCACTGTCATCTGCCGCTCCGGTGATAACGATCGATCAACGCCGCGAGCTTGGCGGGATTGAACGGCAGCTCGCCGCGCTCCAGCGCCGTCTTCAACGCCGCGACCTTTTCATGATCGATGTCGGGCATCTCGCTCATCGCAGCCATCGCGGGCTGTAGCACGCTCGACTGCAACTTCGACGACGCACTTGGGGCCGTGGTCGCGGGCGTGCGGATTTCGGTAGCTGGGGCGATGCCCGCGACCGGTGTGGCGGCGGAGCCCGGAACGACCTTCATGTTGGAGGATCCTCGAGACTTGGTACGCATGACTACAGGTCCCTGTTGTGCAGCTGGCCGCGCAGCTCTTCCAGAGCGGCGCTATCGGGCAGACTGGTGCTCACGTCGTCATCCAGCAGCGGCACGGTGTCCGTGGGCGCCCCGAACATCTGAGCGATGCTGTGCGCCTGGCCGCGAGTGAGAATGAGCAATTCGATACGACGGTTTTCCGCTGCCGCCGTGTCGTCGGGATTGATCGGAGCGGTGTCGGCCTGGCCAACCACCTGCAGGACGCTTTTGGTCGGCATGCCGCCAGCGAGCAGATAACTGCGAGCGGCCATCGCACGCTCGGTCGACAACGTCCAGTTCGAGAACGCGGTGTAGCTCTGGTCGGCGTACTGCAATGAATCGGTGTGGCCGACGATCAGCATCTGATTGTCGATCTGCTTGAACAGCGGCCCGAGTTTCTTCAACAAGCGACGGAAGCGCTCGTTCGGCGCCGAGCTGCCCAGTTGGAACATGCCCTGCTTGTCCGTGTCATGCATCAGCACGCGCAAACCGTATGGCGTGAAGATCGTGCGAATGTTGCTCGACAGGCCGACTTCGGCGCCGAGCGCCGCCAGCACCTGCGCCAGTTCGATCATGTCCGCATGCGATTCATAGTGCGCCTTCGACAGGCGCATGCCCTCGCCCGGCCCGGCCGGTTCGCGCTCGCCTGTTTCGGCCGCACGCTTGGAGAGTGTGTCGCCATTGCTCGGCAGCGGGTTGCGATCGATCAAGCTGCCGCGAGGGCCGCCCATCGACATCGGAATCTTGCCGCGACCTTCATCGATCAGACTGCCGCCAGCGGCCTTCAACAGATCCTGCAAATGTTCCTGCTGACGCGAAGCCATCAGCCACATCACCAGGAACAGCGCCAGCAAGGCCAGACAAAAGTCCGCGAACGCGACTTTCCAGGCCGCGCTGCCGTGCCCCTCCTCGCCGTGCCGGCGGGAAACACGCTTGACGATGGCCTGTTGGCCTTTATCAAGCTTGTTGAGCACGCAAGTCTCCCTTACGACGACGCGGCGTGGCCGGCTCTTCCGCCTCGTCCTCGCCATTGTTCAGCTTGTCGATCCAGCTCTCCAGGCGCGCGAAGCTCGGCTTGGTATTCAACTGCACCAGGCGGCGGCCCGCGTCGATCGCAAGCAGCGGCGGCTTGCCGGCCACGTGGGTCACGAGCACGACCTTCACCGAGTCGAGCGCCATGCGCTCATCGTCGACCAGCTGGCGCATGCGGTTGCTGATCGGGTCGAGCACGCCGTAACACATGAAGATGCCGATGAAGGTACCGACCATGGCGGCCGCGACCGCGACCGCGACTTCACCCGTATCGGCGCCGTTGGCGACCGACTTCATGGCCATCACGATGCCGAGCACGGCGGCCAGAATGCCGAAGCCCGGCATCGCGTCGCCGACCTTGCCGAGCGAGCGCGCCGGCTGCGACATTTCATCGTGGATCGATTCGATTTCCTGCTCGAGCACGCCTTCCAGCTCGTGCGCGCTGATCTTGCCCATGGCCATCAAACGGAAGTTGTCGACGATGAAGTGCAACAGCTTGGGCTCGTGCAGAATCATCGGATAGCGCTTGAACAGCTCGCTCTCGTGCGGCGCCTCGACGTGCGCATCGAGCGCTTTCAGACCGCCGGCGGCGGTCTGCAACAGTTCATACATCAGCAACAGCAACTGGCGCTGGAACTCCTGACCGTCCTTGCGACGGCCCAGTACTTCCTTCACTTGCAACCACATTTCGCTGAGCACGTGACGGGGATTGCCGAGAATGATCGTGCCCGCGCCGGCGCCGATGATGATCACCAGCTCGACCGGCTGCCAGATGACGCCCAGGTCGCCGCCGTGCAGGGCGAAACCGCCGAACACACACAGCAGAATGGTGGCAATGCCAAGTAGCGACTGCATCGATCTATCCTCGCTGCTACTGCAGCAGCTCCCGTAACTTCTTCAAGGCCAGCTTGTTGATCTGGCACACCCTCGCCTCGGTCAAATCCAACACGCGGGCAATCTCTTTCAAGCTCAAGTCGAACTCGTAATACAGCTGCACGACGCGCTGTTCACGATCGTTCAAGCGACGCAGCGCCTGTTCGATGCTGCGTTGGAGCAGCAGATGCGACTCCGGCGAATGGCGCCGGTCGCCCGACTGCTCGGTGAGCTGCTGTAACAGCTCGTCGAAATTCGCCAGCTGCTCGGCGCTCTGCGCCAGCTGATATTCCTGGTACTGCTCGACGGTCAGGCCCAGCGCCTGCTGAGTCTCGGCCGGCGTCGGTTCGCGACCCAGCTGTTTCGCCAGCGCACGCACGCCGTCACGCACTCGGTGCGTTTCCTGACGCACGGTGCGCGGACGCCAGTCCTGCCGCCGCAGCTCATCGAGAATCGCGCCTCGCACACGCACCGACGCGTAGGCAGGAAACTTTTCATCGGGCGTGCCGTAACGGCGCAGCGCGTCCAGCAATCCCATCAATCCGATCTGCTGCAAGTCCTCGCGATCGGTCCCGCCGCCGGTCTGCAGCTCGAGCTGCTTGACCACGCGCTTCACCAGCGGCGCGAATGTCACGAGCAGACGTTGCTCGTCGGCCGGGCTCAACGGCGCCGCGACGAACTCATCCGCTACTGCGTATCCAGCTTGCATGCTCGTCTTCAACGATTACTCGACGATCAGCTTGCCGATCATCACATCGGTGAACGGCCGCTCGGCCCGGTCCTTCGCATATTTGGTCGCGAAGGCCTGGTCCATGGTCGCTGTCAGCTCTTCCACGGTCATCTTGCCGGCGCGATCCATGGTCAGCGTCGACAGCTCCTTGACCGCGAGGCTGCGAAGCAATGGCAGTTGCTCACGTGTGGTGCGCTCGGACTCTTCCGGCGTCTTGAACACCAGATCGAGAGCGAGATAGTGAGGGGCGGGCTCGCCTTCCACACCGCGCAACATCACGATGACTTTTTCCAGGCTCACATATTTATAGACGCGGTCGTCGGGCTCGGGCTCCTCTTCCTTCGGCACGGGTGCAGCCTCGGCGGAGGAAATGGCGGTGCCGCCCTTCATGAACCACCAGGTCGCGCCGGCACCGAGGCCGAGCGCAAGAACCGTCACTCCCAGGAGCGCGGCTACGATCTTTCCAAAACTCATGCGCCACGCTCCTCATCCACCGCGAGCGTGAATGACTTGGCTGACTCTTCATTCGAATCCGACAGCGCGCGGCCCGGGGCTTCGCGTTGTGCTTGCGACTGACGCTGCCCCTGCTGGCTGGCGCTCTGCTGCTCTCGGGAGCTATCCGACACGTGCACCGAGACATCGCCGCTCTGCCGATGAATCAAATCCTGACGCAGCGAGTCGCCGATGCCGTGCAACTGGCGCGCGACTTCGGCATTGCTGGCGCGCAGGTGGACCTGGATGTTGCCCGCCTCTCGCTGAATCACGATTTCGATCGTGCCCATGGAAGGCGGATCCAGGCGAATGACCGCATGCTCGCTGCGCTGAGTGATCTGCAGTTGCAGACGATCGCCCAACGCGACCTCCAGGGCGGAACGCTGTGTGTTCAGGGGCTGCGCGGGCTGCGTCGAAACGGGCGCCAGTATGCCGGGCTGCTGGTTGAATCCTTCGACCAGCGCCTGCGCCAGTCCGGCATTGGTCAGCGATGCCAGCTGAGTGACCGGCAGCGTCGGCTGATTGTCCGTAAGCACGCTGGCCGGCGTGCCTTTCGATGCCAGCGACAACGCAGGTGTATTGATCGTGAGCGCGCCGAGCGCAGATGTTTCGGGGATTGCGGCCAGCACGTTCAGCAACGTCTGTTCGCGCGGGGCGACCGGTTGAGCCGGCTGCGACACTGGCGCGATCTGCAACAGGTTCTGTGCATTCGACTGCTGCTGAGAGAAAGTCGTCGAGCGCTGCGCGTACTCGAGCGGCACGGTCACCGGTTGTGTGAAGGTAATCAGATTCGGGAATGCGGGCAGCGTATCGGGCGTCGGGGTCTCTTCCGTTCCATCCTCGGCCTGCCCGAGCAGCGCTTCATCGAACTTCGGCTGATCCGTCACTCGCGGAGTGAGATTCAACGTCGCGAGCGCTTCGACACCCAGCGACTGACGCAATTGCTCGCCGAAGCGAATGGGTGTTACCGGTGCGGCTTGGGCAGACGGGCCAGGAAGCTGCCCGATCGGCAACAACGGCAACGCAGTCTGCGCGCCCGCGGCGGGACCGTCGGTGCTGACAAGAGCGGCCCCGAATGAGATCGCGGTCATGTCCGCTCCTCCGCGACTTCACCGCTCATCGCATAGGCTAGAAAACCGGCTTTTTGTTCGCGCATCTGACCAAGCCGCGCGCGCATGGCCTGCGTTTCGGTGATGCAACGTTCGCGTGCCTGCTCATGCGCCCGCTGCACGGTGGCGAGGGCCATCATTTCCTGCTGCGACCACTGCCCCCACTCGGTGCGGCGGGTCAGCAGCTCGGCGAGCTGACGATCGACGCTTTCGAGCAGCGTCCAGTCGCCGCGCTGGGAGGCGCTCAGCAGATTGCGAGCGATGCTCATGAGTTGTGCGTATCGATCCATGGCATCAACCCAGACGCTGCTGCATACCCTGCCAGCCACGCCGCAAGGTCGTCAGCAGGCCAGACACTTCGTCGATGATGCTCGGGTCGAGATTGACACCGGCGCGATACAAGCGCTCGGCGCAATAGTCATACAGGCGGCTCAGATTCTCGGACACCTCACCGCCTTTCTCGAGATCCAGCGCGCTCGACAGACCGTTCAACATGTCGACGCAACGGTCGAGGCTGCGTGCCTTCAACTCGTAACGTCGCGCTTCGATGTGCGCACGCGCGCGCACCAGCTCTTCGAGCAGGCCGTCGGTCAACAACAGCACCAGCTTCACCGGTGAGGCATGCGCGACCTGCGCACCCAGGTTGACGCTGTGATAACTGCGGTAGGCTTCTTGATTCACGGTCTTGTTTGCTCCTTAGGGGTCGCGCGGTCTTATGAGCCGGTGCTCAACTGCGCGAACAGGCCCGACGTCTGCTCCATCTGCGACTGCAAGGTCGCCAGTCGCGTGAACTGCTGCAGGTAACGCTGATAGGCGCTGTCGTATTGGGCATCGAGGCGCGTCTGACGCGCCGAAAGATTCTTTTGCTTGATCTGGATGTTGTTCTGACGGCTGGCGATCTGGCCGCTGCCGCTGGTGAGCCACTGGTCCAGATATTTGCTCATGCCGCCCAGCAAGCCGGTCGGCGCGGACGCGCTGGCCTTGCCGAACACTTTGTCGAGCGCCGCCGGGTCGGCCTGCAAAGCCTTTTCCAGCCGCGATTTGTCGAGCGACAACTGGCCATTGCGATCGGCCTTCACCCCCAGCTCGGTCAAGCTCAGGCCGCTGTACTCGTCGCGGAGCAAGGTGTTGAGCTTGCTGCTCAGCGCCCGGATGCCCGCATCGGAAGCGAACGCCGCCGGCGCGGAATTCTCGCCGCCCGCTTTGGTGAGCGAATCGAGCGCGGTGCGCAGGGTGTTATATGCCTTGAGGAAGCTCTCGACGTTGCTCGCCGTGCCGGACGCATCGTCGGTGACCGTCAGCGTCAGCGGCGACTCGCTCGTCGCCATGGCACGAGTGAACGTGAGGCTCACACCTTCGATACTGTTGAACGTGTTCGACGCCTGCTGCATGCGGACGCCACCCTGGCCGCCCAACCACACCACCGCGTCATTGGCGGCAGTGAGCTCGCGCGGATTGTTGAACGCGTCTCGCAGCGCGCCCGCCGGCAGGCTGCCGGCATTGATCGTGATCTCGCCGCCCTCGCCCGTCTTGCCCGAGCTCAGCAACAGCTGCGTCTGACCGCCGCTGCTCACGACAGAGGCAACGACTTTGCCCTGATTGCCGTTGGCCTGGTTGATGGCGCGCGCGATCTCGGCTTGTGAGATCGTGCCGTTGGCATCGGAATCCGCGGCGACCAGGTTTACGTTGAACGAGCTGCCATCCTGCAGCTGAACCGTGATCGGTCCGCCGAGCGCGACCGGCACGGCCGGCAGATCTTCGAACACGATCTGGTGCGCCGTGGCGAGCTGCTCGACATGAAACTGATAGCTGCCCGCCTGTGCCTTCGACGTCGTGGTCGCGGTGGCGATGCCGGAGTTGTTGAAAGAAGCAGCGAACTGCTTCAGACCTTTGCTCGAAGAGAGCGACGACAACGCGGTGTCGAACGCACTGAGCGCCGAGCGCAGCGTGTTCAACGCGGTCGACTGCTTCTGCGCGTTCTGCGTCTGCGTGGTCAGCACTTTCTGCGCCGCCTGCGTGTAGGCGGTAGCAAGCTGCGTCGCTGTGGTGACTGGATCGAGTGATGCCATTTTTGTCTTCCTCGGAGCGGGGTCCTTCAGTCGTCGAAAGGCGACAGGAACCGCGAGGGAATTAAATATTTCGTCGGGATTTTTTACTTGTTACGCCACCAGACCTGCGATGCCAGCTCGTCCTGATGTTTCTGCTCCTTCACCTTTGTGACGTGACGCACATTCGAGTGCTCACGTTGCAGGACCTGATCCAGCGCTTCGTGACGGCGTGCCGCGTCGGCCAGCTCGCGTTGTGACAGGGCGAGCTGGGATTCGTGCAACGACAGATCGAGCCGGTGAGTGGCTGCCATTCTTAACATAGCCTGTTTGTAGCCGGCGCGATTCATGGCGAGCACCGGCGATCCGCCGCTCGGGCCGCTGCCATGAGCCAGCTGTTCCAGCGTGGCGAGATTGCGCAGAAAACGTTCGCGAGTGGCGCGCTTTTCGGCCACGTCGGCGCTGAGCCGATCGACCTCGCGACTTTGCAGATCGACCAGACGACCCAGAGAGCGCAAGCGCTGACGTTCGGTCATGTCATCAATCCTTCGAGGGCTGCGATGGTTTGCGTCAGCGGCGCCGCTTCGCGCGTGCCCTGGTGCAGGAAGGCTTCGATCTTCGGATACAGCTCAACCGCTTTGTCGGTGGCCGGATCGGCACCAGGCACATAGGCGCCCAGCGGCAACAAGTCACGCACCTGCGCATGCTTCGCGACCATCGCAAGCAACGCACGCGCGGCGCGTTGATGCGGCTGGGTTGCGACCAACGACATACAACGGCTGACCGATTGTGAGATATCGATGGCCGGGTAATGACCGCGCTCGGCGAGCTGACGAGTCAATACGATGTGTCCATCGAGAATGGCGCGCGCGGTGTCGACGACGGGGTCTTGCTGATCGTCGCCTTCCGCGAGCACGGTGTAGATGGCGCTCATGCTGCCCTCCTCACGCTCGCCGTTGCCGGCGGTCTCGACGAGTTGCGGCAGCAGACTGAATACCGACGGCGGATAACCACGAGTCGCGGGCGGCTCACCGAGCGCCAGCGCCACTTCACGACGCGCCATCGCATAGCGCGTCAATGAATCGACGAGCAACAGCACGTCCTTGCCCTGATCGCGAAAGTGCGCGGCGATCGAGTGGCACAACTCGGTGGCGCGCAGACGCATGAGCGGCGACTCATCGGCCGGAGCAACGACAACGATCGCGCGCTTCATTCCGGCTTCGCCAAGCGACAGGTCGATGAACTCGCGCACTTCACGTCCGCGTTCACCGATCAGGCCCACGACGACGATATCTGCAACCGTTTGCCGGGTGATCAATCCCAGCAGCACGCTCTTGCCGACGCCGCTGCCGGCCATCAGGCCGACGCGTTGCCCTTTGCCGAGAGTGAGAATGCCGTTGATGGCGCGCACACCCACATCGAGCGCGTCCTTCACCGGCTTCTTCTTGAGCGGATTCACTCGCGGCGGCTGCGTGTCGAGCACATGCTCTCCACCCAGCCGGCCGCGACCGTCAACGGGCTCTCCCAAGCCGTTGACGATGCGCCCCAGCCACGACGTGCCGATGCGCAGAACATCGCGATCCGTCTGCGGCAACACGCGTGCGCCGGTGGCGAGCCCTTCCGGCCGCTTGAAAGGCATCAGATAAGAAACATCCTCGCGAAAGCCGACCACTTGCGCGTCGATCCAATCGCCGTTGCCGGTCTCGACGCTGCAGCGCTGCCCCGTGCTCAACGGACAACCGCGGCTTTCCAGCAGCAGTCCGGAGGCACCGACCAGTCGGCCGGTCGGCGTCGCAATCGGCACCGACTCCAGCTCCAGATCGCGTAGCGCGGCGCCGATCATGCGGCCACCTGCTCATCCTGGTGCGGCAACAAGCGCTCTTCGATCTGCTCCATGCACGCGGCCAGGCGCTGACTGCAACCCGCATCCGCCTCGCGGCTTCCCGCCTTCACGCGGCACTCGCCGAGCTCGAGCTTGTCGTCCGCCCACAAATTCCAGCGCTCGGCCTGCGCCGGGTCGAGCTCGATGACGCGCTCCAGATCCTGCGGATTCAGATACACCGCAATCTCATCGGCAGCGACGCGCGGCATGGTCGAGAGCGCTTCATCGACCAGCGCGAGCAGCTGCATGGGCTGCATCTGGATTTCTTTACGAATGACCTGCCGCGCGACCTTGGCGACCAGCTCGATCACCTCCTTGCGCATGGCCGTTTGATAGTCGGCCTGCATGTTCTTCAGCTCTTCCAGCATCGCGGTGACCGGGGCCGAAAGCCGCTCGAAGCGCGCCAGCGCTTCCTGCCTGCCGGCTTCGTGACCTTGCTGTTTGCCCTCTTCGCGCCCTTCGGCGCGGCCCGTGTCCATGCCACTGCGCATGCCGGCTTCGTGACCTTCGCGATAGCCGCGCTCCATGCCACGTTGATAGCCATCGTGCATGGCCGAGGTAACTTGCGACGGCATCGCGCCCGGCCCGGCCCAGGCGTTCGGGTCCGCCAGCTGCGATAACGCAGTGAACCGATGTGAGCGCCAGACGCGGCTCATTCCAACACCGCCTCGGCGAACAACTGGACTTCGATCTCACCGGCATCGGCCAGTGCTTTGACCTGCGCCATGATTTCGTTGCGAGCCTGCTCGACCCGGCTGCGCGACACCGGACCACTGCGACGCATGGTTTCTTCGAAGCTTTGCGCCTGACGACGCGGCATCGCTTTGATGATGGAGTCGCGAACCGCGGGCTCGGCACCTTTGAGCGCGATGGCCCACTGATCGACGGGCACTTCTTCCATGATTCTGAGCAGGGTAGCTTCGGACTGGCGCGACAGAATGAAGAAGTCGTACATGCTGCGTTCGATCTCGGCGACCACTTCGGCATCGTGACTGCGCAAGACTTCGACCATCTTGGCGCGGTTGTCCGGCAGGCGATTGAGGATCTCCGCGACCTGCCGCACACCTTCGACGCTAGTGCTCTGCAAGCCCAGGCTCGCGAGACAGCGCTCGACCAGCTCATCCAATTCCACCAGCAACTCGTGATCGACTTCGTTCAAGCGCGCGAGATTCACGAGCACCAGATCGCGCGTGCCAGCCGGCAGCGCACCGATGACTTGACCCGCGAGCGACGGCGGCAAGAACGCGAGGAACACTGTCTGCATGCGCACATGTTCCTGGCCGATACGCTCGGCCAGCCACTTCGGCGACGCCCACTGCAGGCGCGCCAGCTTCGGACGAATGGCATCGCCGTAAATGCTGTTCAACACGCTGTCGGCGATATCGGAGCCGAGCGCCAGATCCAACGAACGTTTCAGATAGGAGCGAGAAGCGCCGTGCACGCCGCTCTGCTGACGATATTCGTCGAAGAAACGTTGCAGCGACTGCTTCACCGCCTCGACTTTGATACCGCTGATTCGTGACATCACCTGGGTCACTTCCAGCAGCTCCTCGCGAGACAGGCAACGAAGCACGGCGGCGGCCGGCTCCTCACCCATACTCAGCAACACGATGGCGGCCTGCTCCAGCGGAGACGCGGCCACTTGAGCGACTGCATTACTCACGTCGGACATTCTTCTGCACCCACTGCTTCACCACTTCGGCGACGCGTTCCGGCTCCTTGGCCGCGAGCGCGCGCAGATGATCGACCATCACATCGACCGGCGAGCCCGGAGGCGGCAGGTCGTAATCTTCCAGCAACGGGCCGACCGGAATCGGACCCTTGCTCGCATTCGGTGTCGGCAGCGCGGCCGCGGCGACAGCAGCGCCCGCGGGAGCAGCCGCCGGTACCGGTGTCGCTTCAATCTGTTGCACCGTCGGCGCCGGCAACTCCAGGCGCTGCTTGGCCATGCGCAACAGCGGACGAGCGATGAGCAGATACGCAAACAATGCAGCCAGCGCGTACGCCACATACACGCCGATATCGACCATGCGCTCAGGCTGCTGCCACCACACCGGCGGCGCCACCGGCTTCGGGAAGCCGAGCGAAGAAACAACCAGGCTGTCGCCGCGCGTTGTGTCGATGCCGAGACCGCTGCGAAGAATCTTGTCGATGTTGGCGAGCTGCGCTTCGCTCCAGGCACCGCCGCTTGGCGCGGCCGCATCGTTGAGCACCACCGCGACGCTCAGTTTCTTCAAGCGGCCTTTACTGCGCTGAATCTGAGTGACGCTGCGGTCGTACGCGAACTGCCGGGTCGCGGCGTTTCGCTGCGTGCTGCTCTCCTGCCCCGCCTGGGCATCGGCGGCGACATCGATGGGCCGATTGCTGAGCGAGCCCGGCACGCCGAGCGCCAACGGATCGGTGTCCTGCTCGGCACGCGTCGATTCGTTCGTGACTTTCGGCGTGTCGCCGTACTGCTCGTGCGTCTCCTGCACCTTGTCGTTGTCGACGTCGGCGGTGACGCTGAGCTTGAAGTTCTCGTTGCCGACGATCGGCGCGAGCAGATTCTCGGAGCTGCGCATCGTTTCGTCGCGATAGTGACCGGCGGCGTCGTTGACTTGCGCCTCGAAGCCCTCCGCCAGATCCACGCGAGACGACAACAAGTTGCCGGCCTGATCCACCAGCGTCACATTGGTGGGATCGAGCCCGGTCGCGCTGCTCGCGACCATTTTCACGATGGCGGCGATCTGCTCATTGGAAAGCTTGCGGCCCGGCTTCAAGCCGAGCACCACCGACGCGGAGCTCGGCTCGGCGGTGTTGACGACGAACGACGAAGACTTGGCGATGGCGATGTGAACGCGCGCCGTCTCGACGGCGTCGATGGTCATGATGCTCTGAGCGAGCTCGCCTTCGAGACCGCGCCGGAAGCGCACGTCCTGCACGAACTGGCTGACGCCGAGCGGATCGCTGCGGTCCATGAGTTCGAGACCGGCGGGCAATTGCGCGACCACGCCCTTCGATGCGAGTAGCATGCGCACTTCGCCGAGTCGGTTGCCAGGCACGAGCACCTGACCGGTGTCGGGATGAATTCGATACGGAATGCCGGCGCCGTCGAGCACGGACATCATGTCGGCGGCCGCGACTTTCTCGCGCGCACCGAACAGCGGCTTGAAGGATGACTGATCGCGCCATGCGAACATCAACACCACTGCGGTGATGACAGTCGCGAGCAACACGAGAGGCAACAGGCCGCGAAACAGCGCCGACCATTCGAACGGCGCGCTTGCGTTCCCGTCGGGCGCGCTCGCGGCGCCACTGCGTGGCCAGAATCTGGCCACCGCGGATTTCAACGTATTCGTCACTGGGTGAGGCCTACAACGGCAGCTTGATCAGGTCTTCCATGGCCCCGACCACTTTGTTTCGGGCCTGCATCAGCATGGAGAACGACAGACTCGCTTGTTGGCTGGCCAGCATGGCGCCGACCAGATCGTCGCTGCGACCGGCATCGACCGCGGCCATCTTGTCGGCGGCGGCGCGATCCTGAGCATCGACACTGTGTACGGCTCGCTCGAAGAACGAAGCGAAGCCATCGAGGCGTTGAGGTTGATCGTTCGCTACAGCGGGCGTCGGCGCCATTTGCCGTAGCGATGCGGCGTCCTCGGAGATGCGCGATTGGACGGCTTCGATCGCCGCAGCCATCGGGCTGTGTGAAAACTGCGTTACGGGCATCGCTTAATCCTTTGTCTCATCTTGGTCGCTCTTCAGGCGCCGCAGTGCGCTGAGCCATCCGTAGCCCGTCATCGACGCGCGCTTGCCGCAAGTTGAGTTCGCGTCCGGCCTTTTGCTACGCGAAGCACACTTTTCCCAGCAAATTCAGCGCATCCACGCATGCTCATCTACGACCAACCCTTACCGAAGGGATCAGACCGTCCATGAGCACGGCACTTACGACGCAAATCGCAGACGCTATTGCGGCTGCAACGGGCCATTAGCGGCCGGACTGCACTTTCGATTAAGTCGGCGCGCTCGGTTAGTGACGTGAATCACAAGTGATGAGCACTTAGTGGTTTGCCTGCTAAAGAATTTCGAACGCACACGCGATAACCGCCTCGCTTAGTTTTTTTTCCGACGACGAGAGGTGGACGTGGCAGCGATGACGAACAAACAGCCCAACGTCCGCGCGCATTCAGTGATCGACCCGCGCACCATGGGACGTCCGGTTCACTTGCTCGGCGGGTTCGCCAATCAGTTGCGCGACGACTGCGCCGATTTCTTCAGAGCGCGAATCAATCGGCGCTACAAAGCGAACTTTCAGATCGATGCAATTTCCCTCATCGCCGCTCCGGCGGACTCGCAGCGCTGGTTGAGCTACAGCGCGCATGACGGACGTATTCACTTCGCAATCGAGCGGCCGCTGTTGCTTTGCCTGTTACGTTATCGCTACGGCTCGGCGATGCCCGAGACCGGTCCGAGCGTCGACAGCGCTGTGTCGCCTGCTCCGCTCATCGATGAGCCCGAGACCGCGACCGAAGAGCGTCTGGGCACCATGTTGGGCCAGCAACTCGTCGAGCTCGCCGTGCGACGGATCGAATCGGTGCAACGCCCGCCAGTGGAAACACCCGCTGCCGTCACGTTCGTCGAAGCCGCCCTGCAAGGCGCGAGCGAAGGCGAATGGCTGCTGCGCCTGACGCTCAGCGAAACCCGCTGCAACGTTCACGGGAATATCCTGCTGAAGATTTCCGCGGCCTGGATGAATCGCCTGTTACAGGCGCTGGCGCCGAGCCGCGATCGTTCGAGACAAAAACAAATGACGGCCACCAAGCCGTTTCCCGCGCGCCTGCAGCTGACATTGCGGGCTCGCATGCTGGAAAAGGAAGTGTCGCTCGGGACACTGCTCGATCTACGCCCGGGGGATGTATTGCCGATCAGCGTGGGCGATGCCGATGTATTGATCGGCGACTCGCGCCTTTTCACCGCCAGCGTTGCCGAACACCACGGCAAGCTGTGTCTCACTTCTTTAGCCGATGTAGATTGACCCAGGGATTGAACACCGTGAACACCGCATCGAATCCTGCCGATGACAATTTGCTGGCCGATCTGGAAGACGTGCTCGAGGACGAGGCTCCAGCCGCCGCTCCGCCCGCGCCCGCTCCGGCCAAGCGTAACTTCGCGGCGATGATGCGCCGGATCCCGGTGACGCTGACGCTCGAAGTCGGCTCCGCCAAACTGTCGTTGCAGGATCTGGCCGAGATCGAGCGCAGCAGCGTCATCGAGCTGGACACGCTCGCCGGCGAGCCGCTGATCATCAAGGTCAACGGCACCGTCATCGGGCGCGCCGAAGTGGTGGTCAGCGGCGAGAACTACGGCCTCAAGGTGGTCGAGCTCAGCGATCTGGATCTGGACTCGCTGACACCATGATCGACTCGCAAGCGCAGGCCCTCCTGCGCTGGAAATGGCCGCGCCTGGTCGCAGCGGCCGTGGTGCTGCTCGGCCTGTGTTCCGTGGCTGGCGCGGCGCCTATCGAAATCATCGGTACCAGCGCCGACGGCAACACCACCGAATTCACGGTCAAGACCCAGGTCCTGATCATCATGACGCTGCTCGGGCTGCTGCCCGTGCTGGCGCTGATGATGACCAGCTTCACGCGCTTCGTGATCATCCTGGCGCTGTTGCGCCAGGCACTCGGTCTGCAACAGGGTCTGCCGAACCGGATCGTCACCGGCGTCGCGCTCATTCTCACACTGCTGGTGATGCGGCCGATCGGCGAGCAGATCTACACCGAAGCGCTGGTGCCGTTCGACAACGAGCAGATCACCTTTCAACAAGCCCTGAAGAATGCCGAGGCGCCGCTGTCGCGCTTCATGCTGGCGCAGACACATAAAGGGGCGCTGACGCAGATGGCGCAGCTCGCCGGCGAGTCCAACATCACCGATCCGACCCAGCACGGGTTCCTGGTGAAGCTGTCGGCATTCGTGTTGAGCGAGCTGAAGACCGCGTTCCAGATCGGCTGCATGCTGTTCGTTCCTTTTCTGATCATCGATCTGGTCGTCTCCTCGGTGCTCATGGCCATGGGCATGATGATGCTCTCGCCACTCGTCATCTCGCTGCCATTGAAGCTGCTGCTGTTCGTGCTGGTGGATGGCTGGACGCTGACGGTGCAGACCCTGGTCGGCAGCATTCAGGCGTATTAGCGAGGCGCGACCGCAGATGAATGCCGATATCGCCGCCGATCTGGTCGCCTCCGCGCTCCGACTCACGATGCTGCTGGTCAGCGTGCTGGTCGTGCCCGGCATGCTGGTGGGCCTGGTCATCGGTTTGTTTCAAGCCGCGACTCAGATCAACGAGCAGACGCTGAGCTTCCTGCCCCGCCTGCTGGTGACATTGCTGGCGATTGCATTGACCGGGCATTGGATGGCGGCGCAACTCATGGACTTCTGTGTCGCCGTGTTCAGAGGCGCAGCGCAGTTGGCGGGCGGCTGAGGCAGGATGCATGGAAGCGGTGCTACTCCAGCAACTGCCGAACCTGCTCAGCGCAGTCTGGTGGCCGTTCTGTCGCGTGCTCGGCATGCTCAACGCCGCTCCCATCATCGGCGAGAACATGGTGCCCGTCACCGTGCGCGTGCTGCTGTCGGTGGTGCTGGCCGTGATCTTCATTCCAGTGGCGCAGCCGGTGACGCCGATCGATCCGTTGTCGCTGAACGCGCTGGTGATGACGGCGAATCAGGCGCTGATCGGCTTCGGCCTCGGTCTTGCCTTCCATCTCACCATGGCCGTGATGCAGATGCTGGGCTTCGTCGTGTCCTCGCAGATGGGCTTGTCGATGGCCGTCATGAACGATCCCATGACCGGCACTTCATCGGACGTGATCGCAACCCTGCTCTATCTGTTGAGCGTGCTGGTGTTCTTCGGCATCGACGGTCATCTGGTGATCGCTCAGGTCATCGGCGCCAGTTTCCATACCTGGCCGGTGGGTGGGCCGCTGGACATCGATACCTTGCGTGACATCGCGTACAACGTCGTTTGGGTGTTCTCGGCGGCGCTGCTGCTCGCCATTCCCATCGTGTTCTCCACTCTGGTCGTGCAGATGGGCTTCGGCCTGTTGAACCGAATCGCGCCGGCGCTGAACCTGTATTCGCTGGGGTTCTCGGCCATCATCATATTCGGACTGTTCATGCTGGGATATCTGGCGCGAGTGGTGCCCGGACATTATTTGAGACTGACGCAGCAGGTGCTCGAACTGCTGCGCCTGAAGACGGGGTGACACCATGTCGGACCCCTCACAAGACGACAAGAGCGAAAAAGCGTCAGCCCAGAAGCTGCGCAAATCCCGTGAGCAAGGTCAGGTTGCACGATCGCGCGACTGGACGACGGCGCTCGGCATCTTTCTTTGTTTGCAACTGATCGTGTTTCTGCTGCCCGGGTATCTGCAGGATTTCCGCGAGCTGTTCGCGCGCAGCTTCGTGCCGATGCCCGAACCCGGCAATCTGGAGAATGCGAGCTCCACGCTGTTCTCCGCCAGCATGACACTGCTGTTCAAGATGGTGCTGCCGCTGCTCGTCCTGCCGTTGCTGGTGGGCCTCGGTTCGCTGTTTCCGGGCGGCTGGGTGATGAGCCTGACGCCGATGAAGCCGCGCTTCGACAAGCTGAATCCGCTGTCCTATTTCAAGCGCATGTTCGGCCAGCGGCATCTGATCGAGACGCTGGCGTCCATGCTCAAGGCCACGGTGCTGATCGCGACTTTGTGGTGGGTCGCGCGCGGCAGCATCGCCGATTACTTGCAGTTGCAGACCCGCCCGCTTCCCGAAGCCATCGAGGGTGGCGCGGATCTGATGCTCAGCGGTGTGATGGCGCTGTGCGCGGTGTTCATCGTGTTCGCCATCATCGATCTGCCCGTGCAGACCTTCGTGTTCATGCGCGAGCAGCGCATGACCAAGCGCGAGGTCAAGGAAGAGCACAAGACCAGCGAAGGTCGGCCTGAAATCAAACAGCGCATCCGCCAGATCCAGCAGAAGATGTCGCGCGGCGCCGTGCGCAAGGCCGTGCCGACCGCGGATGTGGTGATCGTGAATCCCGAACACTACGCCGTGGCCGTGAAGTACGACGAGAAGCGCGCGCAAGCGCCGTTCGTCATCGCCAAGGGTGTCGATGAGATGGCGCTGTTCATCAAGGCCGTCGCCATCGAGCACAACGTCGAAGTCGTGACGCTGCCGCCGCTGGCACGCGCCATTTACAACACCAGCCAGGTGAATCAGCAGATTCCGGCGGCGTTGTACGAAGCCGTCGCCAGCGTGCTGGCGTACGTGCTGCAGATCCAAGCATTCCGCAAGGGCCGTCGCAATGTCTTGCCGACGTTGCCCGGCGATCTTTCATTTCCGCGTTTCGAAGGGTAGCCGTGCATGAGCACCCCACCGCCTGACAATTTCCTGAGCCGCACCGTCCACTCGCTCCGGCAGCATCGCGCGGCCGTGCCATTGTTCCTGATGGCACTGCTGGCAATGATCATCTTGCCGCTGCCGCCGCTGCTACTGGACGTGTTGTTCACGTTCAACATCGTCCTGGCGTTGATCGTGGTCCTCGTCAGCGTGACCAGCCGCCGGCCGCTGGATTTTTCGGTGTTCCCGACCATCATCCTCGCGACCACGTTGATGCGACTGGCGCTGAACGTCGCCTCGACGCGCGTCGTGCTGCTGAACGGTCATGAAGGCACGCACGCCGCCGGTAGCGTGATCGAGGCATTCGGACATGTGGTGATCGGTGGCAACTTCGTCGTCGGCCTGGTGGTGTTCGTCATCTTGATGATCATCAACTTCGCGGTCGTGACCAAGGGCGCCGAGCGTATCTCCGAAGTGTCGGCGCGCTTCACCCTCGACGCGTTGCCCGGCAAGCAGATGGCCATCGACGCGGATCTGAACGCCGGCCTGATCAATCAGGAGAAGGCTCAGCAGCGGCGTCGTGAAGTCGCGATGGAAGCGGACTTCTACGGCGCGATGGACGGTGCGTCGAAGTTCGTGCGCGGCGACGCCATCGCCGGCATCCTGGTGCTGCTGATCAACATGGTCGGCGGCGTCATCATCGGCTCGCTGATGCACGGCCTGTCGTTCGGCGAGGCGTTCAAGCTGTACGCCTTGCTCACGATCGGCGACGGCCTGGTCGCGCAGATCCCGGCCCTGCTGCTCTCGGCGGCGGCGGCGATCATCGTCACGCGTATCAGCGACTCGGGCGACTTCGAACAGCAGGTCGGCTCGCAGATGCTCGCGTCGCCGAGCGTGTTGTGGGGCGCGGCCGCCATGATGCTCGTGCTCGGCTTGATCCCCGGCATGCCTTGGCTGACGTTCCTTTCGTTCGCCGCTGTGCTCGCGTTCGCGGCGTGGCGCATGAGCAAACATGCTGCGGAAAAGCCCGATACGAATGCGGCGACCGAGGCCGCGATCCTCGCGCAGCCGACGCCGGAACTGGATTGGCGCAGTCTGCCGTTCGTGGAGCCGCTCGCCGTCAGCGTCGGCTACAAGCTGGTGAATCTGATCGATCGCGGCCAGGGCGCGCCGCTCGATGGCCGACTCAAAGGCATTCGACAGCAGATGAGCGAATCGATGGGTCTGTTGCTGCCGCCCATTGGCGTGCGTGACGATTTGACGTTGCCGCCGACTCAATATTCAGTGCTGTTGAACGGCAGCGTGATCGCCGAGGCCGAGATTCAGCCGGACAAGCTGCTGGCGATCGCTTCGGCGCAGGTGTATGGCCCGATCGATGGCATTCCGGGCGTCGAGCCCGCGTATGGCATGCCGGTGATCTGGATCGCCCCGTCGGAGCGCGCCAACGCGCTCGGCCTGGGATATCAAGTCGTCGATGGCGCCAGCGTGATTGCCACCCATGTCTCCAAGCTCGTGCGTGAGCATCTCTCCGAGATCATCCGTCACGAGGACGTCCCCGCCCTGCTCGAGCGACTGGCGGCGATGTCGCCGAAACTGTCGGCGGCCTTGGAGAAGGCGCTCACTCACAGCCAGTTGTTGAAGGTGTTCCGGCTGCTGCTGGCGGAGAACGTGTCGTTGAAAGACATCGTGCCCATCGCGACGACACTGCTGGAAAGCGCCGAGACCACCAAGGACCCGATTCTGCTCGCCGCCGAGGTGCGCTGTGCCCTGCGCCGGCAGATCGTGAGCTCGATCCTGGGCAAGTCGCCGCAGATGAAAGCGTTCAACCTGACCGGCGAGCTGGAAAACATGTTGCTCGGCTCACTCAATCAGGCGACGCAGTCGGGCAAGGTCGCGCTCGACAACTATCCGGTCGATCCCAACCTGCTGTCGCAGTTGCAGACCAATATGCCGGTGATGCGCGAACAGATGAAGCAGCAAGGCGTGCCGCCGCTTTTGCTGGTGATGCCGCAGATTCGTCCGCTGCTCGCGAGATACGCGAGGTTGTTCGCGCCCGGCCTTTCGGTGCTTTCATACAACGAGATTCCGGAGCACAGGGATATCAGCATCATCGGCTCTCTGGGATGATCAGCGTGCGCCGAGCTCCGCTCTGGGTCGAAGCTGCAGGATGACGATCGCGGCTTCGGCCGCCGATCGAAACAATGCCGCCGAGGGCAGCTCCACGTCGAGATGGGGCGGCAACATGCTCGATGAGTTCTCGTTAACGACGCTGAGCAAAGCGTTGCCCTGCGTAACTTGCGCCCTTCTGAGTCGCAGGCCGGCGCGACTCAATGCCGAGGCGATGCCCGGCAGCGCCTGCTGAATCGCGAGCAGACTCGGACGCTGCTCGCAGGCCACCAGCAATTCCACATCCTCACCGGAGGATTGAACATGCAGCACGATGCCGCCCATCGAAGGGGGCGACAGGCCGAGCTGCAACGCCAAGGGCAAGCCACGGCGCTGCGGCTTGCGACGTGCCCTATCGATCGCAACGACCAGACGTAACATCAACTGCATTCCGGCCCACGCATACACTGGCAACACCCAGCGGTCCTGCGTCGTGTGATTCGCCATGAACGCCGGCTCACGAAACAGCGCGGCGGTCCCTGCATGCGGTCCGGGCGAATCGCCCGCCGCGAAATCCTGCGCACGAACCCAAGGCTCGGTCGCCGGACGGGTCCAATGCTCTTGTGCCAGCGATCGCCAGGACGTCGCGAGCGCGGCCGGATCGGGCAGTTGCCAGGCAATCTGCTTCAGCACGGCCTGGTCCAATTGCATGGCTTTGTATTGAGTCAGAGGCGGCGCGGAGGAACCGTTCGATCCGTTGGCATTCGAGCTGGAGCTCGAGCTCGGCGACTCGCGGAACGCGAGCTCCAGATGCGGCTCGGTCGCGAGGACTTGCATCGTCAAGGTATCGCCAGGCCGCAACGCCTCGCTCAATCGATTCAATCCCACCAGGCGCAGCTCGGTGCCATTCGCCATGGTGACGAGCAGATCGTCGCCAGCAGCTTCGGCCAGCGTCAATAACAGTGTGTCGCCGGGCGTCGGCAGGGTTTTTCGTTCGCCGATGCGCGGTGCGATGCGCGGCTGAACTATCGCGGCGACTCTATCCACCACAGACATTTGGTCGTCATCCCCAGTGCTGTCGCCTTGTTATAAACAAAAGGAGCCAACCGTTCGCACGGTCGGCTCCTCCCGTGTCTACATGAGTGCCGCGCCATCAGGACCACGGCGTCTCATTATTACTGCATCAGAGACATCACCAGCTGCGACAAGCTGCTGCTCTGCTTGAGGGCCGACGTACCAGCCTGCAACAGCAGCTGCTTGCTGGTCGAGTTCGACGTTTCGAAGGCATAGTCCACGTCCATGATGCGACCCTTCGAAGCAGTCGTGTTCTGGATCATGTTGCCGAGGTTGTTGTACACGTGATCGAGGCGGTTCGAAGCCGCACCGAGCTGCGCACGCACCGTGCCGACGGCGTCGATGGCGGTGTTGATGTCGGTGATGATGGCGTTGGTACCGCCAGTCAGCTCCGTGCCCGTGGCCGGCGTGGCGAGGGCGTAGTTCGCGCTCACCGCATCCAGCGCGGTCGCCAGGTCCTGCAGGCCGGTTTCAGTGTCGACCACCATCGTTTCGTTGGCGGTGGCACCGATCTGGAACGTGATACCGCCCGCCGTACCCAGCAAGCCAGCAGCAGCACCCGCGGCCGGCACCGTCGTGCCATCGGCGCTGAACAGGTTCTGACCGCCGAACGCCGTGCTCTTGATGATGTTCGCGACTTCAGAGCCCAGGGCGTCGAATTCCGCCTGCAGCGCCGTCTTGTCGTCCGCCGTCGAAGAGGCGTTGAAAGCTTCGGTCGCGAGGTCCTTCATACGCAGCAGCACGTTGGTCAATTCCGAGAACGCGCCTTCAGCGGTCTGCATCATGGAGATGCCGTTCTGGGTGTTGCGCTGAGCGACGGCCATGCCGCGCGACTGCGCGTCCAAGCGGGTCGCGATCTGCAAGCCGGCGGCGTCGTCCATCGCGCTGTTCACGCGGAAGCCGGTGCCGAGGCGGGTCAAAGAGGTGGTCAGGGACTTCTGAGTGGCGCCGACCGAGTTCTGCGAGGACAGAGCCGCAGCGTTGGTGTGAAGAGAAAGCATGTCTGAAACTCCTGGTGGTTGTCGTCTTGAGCGCGACACACGTTTCGGTCCAAGACCGGGGTTCCTCGCGCTCTCAGTCCTTGAAGGCGGCGGGCCGTTCGGAGTTCTTAAATGGCGACACCCGGAGAATTTTCGTGACGGGCGTCACAGTTGCGTGCAGGGGCGCGGACAGGCCGCGCCCCGGGCTTTCTTCAATAGGAGTCGCCGGGGATGCGCACCCAACCTTCCATGAGTACGCGGGCGCTCCGGCTCATGATGGCTTTGGTGACCATCCATTCGCCGTCGATCTTGCTCGCCTCGGCGCCGACGCGCAGCGTGCCGGACGGGTGACCGAAGCGAACCGTGTTCCGCTCTCCTCCACCCGCGGCCAGATTGACCAACGTGCCGGGGATCGCGGCGGCCGTGCCGATCGCAACGGCGGCCGTGCCCATCATCGCGTGATGTAACTTACCCATCGACAACGCACGCACGAGCAAATCGACGTCGCCGGCCTGCACGTGCTTGCCACTGGAAGAAACATAGCTCTTCGGCGGCGCGACGAACGCCACCTTCGGCGTGTGCTGACGTTTCGCGGCTTCTTCGAGCGTCTTGATCAGTCCCATCCGAATCGCGCCGTGCGCACGAATGTTTTCAAACATTGCAAGCGCCTTGCCGTCGCCGTTGATGGCTTCCTGCAACTCGGTGCCGGTGTAGCCGATGGCATCGGCGTTCACGAAGATGGTCGGAATGCCGGCATTGATCATCGTGACTTTCAAAGTGCCGACGCCGGGCACCTCCAGATCGTCGAGCGGATTGCCGGTCGGAAACATCGCTCCACCCGCGCCCTCTTCGTCCGCGGCGGGATTCAGGAACTCGAGCTGCACTTCAGCGGCCGGGAAAGTCACACCGTCCAACTCGAAATCGCCGGTCTCCTGCACGGCGCCGTCTGTGATCGGCACGTGCGCGACGATGGTCTTGCCGATGTTCGCCTGCCAGACACGCACGGTGACCGTCCCGTTCTTAGGAATGCGGCTCGGATCGATCAGCCCGTTGCTGATCGCGAAGGGCCCGACGGCGGCGGACAGGTTGCCGCAGTTACCGCTCCAATCGACGAACGGTTTATCGATTGACACCTGGCCGAACAAATAATCGATGTCGTGATCCGCCTTCGTGCTCTTCGACACGATCACGGTCTTGCTGGTGCTCGAGGTCGCGCCTCCCATGCCATCGATCTGTTTGCCGTACGGATCGGGACTGCCGATCACGCGCTGGAGCAACGCGTCTCGCGCCGCGCCCGGCGCCTGGGCCGCCGCAGGCAGATCCTGCAATCGGAAGAACACTCCCTTGCTGGTACCGCCACGCATGTAGGTGGCGGGGATTTTGATCTGCGGTGCGTTGGCCATAACTGTCTCGTATGCATAGCCGAAGGCGGCGTCATGCCACCTTCGACGACTCCAGGAAGTCCTGAGCGAACCGTTGCAGCACGCCGCCGGCTTCGTAAATGGACACTTCCTCGGCGGTATCCAGTCGGCAAGTGACAGGCACTTCGACACGCTCGCCGTTCTTTCGATGGATCACCAGCGTCAGATCGGCGCGCGGCTTACGTTCGCCGACGACGTCATAAGTTTCGGTGCCGTCGATGTTGAACGTCCTGCGATTCACGCCGGGCTTGAACTCCAGCGGTAGCACGCCCATGCCGATCAGGTTGGTGCGATGGATGCGCTCGAACCCTTCGGCAACGATGGCTTCCACCCCCGCGAGGCGCACGCCCTTCGCCGCCCAGTCACGCGACGAGCCCTGACCGTAGTCGGCACCGGCGATGATGATCAGCGGCTGCTTGCGGTTCATATAGGTCTCGATCGCTTCCCACATGCGCGTGACCTTACCTTCCGGTTCGATCCGCGCCAGAGATCCTTTCTTGACCTGACCATCGACGACCGCCATCTCGTTCACCAGCTGCGGATTCGCGAAGGTCGCGCGTTGCGCCGTGAGGTGATCGCCACGATGCGTCGCGTAGGAATTGAAGTCTTCCTCCGGCAAGCCCATCTTCGCGAGATATTCACCCGCGGCGCTGTCCGGCAGGATCGCATTGGACGGCGACAAATGATCCGTCGTGATGTTATCCGGCAGCACCGCGAGCGGCCGCATGCCTTTCAACGTGCGCACACCCGCCAGCGCGCCTTCCCAATACGGCGGACGGCGAATGTAAGTGCTCTGCGGCCGCCAGTTGTACAAGGGGCTGATCTTCACAGCGCTGGCGGCGCTCGGCGCGAACATCGGCTCGTACACCTTGCGGAAGTGCTCGGGCTTGACGCTCTTGGCGACGATGGCGTCGATCTCCGCGTCGCTCGGCCAGATATCTTTCAAATAAACCGGCTGGCCACTCGCGTCATGGCCGAGCACGTCCTTCTCGATATCGAAACGGATCGTGCCAGCGATGGCGTATGCGACCACCAGCGGCGGCGATGCCAGGAACGCCTGCTTGGCGTACGGATGAATGCGGCCATCGAAGTTACGATTGCCCGAGAGCACCGCCGTCGCGTACAGATCGCGATCGATGATCTCCTGCTGAATCTTCGGATCCAGCGCGCCCGACATGCCATTGCACGTCGTGCAGGCGAACGCGACGATACCGAAGCCCAGGCTTTCCAGCTCGGGCAGCAGCTTCGCTTCTTCCAGATATAACTGCACGGCCTTCGATCCCGGAGCGAGCGAAGACTTCACCCAAGGCTTGCGAGTGAGGCCGCGAGCATTCGCATTGCGCGCGAGCAAGCCCGCAGCGATGACGTTACGCGGGTTGCTGGTATTCGTGCAGCTCGTGATCGCGGCGATGATCACCGCGCCATCCGGCATCTGGCCGGGGACTTCTTCCCACTTGCCGGCGATGCCGCGTGTGGCGAGCTCGGTCACCGGCAGGCGCTTATGCGGATTCGACGGACCCGCCATGTTACGAACGACCGAAGAAAGATCGAACTTCAGCACCCGCTCATATTCAGCGGTCGTCAGGCTGTCGGCCCACAGGCCCGCCTGCTTCGCATAAGTCTCGACGAGCTTTACCTGCTCGTCGCTGCGACCGGTGAGCTTGAGGTAATCGATGGTCTGCTGGTCGATGAAGAACATCGCCGCGGTGGCGCCGAACTCCGGCGTCATGTTGGAAATAGTGGCGCGATCGCCCAACGTCAGCGCCGAAGCACCTTCGCCGTAGAACTCGATGTACGCACCGACGACCTTCTCTTTACGCAGATACTCGGTCAGCGCGAGCACGACGTCGGTCGCCGTGATGCCCGGCGCAGGCTTGCCCGTCAGCTCGACGCCGACGATGTCCGGCAAACGCATCCAGGATGCGCGACCGAGCATCACGCTCTCCGCTTCCAAACCGCCGACGCCGATGGCGATCACGCCAAGAGCGTCGACGTGCGGCGTGTGACTGTCCGTGCCGACCAGCGTGTCCGGGAACGCCACGCCGTCGACGGCGTGAATGACCGGCGACATCCGCTCCAGATTGATCTGGTGCATGATGCCGTTGCCCGGCGGAATCACATCCACGTTCTGGAACGCCAGCTTGGTCCAGTTGATGAAATGGAACCGATCGTCGTTGCGACGATCTTCCACCGCCCGGTTCTTCGCGAACGCATCCTTGTCGTAGCCGCCGTATTCGACCGCCAGCGAGTGGTCGACGATCAGCTGCGTCGGCACGACAGGATTGATCTGGGCCGGATCGCCACCCTTCTCGGCGATGGCGTCACGCAAACCGGCCAGGTCCACCAGCGCCGTCTGCCCGAGGATGTCGTGACATACGACGCGGGCCGGGAACCACGGGAAATCCAGATCCCGCTTGCGCTCGATGAGCTGCTTCAGCGAAGCCGTGAGCGTCGCTGGATCGCAGCGACGCACCAGGTTCTCGGCATGCACACGCGAGGTGTAGGGCAACTTGGCATAGGCGCCCGGCTGGATCGCATCGACGGCTTCACGCGCGTCGAAATAATCCAGCTGGGTTCCGGGCAGACGTTTGCGATGGGCTGTGTTCATAAACCTTCGGCTTACTTGCGCTGATCGATCGGCACGAACTTCTGGTCTTCCGGACCGGTATAGTTGGCGCTCGGACGGATGATTTTACCGTCAATGCGCTGCTCGATGATGTGGGCGCTCCAGCCCGAGGTGCGAGAGATCACGAACAGCGGCGTGAACATGGCGGTCGGCACGCCCATCACGTGATAGCTGACGGCGCTGAACCAGTCCAGGTTCGGGAACATCTTCTTGATCTCCCACATCACCGTTTCCAGGCGCTCGGCGATGTCGTACATCTTGGTGTTGCCCGCTTCCTTCGACAGATCGAGCGCGACCTGCTTGATCACCTTGTTGCGCGGGTCGGAGATCGTGTAGACCGGGTGGCCGAAGCCGATCACGACTTCCTTGCGCTCGACGCGGGCGCGGATGTCCGCTTCCGCCTCGGCCGGCGTGTCGTAGCGCTTCTGGATTTCGAACGCGACCTCGTTGGCGCCGCCGTGCTTCGGGCCACGCAGCGCGCCGATGCCGCCGCAGATCGCCGAGTACATATCGGAGCCGGTGCCGGCAACGACGCGAGACGTGAACGTCGACGCGTTGAACTCGTGCTCGGCGTACAGGATCAGCGACGTGTGCATCGCCTTCACCCACGAACGAGGCGGCTTCTGCTGATGCAACAGGTGCAGGAAGTGGCCCCCGATGGAATCTTCATCCGACTCCGTTTCGATGCGCTTGCCGTTGTGAGCGTAGTGATACCAGTACAGCAGCATCGAACCGAGCGAGGCCATCAGCTTGTCGGCAATGTCACGCGCGCCGGCGTGATTGTGATCGTCTTTCTCCGGATTCACACAGCCGAGCACGGAAACGCCCGTGCGCATCACGTCCATCGGATGAGCCGACGGCGGCAACTGCTCGAGCGCCGTCTTCACCGCGGCGGGCAGGCCACGCAGCGATTTCAGCTTGGTCTTGTACGCCGCCAGCTCGGCGGAAGTCGGCAACTTGCCGTGCACCAGCAGGTGAGCGATTTCTTCGAACTCGGACTGAGCCGCCAGATCCAGAATGTCATAGCCGCGGTAGTGCAAATCGTTGCCGCTGCGACCGACCGTGCAAAGCGCGGTGTTGCCAGCGACCGTGCCGGACAGTGCAACTGACTTCTTTGGCTTGAAACCGGTCTGAGTGGGAGCGTCGCTCATTCAATGTCTCCTCGTCGTTTGTTACTAAAGCGCCCGATTATTTCTTCGCTTTGAAGAGCGCATCGAGATGCTGCTCGTAAGCGTGATAACCGATGCGCTCATACAGTTCTTCGCGCGTCTGCATCGTGTCGATGACGTTCCGCTGATGGCCGTCGCGGCGGATCGCCTCGTAAACATTCTCGGCGGCCTTGTTCATCGCGCGGAAGGCGCTGAGCGGATACAGCACCATCGCCACACCCGCGCTCTTCAGCTCGGGCACGGAGAATAGCGGCGTCTTGCCGAACTCGGTGATGTTCGCGAGCACCGGGACCTTCACCGCATCGACGAACTTCCGATAGGTCGGCAGGTCGTAGGCCGCTTCGGCGAAAATCGCATCGGCGCCCGCCTCCACGCATTTCACCGAACGCTCGATCGCGGCGTCGATGCCGAACGAGGCGATCGCGTCGGTGCGCGCGATCAAGTAGAAATCCGGGTCGGTCTTGGCATCGGCCGCGGCCTTCACGCGATCCACCATCTCTTCGGTGGACACGAGTTCCTTGCCCGGACGATGGCCGCAGCGCTTGGCTCCGACCTGGTCTTCGATGTGGCAGCCGGCCGCGCCGAACTTGATCAGGCTCTTGACGGTGCGCGCGATGTTGAAGGCGCTCGGACCGAAGCCGGTGTCGATGTCGACGATCAGCGGCAGATCGCACACATCGGTGATGCGACGGATATCGGTCAGCACGTCGTCGAGATTGTTGATCCCCAAGTCGGGCATGCCCAGCGAACCGGCCGCGACACCGCCGCCCGACAGGTAGATCGCGCGATATCCGGCGCGCTTCGCAAGCAGCGCATGATTCGCGTTGATCGTGCCGACGATCTGCAGCGGTTGCTCGGCGGCCAGGGCGGAGCGGAAATTTTGTCCGGCGGATGCCATGGAAGTCTCCTTCGAAAGGTCGAAGCTGGGGTTGCGGAGGGAGAGCAAGACTTATGCCACGAGGGTCATTCCCTCACTCGCGCGTAACCCGCTGATTCGTCTGGGGCTCGTCCGGAGCCTGCCTCGGCGCATCCGGTGGCAGTTTCATTCTCGAAACAGTACAGTTTCAGGCTGAAACAATGATGAAACTACTGTCATGAACGCCCAGGTCGCCCGCCCCAATGACCCGCTCCGGATCGTCGCCGTCGGACTGCACCGGCTGAAGGACCTGTTTCGGGACCTCGCCCCCGCTTACGCACGGGTCGCGCGGGTCGAGGTGCTCGACAGCGGCTTCGAGACGGCGGTCGACACTATCAACGAGTTGAGCCGCCAGCAGCCCATCGATGTGCTCGTGGCCGCCGGCTCCAACGGCGCCTACCTTCGACAGCATGTCGAGCTGCCCGTAGTGCTGGTTCGCGTGGGCGGTCTCGACATCATGAGCGCGCTCGGCCGCGCCCGGAGTATCTCATCGCGTATCGCACTCGTGACGCACGGCGCCCTGCCCGTCGAGCTCGAACGCTTCAATGAGCTGTTCAACTTGGGCATCGAGCAGCGGAGTTATCGAACCACGGACGACGCACGGAATTGCGTGCTGGAGCTGCGCGCTCGTGGCATCGAAGTGGTCGTCGCACCGGGGCTGGTGGCGGATCTCGCCGAAGCGGCCGGCATGGCAAGCGTGTTTCTTTATTCCGAAGACGCGGTCCGCGAAGCGCTCGACGACGCCGTTGAGATGGCGCGCCTGTCGCACCTGGAGGGCGCGAAGCGTGAACGCTTGAATACGATTCTCGGCCAGCTGCGCGATGGCGTGGTCGCGGTCGATATGGATGAGCGGATCGAAATTTTGAATCCCGCGATGGCTCGGCTATTGGAACGACCCGCTGCCGATCTCATCGGCCGCAAGCTCAGCGAGGTCGCGCCGGAGCTTTCACTTGCACGCACGTTGCGTGAGCCACGCGCGGAAATCGATGAATTGCAGAAGATCGGCGCGCGTGCCGTGCTCACGAGCCGGCTGCCGATCACGGAGCAAGGCGCGCAAACCGGCGCGGTGCTCACCTGTCAGGATCCGGAATCGATTCAACGGGTCGATCGCGATTTGCGCGCGCGTCGTCACAAGCCCGCGGCCAATGTTCGCTATCGACTCAACGATCTGGTCGGCACGAGTCCCGGCATCGTCCATACCCGATCGTTGGCGGCCCAATATGCACGCAGCGATGCGACGGTGCTGATCTTCGGGGAGAGCGGCACGGGTAAAGAGCTGCTCGCTCAAGGCATCCACGCGGCGAGCAAACGTGCGAATCAACCTTTCATCGCCATCAACTGCGGCGCATTTCCAGAATCGCTGCTCGAGAGCGAGTTGTTCGGCTACGAAGAAGGCGCCTTCACCGGCGCGCGACGCGGCGGCAAGCTCGGTCTGTTCGAAGCCGCGCACACGGGCACGATCTTCCTGGACGAGATCGGTGAGATGCCCGTGTCGTTGCAGACCCGCTTGCTACGCGTGCTGCAAGAAAAAGAAATATTACGTGTCGGGGCGATCGAGCCGACGCGCGTCGACGTTCGCGTGATCGCGGCCACGCATCGCGACCTGACAGAGCGCATCCTCACCGGCGACTTTCGTCGTGACCTTTACTATCGACTCAACATCCTGCGGCTGGAATTGCCGGGCCTGCGCGAGCGTCGACAGGATCTGCCCGAGTTGGTCGCTCATCTCGCGCGCAAGATCGCGACGCGTACGGGCATCGACATCACGCAGGATCATCGCGTGCAGAAACTGCTGGACGCGGCGTGGAACTACGAATGGCCGGGCAATGTGCGCGAGCTGGAGAACCTGCTGGAACGCGTGGCGATGCTCGCGAGCCCGAACGATGCGCTGCTCGGCGATATGCAGCTACGCGAGCTGATGCCGGAAATCGTCGTCGCGGTCCCCAACCGACCCAACTCCTCGATCGCCGCGCATCGCGCCGAGTCGGAGATCGATCTGATTCGGCGCGTGCTCGAGGAAAATGATGGCTCTTACGCCAGAGCGAGCGAGCGACTGGGGATCAGTCGCACGACGCTGTGGCGCAAGCTCAAAAAGCAATCCCGGTCCTAGGCCGCTCGACGATCCGATTCTCGCGCGCCGGCGACTTGACCATGACGCCTTCGGTGCTGTTCAGCGCCGGCTTCGAGCTCAGCTGGGTGCCCGGCGCAAAGCCCGTCGGAGCCGGACAACTCACATTGCCGCTCGCACGGAACGACAACGCCGCCGCCAGACGGCGCTCGGTCACATCGCCCAACGGCTTGGTGAAATCGTCCGCGACGGAGCAACCGTCCAGCTCGACACTGCCTTGATCGCTGGCATTCTCCGGCGAGAAGCCGTCTGGATAATTGCCGAAGTCGGCCGCGTTGCGACCCTCGAACTGGATCGAGAAGTACGTCGTGCCACAGTTGTCCTGGGGATAGAAACCGTACGGCTTGCCGCAAGTCGTCGAGCCGATCTGATACACGTCGACGCCGACGCCGCGCAGACTGTTGATGATGGATTCGCTCGCCGAGCAGGTGTTGGCGCTGGTGATGACATAGACGCGCTGCAGATTGAGAGTCGGCAGCGGCGTGCCCGGCGCTGTGCGATTGGGCGACGGGAAGCCGCGTGCGGTCGAATGAAACGGCGTGGGCGTCAGTGCCTCGCCAGTAACGGGATTGGTGCTCGGGAACTTCGAGTTGAACACCAGGCGCTCGAACGGCCGGCCGGCGATCTGAGTGGGGCCGGCGATCATGTAGGCCAGCTCGCTGGCGATATCCAGATAACCGCCGCCGTTGTAACGAAGATCCAGAATCAGATCGGAGACCGCCGCGTTACGCAGCGTGTTGATCGCGGAGATCAACTGCGTCTCGGCGGTCGCGATGTGATCGTTGAATAGCAGATAACCGACGCGTTCGCCCGATTGATCGATGGTCTTGGAGATCAGCACCGGCGTGTGCGTGACCTCGACGCTGGTGAGCGGGACAGTTCGCCTGTTACCGAGAGTGTCGCGAATCTCGAACGAGTGGGACTCGCCGGCCGTTGCTGGAAACAAAGCGGCGTTGATCTGATCGACCGCGGAGCTCGATCCCGCGTTGACCACGTCGACACCGTCGGCGAAAAGAATTTCGGCCCCGCGCGGCACACCCTGCACATTGGCCGGGCTGCCAGGCTCGGTGTAGGCGACGATGACCTTGCGCGGCGGCAGACCGGAGACGATCAACCAATCGGCGCCGTAACCCACCTCGACCCCGGCCTCGGACAGCTGCTCCCACTCCGCGGTGGAGTAAGTGAAATGGAAACGATCCTTGGGGCGTCCGGACGGCGTGTTCTGCAGTGTCTTCAGCTGCTGGAAATACGTCTCGGTGGAACTGCTTCCCGGATTGGTGTCGGCGACTTCCGAATACCAGAGATAAGTTTCGTTGGTCCAGGACCGCAGAAACATATTCTCGGTGAAGGTCGAGCCGCTGCGATCGGAGGTACCCGCCCGAGGGGACTGGCATTGGTTGGCCAGAGTCAGGGACTGGGCGAAGATTCCCGGCGTATAGTCCTTGCTCCCGCCGCCGAGGGAACCGCCCGGCGGACCGCCTCCGCTCCCGCCGCCCAACGCACTGCCATCGCCTCCCAGGGTACCGCCCCCGCCACCGCCGCAACCCGCCATCGTCAAGAATGCGATTGCCAGCACCGCGCCACGCGTCATCCAATCCATGTAGACACTACTCCCCATTCGGTCGAAGGCAGCGTTTGTACTATATAAGTAACATCAACAGTAGTACCTGTTACTCATCTGCGCGGCCCGCCGGACGTCGGCGTTCAGCGACGGCGGGGCAGCAAAGGCTTCGGGCCGCCTTCGACGCCGGTCAATGCCAGCGTCGTCAACAACAGTCCCTGCGGACCGAGCCACGCATTCACGGGTTCATACCATTCATCCAGCGAATGTGCCTTATCTGAAATACCGCCGCCCGAAGCCGTGATGGCCGGAATCCCCAGCCCCATCGGAACGTTCGCATCGGTGCTGCTGGCCACCGGAACCGGCGGTTTCTGCCCTAAAGCGACCATCGCACCAATCCAGGTGGCGGCCATGAGGCCGTCGTTGCTCCCGGCCCCCGCCGGGCGGTCGCCAAGCAGTGTGCGCTCGACTCTCACCGGCTCGGCGCCCCAGCGCTTCCCCTCGTCCACACCGGCGCGTTCAGCAGCGGCCAGGATCTGCTCTTCCAGCGCGGCCAGCGCGATCGCGGATTCTGAACGGATATCGAGCTGAAGCTGCGCTTTCTCGGCAATGGCGTTGATGGCCGTGCCGCCAGATACGATGGCAACGGTGAACGTCGTTTTAGGCTCGGTCGGCGCCTGCAGATCCGAGATCGTGCTGATCGCGCGCCCCATCGCATGCACCGCGCTGGGCGTGCCGAAGTTCCCATAGCTGTGACCGCCTGGCCCCGTGAACGTGATTTGCCAGCGGCGGCTGCCGACGGCGCGCGCCACCACTTCGGATTCTCCGGGGGGAGTGGTCGGGGATTCGGTGTTGTCGACGGAAATGAAGCCGTCGAGATCGTTACGATCGCGGAACAACGCCTTCACGCCGCGCAGATTGCCCAGGCCCTCCTCGCCGACGGTCGCGACGAATAAAACATCGCCTTGCGTGCGGATCTTGTTCTCCTGCATCGAGCGCAACACTGTCAGCAGTACAGTGAGCCCGCGAGCGTCGTCGCTGATGCCCGCGCCGTAGTAACGATTTCCTTCTTTGCGGACCTTTACGCTGGTGTCCGGGCCGAACACCGTATCCAGATGCGCCGACAGCACCAACGTCGGACCTTTGCGGCTCGTGCCAGGACGACGCGCGATGACGTTGCCCTCGGCATCGGTCGCAATCTCAGTGAGACCGAGCTCGCGCAGGCGGCGAATGTAGTCGTTGGCGCGCCCTTCTTCCTTGCGAGATGGCGCGGGAATCTCGGCGATCTCGATCTGCTCGCGCAACGTGCGCTCGTCCTCGCGCCGGATCTGCTCCAACGCCGCCTTCACCGCGGGCTTGTTGCTGAGAGTCTTGAAGACGGCTTGGTTCTTCGAGGTTGTATCGGAGGCATGAGCCTCGATACCGAGCAAAGCGCCGAACAAACACACCATGCAGGCAAGCTTCACGCTTGCCGATTCGATCGATGCCATGAACCGATTCCGTTGACGCCTGACGGGCGGATCGCGGAATCATAACGGACTGGAGGACTTTCTCTAATCTAAAGGTCCGCGCCGAGCATCCCGGCGCGGACTTCATCGTCCAGTCAAGACTTCAGGCGGGCAACGGTACCGACGGTGTCGCGGGCGGCGTCACGCCCGGTGAAGATTTGATCAGGCCATCCAAGCCATTGCCGGACAGGCCCACTTCCTTGATCAGCTGATCGACGACCGGGGCGTAAGCGCGATATTTCAAGGCCGCGCCCACTGCTTGTTCGGCGAGGTTGCCGCCGCCCGCGCCGTTGCCATGATCGCCGGCCTGCGCACCGGCGGCGCCGGTATTGAGCCCGTCCACCTGCATGATGCGGATCGAGTCGATGTTCTGCATCGGCCGCACGGCTTCTTCGATGATCTTGGGCAGCGCCTGGATCAACGCGAGCTTTTCCTGCAGCGAGATCTGCGCGTTCGAGAGCGTGTTGATGGCCTCGTTCAAGGCGCGCTTACCGGCGGCTTCCGCTTCGTAGTTTTCGCGGTTCGCCTTGGCGAGCGTGCGGATGGCATCGGCCTTCGCTTCGGACGCTTCTTTTTCCGCCAGCGCCGAGACTTTCACGCTGATGGCCTGCCGTTCCGCTTCCTGAGACGCCAGCACCAGCGTCACCTGCTTCTCACGCTCGGCCTTCGCGACTTCCTCGGCGGTCTTCACAGCCTGCTCGGATTTCACCGCTTCGGCCAAAGCAAGGTTGGCGCTGGCCTGCGCCTTGGACTGCTCCTCCGACTTCTGCGCGATGGAGATCGCCTTGTTCTGATCGGCGATCTGCGTGGCACGCTGCTGCTCGATCGACGCGATCTGAATTTCACGCTCGGCTTCCACTTCACGCTGACGCACGGCCTGCGCTTTCGCGACCTCGGCCTCGCGAATCTGACGTTGGGCCGCGATCTTCGCTTCCTCGGCCTCCCGGGTGCGCTCGGCCTGCACCTTCGCGACCATTGATTGCTGCTCGGCCTCGCGAGCCGCGACTTCCTGCGACTGCGCCAGCTCGGCGAAACGCTTCTGACGATCGATCTCCAGCTGCAGCTGTTTGGCCTCGAAGTTCTTGCGCGAGATCGCCACCGTCGTGTCCTGCTCGATCTCGTTACGCTCGCGATTGCGACGCTGAGTCTGTTCAGTGAGGCGCGTGAGACCTTCGGCGTCGAACGCGTTGTTCGGATCGAAGAATTGCATGGCGGTCTGGTCGATGCGCGTCAGCGACACGCTCTCCAGCTCCAGGCCGTTCTTCAGCAGATCCTCGCTCACGGCGTTCTGCACGCCCTGGATGAAGTCCTGACGTTTGTCGAGCAACTCCTGCATGGTCATCGACACGGCCGCGGCACGCAGCGCGTCCACGAATTTATCTTCGACCAGCTGCGACAGTTGCTCCGGATCGATCGTGCGCTGACCCAGGGTCTGCGCGGCATTCGCGATGCCTTCCTTGGTCGGCACGACACGCACGAAGAACGCGACGACCACGTCCACGCGCATACGGTCCTTGGTGAACAGCGAATCCTTGCCGTAGCGAGTCACTTCGAGCTTGAGGGTATTCATGTTCACCAGGATGGTCTCGTGGAACACCGGGAACACGAGGGCACCGCCGTCCATCACCACCTTCTGCCCGCCCAGGCCGGTGCGCACGAACGCCCGCTCTTTCGAGGAGCGCCGATACAGGCGCGAAAGAATGAGTCCCAGCACTAGCACCGCGCCGAAGCCGATGCCCGCCAGAATCAAATATTCCTGAGTCATTTCCGACATTTGCTCACTCCCCAGCAACGTTGCCCATGCCCCACGGCAGATCAGATCAGATCGGGCCAGGGATTCACCGCCCCGGCGAAGCGATTGCCGGAGAGCAGCTTGGTGAGCAGCACGCGTTCCCCGCTTTGAAACGTCATGCCCTCGGCCTCCGGCTCGACCATCACATACAGCGTCTGTCCGTGCTCGTTCGGCACCTTCGCCTGTGCCGGATAACCGACGCGCGCGGTGCCGTTCACAACCGTCGCGACTCGACCCACGAGCGAATCGAATGAGACAGCATAGGTTTGATCTTGTGGAACCAGGCGCGCCACGCCGGCACCCGCGACACGAACGACCGGCAGTGTGATGAGAAACGCAAGGATCGCCGCGATTGACGGCGGCACCCAGAAACCAAATAGCTGTCGCACGACCAGATTGAGCGCGAAGCCCGTGAGCGCAAAGCTCGCAAGGAACAACACCAGCAGCACGAGCGCCGGCACGCGACCAAACGAAAGCCAGCCCAGCAGTTTGTCGAACAGCCCGTCGTGCACGTCGCCGGGATCGGGCAGCAGATGTTGCAACGATTGGGAGAGGCTCGAGCCCACCACCATCGCGATGCCTTCCACGATCGCGATCAGCAGGAGCAAAAAGGCTGCCACGGTGAATGGCCAGGTCTCTGCGGCAAACAGCACGTGTTGTTTATCCCTCAACGAAAAGCTGTTGCAGGGAGTATCAGGACAGCGAGCCACCAATGCAACGCAGTGCCGGTGAATGGCCCGGCCCTACCGGCGAAATCGCACTTGTGCCGGGACCGATTGTTATTTTAGTATTTGCTAAATTAAGTAATGGCTTCAGCCCATGAGCATCTTCGCAGCGCTGGCGGATCCGACCCGCCGCGGCATCGTCGAATCGCTGGCGCGGGGCGCGCTTTCCTCCGGCGAGATCGCCGAGCGTTTCGATATCAGCGCCTCGGCAATTTCCCAGCATCTGAAGGTACTGCGTGAAGCCCAGATGGTGCGCGTTCGTGCCGAAGCCCAACGCCGAATTTATGAGCTCGATCCGCAAGGCGTGAACGAGCTGGCGGGTTGGGTCGACGAGCTGCGCGGCTATTGGGCGACTAGATTCGACGCGCTCGAAGCGGAACTGCGCAAGCCCGCCGCTAAGTCACGTAAACGTTGAGGTGATACGATGGCCAAGTCCGAACTGCACGCGCAAGGTGAGATGACGAACGTTCCCTGCGTGACCTTCACTCGCCTGCTGCCCGGTCCGATCGAACGAGTTTGGTCGTATCTCACCGACCCGAAGAAATTGCCCACATGGTATGGCGAGGTCGCGCTGATCGAGCCGCGTCAGGGCGGCAGGGTCCGGCTGATGAACGATCACATTCGTGGCATCGTCACGCAATGGCAGCCACCGCGTAAGCTCGTGTACACGTGGAATGTCTTCGACCCCGGCGCCGCCGAGAACGCCGTCTCCGCGTATCCCGAGTCATATCCGACGTTCGAGTTGGAAGCGCGCGGCAACGATGTCCTGCTGACCTTCAAGCACTTCCCCATCCTCGATCGCTTCATTCCCCAGAACGCGATGGGCTGGCACACCATGCTCGACATGCTGATGGCCGCGCTCAACGATGAGCCGCTCAAGCCGCGGGCCGAATATGCCGCAAAGAACGCGAAGATCTATGGCGTCGACCTGAAAAACCTGGCGCGCTGAGCTGTCGGGCTTGCCATGAATCCTGAACGACGTACAATTCTGTACGTCGTTCAACTTTCATCCTTGCCATGGCCGAACCGGGTCGCCGCGAGCGCAAGCGTCGGGAAAAACTGGATCACATCGCGCAGACAGGCTTCGGTCTGTTCGAGGCGCACGGCTATGATGCCGTGACGATGGAGCAGATCGCCGCCGAAGCGGATGTCGCCAAGGGCACGCTCTACAGCCATTTCCCGGTCAAGGAAGCGGTGCTGGCGCACTGGATCCACATGCAACTGGAGCAGGATCTCGAACGCCTCCTCCCGATCTGCCTTGCCGACGGCAGCTTCAAACGCGGCGCCCGGCGGCTGCTCGAAGCTTCTGCATCCTGGCACGAGCAGCATCGCGACTATTTGCTGCCTTATCTGCGCTACCGATTCGTCAACGTCGGCCAGCCGAAGGTCGAGGAGAACGACGCGCGAGCCGATCTGGTGCGGGCCTTCTTCGCATTGATCTCCGCCGCTCAGAAATCGGGCGAACTCAGGAGCGCTCAACCGGCGGCACGGCTCGCCCTCTTCTTTCACTTCCTCTATCTCGCCGCGCTCATGCGCTGGCTCAGCACGGCCAAGTCCGATCTGCACGACGAGTTCGCCGCGGCGTTGGATCTGTTTCTGAAAGGCTCACGTAGCTCGAAATCATGAAATTTCTCGTTCTGACCTACGGCACCGACGGCGACACTCGCCCTCTTGCCGCTCTGAGCCGCGCCTTGATGGACGCCGGCCACGAAGCTCACCTGCTCGCGGACGGCGCCTCGCTCGGCACAGCGGCAGCGCTCGGCGTTCCGGCGTCACCGATCGCTGGAGATATCCGAGGAGCGTTCCGGCACGGCGGTGCCGCGTCCGGTCTGTTCGAGAAGGCCAGCGCCAACAACACGGCGAAGGAATTGGCTCGAATCGCGAATGCAAATGCCGAGCCCTGGCTGCGAGCCACGGTGGAAGCCGGCAAGGGGTGTGACGCGATCATCCTCTCGGGGCTCGCGGGCTTCGTCGGTTTATCCGCGGCCGAATATCTCGGCGCGAAAGCGATCGGCACGGGGATGTTTCCTCTGACCCCGACGGGCGCGTTCGCCTCTCCGCTTCTTCCGCCGGGCAAGCTGCCGCGCGTCTTCAATCGCTTGAGCCAGCATCTGATCAACAATCTGCTGTGGATGGCGTTTCGCAAGCCAATCAATGACGCTCGTGCGCGAGTGTGTGGGCTGCCACCGCGAAAGTCCCTCTGGGTCGGGCATCCTATGTTGTATGGCGTGTCGCCGAGCTTGTTGCCTCGACCTGACGACTGGCCGAGCAACGCACTGGTCTGCGGCCAATGGCTCATGCCAGCGAAACAGTTCAGTCCGCCCGATCCGTTGAATGAGTTCCTCGCAGCCGGCGAACCGCCGATCTATATCGGGTTCGGCAGCATGGGAGGATTCGAGCCTCGTCGGATGCTCGATACGATCGTTCGTGGACTCGCGGGTCGACGCGCCTTGTTCTATCCCGGCTGGAGCGGTATCGAAGCATCGCAATTGCCAGCAAACATATTCGTCGTCGGCGACACGCCGCATGACTGGCTTCTGCCGCGAACATCGCTGGCCATTCATCATGGCGGGTCCGGCACGTCGCACTCCGCATCACGCGCTGGCGTCCCGTCGGTGGTCGTGCCGTTCGCGGGAGATCAGGCGTTCTGGGCCGAACGACTCCATCATGCGGGCATTGCCGCGAAACTCTCTAGCTGGAAGGCGCTGAACGCCGAATCGCTCGCGGACCGCATCCGATTTGTCGAGCGCGATGAGGTTCGAGCGCGCGCTCGCGCCATGGGGGAGCGGATGCGCGCCGAAGATGGCTTGACGACGGCAGTCAAAGCGATCGAAGCGCTAGTGTCTTGACGGGCAGTGAACATACACGGCGCGACCCCGAGGAGTCACTGAGCTCAAACGCTGTCGCGCGCGGGTTCGCCGGCCGAAAAAGGCGGCGCGTTGCGAGCCCCCGCCCACAGGCATAAACTCAGTCCATCCCACGTCATGCCCGCACAGGAGTTCCTCCATGAGCGATATGACCAGGCGCCAGTTTCTGGCGATCACCGGCACTACGCTGGCGGGCTCCAGCCTCGCGCTGCTGGGCTTCTCGCCGGGCGAAGCGCTGGCGGAAGTTCGAGACTTCAAGTTGGCTCGCGCGACCGAGACGCGCAACACGTGCCCCTACTGCTCAGTCGCTTGCGGCTTGCTGATGTATTCGCTTGGCGATAAGGCGAAGAACGCGACCCCGAGCATCTATCACATCGAAGGCGATCCCGATCATCCCGTCAATCGCGGCACGCTGTGCCCGAAGGGCGCGGGGCTGATCGACTTCGTGCACAGCCCGAACCGGCTGAAATATCCGGAATATCGCGCGCCCGGGTCAGATCGCTGGCAACGCATTTCCTGGGACGAAGCGATGCAGCGCGTGGCCCGGCTGATGAAGCAGGATCGCGATGCCAACTTCGTCGCCAGGAACGCCGATGGTCAGACCGTCAATCGATGGCTCACCACCGGCATGCTGGCGGCGTCGGCGAGCAGTAACGAAGCGGGCTACATTACGCACAAGGTGGTCCGTAGCCTGGGCATGCTCGCATTCGACAATCAGGCGCGTGTGTGACACGGCCCGACGGTGGCAGGTCTTGCCCCGACGTTTGGCCGTGGAGCGATGACGAATCACTGGGTCGACATCAAGAATGCCGACCTGGTGCTGATCATGGGTGGCAATGCCGCCGAGGCGCACCCGTGCGGATTCAAGTGGGTCACTGAAGCCAAGGCGCATAACAAGGCACGACTCATCGTCGTCGATCCGCGCTTCACCCGCTCGGCGTCGGTCGCCGACGTCTACGCACCGATCCGCCCCGGCACCGATATCGCGTTTCTCGGCGGTGTCATCAATTACCTGCTCGCGCACGACAAAATCCAGCGCGACTACGTCAACAACTACACCGACGCCAGCTTCATCGTGCGGCCGGACTTTGCCTTCAACGAGGGCCTGTACTCGGGTTACAACGCCGAGAAGCGCAGCTACGAAAAATCGAGCTGGGAATATGAGATCGGCGGCGACGGCTTCGCTCGCACCGACCCGACGCTGGCGAATCCCCGCTGCGTCATCAATCTGATGAAGCAACACTACTCGCGCTATACGCCCGAAATGGTCGCGCGAGTCTGTGGCACGCCGAAAGACAAATTCCTGCAGATCTGCCAGATGATCGGCTCGACGGCGACCCCGACGCGCGCCATGACCATCATGTACGCACTCGGCTGGACGCAGCACTCGATCGGATCGCAGATGATTCGCTGCGCGGCGATGGTCCAGTTGCTGTTAGGAAACATCGGTGTGTCGGGCGGCGGCATGAACGCGTTGCGCGGCCACTCCAATATCCAAGGACTCACCGACCTGGGGCTGCTCTCCAACTCTTTGCCCGGCTACATCACGTTGCCTTTCGATCACGAGCAGGACTACGACAAGTACGTCGCGGCGCGCGCGTACCAGCCGCTGCGACCGAAGCAAATGAGCTACTGGCAGAACTTCTCGAAATTCTTCGTCAGTCTGCAAAAAGCCTGGTGGGGCGATGCCGCCACCGCCGAGAATCGGTGGGCTTACGACTATCTGCCGAAGATCGACCGGCTCTACGACATGCTCCAGGTGTTCGATCTGATGGAACAGGGCAAGTTGCACGGGTATCTGGCGCAGGGTTTCAATCCGCTCGCCGCCGCCCCGAACAAAGGGAAAATGACCTCGGCGCTGTCGAAACTGAAATTCCTGGTGATCATGGATCCGCTGGTCACCGAGACCTCGGAGTTCTGGCGCAACTTCGGCGTTCACCACGATGTGGACTCGAGCACGATTCAAACGGAAGTCTTTCGTCTGCCGGTGAGCTGCTTCGCCGAGGAAGATGGCGCGCTGGTGAATTCGGGACGCTGGCTGCAATGGCATTGGAAAGGCGCCGCGCCGCCCGGCGAAGCGCGCACCGACATCGAGATCATGGCGGAGCTGTACACGAGGCTGCTCAAGCTCTATCAAGACGAAGGCGGTGCGTATCCCGATCCGATCCTGAACTTGTCGTGGCGCTACCTCCGTCCGAACCAGCCCACGCCGGAGGAGCTCGCCAAGGAATATTGCGGCCAGGCGCTCACCGATCTGCTCGACCCCAAAGACACGAGCAAGGTGCTGCGTAAACGCGGCGATCAACTGGCCGGCTTCGGGGAGCTCCGCGATGACGGCACCACTGCCAGCGGCTGCTGGATTTTCTGCGGAGCGTGGGGGCCGAACGGCAATCTCATGGCCCGCAGAGACAACTCCGATCCCACCGGCATAGGCCAGACATTGAACTGGGCATGGTCGTGGCCGGCCAATCGCCGCGTGCTCTACAACCGTGCCTCCTGCGATGCCAGCGGCAAACCGTTCAATCCACAGCGCATGCTGGTCGCGTGGAACGGCAAGCAATGGATCGGCTCCGACACACCGGACTACAAAGTGGACGACGACCCCGCACTGGGCGTCGGACCGTTCATCATGAATCAGGAAGGCGTCGCTCGTTTCTTCGCTCGCGGCAACCTGGTCGAGGGCCCGTTCCCGGAACATTACGAGCCTTTCGAATCGCCGCTCGGCTACAACCTGTTCAGTCGCAACGAGCCCCGAGCCATCAGCAATCCGGCCGCGCGCATCTTCAAGGCGGATCGTGATGCGCTCGGCAACGCTGCGCAGTTCCCACATGTGGCGACGACGTATCGTTTGACCGAGCACTTCCACTACTGGACCAAACATGTCCGTCTGAACGCCATCATTCAGCCGGAGCAATTCGTCGAGATCGGCGCGGCGCTGGCCGATGAGCTGGGCATCGCGGCCGGCGATCGAGTCAGAGTCAGCTCGAATCGAGGCCACATCGAAGCCGTTGCCGTCGTAACCAAACGCATCCGTGCACTCGACATCGATGGCAAGAAAGTGCACACCGTCGGCATCCCGATTCATTGGGGTTTCACCGGTCTGGCAAAGCCCGGATACATCGCGAATACGCTCACGCCCTTCGTCGGTGACGGCAATTCGCAGACGCCGGAGTTCAAGGCGTTCCTGGTCAAAGTCGAGAAAGTCGGCAGTGCCTCGGCCGTTTTCGACCAGAAGACCTGAGGAGCTGATCATGGCGCTCCAATCACTGGATATCGTTCGACGCTCCGCCACCACCACGGCGTCGCCGAACGTGCGGCGGCCACAGACAGGCTCGGTGGCGAAGCTGATCGACACCACCAAGTGCATCGGCTGCAAGGCCTGCCAGGTGGCGTGCATGGAATGGAACGATCTGCGCGATGAGATCGGCACCAACGTCGGTACCTATCAGAACCCGCACGATCTCACCGATCAATCGTGGACCCTGATGCGCTTCGCCGAGTATGAGAATCCCGCCAGGGGCGGCGATCTGGAATGGCTGATTCGCAAGGACGGCTGCATGCACTGCGCGGACCCGGGATGTTTGAAAGCGTGCCCCGCCCCGGGCGCCATCGTGCAGTACTCCAACGGCATCGTCGATTTTCACGAGGAGAACTGCATCGGCTGCGGCTATTGCATCGCCGGCTGTCCGTTCAACATTCCCCGCATCTCGAAACGAGATCACAAAGCCTATAAATGCACGCTGTGCTCCGATCGCGTGGCTGTCGGCCTGGAGCCCGCTTGCATCAAGTCCTGCCCGACCGGCGCGCTGGTGTGGGGCACGAAAGAAGATATGCATCACCATGCCGCCGAGCGAGTCGAAGATCTGAAGTCGCGTGGCTTCGATCAAGCCGGCCTGTACGATCCGCCCGGCGTGGGCGGCACGCACGTGATGTATGTGTTGCATCACGCCGATCGGCCGCAGCTGTATAACGGTCTGCCCGAAGACCCACACATCAGCCCGGCCGTGGGTCTGTGGAAAGGCGCCACCAAGCCGCTCGCCCTTGCCGGCATTGTGCTGACGGCGCTGGCGGGGTTCCTGCATTTCATCCGCGTAGGTCGCAACGAAACACACGAGAGCGACGAGCACGCCGCCACCCGAGCAACGGAGCGGATTCGCCATGAATGACACGACCATGGATCCCGGCCGCCGCACGATCCAGCGCTACACGGCCAACGAGCGCACCAATCATTGGATCGTGGCTATCGTGTTCATCTTGAGCGCCCTGTCGGGGCTCGCGATGTTTCATCCGGCGCTCTACTGGCTGAGCGGCTTGCTGGGCGGCGGGACCTGGACGCGAATTTTGCATCCGTTCGTCGGCGTGATCATGGCCATCGTCTTCGCGCTGCTGGCGGCGACGATGTGGAAGTTCAACAGGATGGAACCTGCCGACTGGCAGTGGCTGCGCCAGATCCGAGATGTGCTCAATAACCGCGAGGCGCGCGCACCCGAGGTCGGCCGGTACAACGCCGGGCAAAAGCTGCTGTTCTTCGTATTCGTGATCTGCACGGTCGGTCTGTTGCTCTCGGGCATCGTCATCTGGCGTCAGTTTTTTTCCATGTACTTCCCGATTGGCGTCATTCGTGTCGCCGCGGTCGTGCATGCGGTTTGTGCCTTCGTCATGATCTGCGCCATCGTCGTGCACATCTACGCCGCGTTTTGGATTAAGGGGTCGATCGCGACTATGACGCGTGGTACCGTGACGCCTGGCTGGGCCTGGAAACATCATCGCGCCTGGTTCCGGGAAAAGATCCATGCAACGCATTCTCGAACCCGGTCAGATTGAGACCTTCGCGCAGCGGGACATTCCGCGGCGGCGTCTCCCCGATCGCGCGACTATCTTCTCCATTCGCGCCGAACGCCTGCGACAACAGAGCGAAGCCGGCGCTGTCGGACATGCTATCGGCGACTATCTACGTCTCATGGCGCAACTTGCCGACGCGCAGCAGGCAGCCATTTCACACATCGACGCCAGCCCACCCGCACTGCCGAGCGAAGTAGAAGCTTCGCATGCAAGAACATTTCGTATGCCGCTGGTTTCCGTATCGACGCGGCGGCGTGAGGCGCAGTGGCGAGAGGCGCTCTCGTTGATCTGCGACTCGCTCGCGACCCTGCCGGACACTCCCGCGCAGGTACGGTCGGTGCGCGATCATTTGTGCTCGCTGAACCCGGAGCAGCTGGAACCGGTCGCGGATAGCCTGTTGGCGATGGAGCCCTCGGGCATCGACGCTGCGGCCGCACCCTTCGTCATGGCTGCTTTGCAAGTGTATTGGGTGTCGATCGCGAGCCGTGTGAGCATCAATGATGTGAACGATCTTGATGTTCCCTCCGTGTGTCCCACCTGCGGCACGCTGCCCGTGGCGAGCATCGTACGCGCTGATTCACGCTCGCAAGGACTCAGATATCTACACTGTGCCCTGTGCTCGACCGAGTGGCACATGGTTCGTGTGAAGTGCAGTCACTGCCAGACGACTCAGGGCATCAGCTATCAATCCATCGAGAACGGACCACGAAGTCTTCGTGCCGAGTGCTGCGAGACGTGCCACACGTATCGAAAGATTCTGTATCAGGAACATGATGCCGCGGTCGAGCCGGTCGCGGACGATCTGGCGAGCTTGAGTCTCGATCTGCTGTTGAACGAAGCCGGCTATCGTCGCGCCAGCCCCAATCCATTGTTGTGGCAGCAGCCATGATCGTCGGCACCGCGGGCCATATCGACCATGGCAAGACCTCGCTGGTCCGCGCCCTGACCGGCATCGATACCGACCGGTTGAAGGAAGAAAGGGAACGCGGCATCTCCATCGAGCTCGGTTACGCCTACACACCACTCGCCAATGGCGACGTGCTCGGCTTCGTCGATGTTCCGGGCCACGAACGACTGATTCACACCATGGTCGCCGGCGCATGCGGCATCGACTTCGTGCTTCTCGTCGTGGCCGCTGACGATGGAGTGATGCCACAGACTCGCGAACACCTGGCCATACTCGAATTGCTCGGCCTCTCGCGGGGCGCAGTCGCACTGACGAAGGTGGATAGAGCGAGCGAGGAACGGGTGCGCGAAGTCAAGGCGGAAATAGAGAGCTTGCTCAGGCCGACTGCCCTAGCGAACGCCCCACTGTTCTCGGTGGCGGCAACGTCCGCTGATGACCCCGGCACGATCGCGCTTCGGAATCATCTATATGAAACCGCGATGAGCCTGCCCGCGCGTCAGGCCGACGGTTTCTTCCGGCTCGCGATCGATCGCGTATTCACCCTCCCCGGCCACGGCACGATCGTCGCCGGAACTGTATCTTCTGGACGAATCCAGGTTGGCGAGACCGTGCTGATCATGCCGGGCAACTTCTCCGCACGGGTGCGGAGCATTCATGCGCAGAATCATCCCAGCGAAATCGGCGTCGCCGGACAACGCTGTGCACTCAATCTTGCCGGCGTCGAGAAGAGCGCAATCTCGCGTGGCGACTGGATCGGGGATCCTCGGGTGCTCGTTTCATCGAAGCGAATCGATGCGCGAGTGCGCCTGTTGTCAGGAGGCAATCCGAAGCTCGCGACGGGCACGACGATTCACGTGCACATCGGTGCCGCACACGCCACGGCGCATCTCTTGCTACTCGAATCGGAATATCTCCATGCGGGTGAGTCGGGACTCGCTCAGCTCGTGTTCGACACGCCGATGTGCGCACTTCCGGCCGACCGATTCATCATTCGCGACCCACAGGCCACGCATACGATTGGTGGTGGCACGGTGTTGGACCCGTCCGCGCCGTCTCGCAAGCGACGTTCCGAGCAGCGTCTGCGTTATCTCGGTGCGGTTGAAAAGCTGTTCGCCGGAGAGGGTTTGTCGCAACTGTTAGCCAATTCTCCCATCGGTGTGAGCGTCGCCGATCTCCAGCGATTGATGGGCACACCCGATGTGACCCTTCCAGCTGATGCCGTCCTCAGAGCTTCCTTCGTCCTGCTCGTATCGGTGTGGGAATCGTTACGCGAAGACGCTCTGATCGGCCTGCGAGAATTTCACGTCGAATTTCCGGAGGATGCGGGGCCCGATAGCGGTCGGCTGCGTCGTATCGCCCGGCCGGACATGCCGACGCTGCTTTGGGCAACGCTCGTCGACGAGCTGGCACGAGACGGATCGATCGTCCGTCACGGTCCCTGGTTACAACTGCCCCACCACGCCGTGACGCTTTCGGAAAGCGATCAAGAGCTCGCTCGACAGCTGCAATCGCTCATCGCGCAAGCGCGCCCGGAGCCACCGTGGGTGCGAGACCTGGCCGTTGCCGTTCGACAACCGGAAGATCGCGTGCGTCAGATTCTTCGCCGGCAGGTTGCGTGCGGCACCGTTTGTCAGATCGTGCACGACCTGTTCTACGACAGCGATCGCGTCGATGCGCTGGCGGGCGTCATCGCCTCGCTGGCTCGGGAACAAGGGAGTGTGAACGCCGCGCGTTATCGAGACGCCATTGGCCTCGGCCGCAAGCGGACCATTCAGATTCTCGAATTCTTCGATCGCGTCGGCTACACACGACGCGTTCAGGACGTGCATGTCCTGCGCAAGGACAGCGGCTGGATCGCCGCGCATCCGCACTGATAAACGCAAGGCAGGGCTCATCGCGAGCCCTGCCTTGGTTCGGATCAAGTCATCGGGCCGAAACGCTCGATCAGCGAAGTCTTGCAAGCCGCATCGGAAGTGGGCACTGAACCGGCCGTGAAACCGGCGGGCGCCGCGCCACGCCAGTCGGACAGGTCGTCACCGAAGTCGAAGCGATAATCGAGGCCCGTGGGATTGGTGCCCACCGCCTTGAGTAACAGCGAACGAACGCCGCCGGCCACGTCGATGCTCAAGGTCAGCGTGTGATCGTCCAGCAAGCTCCAATGGCCGCCGACCAACAGCGCGCCGTTCGGATCGCTGCTGCTCGTCGTGTCGAAGTCGCCGTCGTCGCCACGGTAGCGCACGCAGACCTTGATATCGCCCGAGCGCGCGTTGTTCGCACCGGTGACGAAGAAGACCGCATCGCCCTGCTCGTCCGGCTTGTCGACGCTGACCGAGAACGCCGTATTCACGAGCGAAGCAAACGCGGTCGCCGCGCCCGCCGGAATCTTCGCGCTGGCGCTGATCGAGTTCGAGCTCGGATCGAAGCTGAAGCTCGGCGCGATCAGCGCGCTCAGATCGATGTCGTCCTCGCCCAGCGCGGTCAGATCGCTGCCGAGGCCGTTGCCCTGCGCGAGCTGGGCGCGAACCCAGTCGGCCAGATTGGCCAACTGCGGGTCGGTCGGATTTTTCAACGCGCGTTCCGCCGCCACCATCTGCAGACGCAGAATCGCGTTCACCTCCTCCTGTGTCGCCGCACCCTGCAAGCCGGCCAGGAGCTCTTCATTCAACTTCACCAGATCGGCGGAGAACTGCAACAGCGGTGCCGACGCGGCCGGATTCGGCAGCTGGAAGGCGGCAGGCACGACCTGCCCCGGATTCTTCGCGCTGTAGACGACCCTACGTGCGAGCTCCGTCATCGACCCGAGGGAGCCGAAGCTGGACTCGAACGTTGCCGAGGGTCCGATCTCGATGAGCTTCGCCGCCATGGCGATATAACCATCGGCCCATGCGGTACTTTCCACGTCCTGAAAAGATGCCTTGCCATACGAGAGATTGCCCACCTCGCCGGTAATGCGCGCGATGATCGCCGTCATCTGCGCACGGCTTAGCTGCTCGATGTTCCCGCCGCCCAACAGGTCATCCTTCAACGACCCGGTCGGCTCCAGCACGCCCGCCGCAATGAGGGCGTCGAGCTTCGCCTGCACGTTCTGCGATGAGTCCGCGACCATACTGGTCTGCGGCGTCACCAGGCGCATATCGTCGCGATTCAGATCGCTTGCACGCACGCTGAGCACGCCTTTGAACGGCAGCTGTGTCACCGTGTCGTAACCGCCAGTCACGCGGATCAGCACTTCGGTGTTCGCGGCAATCGAGCCCCGCAAACAGTACTGATTCAGTCCGCCAGCGGCGCAGTAGTCCGTGCCGGTCCGATGGTTATAGGAAAAATAACCTTCGCTGTCGGTGAGCGCACGGGGCTCGAATGGATCGAGCTTGCCATTGCCGTTCAGATCGACATACACCGAAGCGCCGGCGAGATAGCCGTCGATCGCGCGGGCATGGAATGCCCGGCTGCTTGCGCCGCTGGTACCGCTCGGGCTGGTACCGGTGTCCTGCGTGCCTTTGCTACCACCGCCGCACGCGGCCAGTCCGATCATGCAGCTGGCGACTGCTCCCGCCAGAATCTGTTTGCGAATTTTCATTCTGATTCTCTCCATGCCCTGATCAATAGCTCATTTCGAAGCCGAGGTTGAACGCTGCCGTTCTCGGCACGGAGCTACCATCGATATCGGTCGACTCGAGGCTGCACGACACGTCCAGGTGCACAGCGCCGAAGAAGGTGAAGCCCACCGACGCACTGCTCAGCTCGCTGCCCGCCAGGTTCTTGCGATAGCCCACGCGCAGGTCCGGCAGCCAGTTGGTCTGCGTCTTGTAGCCGAGCGCGACCTTCAGGTTCTGATTCAGATCGCCGACCGGATCGTGCACGTCGTTGAGATCGACACTGGCCGCGAGCGAACCCTTGCCGGACGCAAAGAACACGGCGCCTTCGAGCGTGGCCAGGCGCTCGAGCGTCCAGGTTTCGTTCAAGGCGATGCGATTGCTGAAATAAGCCGCGGTGAAACAGTTGTCCTGCGCGCTGCCGCTCAACACACCGCAGTTGCTGCCGATGGCGCCGTACTCGAAGTCCGGCTCGGTCAGGTTCGCGAACGTCACGCCGACGCGATAGTTGGAGGCGTCGTAGATCGCGCCGAGATCGACGGTCACGTTGCTCGACTTGTGCTCGTTCGCGTCGTAGCTGTCCTTGAGCACGTCCTCGACGTCATCGTCGTCTTCGATCGCTTCGAGGGCGACAACTTGTTTGCTCAACTTGGCCTGCAGATAACGCAGGTTGCCGCCGACGATCAGCCGTCGTCCGGCCTGCTGCCAGACCGGTCGGCTGAAGCCGAGCGCGATCTCGTTCACCTGCCCGGCCTTCACGTACGCCGCCGAAGCAGTCTCGATCTCCTCGGAGACCGAGTTGTAGGTCAGCGGCGCGTCCAGCAATCCGAGTCGACCCTGGGCGCTGATGTTGGCGTCGAGCGTGAACACCCCGAGGCTGTTGCGATAGAGGATTGGAAACAACGGCACCTGCACGCCGCCGTGCACTTTCACGTAACCCGCGCGGCCGAGCGGCTCCAGAATCGCATTGAAGCGATTGACCAGTGCGTTGCCTTCCGAGAGGGTCAGGTCGTCGCGGTCGAGCGCATCGATCAGATCGTCGATCTCATCGGAGAAATTGTCGACCGGGCCGACCTCCATGCCGATGCCGATCGAGCTGAGAATCCCCAGGCGGAAGGTGGCGTCCGGCGCGATCGCGAATTCGGAACCGGCCGGATTACGCGTGGCGTACAGCGCTGTCCAGGCGCCCGACGCACCGTTATCCGAGAGATTCGGCCCCGCATCGACGAATCCCGGCGCCGCGACCGACGCGCAGGAAAATAAAGCCGCGCTCACCGCGGCCCCGATCGCAACACTCTTCACTGCAAGACCTCCTCTGCACTCGTTCTGGTTTTCGTTGCCTACGAGGCGGCACGAACTGCACCGAACTGAAGCGCGAGCGAGGTTTTTGTCAGAAGAAGTAGACGCTGATCACGATGTGGATCGGGACTGCGGGGTCTCCATGGCGCCGGATTGAGGGAAACCTGCAACGGGTCCCGAGGTGGCGAGATCCATGGACTCGCGTCTCTCAACGTCGGCGCACAGCAGGACCGCCGCCATGGCGGCCCTCTCCAACGCCGCGAGCACGATCAAAAGCTCACATCGACGCCGAGGCCGTAGGTCCTTGGTTGCAAGATACTGACGTTCGCCGGACCGCCGAACAGCGAGGTACCCGTGATCGCCGAGAGTTGACCGCGCTCGTTGGTGACGTTCTTGCAGAAGAGCTGCAAGCGCGTGCCGCCAACCGTGAGGCCGGTGCGAACATCGACCGCGGTATAGTCGGGCAGCTCATATTGCGGCATGCCGGTGGCCAGATCGAAGTTCGCATTCCGATCGTCGACGTAGCGGACCGTGCCGCCCGCGAATGCTTCGTAGTTGCTCACGGCGAATCGATACTCCGCCGACAAGGCAGCGGTGACTTCCGGCGTGTCTGGCAGCGACTCGCCTTTCACACCGCCCAGATCGGGCGCGTCCGCGGCCAGCTCGGCATTCGTGTAACCAAACGTGCCCATCAGAGTGAGATCCCGCACCGGCAGCGCCGTCAAAGTGAGCTCCGCACCTTCGCTCCGTGCCTTCGCCGCATTGGCGATCAATCCCAGGCCGTTGCGGATTGCGGTGATCTGCATGTCATCCCAATCGACGTGATACAGCGAGATATCCGCGTTGAAGCGGCGGTCGGCGGTGCCGAGCTTGACGCCCGCCTCGTAGCTGGTGAGCTTGTCGTCTTTGAAGCTCGGCGCGGCGAGTGGTTGACCGTCCAATCCGTTCACGACCGCATTCGGTCCGCCCGGACGATAGCCGGTGGCGAAACGCAGATACGGCATGAAGTTGTCGTTCACGCGATAACGAATGTTGGCGAGATAAGTCGGCACGCTGTCGCTGGAGCGCCGCGTCGGCACCGGGCTCACCAGCAGGCCCGAACCCACCTGCCCCTGCTGCTGCTCGTTGTGAGCGTAGCGTACACCGCCGGTGACATCGAGCTTGTCGGTCACATGAAACGTGAGGTTGCCGAAGGCCGCGTACTCTTCGTATTTGCTGGGAATCGCCAGGGTCAGCAGATTCACGGGCGACGCGGCTCCGCTCGGATCGCGCGGCTGCAACTGTTGGAACTGCTCGCTGTCCTCGTTGGTGTAGAAACCACCGATCAGCCAGTCGACCACGTCACCTGTCGCGGACAAGCGCAATTCCTGCGTGAACTTGTCCACGTCGGCATTGCGCGCTAGACCGACGGCGCTGAAGACATTCGGTCCGCCGAATGCGGGCACATACAACGCGGAGAAATCGGTGATGGCGTCGCTGCGAACCGTTTGGTAGCTGCTGATGGAGGTGAGCGTGGCGAAGTCGAACGAGTACTTCACCGTCGCGCTGGCGAGGCGGAAGCTTTGCTCGAACGTTTCGGACATGGCGCGACGCTGGTCGAGCCCGCCGTCGATGGCCACGCCTGTGGTGCGATTGAAGTCGGCCGCGATCGAGCCGTCACGGTCGATATCCTGCGCGAACGCGGTCACCCGCACCGACAAACGATCCGTCGGTGCGAACATGAAGTCGACGCGTCCGCCGTACAGATCCGCCTCATCCACGTCCTTGTCGTGGAGCGTGAGATTGTCGACGTAGCCGCCGTTGTGCATATAAAAGCCGCTCATGCGCAGCGCGGCTTTGTCATCGGCCAACGGAATATTGACCGCGCTCGACGCGTCGTAACCGACTCCGCCGTCTTCAGTACTGGACACATTGGCTCGCACGGTGCCGCCATATGCCTTCGCGTCCGGCGCATTCGTCACGTATTTGACCAAGCCGCCCATCGTGCTCGCGCCGTACAGCGTGCCCTGTGGTCCGCGCAGGATTTCGACGCGGCTCATATCGAACAGACCGACGTCCAGTGCCAACTGCGCGCTCGCGGTGAAAGCCGTGCTCGACCCATATGGCACATCGTCCACATAGATACCGACGGTCGGCGAGACGTTGTAGCCGCTCGTGATGCCGCGCAGGTTGACTTGGGTCTGGCCTACGCCGCTGCTGGTGAAATTCAAGCTCGGCACGGTGTTCGCGAAGTCCACGAACTGCGTGGCGCCGAGCGCTTGCAGATCGCGGCCGGTCATCGCGGTGATGGACATCGGAATGTCCCGCAGACGTTCCTCGACCTTTTGCGCGGTCACGATGATTTCTTCGAGGGACGCGACCTCGTTCGACGGCGTTGCTCCAGCCGGAGTGCTGTCGGTCGCGGCCGTACCAGTCACGCCACTCTGCTCGACCTGAGCCAAGCGCAGCGCTTGCGTGGTGGCGCTCACTCCATCCACGAGCGACAGGTCTTGCGTGGATGTCACGGCTCCGCTCTTCTGCGTGAGCTCTTGTGTCGTCACGACGATGTACGCGCGATCGTTTAGCGGTCTATATGTGAGACCCGTAGGCGCCAGCAACTCTCGTAGCGCCTGTTCAGCGGAGTAGTTGCCGTTGAGAGGACCGACCAAGGCATCGCCCTTCACGGCATCGCTGAAACGAACGATCTGCAGCCCGGTTTGCTGGGCCAGGTCCTTGAGCGCGACGTCCAGGGTCTGGCGGGGAATATGCAGGTTATGCCGAACGATCGCGGCACTGGACTCGGCCGCCAACGAAACACTCACGACACTGACGCAAGCCACCGCCGCCGCCACGCTGATCCGCATGATCTTTCTCCCCGCCCCTGTTAAGCATGAATGTGTGGGCAGGCAGAAGACTGGACGACGGCTCGATTCCTCCCCCCGAGGCGTCGACCAAACTTTCATCGAGCGGCAGTGCCGATGACAATCCCTGCATCGCTCCGCGTGATATCGATCTCGGCGCCGCTCTGACGGATGAAGGCCAGCAATGTTTCCGAATCGGTGGCGTCGAACACGCCGCTGACTCTGCGCGAGGCAAGCTGCGCGTCGGTGATGCTCAGCTGCACGCGGTTGTAGCGATTGAACTCCTGGATGACGTCAGCGAGCGTGTCGTTCTCGAAGACGAGTTGACCTTGCGCCCAAGCCAGTGCGCGCGTGGTATCCACCGCACGCACGGGCGCGACCGCACCGGAGTCCGGCACGGTGACTTGTTGCCCAGCCGTCAGGAAGATTTCGGCGCCGGACGAGCGCGCCTTGGGCGAATCGGCCACCGCCACTTTCCCTTCGGCGACCGTGACGACCACGCCTCGCGAACCGCTCTCCACACCGAACGCTGTGCCGACGGCGCGTACCGATGTTTCATCGGCGCTCACTACGAACGGCCGCTGCGGATTCTTGGCCACACGAAACAATGCGCGTCCGTGTTCGAGCTCCACTCGGCGCAGCTGCTCCTCGTATTTCACTCGCAGCCGCGTCTCCGGTTCGAGCTGTACGACCGTGCCGTCTTCCAACATGACCTGTCGCCGCTCTGCTTGCTTCGACTCAATCACATCGCCACGAAGGCCGAGCGCGAACCACGCGCCAAGGATCGCGACCACGCAGCCGCTAACGGCCACTGCCCAGATGCGGACTCGCGAGCGAGTTTCGGGAGCACGTTGCTCGTGCTCGGCAGTGGGTCCGTCCTCGCGCAGCTGAACGACATTGTCGGGCTCTTCAGCGTCACCGACCTCGACACGCCCCCACAAGTTGAAGCGCTCGAGTGCGTCGTGAACATGCGCGATGCGTAGAAATTCCGCGACATGCAGCGGCGATTCCCGCAACCATTCGGTGAACGATTCGCGGTCGGCCCGAGACACTTCGGTCGGCTTCAGAATGCTGAGCCGATTCCACCACTGGGTGGCCTCATGCGTGGCGCGCGCGCGCCGATCATTCGGGTCCATACTGGAGCGCTCTGGTCAGTTCATCGTTGAGCTCGCGTCGTAGCTTGCCGTAGCTCTTCTCGAAATCACGACGCACGATCCGAAACGAGACGCCGAGCTTCGCGGCGATCTCCGGCTGCGTCAGACCCTCCTCGAAGTAGAGCTTCAATATCGCGCGCTCGCGAGGCGACAGCGTGTTGAGTGCGCGCAGGATTTCGAGCTGCGCGGCTTCGGAATCCAAGGCCCGTTCCGGGCTGTCCTCCGACGCCAGCGACGCCAGCCAGTGCGGCTCGTGAAGCAGCCGGTTACTGGAACGAATGCTCCACTCCGCCGCGACGTTCGACGCCATCTTGAACAGATAGGCCTGCGGGTGCTCGACGATCCGAGCCGCGTCATAACGCAACAGGCGCAAGAAGACCTCCTGCGCCACGTCGTCGAAATCGGCCGCTCGCACGGCGTTACGACTCGCCAGAAACCGACGCAGCGGCGTCCGCCAGCGGCGAAACCACTCCACCAGTCGATTCTGTTGCTCAACGTTGGACATAACTCATGCGCACCCGGGGCGCAGTTCCGGTGCGCGTGAGACTGGGCGATAGTTTAAATCCTCCCCCTCCCCACGCCGAAATCGGCACAGTCCGGATCCCCTTGCACGGATGGCCGGGGGTCGGGCGCCGCTTATAAGGGAAATGATGAAACAACCCGGTTCAGCGCTGGCCCTGCTCTCGGCAATCGCTGTGTGCGGGCTCGCGGGCTGCCAGACGACCAAGTCATCCCCCATCGACGAACTCGCCACTCAGGAGGGGCTGGAGCGCGTCGAGGTCAAGGGTGTGGATGCCGTCTATCGACGACCAGGGGCGAACCTCTCTGCGTACAACAAGCTGCTGGTGCGACCGGTGTACGTGGAGTTCAGCAAGAACTGGCAACCCGAGCACGACTCCGCTCTGTATCGGATGAACGAGCCCGATCGCGAAAAAATTCGCCAGGGGCTCGCCGACCTGTTCGCCGAGGTCATGGTCGAGGAGTTGCAGAAAGAAGGTGGCTATCGACTGGTCGACGAACCGGCGCCCGATGTGCTCGAAGTGCGCCCGGCGATCGTCAATCTCTACATCAACGCACCGGACGTTTCGATGCAGACGGCTGGACGCGTGCGCACTTACACCGCCGATGCAGGTGAGATGACGCTGGTGGTCGAGTTACGCGATTCGGTCACCGGAACGCTGTTGAGCCGAGCCTTCGATCGCCGTAACGCGGACAACATGACCTGGCAATGGACCAACTCGGTGAGCAACAGCGCCGAGGCTCGACGCATCATCACCAGTTGGGCCGATACCCTCAGGAACGCACTGGACGCTTCGCGTGGTAAATCCAGCTGATTCCAGAGCCCGCGTCACGCGTACCTGCATACTGCTTACCTGTTTGCTGGTCTCGGGCGCTGCCCGCGCTCAGTCGGGCAATCCGTTCAATCATCGATTCTCGATCAGCGCAGCCGGCTACTGGCCCGAGATCAGCACGACCGTGAGAGCGAACGGTGCCGGCGGACTGATCGGCACGTCGGTCAATCTGGAAACGGACCTGGGGCTCGACGATCGCGACACCCTGTTCGCCGGCGGACTGAGCTGGAACATCGCCCACCGCCACAGCCTCGACCTGTTGTACTTCGAACTCGGCCGGCGGGGCACGAAAGGGATCTCGCACGAGATCAATTTTCAAGGTCACACCTTCGCTCTCCAGACCAGCATCCAGAGCCTGTTCGAAACGAACGTGCTCCGGCTGAGCTACGGCTACGCGTTCCTCGCCGACGACCGCCAGCGCCTGCTGGCTCAGATCGGCGTTCATTACACGAAGGTGAAGGCCAGGCTAGAGACCGACCTCGGCCCATTTCAAACCGAGGCCACTTCGGATGTTCCCTTGCCGGTGATCGGCATCGCCTACGAGCGCCGCCTCGGCGAACACTTCGCGTTCGACGTGACCGGGCAGCTGTTCCGCCTGGAGTTCGACGACTTGAGCGGCTCGCTCGACAACGCCGCGCTCAATTTCTATTGGGCGCCGGCCAGGCGCTTCTCGATATACGTCGGCTACAACTACTACAGCATCAACGTCGATGCCCGGAAGCAGCACTGGAACGGCTCATTCGACTTCGCCTACCAAGGTCCATGGGCCGGCGTGGTCCTCGGGTTCGGCTCGACGAAATGAGCGGTCACAGCTGCGCGTCGAGATGAAACGTGCGGGCGAACCAGGCTTGAAAGCGGCGGCCGAGCGAGGCGTCGGGCTCCTTGTCGAGATGCTCCCGACCGTCGCTCCATGACAGCTTGCCTTCCTGCAGTGAGACGTGCCAGGCGTGCGAGCCGTGGGTTTCTTTCTGGAAGATCTGCTCGAGCTGCAGCGCCAGCTCGTCATTTTCTACGAGCACACCCTGCTCGCAATTCAACCATGCGGAGCGCGGATCAAGGTTGTAGCTGCCAACGAAAAGCGTACGACCGTCCACCGCCAGTGCTTTCGTATGCAAGCTCGCACCCGACGAGCCGAAGAAGCTGGATTCCGACCTTACATCGGTCAGCGGTTTCAGCTCCCAGAGCTGTACTCCGGCTTCGAGCAGCGGTATTCGATGACGAGAGTAGCCGCCGTGAACCGCCGCGACATCGTTCGCGACGAGAGAGTTCGTGAGCACGCGAACGGTGCGGCCGGAACTGGCCGCGTTCGTCAGCACCTCTGTCCCACGGTCACCCGGAACGAAGTACGGAGAGATGATCGACAGGCTCGATTGGGCCGCCTGCGCCACGGGAACCAACGCCGCCGCCACCTGCGCGCGCTGGGCATCGCGATCTTTCATCGTGACTTTGTTCGGATCGTCGGACACGAATTGGTACTTGCGCGCCCAATGCATCGGCCATTCGCCGTCGATCATGCGCCTGATCGAATCGTTCTCACGTAGCGATTGGGCATACGGACTCTGCTGTGCCTTCGCGGCCTGAGCGGCCAGCTTGGGCCGCAATCGCGCCAAGGCGTCGGGGCTGACCTTGTCCCGATCCAGCACTTCCATGGGATACGCGGCCGATGAGTTCCAATATTCGTCGAAGGAAGCCGAGGCCTCACGCACGATCGGCCCGATCATCGCGAAATCCAGATCGACGAAGTTTACTGCGGCGCTGGCGCTGTAATATTCATCGCCGACGTTCCGGCCTCCCGCGATGGCGATTCGATTATCCGCGATCCAGCTCTTGTTGTGCATGCGGCGATTGATACGAGAGAAGCTTCGCAGCCCCTCCCCGATCAGGCTCAAGGTGCCGTTGCGCGTGGCGAACGGATTGAATGTGCGTATCTCGATATTGGGATGGGCCGCGAGCGCGGCGATGGCGTCGTTGTTTTTGCGCGCATCGACGTCATCGAGCAACACTCGAACCTTGACACCTCGATCCGCCGCGAGCAGCAATTCATTGGCGAAATACATGCCGGTGAGATCGGCATGCCAGATGTAGCTTTGAACGTCGAGGCTTCGCTGCGCCATGCGCGCAGTTTGCACACGAACGGCGAAAGCTTCGGTTCCTTCGACGACCAGCCGGAATGCGGATTGATCGGGGTAGCGCGCCTCGACCGGAGCGGTCGCCCGATCCAGCGACGTATCATCCGCGATCGCCAGCGCAGCTTCTTCGGGCAGCGGCGGTCGCGGATCCAGCTCGGCGCAAGCGCCAAAGTAGGCCAGCAAGAATGCCAACAACCCTATCGTTATGAACCGCCGCACTTGCACCTCATAGTGGCCCAGTCCGACCCTACCGAGAGCCAGAGATGAGCGGTCGCTATCATATGCCGGTGCCGCGTATCGAAGGTACGGACGCAACGTTCGCGGCGGATCGCAAATCACCGTGCGGGATCCTCGCTAGTTACAAGCATTGGACGCCGAGCTCGCGAGAAAGTAGGAATCTACTCGAACTCATGTCGGACTGGTCCATACAACACGTAGAACAAGCTCCGCGTCGTGCGACGCCCGCCTGCAACTTTCAATGCACTGGAACGTTACTGGGGCGTGTGTCCCTGCCGCCTCGGCGCGACGTCCAGCCCGCATCGCCATTTCGTATTCATCTCCACGGGCGACACCCGGTGGGCGGTCACGGCGTACTTCACCTTGGGCGCGGGGATCATCGGCGCTCTACTCGCCGCCGTACCGGGCCTGATCGATCTGCTCAGCCTGCACGATTCCCGAGCACATCGCGGCGGTGCTGATCGTCTCAGGCCGGCTCGAAGGTCAGTTGGTGCACGTCCTCGGCGTGACACAACCGGACGCTCGAACGGCCGGTGAGATGGCGGTAGGTCATGATCGGTTCCATCCGCGGACGTAAGTGCGCTTCCGCTCGTGGACCTTGGCTGTTGCGATTTTGCGGATGCTGAATGACAAACCCGCTGACTGGCGGCGGGTTTGATACTTACAGCCAGCGCGGCGCGAAGAAAATCGTGAGAGCCGTTGTACCCAGAGGAGATTCGGAGCCTGGGTATCTGAAACAACCCGGAAAACCGAGTTGGTAGCGGGGGCTCGCTTTGGACCGTTCCGCCGGTGCCTCAGAGCGTTCGGCTGAAGTCACAGCGATCGCACCGGAAAGCCGGATATAGCTGGTCTCCGTTCTTCAGTTCGATTCGCGGTAGCTCAACGGGAATAGGACAACTGATCGACGGTTAAGCCAGTAAGCAGGTTCCAGTGCCGCGCGAGCGCCGAGCGATGCGCCTTGAGCCAGTGACGCTCAGCGGCAGGCATGGATTCGCGACAGAGAGTGCCTTCGCCGGCAAGCCGGGCATGCTCCAGCTGCTGCTCGATGGCAGACAGTTCAGTGAACGCAGATCCGAACTCCAGGCGGCCCGCGGCCAAAGCTTTTGCTATCGCGACCAGAAACCCCAAGCTATTCTGCACACCGTGCAGCTCAGCATTCCGAACGAGCCACACCCAATCCAAGTCCGGATACGTCAACAGCACCCACGGAAGCGCCTCCGCCAGTCGGGATTCGAGGTCGTTCTGAAGAAGAGCATCGAGGACGACGGCTGCCGGATTCGCCTTTCGAGGACGCAGGTGTGAAAAACCTGGATAACCAAGACCGGAGAGCTGGCGAGCGAGTTGCCCACCGTCAGCGACATTTGCTCCGGATGGAGGCTCCTGCATGGGAAGAGCGGCGATGCCGTAGCTACTTAGTCGATGGATTCTTTCGGCGCTGCTCGATCTCGTCCACAAGCTCATCGACTGTGGGGCTTCCGAGAATGCCATCCCGCTCCGCCGTATAGTCACCTCGGCCCGGATCGAACTGCTGGAGGAAGCGCGCCATGCCTACAGGTCCGAGCGCCTTCACTAGCGCCTCAATGCCTGCTTGTCGCAACTCCGGCAGAGTCGCTTTGCCGCCATCAATAACTTCTACTACGGCGTTCATGGTGCGATTACCTCCGAATACCACTTTGCGGGATTCTCAACCCGCAACGCAATTTTGTCCTGGTGCCGGACCGCCCGATTGCGTAAGCGATCGTCGGTCGTCAACAGCGCCTCAGCTCCGCCGCTCTCGGCGCATGCGACATGCAAAGCATCGAAGGCTCGGAAGCCATCCGAGTCGACGGAGCATAAAGACAGCCGACCTTCGAGCCAGCTCCGGATGACTGCAGGGCCGACGACGATGCCTTTGATCATATTCCTAAACATCTCACCGAATTTGATCACAACGGTGGTCCGAATATATAACGGTCTTGGGACATGAACTGTTTTGAAAGAGGTTCCGTCGGGCAAGCGATGACCGTTCCTTATGTGCGGCTCCGTAATAGCTACTCGATACTCATCTTCGAACCTGAAGCTTCGGTGCTTGTAGCGAATTGAGTTCATTTCCATCAGCGAATCTGCGATCCACTTGGTTGCATATAGTGCTTGTCGATGGTCGTCCACAGGATCCGATTCTAGGAACTGCTGCAGTTCCTTGCGCATGCGTTTAGTAATCTTCTCCTCGCCGTCGTATTCCACGTCGCCGTGCCAAAACTGATAGCTCTTATGCCCGGTGATCGCCTGCGTGGCCCTCAAGAACTCATCACGATCGAACATTATGCTGTAAGGGGTGTCTTTTCCGTACGACGTCCACTGGTTGAGTGAATCCCATGTTTTGCTGAAGCAGCAAACAAATTGCTGCTGCGGTATAAAGTTTTTTTCCAGAAGCACGAGCGACAGGAACCGCATTGCGCGGCTGTTATCGGAGTCGGCAGGCAACTCTTCGATCAGTGTTTTGGCGGCGCTATGGTAGATCTCTTCAAGATGGATTCCTTCACTGCTGTCATTGAGATTCGCCGCGTCAGAGAACCACATCGATTGATCCTCCAGTATTGAGATCAACGCCGCTGAATCTGTGTAATGGAAGATGTGCGACTGATTCTCGATGTACTTGGGCGCTGCTTGCATCCAATGGTCTTCCTATTAGATTGGCAGTTACAAACCATAGTATGCACTGGAGCGCGTCCGAGGAGATGCAGGCTTACGATATCCGCCCCCTATGATGTCGGGATCAGATCGCTGAATCGACACCCGGAGAATGAGCACTCATCGTCTCTATTCGACGCAGTGGATATGACGCTACGTGTGAAGAAGCACCGAGAACCGTCGGCGCTCTAAAGGGTTCAAGTCGCTCGGGCCGTTGCTTTCCGCAGCAGTCGATTCACGGCCTGACTCAGCTCGCTGTTGTTCTTCAGAGCTTGCGTCGTCCTCTCGGCGAGGGCAGTGAGCAGTAACGGATGTCCTTTGCTAGCTCCAGGCATTGCTCATCGTCCTCGTTATGGAGCCGGCGCTCAGTGCATCGTGCAACAGCGTGAGCGGGTTGTGCCCTCCGGAGTGGCGCAGGCTATCCGGAATTGCGTCCTTCACCGTTTTCACCGCGTTCTCGAAGCTAATCATCTTCGCCGCTTTGTCGAGGGTGTCGAGCACGTCCTGCTTCGCGCCTTGAGCGACAACGAATCCTCCATTGCGGATCAAGGTGCGCGTCTGCTCGGAATACCTCGAGCGACAAGGCTGGACGGTGGTCGAGCGCTTCGAGGATCACGGAATCAGTGGCGCAGCCATCGGCAATCGCCCCGGCGTACAGATGCTTCAACAAGGCGCACTCGCGCATCGTTTCGATGTGATCGTCGTTACGGATCTAACGCGTCTGTCCCGCTCACAGGGCGACCTTTCAAAGATGATTGACCGCCTGACCATGCAAGGCATTCGCGTCATTGGCGTACAGGATGGCTACGACTCCGCACGACGCGGACACAAGCTGCAAGCCGGGCTCTCCGGAATCATTGGAGAAGCCTTTCGCGAAATGGTGAAGGACCGCACCTATTCGGCCCTCGAAAGTCGAGCGAAGACCGGCCGTCCCACCGGTGGCCGCGCTTACGGCTACCGCGATAACAAGATCGATCGTGGCGAAGCGTTCATCGTGCTGGAAATCTTCGGCAAGTTCGCCGAAGGAATATCGGCGCGTTCGATTGCTTCAGATCTGAACGCGCGACGCATCCCGTCGCCGGGCGCGAGCTGGAAACGATCGCAGCGTCGAGCGAAAGGTTGGATGGGCTCCGGGATACGGGTGATCGTCCGAAATGAGCGCTATCGCGGGGTTGTTCACTGGAACACAAGCGAGTGGCGAAAGGACCCAGATACGGGTAAGCGCAAGCGTGTGATGCGCCCTCGTGCCGAGTGGATCAGCTCCGTCGATGAATCGCTGCGGATCATCTCGGACGAACTCTGGGGACGCGCGCAGCGGCGCATGCGACCGGTGGAGGAAGGCGAGCGCATGCGGTAGGCGGAAAGCCCAAGTTTTTGCTCTCGGGACTTCTCGTCTGCGGCACCTGTGGAGCGCACTACATCATCACTGACCAGCGCAGCTATGGCTGTTCCAGCTTCCACGACGGCCGGGCGTGTTCCAACGCGGTCCGCGTTCGTCGTCAACGAGCGGAAGCCGTGCTGCTCGATCCGATCCGCAAGGGCTTGCTCTCTCCCGAGCGGGTCGAGATCATGGCGAAGGAAATGCGGGCATCGTACGTTGAGCGCCTGCGTGCACTTGAGGCGCGAGAGGTGGAGCGACCGCAGGAATTGCAGGAACTGACCGCCCGAATCGCGCGGTTGCGGGCGCGCCTGAACAGCGGCGACCCGGACATGGCCCCGGACGAGATTCAGGCGGCCGGGCCGAGGCAAAGGCGAGAGAACTTGGCGGTCTGGACGCGGCATCCGCGCCAGCGATGAAAGCATTCACGATGCTGCCGAAGGCAGCAGAAGCCTACAGGCGACAGATCACGCTTGGGCTCGAAGGAGAGCCGCGCGCAGCGCTGAAAGCTCGGTCGATTCTCAGGGAGTTATTCGGCGGCGAAATCCGCCTGGTTCCAGAGCCCGATGGCGGGCTGACAGCTCACTGGAACCTTCATGCATCCGCCCTAGTGAGGCCACTAGGGACGTGTGGTAGCGGGGGTAGGATTTGAACCTACGACCTTCGGGTTATGAGCCCGACGAGCTGCCAGACTGCTCCACCCCGCAACAGGAGGGCGCGCATTGTAAGCGCCCCGTGACGAACATTACAAGCTAAATAATCGCCCGTGAATTCGCAGAAGAATCAGCGTTGAACGTTCGCCGCCGACCTCTGTAAATCAAGTCGACGGCGAACTTTTCAAGGGCTTGCCGCCTTACGGCAGCACTCGAGCGCAAAGATCCAACAACACCGACGGGAAAATGCCGAGGGCCAGGACGGCCACGCCGTTGGCGCTCAATACGGCACGCAGCGTGCCGCCGGCTTCGATGGTGTAGGTATCGGTCGGCTCATCGAAGTACATGAGCTTGATGATGCGCAGGTAGTAGAAAGCGGCCACCACCGAGAGCAGCACGGAGACGGCGGCCAGCCAGCTCAGGCCGACATTCACCACGGCGGCGAGCACGGCGAGCTTGGCCCAGAAGCCGATAAAGGGCGGGACGCCGGCGGTGCTGAACATCAGCATCATCATGACCGCGGCGAACCAGGGGCTCTTGCGAGCCAAGCCTTTGAAGTCATCGATCTGGTCGCCTTCGAAGCCCTCGCGAGACAGCAGCAGGATCATGCCGAACGAGCCGACCGTCATGATCACGTACGTCAGCGTATAGAACATCGAGGCGCGATAGCCGTCGGTCGTGCCGGCCAGAATGCCCAGCAGAATGAAGCCGACGTGCGAAATGGTCGAGTACGCCAGCATGCGCTTCAGATTGCTCTGGGCGATGGCGACCACGTTGCCGATGATCATTGACGCCACCGAGATGGCGATCAGCATGTTCTGCCAGCTCGCGACCATCGCATCGAGACCCTCGGCCAGCACGCGGATCGCGAGCACGAACGAAGCGATCTTCGGCGCGGAGCCGATGAACAAGGTCACCGGCGTCGGGGCGCCGTGATAAACGTCGGGCACCCACATGTGGAACGGCACGGCGCCGAACTTGAACGAGATGCCCACGATCACGAACGCCAGGCCGAAGATCAAGCCGAGGTTGCCCGGCCCTACTTCGCGCACGGCCACCGCCAGCTCCTCGAGCTGCAGCGTGCCGGCCACGCCGTACAGAATCGAGAAGCCGTACAACAAACAGCCGGACGCGATCGCGCCGAGCACGAAGTACTTCATCGCCGATTCGGCAGCGATGCCGGAATCACGATTGAACGCCACCAGCGAGTACAGCGACAACGCCAGCAGCTCGACGCCCAGATACACGGTCAGCAGGCTGCCGGCGGAGACCATCACCATCACGCCGAGCAACGCCACCAGCGTCAGGATGAAGAACTCGCCACGGAACAACCCATGCCGCTGCAGATACTCGCGCGAGTACAGCAACGAGACGGCGACCGTTCCATAAGTGAACAGCTTCAGCACGTCGCCCATCGGATCGGCGACGAACATGCCGTCGAACGCGACCACGCGGCTGTCCACCGAATAACTCACGGTCACGAACGCGCAGCCGATCAGCGTCAGCATCGTGAGCCCGTAGGTGATCCAGCGCTTGCTGTCGTCCAGGAACACATCGACCAGCAGGATCACGCAGATCGCCGACAGCAGAAAGATTTCCGCCGCCGCGGCCTGCATACCAAGATTTGTTACTACTGCTTCCATCACTGATGGCTCGATAAGTTCAGAGCTTGGAGACCGTGATCTGCTGCACCAGGTTTTCCACCGTGGGGCGCATCACGTCCAGCAAGGGTGCGGGCCAGAGGCCGAGTCCGAGCACCGCCAGCGCCAGCACACCCAGCACCAGCAACTCGCGGCCATTCACATCCGTCAGCTCGGCGACGTGGTGATTCGCGACCGGCCCGAACACGACGCGCTTCACCAGCCACAGCGTGTAGGCGGCACCGAGGATCAGCGTCAGGCCGGCCAGGAACGCGTACCAGAAGTCGGCGCGGAAGCTCGCGAGGATCACCAAGAACTCGCCGACGAAGCCCGACGTCGCGGGCAAGCCGGAATTCGCCATGCCGAACAGCACCATGAAGGCCGCGAAGATCGGCATGGTGTTCACGACACCGCCGTAAGAGCTGATTTCACGACTGTGCACGCGGTCGTAGAGCACACCGACGCAGAAGAACATCGCGCCCGAAATCAGGCCGTGCGAAATCATCTGCACCATCGCGCCGTCGATACCCATCGCGGCACCGGTCGTGTCACCGGCATTCACGCGCATCAACTCGAACGTGAGGAACGAGCCGAGCGTCACGAAACCCATATGCGCGATCGACGAGTACGCGATCAGCTTCTTCATGTCCTGCTGAACCAGCGCGACGAAGCCGATGTACACCACCGCAATCAGCGACAGTGAAATCACCAGCCAGTCGAGCGTGTCGCTCGCATCCGGCGTGATCGGCAACGAGAAGCGCAGGAAGCCGTAGCCACCCATCTTCAGCATGATGGCAGCGAGGATCACCGAACCGCCGGTGGGCGCTTCCACGTGCGCGTCCGGCAACCACGTGTGCACCGGCCACATCGGCACCTTGACCGCGAACGCGGCGAGGAACGCGATGAAAATGAACAACTGTTCGTTCAGGCCCAGCGGCAGGCGCTGGAACTCGGCGATCGCGTAGCTGCACTGACCGGCGTCGCAGGTCTGCAGATACATGTAGATCAGCGAGACCAGCATCAGCACCGAGCCGAGGAACGTGTACAGGAAGAACTTGATCGTCGCGTATACCCGGCGCGGTCCGCCCCAGATGCCGATGATGATGAACATCGGGATCAGCATCGCTTCCCACAGCACGTAGAACAGCAACGCGTCGAGCGCCGCGAACACGCCGATCATCAAGCCTTCGAGGATCAGGAACGCCGCGTAGTACTGCGCCGGGCGTTTGTCGATCACGCTCCAGCCGGCGATCACGACCAGCGGCGTGATGAACGCCGTCAGCACGATCAGCGGCATTGCGAAGCCGTCGACGCCCAACGCGTAGTACGAGTTGAAGAAAGGAATCCAGGTGCGCTCCTCGACGAACTGCATCGCCGCGGTCGTGGTATCGAAGTTCGTCCACAGCAGCGTCGAAATGCCGAACGTGACGGCGGTGGTGATGAGCGCGATCCAGCGACCGAGCGCGATGCCCTTGTCGCCGAGCAGGATCATGGCCACACCACCGGCGATGGGCAGCCACATCAAGACACTGAGAATGGGCCAGGTAATCGTCGACATATCGGGTTCTTACTTTGAATTACCGCAGCACATACCACGCCAGCAGCACGGACAATCCGATGATCATCGCGAACGCGTAGTGATACAGATAGCCGGACTGGATCCGGCGCATGACGCCCGACAACCAGCCGACCGCACGGGCCGAGCCGTTGACCGCCGCGCCGTCGATGATCGCCACGTCACCTACGCGCCACAGCGCGGTGCCGAGACCGACGCTGCCCTTCGCGAACACGGCCTGATAGATCTCGTCGAAGTAGAACTTCTTGGCGAACAAGTGATACAGCGCCGAGAACTTGCATGCGATCACGGCGGGCAGGTCCGGACGCTTCACATACAGGAACCAAGCCAGTGCCCAACCGGCGAACGCCAGATACACGGCGCCGCCCTGGAAGCCGTGCAGGATGAATCCGAGCGGACCGTGCCACTCTTCGCCGATGTGGCCGAGCACGTTGTGCTCTTCGTTCACGAACAGCACGCCATTGAAGTAATCGCCGAACAGCATCGGGCCGATGGTGACCGCGCCGATGAACAGCGACGGAATCGCCAGCAGGATCAGCGGCAGCGTCACGACCGCCGGGCTTTCGTGCGGCTCGACCGGGCCGTGATGACCGTGATCGTCGTGAGCGGTGCCATGTGCAGCGCCGTGTCCGTGGTCGCTATGAGCAACGGCGTGACCGCCAGCCGCCGCGTGGCCATGATCGTCGTGCGTATCGGGCTCATGACCCGCGTCGGCATCGCTCGTCAGATGCGTGCCGTTGCTCTCGCCATGGGACTCATGTGACACCTCGCGGAAACGCTCCGGTCCATGGAAGGTCATGAACAACAGGCGGAAGCTGTAGAACGCGGTGATGAACACACCGAGGAACACGCACCAGTAAGCGTACGTCGCGCCCGGAATGTGAGAAGCGTGCACCGCCTCGATCAGCGCGTCCTTCGAGAAGAAGCCCGAGGTGCCGGGGAAGCCGATCAGCGCCAACGTGCCGATGGCCGACGTCCAGTACGTGATGGGCATGTATTTCTTCAGACCGCCCATCTTCCGCATGTCCTGCTCGTGATGCATGCCGATGATCACGGAGCCTGCGGCCAGGAACAGCAGCGCCTTGAAGAAGGCGTGCGTCATCAGATGGAACAGCGCGCCGGCGTAAGCGGACACACCGAGCGCCACCGTCATGTAGCCGAGCTGCGAGAGCGTCGAATACGCGACCACGCGCTTGATGTCGTTGTTCACCAGGCCGAGCAGGCCCATGAAGAACGCCGTCGTTGCACCAATGACCAGCACCGTGGACAGCGCAACCTCGGAGAGCTCGAACAGCGGCGACATACGCGCCACCATGAAGATGCCCGCGGTCACCATGGTCGCCGCGTGGATCAGCGCCGAGATCGGGGTCGGGCCTTCCATCGA
>JAEWAF010000068.1 GCA_023391815.1 Pseudomonadota bacterium
ATCTCATAGTCGATGCGGTCGCTCACGATGTTGCCGATGAACAGGCCGTCGATTTTCAGATAGTCGACGGTGAGGGCCTTGAGATAAGCGAACGAAGACCCGCCGCTGCCGAAGTCATCGAGCCCGAACGCGCAGCCCAGCTCTCGCAAGCCCGCGATCAATTGATTCGCGCGCGTCAGATTGCCGATCGCCGCCGTCTCCGTGATCTCGAAGCCGATGCGCTCCGGCGGCACGCCCATCTCGAGGATGGACTGGCGAATGAATTCCTGCAGCTGCGGATCGCCGACCGAGTCGCCCGAGAGGTTGATGAAGATCCTGGACACTCGCTCGATCTGCGAGCGGTGCGTCGAGATCCATTGCAGAGCCGTCGTGATCACCCAGCGATCGAGGCGCTGCGACAGGTTGTATCGCTCGACCGCCGGGAGGAACGCGCCCGGGGGCACGACGCGGCCCGACTCGTCGCGCATGCGAACCAACAGCTCGTAGTTGCGTTTCGCTTGCCGATCTCCCTGCAGCGGCACGATCGGTTGCGCTTCGAGAAAAAACCGATGGTCGTTGAGCGCTCGTTTGACCCGCGCGACCCACTGCATCTCGCCGTGACGTTGCGCGACCAGCGAGTCGTCTTCCTGATAGACGTGAATCCGGTTGCGACCCTGATCCTTGGCCGCATAGCACGCCGCGTCCGCGGCTTGCAGAACTTGAGTGATGCGGCGGAAGGTGGGCGTCATCGGCACGAGTCCAATACTCGCGCCTACCGTGAACGTGCTATTCCCCCACACGAACGCGTGATGCTCGACCGCCTTGAGCAGGCCGTTCGCGACCATGATCGCGTCGTCGATGCTGCAGTCGTGGAGCAGCAGGCCGAACTCATCGCCGCCGAGTCGGGCAAGCGTGTCGTTGCTTCGAACCCGGCCTTGCAGAACGTGCGCGAGTTGCCTGAGCAGCTCGTCGCCGGCGATGTGGCCGCAGGTGTCGTTGATGATCTTGAACTGATCCAGATCCAGATAGCAGACCGCGTGGCTCGAGCCCGACTGCACCGAGTCCAGCGCCCGTTGCAGGCGCAGCTCGAACTCGCGTCGGTTGATCAGACCCGAGAGCGCGTCATGGCTCGCTTCGTACGATAACTGCCGGGACAATTCATGCGCTTCAGTGATATCGGTGAGCGTGCCTTCGTAGTAGATGACCTGGCCCTGGTCGTCGCGCACCGCGCGCGAGTTTTCGAGCACGACGAGCTTGCGACCGTCCTTGCGCTTGAGCACCAGCTCGGCGTTTCGAATCTCGCCCGCGACCGCCATGCTCCGCAGCCAGTTGTCGCGCTCCTCGGGATACATATAAAGGTCGCGCTCGATACGCAGCGCCAGCAGCTCGTCCTCGTCGGCATAACCGAGCAGGCGCACGAGCGCCGGGTTGGCCGCCATGAACTTGCCGTCGGGCGTGGTCTGGAACACGCCGGCGACCACGTTTTCATACAGCTCGCGATACCGGGTCTCGGACGCCTTCAATGCCAGCAAGGTATGGGTGCGCTCGGTGGCATAGCGCAGCGCCTTGTTCAGCAGCGTGCTGACCACCTGTTGTTTGATCAGGTAATCGAGCGCCCCGCGCTCGACCGCCTCGACGCCCAACTCCTCGTCGATCTGGCCGACCAGGACGATGATGGGCCGCTCGGCGGCCTTGGGTTGCAGGCGCAGGAACGTGGTCAGGCCCAGGCTGTCGGGCAGGTGCAGATCGAGCAGGATCACGTCGAAGGGCGGCTGACCGGGCCGCAGCCGGACCAGGCCGTCGGCCAGGGTCCGCACCACTTCCAGCTCGAACGGCTGATCGCGGATCAGAGCCAGTTCCTCGCGGAACAGTTGCTCGTCCTCGGCGTTCGCATCGATGAGCAGGACGGTTGCGGGCATGTGGGCGGGAAGTATATCGCGGGAGCCACTACTTCCAGGCTGCTGCCATGCGTGGTTAGATCTGGAGCGATAAACGGCAGCCGGATGCATCGACTTCCCTGACCTCGAGAGCCCCTGATGATCGGGAGACCATGTTGATCGGAGCTGCTTCGCCAGGAAATACCCCCGGCGTGGGTCGTAAGAAAATATGACGCTACTGCGAGTCGCCGAACCCCAAGAAGAGCGCGCACACAGGCTGGAGCGTGAATTCCAGGCAGTGCTGGACGCGGCGGTCGACGCGGTGGTGCTGTTCGATCACGAGGGGCGCATCGAGCTGCTGAACCATGCCGGCGAGCGCATGTTCGGTTACAACGAGCAGGAGGTCATCGGGCTGAAGGTCAACATCCTGTTGCCCGAGCCGTACCGCTCCCAGCACGACGACTACCTCCGCCATTACATCGAAGCCGGCGAGCCTCGCATCATCGGCATCGGTCGCGAGCTGCTGGCCAAGCGCCGGGACGGCAGCGAGTTCTCCGCCGAGCTCGCGGTCGGTCGGGTTCAGGGAACGGATCCGCCGCGCTTCGTCGGCTTCATTCGCGACATCACCGTGCGCAGGAACGCCGAGGAAGCGCTTCGTCGTAGCGAGGCGCAGCTGACCATCGCGCAGGAGATCGCGAACCTTGGCAACTACGTCGTGCACGCCGACGGCAAGTTCGAGGACTACTGGTCGCCGCATTTGTATCGCGTGCTGGGGCGGCGTTACGGCGAGCCGTACATCGGGGTCTATGAGTACCTGGAGCCGATGGTCCATCCCGCCGATCGCGCGCGTTGGCAAGCGGCGCGCGACGAGCTCGAGACCAGCGCGCGCTCCATGGACATCGAGTATCGCGTGATCCATCCGGACGGCTCGCTGCGTTACGTGCACCACATTGCACAGACAACGCGACGGCCGGATGGAAGAGTGTTGAGACAAGTGGGGACGTTGCACGATATTACCGATCGGCGCCGCGCCGAGGACGAAGCGCGACAGATGCAGGACCGAATTGCCCACTTCGGGCGTATCTCTACCATGGGTGAGATGGCGGCCGGCATCGCGCATGAAGTGAATCAACCGTTGACTGCAATCGCGACGTACGCGCAGGCCTGTCAGCGACTGATCGCCGCCAACGACTTTTCGCAGGAAGAAGTGGAGGCGGCGCTCAATCACATCGGCGCGCAGGCGTTGCGTGCCGGCGAAGTCATTCGCAGACTGCGCACCTTCGTCAAAAATCGGGAAGTGCGACGGGAATTGATCGAGGCCAATCGCTTGCTGGAAGATGTGGTGACACTCGCGCAGACCGATGCACGCCATAACGGCGTGCGCCTGGTGCTCGAGCCGTCGCCGTTGACGCCGCAAGTGCAGGCGGACGCGGTGCAGATTCAACAGGTGGTCCTGAACCTGGTTCGTAACAGCATCGACGCGATGCTGACGGTGCCCGAAGTGCGCCGGGAGATTCTGTTGCGGACCTCGGTGGACAGCGAAGGCGACGTCGAATTCATGGTGGCCGATCGCGGCACCGGCGTCGATCCGGCGGCCATGGCCGAGCTGTTCAATCCGTTCTTCACCACCAAGCCCGGCGGCACCGGACTGGGCCTGTCGATCAGCCGGTCCATCGTGCGCGCCCACGGCGGCAAGCTGTGGTGCAGCGCCAACCCCGGCGGCGGAGCCCGATTCTTTTTCACACTGCCGGCCGTGCCGGCGTCAGCAGGGAGTCAGCAATGATGAGAGCGAGCGTGACCAACCAGCGGCCTACGATCTTCGTCGTCGACGACGATTCGGCGGTGCGCGACGCGCTGAAGCTGCTGCTTCGGTCGGTCGGGCAATCGGTCGAGACGTACGGCGCGGGCTCGGAATTCCTCGAGGCGTATAGCGAGGACCGCCCGGGTTGTCTGGTGCTCGACATCCGCATGCCGGGAATGTCGGGACTCGAGCTGCAACAGAAGCTGAACGAAAAACATTCTATATTGCCGATCATTTTCATCACCGGACACGGCGATGTACCGATGGCGGTCGAAGCCATGCAGGCCGGCGCGGTCGACTTCATCCAGAAGCCGTTTCGCGATCAGGATCTGATCGATCGTATCAATCAGGCACTGGAGAAGGACACCAGCAACCGCGCCGCGCTCGGCGAGCGCAACGACATCCGTCGCCGATTAGAAACACTGACGCCGCGTGAGCGCGAAGTGCTCGATCTGGTGGTGCACGGAAAAGCGAACAAGGTGATCGCCGGCGATCTGAAGCTCAGCCAACGCACCGTGGAAATCCACCGCGCGCGCGTGATGGAGAAGATGCAGGCATCCTCGCTCGCGCATCTGGTGCGCATGGTGCTGGAAGTCGGTCAGGTGTGAAGGCGCGCATCCTTGCGTGTGCTCGATATGATTTTGCTGAGCTGACAGACGCTTGCGGCCAATCGGCGAAACGCTGCGTCGACCCTAGAAAAAACCCTTAAAAACGCGGTGAGAGCAGCGCTCGAGCGCGCTGCTTCCTTAAGTACAAGTGCGACTTTTTCACGGTCGGCGCTCGGCCAAGATAACGAGCATGCGACCACGGTTCACAGGTGAGTCCACCGCCCCCAATCCTCCCCGCGGCTCGGGCTTCCCTAACACAGTGGCCGTGGCCGCCTTCTTTTCAGCGCAGCTCAGATCATCATTTTTGTCGTGTCCTACTCCCGCCCCATCGTTGCAGTAATCGAAGCCGACGCAACGGACCGCCGAATGCTTTGTTCTTTGTTGAGTAAACTGAACGCCGACGTTCAGGATTATGACAGCGCTGAAAGCTATCTCGCGTCGCCCCTGGGAATTCGCGGCGGTTGTTTGATCACCGACATGACGTTGCCGGGCATGTCCGGTCTGGACCTGCTGAAACGTCTGCGCGCGAATCACACATCCACGCCCGTGATTTTGTTGGGAGAAGATGCGGATGTGCGCGCGGCGGTAGCGGCCATGCGCGAGGGGGCGGTCGACTTCATCGAGAAGACGCACGTGGATTTATCCATCGTGCGTCGCGTCGCGTATCTGCTGGATCATTCGCAGCACGCGCACTGATTCGCCCGTTCGGTTAAGAGTGGAGCTCCGCGCGCGGATCGAATGGCAACTCGCGTTGCATCCGTTCATACAGCTCACGTGCCTGCGGCGTATCGGCCGGAGGCAATACGACTTTCAACACGACGTACTGATCGCCCGGTGTCGTGCCGGGCAGGCCGCGACCTTTGAGTCGCATGCGTTGTCCCGCTTTCGCATTCGCCGGGATGCGCAAGTCGACCGGCCCGGCGAGCGTCGGTGTGGGCACAGTCGCGCCGAGCGCCGCTTCCCACGGCGCGATCGGCAACGTCAAAGTCACATCGCGACCTTCCACTTGATACAACTTGTGCTTGCGGAAGCGCACTTCGAGATACAAATCGCCCGCGGGCCCGCCGCCGTGTCCGGGACTGCCTTGACCGGCGAGACGGATGCGCTGACCTTCAACGATGCCCTGAGGAATCGTGATCTTCAGTGTGCGCGCGGCGCCTTGACCGCTCTTCAGCTCGATGGTCTGCGAGCCGCCGCGGAACGAATCTTCCAGATCGATCTCGATCGAGGCGACTTGATCGTCGCCTGCCATCGCGAAGCCTCGGCCGCCAGCGCCGCGCGCGCGACCGCCCCGGGGCGCGCCGCCGCCGAACAGTGACGAGAAGAAATCGCTGAAGCCGCCTTCCTGATCGCCGAACGCGGTCGAGAACTCGAAGTTCTGACCCCAGTCCGGCGGCGGCCGGAATTCCTGGCCCTGACGCCAGTTGCTGCCCAGCTGATCGTAAGCGGCGCGCTTCTGCGGGTCCTTCAGGACCTCGTAGGCTTCCTGCACTTCCTTGAAGCGGGCCTCGGCATCCTTTTCCTTGCTCACGTCCGGATGATATTTGCGCGCGAGCCGGCGATAGACGCGCTTGAGCTCGTCCTGGCCGACGTCGCGGGCGACGCCCATGATCTTGTAGTAGTCCTTGTATTCAGGCACGGCGAAACTACACCTCACGCCCGATCAGCGTCGGGCCGTTGCAAGCGACCGATACTAATGCCGCCCATCGAATGGGGCACGGATTGTCCGTGTATGGCGACGTAAATGGCGCTTGCTACCGCGCTTTCAAGCGCGGCCGGGCCGTTCAATGGCTGGGAAACGGGCGACCGGGCCTGGCCAGCCGGGGGCGGGTCTGGCGATTCTTCAACCCGAGCGCGCCGAGGAGCAGCGCGAGCAGACCGGGACCGGCGGCACCGCCACCGCCGCCACCACCGCCGCCTCCGGCCGAGTCGGCCGACTGCGTGGCGGACATCACCGAGCCGGTGACGCTGATGCTGCTCGTCGCGGTGTCATTCGTGGTGACCGGATCGATTTGCCCGCTGGAAATCTGCGCTTGCAGAACCGTACTGCCGGTGTTGTTCGCCTTCAGCGTCACGGTTCCAGTCACGCGCTCGCCGGAAGCCAGCGACGTCAACGAGCAGATGATGCTGCCGCCGCCGATCACGCAGTTCGCACCATTGAACGACGCGCTCGAAGCGGTGACGCCGATCGGCAGAGCGAGAGTCAGTGTCACTGGCCGGGCGTCGGTGTCGGACAAGTTCGTCGCCATCAGCGTGGCATTGAAGGGCGCGCCTGCCGCGATGGAGGCTGGCGCCTGCAAGCTCACCGAGAGGTCCACTTCCGGCTGCGTGTCGATCGAGCCCGCGCCGTGATTGTTGTCCAGATTGCTGTCGTTGGCCGCGCTTACATCCGCCGAAATGGCATGTAGCGCGGCGACCGAGCTGCGCAGGGAAACGTTGACCACCGCCGAATTGCCGCCGGCGATCTGACCCAGCTCGCACAGGATGAGCCCGGCGCCGCTGGTGCATGAGCCGCCTGTCACCACGGCTTCTTCGATTGTGATATCCGACGGCAGCAGGATCTCGGCGCGTGCGTTCGCCGTCGTCACGCCGCCGACGTTGCGAACCGTGAGATTCCATTGAAACGAATTATCGAGCGGCCGCTGTACGGCGCCGAGATTCGCGTCCACTTCGATATCGGCGCTTGCCAGCGCCGTGACGCAGCTCGCGCTCGCCGCCCGCGCTTGCATGATGTTCAAGCTGCACGCCGAGAATTTATCGCTGCCGTTGATGGCCGGCGACATGAGATACGAGCCGGTCGGCGTTCCCGCGCACGCCTGCGCCGAATCGCCATCGTGAGGCGCCCCGAAGCTGTGGCCGATTTCGTGCGCGGCGATCAACGATTCCACCCAGCGTGTGTTGCTGGATTCGGTGAGTCCGGCGCCGTACTGCCGATCGCAAACGGAGTTGACGTACGCGATGCCGACCGTCGTGCCATCCAGATTGCGGCCCGTGAACAGGTGCGTCAGACCGCGCGAATACAGATTCGGCGAACGCTTGCGCAAATCCCCCAGCTCACTGAGCAGCGATGAGGGCGAAGTGGTCGCGGACAACGAGTCCCCGATATCGATGCTGGGCACGCTGATCTCGATGCCCAGTTGCGAGCTGAAAATGCCGTCGACGTTGTTGAGTCGGCGCAGGATTTCATCGCGCGCCTGCGCCTCGGTGCCGAAGCGGTTCATGAACAGAGTGTCGCCCAGCGCGGCAATCTCGATCCGCTTGGTCGCGCCGATCGCTTGCATGATTGCGGGGGAGCCCTTCAGCTCGGCGAGCATCGAATTGTAGGCGTCGGAACCTTTGCTGCTGGCGGCGGTGCTGGTATCGGATCCGCACGAAGCGGCGCCGGGCGCCATCACAACGTCTTTGAGACGGAAGATCGCGGTGCCGTCCGGATCGGCCGGCGTATTCGCGGGCAGCGAGTCCTGCAGCTCCTCCATCGGCTCGATGACATAGAGCTCCGAGCCGTCCCAAAGCATGCCTTCGATTCTTCCATCCGAGACCGAGACGCGAGCCCATGAGCCCGAGGCGTCGTTGACGCGACCACGGTAGAGCGCGAGGTCGTTGGAGCTGGCCTTGCGTTGAATCAGTGAGGCGAGCTTGTCGTTCGGCTCGAGCGTCACGACGAAGCGGCGGCCATACGCGTCGAATTGCAACTCGCGCGTCGAGGAAGACTTCTGTTGACCGGTGGCTGCTGCCGGCGCGGCAAGCTGCAGAGGCTCGTAATAAAGGATCTGGGAATCAGCACGCTCCAGGCCGAATGCGGAACCCGTCACAGCGCTGCAAACGATTGCCGCGAGCCAACGAAGGCGTCCGCCAGACATCGTGGCGCCGTTATGCGTCCCGCCTCCCATCGCTGAGTGAACCCGCTGCTGTAGTTATGACGGCGCACCTTTTCGCACATGGTCCGGGGGCCGACAACGGCACCAACGGGCCATTTGCGCGAGGACGCGATCTGGATCACGCGCGAGTCTTCAATACTGCGATGAAGGTTCGATTTCAGCGAAGTGACCGAATCGCCCTATAAAGATCGGGGGGCCGTGTCCGACGCCGCTGGTTTTTCAGGCCGGCAAGCGAGGCGGTGTCGCCAACGCGGTGGCTGCACCAAACACGCGCGCAGCGCCGAAAAGCCGCGCTAAACTGGTGCGCGCGCAATCGGTTTTTTACCGTCACGCTGCTGGTAAGCTGAAGCCTAGCGGTCACGCTCGGTCGTTCGTCGCGGCATGGAACGTGCATTGCAAAGCTTCGCCGCGGTGTGCAAGGTTGTCTGGCCACGCCACGCGACCCGGCGGAAATGACAAGCCCATAGCGCAAGCGAGACAGGAGCCACGGGGAATGAAACTCATCAGCGCAATCATCAAGCCGTTCAAGCTGGACGACGTTCGTGCCGCGTTGTCGGAGATCGGCGTGTCCGGCATGACAGTCACCGAGGTGAAAGGCTTCGGCCGGCAGCGCGGTCACACCGAGCTGTATCGCGGGGCCGAATACGTGGTGGACTTCGTCCCGAAGACTCGTATCGAAGTCGCGGTGAAGGATTCGCTGGTCGATCAGGTGACCGAAGCCATCATCAACGCCGCCAAGACCGGCAAGGTCGGCGACGGCAAGATCTTCATCACCGATCTCGAGCGCGTCCTGCGCATCCGCACCGGCGAAGCGGACGACCAGGCGCTGTAAGTCCGGCTCGCGACAGGCGGCGGCCATCGCCGCCTGCAATCATGCCGTGCGGTCACGGCAGTACTGATTCTTCGGTCGAAAGCGGCTCGGGCCCTTCGACTACAATGCCGCCATGACCGGCATCATTCGCTTCCACGAAACAGGCGGCCCCGACGTACTGCGTTGGGAATCCATCGAGCTTGGCGAGCCCGGGCGCGGCGAAGTCAGGCTGCGGCACGGCGCCGTCGGCGTGAACTTCATCGACGTCTACGAGCGCAACGGGCTTTATCAGAAGCAACTGCCCGCGACCTTGGGCAAGGAAGCCGCCGGCGTCGTCGAAGCCGTCGGTGCGGGTGTCAAACATGTGAAAGTCGGCGATCGCGTCAGCTACGCGCAGGGCTCCGGCGCCTATTCCGAAGCTCGCGTCATCTCCGCCGACGATCTGGTCAAGCTCCCGGACAGCATCGACGATCAAACCGCCGCCGCCGCGACCTTGAAAGGTCTGACCGCGCAAATGCTGTTGCGTCAGGTCCATCGCGTGAAGAAAGGCGACGTGTTGCTGGTTCATGCCGCCGCCGGTGGCGTCGGAACGATTCTGGTGCAGTGGGCGCGTCATCTCGGCGCGACCGTGATTGCGATCGTGGGCTCCGCTGCCAAAGCGGACATGGTGCGCGAGTTGGGAGCGCAACACGCGCTGCTCAGCGATGACGATTGGGTCGCTCAAGCGAAGGCGATCACCGGCGGGCGAGGTGTGACGGTCGCGTATGACTCGGTCGGTAAGGACACGTTCATGCGCTCGCTCGACACGATCCGCACGCGCGGTTTGATGGTGAGCTATGGCAATGCTTCGGGCGCGCCTCCGGCAATCTCGCCTTTGGAATTGTCGAAGCGGGGCTCGCTGTATCTAACGCGTCCTACGATGTTTCATTTCACGTCGACGCGCCAAGCGCTCACCCGCGCCGCGAGTGAGCTGTTCGATCTGTTGGGGCGCGGTGTGATCAAAGTGCAAATCGGCCAAACTTATCCGCTCAAAGAAGCGGCCCGTGCGCACACCGATCTTGAGGCTCGGCGCACGACGGGCTCGACCGTCCTGTTACCTTAAGTCGAGGTGATCGGTGCCCAGCGCGGCTGCGAAGACACGCGGTCGCACCAGCTGCGAATGTTCGGATAAGGCGCGAGATCGAATCCGCCCTCGTGCGCGACATGCGTGTATGCGTATAGCGCGATGTCGGCGAGGGTGAACTGATCGGCGACCAGATAGTTGCGCTCACGCAAGCCGTCCTCGAGCACGTCGAGCGCCGCGTAACCGCTCTTCTTTTTTTCGATCAATTTTTCGCCCAGTTCGGCGCGCGTCTTGCCCAGCATCTTCAGCCAGAAGCGCACGGTCCCGATGTTCGGCTCCAGGTTGTACTGCTCGAAGCACATCCATTGCCACATGCGGGCGCGTTGATAAGCGTCCTCGGGGATCAGCGCCGAGCCTTCGGCCAGGAACGCGACGATGGCGTGGCTTTCGGCCAGATAGCCTTTCTCCGGGATTTCCAGCACCGGAATGCGGCCGTTGGCATTTTTCGCCAGGAACTCAGGAGTGCGGGTCGCGCCAGTCTTGATATCGAGCTCGATCAGCTCGTACGGCAACGCCAGCTGCTTGAGCACCAGGCGCACTTTGTAGCCGTTGCCGGAGGGCAGATAGTCATACAGGCGATACATCGTCTCTCCAATCATCATCGTCGCAGGCGTAGGTTCCAGGCACGCGCTCAAATGAATGAGCGCGTCCTTTGAAACATCCTGCCCCGTGATGTTTGCGAAAGAACGTCGTGTCGCCCGTGGTCGGGCGCCGAAGCGTTGCGGACCCGGTCAGGCGCGGAGCGTGGTCGCTCCCCGCAGAATCGCCAGGGCACCGCTGCGCACGACTTCGAGTACTTCGCCGAGATTCCCCGCTTCGGCAATGAACCTGTTGATCTGCGCTTCGCTATCGGTCAGTTCGACGGTATAGCTTTCCGAGTCATCCGACAAGACTCTACCGCCAGCCTTTTGCACGGCGGAGTTCACATTCGCCAGCTGCGAGGCCGGCACGCGCAGTTTCAGCAACAACAATTCGCGCTCGACGTGCTGGTCACGCGTGATGTCGTCGACGTTCACGACGTCGATGAGCTTGAGCGACTGATTGACGATTTGCTGAACGACCGCTTCGGTGCCGGTGGTGACCAGCGTGAGACGCGACACGGTCGGATCCTCGGTGGGCGCGACGTTCAACGATTCGATGTTATAGCCGCGCGTCGAGAACAGACTGGCAACGCGCGTGAGCGCGCCGACTTCGTTCTGCAACAGGATGGAGACGATGTGGCGCTTGCGGGAGCTCATCGCGGTGCCCTTCGATGTGGCGGGGGTGGTCCAAGCCCCGGACTGGGGCGTCACAATAGTAGTCATCGATTCGCGCCAGCGGCTCGAGTGAAAGGGTCGGGAAGCATACGGGACTGACCGGTCCTGCGCCTAGGCGCTGCCCCGACGCCCAGTGCCAAATAGACGATGCACCGACCTTGCTGTACGCTGCCCCGGTCGCATAAACCCGGTCGCGTTCGGCGCATCGGGCGCATTTTTTTCCGAGAACCAGTCGTGAAACACAGTCCTGCCGCGCTCTCCGCCGCCAGCCATCCGCTCGCCGGCAAGCAGATGTCAGGCGCCGAAATCATCGTCCAGGTGCTCGCCGACGAAGGGGTCGAGACCGTCTTCGGCTACAGCGGCGGCGCGATCCTGCCGACATACGACGCGATCTTCGTTCACAACCGCGACGGCGTGAAAGAAGGCGCCAAGCCCATGCCGCTGGTGGTGCCGGCCAACGAGCAGGGGGCTGGCTTCATGGCCGCGGGCTATGCGCGAGCCACCGGCAAAGTCGGTGTCTGCGTGGTGACCTCGGGTCCGGGTGCGACCAACACAGTCACGCCGGTCCGCGACTGTATGGCGGATTCGGTGCCAATCGTGGTGATTTGCGGCCAGGTGCCGACCGGCGCCATCGGCAGCGATGCGTTTCAGGAGGCGCCGGTGGCCAGCATCATGGGCTCGGTCGCCAAGCACATTTTCCTGGTGACCGACGCCGCGAAGCTGGAAGCCACGGTCCGAACCGCGTTCGAGATCGCGCGCACCGGCCGGCCGGGTCCGGTGGTCATCGACATTCCCAAGGACGTGCAGAACTGGCGCGGCCCGTTCCAGGGCACTGGCCGGCTGCCCGTGCCCGGTTATCGACATCGCATGAACCGACTCCTGCGCAGCGTCCTTGCCGACACGCAATGCGCCGAGTTCTTCAACATGCTCGGCGAAGCCAAGCGGCCATTGATCTACGCAGGCGGCGGCGTGATTCAGTCGGGCGGTTCGGCTGCGCTGCGCGAGCTGGCACTCGAATTCAATATTCCGGTCGTGACTACCTTGATGGGGCTCGGCGCGTTCGACACGACGCATCCTTTGTCGATGCGCATGCTCGGCATGCATGGCGCGGCGTTCGCGAACTATGCGGTCGACGATTGCGACTTCCTCATCACGCTCGGCGCGCGCTTCGACGATCGCGTCGCCGGCAATCCGTCGAAGTTCGCGCCGAACGCGCGGCGCATTGCCCAGATCGACATCGATGCCTCCGAAGTGAACAAGGTGAAGTCGGTCCATTGGCATCACGTGGGCATGCTCCCCGAAGCGTTGCGCACGCTGCTGGCATACGGCCGGCGCGCCAATTTCAAACGCGACTGGTCGGAATGGCTCGAGCATTGCGCGCGCCTGCGCCGCGAGCACGCGATGAACTACGATCGCGCCAGCACGCTGATTCAGCCGTATCACGTCATCGAAGAGATCAACCGCCTGACCAAGGGCGACGCCATCATCAGCACCGGCGTCGGTCAGCATCAGATGTGGTCGGCGCAGTACTTCGATTTCCGCAGCCCGCGCCTGTGGCTCACCTCGGGCAGCATGGGCACGATGGGATTCGGCTTGCCGGCCGCGATCGGCGCGCAGATCGCCAATCCCGACAAGCTGGTCATCGACGTCGACGGCGACGCCAGCATTCGAATGAATCTAGGCGAGCTGGAAACGGTCACGACCTACGATCTGCCGGTGAAGATCGTGGTGTTGAACAACTGCGGCGACGGCATGGTGAAGCAGTGGCAGAAGTTATTTTTCAAAGGTCGTCTGTCGGCCAGCGACAAGTCGCTGCATAAGAAGGACTTCATCAAGGCCGCCCAGGCCGACGGCTTCCCGTGGGCGATGCGCCTGGAGCGCAAGCAGGATGTCGAGCGCATCGTGCGGGAGTTCATCGAGTTCAAGGGACCGGCATTCCTCGAGGTCATGATCGACCCCGATGCCGGCGTCTATCCCATGGTCGGTCCCGGCCAGGCCTATGACGAAATGATCACCGGCCAGCACATCGCGTCCCGCAACTCGCCGACCCGGATCCGTCCGCCGGACGCGTCCGAGATGTTCTGACAGACACGCCGCGATGGGCAGGACGCCCGAATGCAGCGGGGCGCATGGAGGTGCAGCAGCTGCCCGATCGCTCCGGTCGGTGCCTGTCCCCAACTGATTTTCGAAAGCCCGGTTTGTCGAACCGGGCTCGGTCCCGCCTTGCCGCCAGTTGCCACCCGGCCTTCCAACTCGCCCTGCGGTCACCCTCACAAGCCGCGCGCTCCGACTGCATCGTGAAATCTCGCGGCTAAGTTGTTGCTCGCACGCTGCATCCATACCCAACGTTGGAAATCGACATTCCCTGAATACCAGAGCAGGACTCTCCCGGTCCAGGCGGCTGTCTTAAGACGGCCATCTGTTGTAAACACACAGCACGACCGTCACATATCGGTGTTCAATTTAGACGGAAATCACACTCCTGTGTGAAGTTTGTATTACGAGAACAACAAAACCCTGTTTGACATTGGAAAGCGCTTGACGGCGGTTACATGAATACCGCAGTTTCCAATCCCGTAAAAAATGCCGACGGACGCGGCTCGACTGCTGCGTGAATCGGACACCGCTGAAACGTATTGGCGAAAGATTTCGAAGTTGTCTTCCGGGGTGCTGCGGCCGGGCGGATGCACCGGTTTGCCCGGACTATGTCAGGAGGATTCATGAGTTCGTATTTACGTTCGACTGTTCACACCGCTTTGCTGGCGACCGCCCTGGGCTCCGGTGTGGCATCCGCGGCCGAGCCGCAACAAACGACCTTCATCGAAGAAATCGAAGTGATCGTCGTCACCGGTTCGTACATCGAGGGCGCCGCCGAGGACGCCGCGCTGCCCATCGATGTGTTGCGAGCGGAAGATCTGGCCAAGCAGGGCTCGCCCAGCATGGTCGAGTTGATCAAGCAGATTCCGGCCGTGCAGGGTGTCGTGGGCGAGTCGAATCAGTTCAGCGCCCCGAACACTTCCGGCACCGCGAACATCAACCTGCGTGGCCTCGGTGGCGTGCGCACGCTGGTACTGATGAACGGCCGTCGACTGGTGCCGTCGCCCGCCGGCACGATCGGCTATGACGTGAACCTGTTGCCCACGGCAGCGATGGGACGCATCGAAGTTCTGAAGGACGGTGCCGCGGCGACTTACGGCTCGGACGCCGTCGCCGGCGTCGTCAACTTCATCACCAAGCGCGGCTACGAGGGATTGAACCTCGAGGGCTCGTACAACTACATCGATGGCTCCGACGGCGACTACAGCGCCAACGCGCTGTGGGGCATGAAGGGCGAGAGCTGGGATGTGTTGATCGCTGGCGGCTATCGCCATCGCTCCGAGCTGTCCACGACCGATCGGGATTTCGCGATCCGTCCGATCACCGAGAATCCGAACGGCGGTTACTCCGGCTTCGGCAATCCCGGCCAGATCCAGTACGAGAACGCCGCCGGCGCATTGATCGGCGCGACTCGTGACCCCGGTTGCGCGCCTTCGGGCAATCTTCCTACTACGACGTCGTCGGGCTCGCTGAACTGTACGTTCCAGTTCACGCCGTTCGACAATCTGGTCGAGCGCGAAGAGCACTACAACGTCTACACCGAATTCAACAAGCTGTTCGGCGAGAGCACCGAGTTCCACTTCGAAGCGATGTATGCCGTGCACGAGACGCCCGAGGAAAACTCCTCGCCGTCTTACGCGCCCAACCTCGGCCCGACGCTCGATGCCAATGGCAACCTCACCGCGCCGGACTTCGACGTTCCGCTCAACAACCCGGGCATGACCGAGACGCTGCGTAACCAGATCCGCGCGCAGCTGGCCACTCTGCCCAACGCAACGGCCGCGCTCGCTGCATTCAACAACGCCGCGCGCTATCGCATGAGCGGTCTGACCTGGCGTCCGTTCGGTGCCGGCGGCAATCCGCTCACCGGTGAAGGTAAGCAGGACGAGCGCAACTTCGACGCGTACCGCGTCTCGACCAGCCTCAAGGGACAAACCGATATCTTCGGTTGGGACGTGGGCGTGACCTACATGGAAACCAACCGCGAGGTCATCACGCCCGACATCATCACCACGCGCTTGCAGGCCGCGTTGAATGGTTTCGGCGGGCCGAACTGCACCGGCGCCACGCCCGGCGCGAATGGCTGCTTGTGGCTGAACCCGTTCTCGACCGCCGTGCAAATGAATCCGGCGACCGGCGTCGTCAACAACGCGACCTTCGATCCGAACACGGTCAACACGCCGGAGCTCGCCGGCTGGCTGTTCCAAGACAATCAGTACAAAGACACCGCGACCACGTTCGTCGTGGACGCCGTGCTCAACGGTCAGTTGCCTTTCGGCTTCTCGGCGGGCGAAATCGGTTGGGCGGCGGGCGCGCAGTTCCGCGAGGAAACGCTCGAGCGCGATCCGAACGATCTGACCGACGTGACCAAGAACCCCTGCGTGGATTCGCTGTCCACCGGCAACATGAACTGTACGGTGCAGTCGGGTGTGTTCACGTTCCTCGGCCCATTCGCGCCGCTGGATCTGTCGCGTGACATCTCCGCCGTGTTCACCGAATTGAACGTCCCGGTGCTCGAGAGTCTCTCGGCGCAGGTCGCGTTCCGTTACGAGGATTACGGCGGCTCGGTGGGCTCGACCACCAATCCCAAGCTCTCGGTGCGCTGGCAGGCGCTCGACTGGCTCACCTTCCGTGGTTCGGTCGGTACCACGTTCCGTGGTCCGCAGCAGACTCAGCTGGCGAATCAGACCGCCACCGTGCTGACCTTCATTCCGGCCGCGGGCGGTTATAAATCGATCGACAACTCCGGCGATCCGAACCTGAAGCCGGAAGAGGCGACCACCTTCAACGTCGGCACCATCGTCAAGGCCGGCAACTTCACCGCGACCGTCGACTACTGGAGCTACGACTTCACCGACTCGCTCGAAACGGAAAGCGGTGCTGAAATGGCCGCCGTGCTGGCGGCTGCCGCCAACGGTTGTACCGATCCGGCGCTGGCCGGCCTGCGTTCGCGCTTCCTGTTCCAAGGTGGCTGCGTCACCAATCCGGCCACCGGTCGCGTGAGCTATAACAATCTGATCAAGATCAACACCAAGACCATCAACGGTCCGGATCAGAAGCTGTCCGGCATCGATCTCGGTACGTCGTATCTGTTCGACAACCTGTTCTTCGGCACCGACTTCCTGATCGGCGCCGATGCGACGTACACGCTGGAGTACGAGCGTGAGGCCTCATTCGTCGAAGGTGTGCAGATTCAGGCTGCGGGTGACTTCGCCGGCACGCGCGGCGCTTCGGGCCTGGGCGCGGGCTCGCTGCCTCAGCTGCGTGGCGCGGCGTACCTCGACTTTTCGCGCGAAGGTCAGGGTCTGCGGCTCACGGCCCGTTACATCGACGGAGTGGAAGACATCCGCACCAGCCTGACTCCGGGCCCGGGTGTCGAGGTCGGTTCGTTCCTCACTTACGACGCCGTGTATCGTCTGTCGTTGCCGGAAGAGACCACGATCACGGCATCGGTGATCAACTTGACCGACCGCGATCCGCCGCTGGCTCGTCTGGACCTGAGCTACGACCCGTTCCTGGCGAATCCGTACGGCCGTTATTTCAAGCTGCTGCTGAACAAGAAGTTCTAACGGCAAGCGAGAGAGGAGCGACCGGCGATCACGGATCAGATCGCCGGTTGGAAATGGGGCCGCTTTTCGGGCCCCATTTTTATTGAGCATCCTTCTATTCGGCGAACAGGCCGATCAACATCGGCTTCGCATACAGCTCGTGAATCTGTTCGCCGGTCGCCTCGGGCACCCACCAGCGATATTCGGCCGACGCGTTCAGCGTCGCTGAGAACATTTGCGCGCCGATCATCGGATCGACCGCGCGGATCGAGCCGGCGGTGATGCCATCGGCGATCACGCCCGCGAAGCGGTTCGAGACTTGTCCGTACGCTTCGATCATTTCCTGGCGCATGGACAGCGGCAGGGCGACCAGTGCCGACGTGCGCAACAGCGGGCCGCGCTCGGATGTTTGATAGGCGAACAGCGCGGCGGCCAACGTCACCAATTGTTCCCAGCGATCGTCGCTACCGCTCAGCACCGTGCGCTGAATGCTTCGCATCGTGTCGAAGCTGCGCTTGAAGCAGGCCACGACCAGGTCGTCCTTGGCGTCGTGGTGATAATAGAACGAGCCCTTGGTCACATTGAGCCGTTCGGAAATTTTCTCGACCGAGGCGCCGCGATAACCGCGCTCGTTGATCAGTCGGGTCGCCGCGATCAGGAATGTTTCCCGCGCGGCGGATTGCTGGACTTCGGGCAACATCCGATCGAGCGATATCGGTACGTTCCGCCAGGTGCGGCCCGGTCCCGCAAAACCATGGAGCAGAATGTCACACATGCGTGTGTGCACGCGCCCGAAGTCGTCGGGGTCGTAACGGCGTAACCAGATCACGCCCCAAAGGATCTGCTCGCTGAGGATGTGCGCGCGGGCGGCGCGATGGGTTGGGGTCATCCAGCCGAACTCAGGCGACTCGAACAGCGCGCAGAGCCGGGCGAAGAAACGGCGATAGGCATCGCCGACGACAGTGCGCTGGGGTTTCTGCAGCGTGCGCATGTCGCCGAACAAGGCGATCGGGGATTCTTCGCCGGTCAGGACCCGATGCCGCAGTTGCAGCCATAGATGAAGCAGGCGTTGCACTCGTGCGGGTGGATCCTCCTCCTGTGAGGCTGCCTCGACCAGTGCGTCGACGCGAGCGATTGCGTCGAGAAAGCATGCGACCGCCAGATCTTCTTTCTTGCGGAAGTAATAAGTGACGCTGGTGGTGATGAGGCCGACGCGGCTCGCCACGTTCGCGAGCGTCATGCCTTTGACGCCGTCGCGATTCAGGATTTCGCTGGCCGCCGCGATGATCGCCTGTTGCTTGCGGGCGTACTTGGTGTCGCCGCCGCTCGCCTTGACGGGGCGGCCGCGCGGTGTCGACGATGTGACCTCTTTGTCCGAAGCAGACATCCGCGGTGTTCTCCAAGGAGCGGAATGTGAGCATCCCGCCCCTGGGTTTTTCCTGCCGATGGGACCGTCCGGTCCCATCGTTGGTTCCGCAGTTTAGAACATTTGGACTAGAAAATTTCGAACAGCCCCGCGGCGCCCATGCCGCCACCCACGCACATGGTCACGATGCCGTACCTGGCGCCGCGACGCTTGCCTTCGATCAGCAGGTGGCCGGTCATGCGAGCGCCGGACATGCCATATGGGTGGCCGATGGAAATGGCGCCTCCCGAGACATTCAGCTTGTCGTTAGGGATGCCCAACTTATCGCGGATGTACAGCACCTGGCTGGCGAACGCTTCGTTCAATTCCCAGATGCCGATGTCGTCCATCTTCAAGCCATGCTGTTTCAGCAGCTTCGGCACCGCGAACACCGGGCCGATACCCATCTCGTCCGGATCGCATGCGGCGACCATCATGCCGCGATAAGCACCGAGCGGCTTGAGGCCGCGCCTCTCCGCTTCCTTCGCTTCCATCAGCACGCATGCCGAGGCGCCGTCGGAAAGCTGCGAAGCGTTGCCCGCGGTGATGAACTTGCCTTCCTTGATGCGCTGACCGTTCTTGAACACCGGCTGCAGCTTCTGCAGGTCGGCGAGCGTGGTCTGCGGACGATTGCCTTCGTCGAGCTTCAGATTGACCGCCTTCTCGGAAGTCGCTCCGGTTTCCTTGTCGGTCACGATCATCGTCGAGGGCAGCGGCGCGATTTCGGCATCGTAACGGCCTTCGGACTGAGCGATGGCCGTGCGCTGCTGTGACTGCAATGCATATTCATCTTGAGCTTCGCGGCTGACGCCGTAACGCTCGGCGACGATTTCCGCGGTCTCGATCATCGTCATATAGATCTGCGGAATGTTCTTCACCAGCCACGGATCGGCGGCTCGGAACTTGTTGATCTTGTCGTTCTGGACGAGCGAGATCGACTCGACGCCGCCGCCGACCGCGATCTGCATGCCGTCGTGAACGATCTGTTTGGCAGCGGTCGCGATGGCCATCAGGCCCGAGGAGCACTGACGATCCATCGACATGCCGGACACCGTGACCGGCAGGCCCGCGCGCAGCAGAGCCTGACGAGCGACGTTGCCGCCGGTCGAGCCCTGCTGCAAGGCGCAGCCGAGAATCACGTCTTCGACCAGGGCGCCGTCGATGCCGGCACGCTTCACCGCTTCGGCGATCGCGTGACCGGCCAGCTCCTGGCCCTGAGTGTTGTTGAACGCGCCCCGATAGGCTTTGCCGATCGGGGTGCGCGCGGTGGAAACGATGACTGCTTCACGCATGGGAATATTCCTTACGTCGGCCGACGAGTTACTTCAAAGCTTGTCCGTCGCAAGATTCGATCACCTCAAATCTTGAAAGCGCTTGCCCTCGGCCGCGAGCTTTTCCAGCAGCGGCGAAATGCGGAAGTCGGCGCCGAGCTTCGGGCCGTATTCCTTGAGCTTCGCGACCACGTTGGCCAGGCCGACGGTATCGGCATAGAACATCGGGCCGCCGCGATACACCGGCCAGCCGTAGCCGTTGATCCACACGATGTCGATGTCCGAGGGGCGGATCGCGATCTTCTCTTCCAGAATCTTCGCGCCTTCGTTGATCATCGGATAGATGCAGCGCTCGAGAATCTCCTGTTCGGAAATCTGGCGCGGCGTGACGCCGGCTTTGGCGGCGAAGTCCTTGATGATCTTCTCCGTGACTGCCGACGGCTTGGCATTACGCTGCTCGTCGTAGTCATAGAAACCCGCGCCGGTCTTCTGACCGCGACGATCCATCTCGCACAGCACTTCGCGCACCGTGGAGCTCTTGGATGTTTCCTTGCTCCAGCCGATGTCGAGGCCAGCGAGGTCGCCCATGGCGAACGGGCCCATCGGCATGCCGAAGTCATACAGCGGTTTGTCCACGTCCCACGGCATCGCGCCTTCCAGGAGCATTGCCTGCGCTTGCGCCTGACGGGCCGCGAGCATGCGATTGCCGACGAAGCCGTGGCACACGCCGACCAGCACGCCGATCTTGCCGATCTTCTTGGCCAGTTGCATGGCGGTCGCGATGACTTGTTTGGACGTCTTCTCACCGCGCACGACTTCGAGCAGACGCATCACGTTTGCGGGCGAGAAGAAATGCAGACCGAGCACCCATTCCGGACGCTTGGTGGCGCGAGCGATCTCGTTGACGTCCAGATAAGAGGTGTTGGATGCGAGGATGGCGCCCTGCTTGACGATCTTGTCGAGCTTGCCGAACACGTCCTTTTTCACGTCCATGTTTTCGAACACGGCTTCGATGACCAGGTCGCAGTCGGCGAGCTTTTCCAGCTCCAGCGTGCCGGTCAGCAGGCCCATGCGCTTCTCGACGTCTTCGGGCTTCAGCTTGCCGCGCTTCGCGGTCGTCTCGTAGTTCTTGCGAATCACGCCCAGGCCGCGCTCCAGCGCTTCCTGTTTTGTTTCCACGAGGGTGACCGGAATGCCGACGTTCGCGAAGTTCATCGCGATGCCGCCGCCCATGGTGCCGGCGCCGATGATGCCGACCTTCGTGATCGGCAGAGTCGGCGTGTCGGACGGCACATCCGGAATCTTCCACACTTCGCGCTCGGCGAAGAACACGTAACGCTGCGCGGCGGATTGCACGCCACCCATCGCCTGCTGGAACAGTTCGCGCTCGACTTTCATGCCTTCGTCGAACGGCAAATTCACCGCGGCTTCGACGGCGCGGATGTTGTATTCGGGAGCGAGGAAGCCACGGAACTTGCGAGCGTTCGCTTTACGGAATTCAGAGAAGATCTCCGGCTTGCCGCGCGCGGCTTCGACCTTATCGTTCATGTCGCGCACTTTCTTGAGCGGCCGCTTCTCGGCGACGACTTTCTTCGCAAAGGCGATCGCGCTGGCGCGCAGCGTGCCTTCGGGCACGATCTCGTCGATCAGGCCAGCGGCGTTCGCGGTCTTCGCGTCGATGTGCGCGCCCGACGTCACCATCGTCAGCGCCTGCTCGGGACCGACGATGCGAGGCAGACGTTGCGTGCCGCCCGCGCCCGGCAACAAGCCGAGATGAACTTCGGGCAAGCCGCACTTCGCGGAAGGAACAGCGACGCGGTAGTGACAGCCCAACGCAACTTCGAGACCGCCGCCGAGCGCGGTGCCATGAATCGCGGCTACGGTCGGCTTGCTCACATTCTCGATTTCGGTGACGACTTCAGGGAGCCACGGCGATACCGGCGGCTTGCCGAATTCGGTGATGTCGGCGCCGGCGTGAAAGGTGCGACCTTCGCAAATCAGAACCACCGCTTTCACCGCGGCGTCGGCATCCGCCTTCTGCATCGCCTGGACGATGCCTTCGCGCACCGCGTGTCCCAGCGCATTCACGGGCGGGTTGTTGATTGTGATGATCGCGATCCCGTCTTCCACGGACAGGTCGGTCACTGCGTTGATTGCCCCCATCGGTGCGTCTCCTGTTGCTTGAATTAATCGGTCCGCGAAGCGGAATGAAGCGAGCGACGGGTGTCACCGCCGTGGCTGCTATAACGTCGCGGGAGCGGCATTATGGCGCACTTTCGCGCGTTTTACCGCACTGCAAAGTATTCCGCTGCGCGGGCTGTTTACCGGTAGGTAATCAGGGACCCGGCGCGGTCGGATGGTCCGACAATCAACGCCGATCAGACGATTTGGTCGCGGTCGGATGCATCTTGCAACCGTATAGCGCGGGCTCCGCGCCGCACACATCCGCGACGCCTTGTTCTTGCCAGAAGGCGGGCAGCCCCGCGGCGCTGACGACTTGCTCGAAGCGCGCGTGTTTCCGCAAGAATTGAGTTTGCGGCATCCACAACACGCGCAGCGGCAGACGTTCGCCTTGTCGCTGTAATCGGGACATTCGATTGAAAACGAACTCCGGCTGCTTCAACGCTGCGCCACAAAGGATCTCGGTGGACGGATCGATCTGCTGCTCGCTGGCCGCGAGCGTCACTGCCTGCAAGGCCTCGGGAATGTGACGACGATTCTCCGCGGCTCGCAGCAATGGCTCGGCCCAGCGATTGAAGTCCTGCGTGCTCAGCGAGCCGCGCAATATTTCTTTTGCCGAGGAGTTGTCGCCGGCGAGAATCGCTTCGAGCGCACGCACTGCTGACGGAGGCGCTTGGATCGACGGCGGCGCCGGCGTCGTCGTGAGCGTGTAGGAGAAACATTCGTTCGCGCCGACGCTCTGCGGTTGAATGGCGACGGCTTGAGCTGCGAACGGCGCCGCTTCTTTATATCGCCCGGCATCCACCAGCAAACACGCGAGTCCTTCGAGTGCAGCGCCGGTTTGCGCATCGAGCGTCAGTGCACGCTCGAACTGCTCGCGAGCGGCGACCCATTCCTTTCGTCGCAGATGCGCCAGCCCGAGCGCGGCATGCGCATCGGCGATTCCATCGTCCAGCGTGAGCGCATGTTCGGCGCTCGTCTCGGCAAGCTGTGTCAGCGATGTTTCATCTTCGCCGCCCAGACTGAGATATCCGGTCGCGAGCGCGCCCCACGCACGCGCGAACTTCGGCTGACTGCGAATCAGAGATTCGAGTCGCTCCACCGAGCGCGCGCGACCCGGCGTCGACGAGGGCTGCGTAAAACCGGCGCTTTGCGAGCCCAGCCATTCGAGCGAGCTGTTGAGAAACGTGTCGTACGCTTTCGCGTCGTCGGTGCCGATGAGTGCGACCCAATCGCCCGTCGTGTGTGCGGCGTTCAGAAAGCGAGGCAGCGCGGTGGCGAATGCACTCATGGTTGCCAGGCGAGTGTCGTCCGGCAGCGGCAAGGGGCTCTCGCGATCGACCTCGTCGTCCGGTGCGATCAGCGCGAGCTTCGCTTGCTTGCCGTCCGCGCTCAATGTCACGCGCAAGGTGAACACTTTGGGATCGGCCGGATCGATCGAAACCGCGGACATGTGCATCTTGCCGCGACTCAGCAGATGGTTCAGCTCATAGCGCAGCCAGGCGAGATCGGCGTTGTCGGCCTCGCTCTGTAGTTGCAGGCGCAGCGGCTTGGACGCATGGAACTCCTCGCGTACGGGCGGAGGAGGGAGGGTTGGTTCCGGCGGTTCGGGCGTGCAGCTGCGGAGGATGGGCCAGGACACGAGCGCGGCCAGCACGACCAGGCCCGCCACTCGCTTGGCGGTCCGGAAACGATGGGTGGCGGGCTGCGGTTCGCTGGTCGGGGATTGCACGGCGGCGCTAGTTTAGTGCCGCCATGGCATCAATCGCCAATGGCTAGCGCCATTGATTGCCGCCCTGATCGAGCACGCTCGCGAACTCCGCCCGGCGCGGTACGCCCCGGAAGGTGGAGGTGCGTACGTACATCTTGGCGCGGTCGGTAGCGTTGAACGAGCCGTTCACTCCTTCAATGTGACTGTTCGCCACGTGCACGATCGCGTCTTCGACGATCAGCCCGGTGCCGCTGGCGACGATGGTGCTGTTGGTGATGTACAGCTCGCAGCCGCCGCGCGCGATGATCGCGTCGCCTTCGACGTAGATGTTGCGATCGTCGAGCTTCAGCATGCGCTTGCCCTCGCAGATGATGGGCTCGCTGGCGCGAAACCCCGCGGCGTTCGCGCTGTCCGAGGTCGTGCCCTTGCCGGAGCTGACGATGCTGACGCCCGGGCCGGAGATGCGCAGCTGGCCGCCCGAGCGATCGATGGTGTAGTTCGACTCGGCCTCCTGTGCTCGCTGAGCCGCGGCCGCGGGTGAGTTGTCGACGACTTGCGCGGGCGGTTCAGGGGCTGGCGCATTTGCCGGCGAAGCCGCGTTCGGCGCAGGCGCTGCTGCATGAGGAGCGGGCGGCACAGCTGCCGTTGTAGCTGCAGGTTCGGGTGACGGCGGAGTCGCCGCGATCGCCGGCGGTGGGGCGCTCAACTGCGCCATGGGAGCAGCGGCCAACTCGTTCAGATTCAAGGTCTGGACCTGGCCCGTCGTGCGATCACGCACGGTGAACACACGAGTCTGAATGTCACTCGCCAGCACTTCGTAACGCGGATTGCGTTCGAGCGCCGCGCGCGCCCAGGTCAATTCCGGCGGCTCGCTCGGCAACGTGCTGGCGGTTTGCTCGCCGCCGCGATCGCAGGCGCTGAGCACGGCCAACGCAACCAGGCTGAGAGCGACGCGAGCGGTGAGAGAACGGGCTGCTGAGCGGATGACGGGTGACGACATGGCGGTCTCCAGAAGCAGATGTCTATCGTCACTCCGGCGGCGACGAGAGTCCATCTCTTCTGTTCGACCGATACATCGAGTTGGATGACCGGAGGCGGTCATTCGTGACGGCCTCCGGTCATATGTCACATCGAGCTTACGCCTTCAATTGTTTCAACAGCTGGGCTTCGCGCTCGGCAGTCAGACCGGCGCGCAGCTTGGCTTTTTCATCGGCGGGTCGCTGCTCGTGCCAGGCGAGCGTGTCCTTGATGGTCACATCCAGATCGCGGAAGCGCAGGCCCTGCGCCACGGCCCGAGCCGAGCTCACGAGCGTCGCGCCGGCTTCTTTGCCGACCGGCGGCGCCCAGATCGGAATCTCGCCGTTCTGGACCAGCTTTTGTTCCTCGATGAACGTCTGACTCGCCCAGGTGAACGTCGCGTTCGACTTGGACACGCGCTTACTGGTTTCGAGCAGCTCGCCCATGGTCACGGAGCCGGGCGGATTGCACAGGTTGTAACGACCTTTGATCTTGCGCTCGACACACGCGCGCATGAAATCGGCCATGTCGCGCACGTCGATGAATTGCACGGTGTCGTTCGGCGTGCCGGGAGCCAACACTTCGCCGCCGCGGGCCACGCGCACCGGCCAGTAAGTGAAGCGATCGGACGAGTCACCCGGTCCCACGATATAAGAAGGACGAATCACCGCCTGGCGCTCGCCGAATGTCTGCTCGACGATTTGCTCGCACGCGGCCTTCAAGCCGCCGTAATTGTCGTTGGTGATCTCGGTCGCATCGGGGTCGGTCAGCTTGGCGAGCTGGTAATCCTCATCGATGCCCGGCGGCGTGAGATCCGCGTATGCGGAAATGCTCGACACATAGATGTAGTGCTGTGTGTGCTCTTTGAGCAACCCGGTGCTGAGCTGCAGCTGCCTGGGGAAGTAGCCGGAGTTGTCGACGACCACGTCCCAGTCGCGTCCCTTGAGCATATCGAGCGGGCCATTGCGATCGCCGATCAGTGTTTCCACATCCTTGAACAGGCCGGGATTGCGCTTGCCGCGATTGAGTAGCGTGAGTTGATGACCGGCGGCGCGCAATTCACGCACCAGGTGCGGACCGCTGATACCCGTGCCGCCGAGGATGAGAACTTTGAGCGGCTTCATCTTCGGCTCCGCTGCGAATGTTTGTCCCGCGAGCAGCGTCGCAGCCCCCGCCATCAATAGCGCTTCACGTCGATTGATTGTCATTGTGACACCTTGTTCTGAGTGGCCTCGGCCGGAACGGACGATACCGCGGCGGCATCCCCCGGGCCCGGTCGCACATACTTTTCCAACCATTGCCGCGACGTCTCGTACCAGAAGAGCGAGTTCTGCGGTTTCAGGATCCAATGGTTCTCGTCGGGAAAGTACACCAGCTTGCTGGGCACGCCGCGGTTCTGCAGCGTGTTGAACAGCTCGATGCCGTGGTTCACCGGCACACGACGATCGAGCTGGCCGTGAATGACCAGCGTCGGCGTGTTGAAGTTACCGGCGAAGGTGGGAGGCGAGTTGCGCGCGAAGCGCTCGACGTCCTCCCAGAACTCGCCGAAACGTTTCTTGTCAGCGCCGTAATCGCTGCCGTATTGAGTGTATTGGTTGTACACCGCTGCGTGCGCCACCAGAGTCTTGAACGGATGCGGCTTGCCCAACAGAGAAGACGCAAGATACCCGCCGAAGCTGCCACCGCCAGCGGCCATTCGTTCACTATCAATCCACGGCTGGGCACGGAACCAGTCGGCGGCCTTGATGGTGTCCTCGTACGGCAAGGCCATCCATTCCTTGGTGATCGAGTCGGTCCACGCCTGGCCGAAGCCGCTCGAGCCATGGAAGTTGTGCCAGGCCGTGACGTAGCCCCAGTTGGCGAACACCTGCGCGTTCCAACGCCACTGATAGTTGTCGGTGACGCCGTTATGCGGGCCGCCGTGCAAGAGCAGGTAGAGCGGCCATTTGCGATCCGGCGTGAAGTTCGGCGGATACACCACCCACATCTGCACGTCTTCGTTGTTGGCGCCTTTATAAGTGACGCTCTGGACCTTGCCCGGCGTGAGCCGTGCAAGAACGCCGTCGTTGAAGTCCGATAACTTGGTCGGCGCGCCGGTGCGCGCGATGATGCTCACGAGCGTCGGCGGCTCGGTGAAGCTCTGACGCAGGCCGACGATCACCGGTCCACTTCCGGCAATCGCGAGCGAGTCGAAGCTGTGCTCGCGAGTGACGGCCTTGGGTTCGCCGCCACTGATATCGAAGCGATAGATGCGACGGGTGCCGGCATCGTCGATGGCGCCGAACAGCGAGCTCGAATCCGGCGACCACACCAGGCCGTCGGCGGAGCGATCCCAGTTCTCGGTGAGATTGCGCAGCTTGCTGCCACGACGGTCGTACAGCATCAGCCGCGCGCGGTCGGCATAGAAACCTTTGATCACCTGGCGACGGAACGCCAGCGACCGACCGTCCGGACTGTATAGCGGCACGGTGTCGTCGGCCGGATTGTCCTTGGTGAGGTTGACGAGATTCTGTGGCGAGCCGCCTTCCACCGGCAGCGTGAAGATGTCGAAGTTCGGATCGACGCCGCTCGTGTCGGTGTTGACCGCGAACGCGACCTCGGTGCCGTCGGGAGAAATGTCATAAGAATTGCTATCCGGCTCGCCGCGATCCAGCGATACGCCGGCGTTGCGCGTGATCGGCTGCGGCTCGCCGCCATCGATGCTGATCGAATAAATGTGCGTGTCGCGATCGTCGAGAAAATGATCCCAGTGGCTGATCGGTGCCTTGTCCCACACCTTCGCGGTCATCTTCGCGTCGTTGCGCTCGGTCATGCGCTTGTCCATGTCCGCCCAGGTGCTCAGGTCCGGCCACACCTGCGACAGAAAGGCAATGCGTCGCGAATCCGGAAACCATTTCGGCGCAATCACGCCGGTCGGGACGTTGGTCACGCGACGCGCTTCGCCGCCGTTGACCGCGATGACATAAAGCTGCTGTTGTTTATCGTCGCCGCGCTTGCCGACGAACGCGATCATCTCGCCGTCCGGGCTCCACACCGGCGATGACGCCGAGCCGCCGGAGGTGGTGAGCTGGCGCGCTTTGCCGGGTTTGGTCGGCACCAGCCACAGATCGGTGTCGCCCTTGTTCTTGTCGACGTCGTAGCGCGTAACCGGTACGACGGAGAGACGTCCGTCCGGAGAAATATCCGGCGTGCCGAGTCGCTGGAGCTGCCACATCGCCTCGGCGGTGTAAGGCTCCGCGTGCGCGAGCGTCGCGAGCATGATGCCGGCGACGACTGCGACCACGCTTCTGATGCTGTGCGGATTTTGCTTATGACAATGCCTGCGGCGAAGGGGCGGTATCAGAGTCATCGCTGTGCCTCTTGCTGTTCCGAGTCGAATCCGTGCAATTGACATTAGTCTAACCAAGCGTGCGGCCGTACTGTGCAAGCTGAGAAGTAAGTCCATTTCTTAGCTGTCATCGCTACGTACACTTTCGACTGTCCAGCAAGTGCGCGGCCCCGCTTGAATACGCGACCCGCGTGCACGGCTCGCAAGAGCCACGCTCAACTCGCACGGAGGCGTCGGTCGCATGGAGCGTCAGAAAAGGGGACTTCGAGTGATCCAAGCCAAGTATCGTAACCGCCTGCCCTTACCTCAGCCCGCCGTCGTGCACGTGCGCCGTTCCTATGCCGAGTGCCGTTACGGCCAGATACATCTGTCCACGGCTTACCCTTCGGGCGGCGGTTTCGACGAGCGTACACCGGTTATCTGCCTGCATCACAGTGGCGGGTCGGGCCGGTTGTTCGCACCCATCCTGCGCGAGCTCGGGCATGACCGTAGCGTCTACGCGCCCGACCTGCCCGGCCATGGCAGCTCCGATCCGGCCACCAGCAAGGCGACGGTCGCCGACCTGGCCGCCGCGATCGGCGATTTCGTCGACAGTCTGCGTCTGCGCAGCGTCGATCTCGCCGGTTATCAGCTCGGTGCATTGGTTGCCGCCGAACTCGCTATCACGCGTCCGCAGATGATCCGTCGAGTGCTGCTGTGGGGCGTGCCGTCCTACTCCGCGCAGGATCGAGCCGCGCTTCTGCAGAATGTGCCTTCGCCGGGTTCTCGCGAAGACGGCAGCGACGTGGCTGAGGAATGGCGACGTACTCTCGAGCGCCGCGGACCGGGCGCGCCTATCGCTGCTTTGGCGGATGAGCTGAGCGATCGGCTGCGCGCTGGTGCGGCCGGTACTCGCGCGTTCACATCGATGGTCGAGTACCCGACCTCGGAGCGCCTGCCGCTGGTCAAACAGTCGGCGCTGGTGCTGCGATTGAAGGACGAATTCTGGGAGCATTCGGGTCGGGCCCGCGCGTCGCTGCCGAACGGCTCGATGCTCGATCTGCCTGACTACGGCCAGGGCTTCCTGAGCGCGGCTCCCCAGCGCTTCACGTCCGTGGCCCGCGAATTCTACGATCGCTAGTCAATTTCACGGACCGGCGCCGACCGGCGCTGGTCCGTTTCTCTGAGCCGAGCATTTCACGCCGAGCGTTTCACGCCGAGCGCTCCCAACTCCACGCGCACGCGAGGCCTGCGATCAGGCAAGTCATCGCCCAACGCGACGCCATCAGCGCCATCATCTTCGTGGACAAGCCGCGCTCCGGCGCAACGCTGATCCAGGCCGCGACCACCGCCGGCAGCGACACCGGCACCCAGCACAGCATCGCGAACGATACGCCCCGGATCCACCATGGCACGTCGACCACGGCCGCCAAGCCCCAGCTGAGCCAGAACAACAGCCCGAGCCCGCTGCCGCAGATCAAATGCAGAAACGCGTCGGTGAATGTCACCGAGCTGATGTGCGTGCCGCGCGAGCGAATCAGCTCATAAACGGAATACAGCACCGAGTGAGCCAGCACAGCGACCAGCCCGCTGAGGCTGCCCATGATCAGCAGATAACTCAGTTCCACCATGATCGAAAGCCTAGCGCAGCACTTGTTGTAGACCCGCGAACAGCTTGTCTACTTCGTCGTGCGTGTTGAAAGCGTGCAGAGAGATGCGCACGGCGCCTTCGCTCTTGCCGGGCCACTGCAGGTCTCGTGCGAAAACGCGATGACCACGCACCAATCCGAGTGTGATGTCGGATGCCAGGCGTCCGGGAACGTGGAACGCGAGGATGCCGCCCCACGAGCCGGGACGATTCGATGTCAGCACCTCGACGCCGGGCAGCTGCTGCAAACGAAGCCGTGCATAGATCGTCAGCTCGCGAATGCGCGCTTCGATCCGGCTGCGCAGCACTTGCTGATGAAACTCTAGCGCCACTTCGGAGCCGCGCAACGGCGCCCAACACAGCGGCACGATGTTCCCTAACTTATGCAAGGCCGCCGGCGCGCCCACGTGACCGTTCGATTGCGTCGGCGTGATGACCGGCGGCGATGCATCGACGCCGCGTGGGTGCGAGGGCCAGATGCGATCGAGCATGTCCCGACGCACATACAACATGCCGGTGCCGTTGCTGCCGCCGAGCCACTTGTGAAACGACGTGCCGTAGAAATCGCAGCCCAGATCGCGCAGCTGGAAATCCAGCATGCCCACCGCCTGCGCGCCGTCGACGATGCTGATCAAGTTGCGCTGACGGGCGAGCTGACACAGCTCCGCGACCGGCATCAATGTTCCGTCCGCGTACTGGACGTGTGAGAACATGATTGCCTTGGTGCGATCGGTGATAGCGCCGGCGAACGAGCCGACGGCCTGCTCGGGGCCAGTGAGCGGCGCTGGCACATCGATCTGTTTGACCACGATGCCTCGGCGTCTCGCAAGCAACAGCCACGGACTGAGGATGGCGGGGTGTTCGCGATTCGTGGTGACGATCTCGTCACCCGCGTTCAGATCGAGACCGTTCGCGACGATGGCGAGGGCTTCGCCGGTGCCGCGGGTGAACACGATCTCGTCCGCGTCGCAACCGATGAAGCCGCCGAACGCGGTCGCCATGCGCGTGCTCTCGACGCTCCACTGAGCCTCGCCGAAGGAGGCGACGTTCAGGCTTTGCGAATCGCGCACTCGATATTCGGTGGCCATCGCGGCCCGCAGCGTCGGGCCGGCGCTGGCGACGTCCAGATACGTTCGTTGCAGGTCCAGCACCGGCTGAGTGCGAAACCACTGCCATAACTCCTTGGTCGTGGCCGGCATGCTGGTGATGGGCTGGGCGAGGGCAGGCGCCGAGCTGCCGAGGGCGGCGGCGCCCAGCGATGTCATCAAGGAGGAGGCAAGCAAATCGCGGCGGGAAAGGCGGGTGGTCGAATCGTTCATGCGGACATTCAGATGGATGAGTCGGCGGTCCTGACTGGGGTGCGCGGCGCGCATTATTGCAGGAATGCGGTATCCTGACCTGCATGTCCCACGATTACCTGGAACGTATTCTCAAAGCGCGCGTCTATGACGTCGCCATCGCCACTCCGCTCGACGCGGCACCGCGGCTCAGCCGCCGGTTGGGCAACAGCATTCTCTTCAAGCGAGAGGATCTGCAGCCGGTGTTCTCGTTCAAGATTCGGGGCGCTTACAACAAGATCGCGCACCTGTCGGAAACGGCCGCCAAGCGCGGCGTGATCTGCGCCTCCGCCGGTAATCATGCTCAGGGCGTGGCGCTGGCCGCCAAGCGTCGCGGCATTCCGGCGACGATCGTCATGCCCCAGACGACGCCGCAGATCAAGGTGCAGGCCGTATTGGATCACGGCGCCGAGGTGGTGCTTCATGGCGACGATTACGATCAGGCCTACGAGCATGCGATGAAGGTGATGAGCGAGCGCCAGCTGGCGTTCATTCATCCGTTCGACGATCCGGACGTGATCGCCGGTCAGGGCACTATCGGCATGGAGCTGTTGCGCCAGTGCGCGGGCGAGCAGATCGACGCCATTTTCATCGCGGTCGGCGGCGGCGGTCTGATCGCCGGGGTCGCGGCGTACGTGAAGTATCTGTTTCCGAAGATCAAGATCATCGGCGTCGAGCCCGACGATGCGGACGCGATGTCCAGGTCGCTGCAGGCGGGCAAGCGGGTCACGTTGGATCGCGTGGGTATCTTTGCCGACGGCGTCGCCGTGCGACGTGTCGGCGAAGAAACGTTTCGCCTGGCGCGTGAGTACGTCGATGAAGTCATCCTGGTCAGCACGGATGAGATCTGCGCGGCGATGCAGGACATCTTCGAGGAGAACCGCACGATCGTGGAGCCCTCGGGTGCGCTGTCGGTCGCCGGTATCAAACGTTACGTGCAGCGTGAGCAGTGTCGGGATCGGACGTTCATCTCGATCAACTGCGGCGCCAATGTGAATTTCGATCGCCTGCGTCATGTCGCCGAGCGAGCCGACATCGGTGGTCAGCGCGAGGCGCTGATCTCGGTGGAGATCCCGGAAGTGAAGGGTAGCTTCCTGCGCTTCTGTGAAGCGCTCGGCCGGCGCAGCATCACTGAATTCAACTATCGCTACAGCGACACTGCTTCCGCGCAGTTGTTCGTCGGTCTGGGGTTGAGCGACGGTCGGCGTGAGAAAGAGGCGGTCATCAAGTCGCTGAAGGACACGGGTTACACCGTGCACGACATGAGCGATAACGAAGTCGCCAAGCTGCACGTCCGCTACATGATCGGCGGCCACGCCCGCGGCCTCGACAATGAACGCCTGTTCCGCTTCGAATTCCCCGAGCGCCCCGGCGCGCTGCTCAAGTTCCTCAACGCCATCGGCACCCGCTGGAACATCACGCTCTTCCACTACCGCAACCACGGCTCCGACTACGGCCGCGTCCTGGTCGGCGTCCAGATCCCGCCGTCCGAAAGCACCGAGTTCGACTTGCACGTCCGCGAGCTGAAATACGTGTACGCCGAGGAAACGGACAATTCGGCGTACAAGATGTTCTTGGGTGGATGAAAGACAATGGCGGCGCCAGTCTCCCGTCTCGGAAGACAGATCGCCGAAGTCACGACGGCGCTGCGGGCTATCCATGCGCAGTTCGCGTTGATCGGCGGCCTGGCGTTGGCGTCGCATAACGTGGTGAGAGCCACCCAGGATGTCGATTTGCTAGTCGACGCGGATCGAGCCGACGAGGTTCATGCCGCCATGTCGAGTCTTGGCTATGACTGCCTGCATCGGAGTGCCGAGGCGGGAAATTATTCGCGCAAGGATGAGCGGGTGGACTTCCTGTATGCGAGCCGGTCCATAGCTCGTCGGTTGCTCGGTGGCGCCAAAGAGGTAAAGACCTCCTTTGGCGACCTGCGTGTCATCAGCACTGAGGGGCTGATCGGTTTCAAACTCCAGGGATGGGTCAACGACCCGCGCCGTACGCGCGATATGGAAGATATCCGCGCATTATTGCGCGCTAACCGAAGCACTGTGGATATGAAGGAAGTGCGCGAGTACTTCCAGCTGTTCGACCGTATGGAGTTGTTCGATGAGCTCCTCCGAGAAATCGACTGACGCGCCCATCGTTGCGGAAGGCGGCGTTGCTGCGCCAGTGGCCGCGCCGGCCGATCCGTTTCAGGCGCTGGACGACCTGATGGCCGTGGTCGAGGAGTTGTGTCCGGTGTGGCCGTCGCGGCCGATCTTCACTAACGAATCCAAGAACCGGCTGTAACCAAGCCGAGCTCGGTGCCGTCTACTCGGCGGCTCCGAGGCTGGCTATCGCTTCTTTCGTTCTCTTCGTGATCGCCGCGTCTTCGCCTTGAGCTTTGGCGAGGATCGGGTAGCTGGCGCGCAGCAGTGGGGCGGCGGCGGACGGGCGGTTTTGGGCGAGGAGGGTGCGGCCGAGGGAGCTGTTGATGGCGGCGAGTTGCGGGCTGTCGGCGGCGAGAGATTTGGTGGCGATCCGGGAAGCTCGTCGCAACGTTTGTTCCGCTTCCTTCAGGCGACCTTGTTCGAGCTGAGCTCGGCCGAGGCCGGAGAGGGCAGAGGCGGCGAAGGGATGATCGGCCGGGAGAGTGGCACCGTAGATGGCGAGCGCGGCGTTGAAGTCCTGCTCGGCGCGAGCCGGATTGCCGGCGTCCACGTGCACCAGGCCGAGATTCACCAGATCATGCCCGACGTAAGGATGCTGCTCCCCTCGCGCTTTGCGATCCAGATCGACCACGCGAACCAACACTTGCTCGGCCTGCGCCAGATTGCCACGACGGTGCAGGAACCGACCGTAGTTGGCGCTGGCATCCAACGTCATCGGATGCGCCTCGCCCAATACCTTGCCCAGAATTTGCAGCGCCTCGGTATAGAGCCCCGCGGCTTCATCCAGCTTCCCGAGCGACTGTGAAGTGAACGCGAGGTTCAGCACATGAATGCCCACTTGCGGATGGTCGTTGCCGAGCGCCTGCCGGTCGATATCCAACGCCGCGCGAAACAAAGTGGCCGCGCGCTCGAAGTCATTGCGATAGGTGTACAGCCCGGCCAGCTCGTTCATCACCGAGGCGGCGGCTGAAGTGCGGTCCTGATGGTGGTGACGATAAATGGCGAGGCTGTCGTTGAAGTACCGCTCCGCTTGATCTAGATCGCCACGCAGTTGCGCCAGCCGACCTTGGGCAAGCAATGTCGGCGCGAGGGACACCGCGTCGGCCCCCAACAATTCCTTCTGCATGGCCAGCGCCGTATCGAGCTGCTCCGAGCAAGTGTCCAGCTGACCTCGCTCGCACAACGCAGTGCCGAGTGCCGCGCGCGCCTGCGCGACCTCGGGATGGCGCTCGCCGTGAATCCGGATGCGTGAGTCCAGTGCATCCTTCAACAGCTCCACCGAGCTTTCATGCAATCCCATGCTCCCGTAGACACGTCCGATCGTTCCCAGCAGCGTGGCCCGCGTTTCGGGCTGATCGTTGAGACCGAATCGAATCCGCCGTGCGCCGATGTCGAGCATCTCGCGTGCCGTCACCTGATTCCCGCGACTTCGCGATGGATCGGACAGCTCGAACAACTCCACGAGAAACGACGAAATCTGTTCGGCGCGTGTACGCTCGGCCGTCGCGACATCGCGTTCCTCCGCAATCTTCCGCGCCTGGATATAAGTGACCACGGAGAACGCGGCGAGCGTAACGACCACCAGAACGCCCGCGGCGACCGCCAGTGCGTGACGCTTGACGAACTTGCCGGTTCGATAAATCCACGTGTCACTGGTGGCGAGAACCGGCTGCCCGGACAAGTGATGTTCCAGGTCCTTCGCCAGTTGCTCCGCGGAGGCGTAGCGACGCTCCGGATCCTTCCGCATCGACATGCCGATGATGTTGTCGAGGTCGCCGCGCAGCTGCCTCCGCAAACGCGCGGAAGTGGTCGAGCGATGCGCGGCGAGGTCGGCCATCAGCTCCGGCGACTCGTCCATGACGCGCGCGACCATCGCGCTCGGCGGCAACGCCTCCTGCTCGCAGACGATCCGCTCCATGTCGGTGAGGCTGGTGCCCACCAGTTGGAACGGCCGGCGTCCGCACAACAATTCGTACATCAATACGCCCAGAACGTAGATGTCGCTGGCGGTCGTGATGACGTCGCCACGCACCTGCTCGGGACTCGCATGTGCGGGCGTCATCACCCTGTATTCGAAATGAGTGACGGCCAGCGTGTGGGCCGAGTGGCGCGAATCGAGCAGCTTCGCGATCCCGAAATCCAGCAGCTTGGGCACGCCGTCCGGGGTGATCAGGATGTTGTTGGGCTTCAGGTCCCGATGCACGATCAGGTTCTGATGCGCGTAGTGGACCGCGCCGCAGATCGTTCGCAGCAGCTGCAAGCGAGCTTCCACGGACAGCCGCCGACGGTCGCAATAAGTGTCGATCGGCTCGCCGTCGATGTACTCCATGACCAGATACGGCGTGCCATCCGGCGCGCGACCGCCGTCGAGCAGGCGCGCGATGTTGGGGTGCTGTAGCGTCGCGAGGATCTGCCGCTCCATGCGCAGCCGGCTTTGAATCTGGGGCGAGAACAGCCCGCCGCGCACGATCTTCAGCGCGACTCGCTGCTGATACTCATCGTCGGCGCGTTCGGCCAGGTACACGTCGCCCATGCCGCCGGAGCCGAGCTTGCGCACGATGCGATAGCGGCCCAGCAGCTGGCCTTCCAGCGATTCCAGTGGCGACGCTCGACTACTCTCACCGGCGGCGACTTCATCCCAGAAACCCTGCTCCTGGGCCGCCTTCTCGCCGAGCGCGTCACCGAGCGCCTGCAATACATGCGACAGCAATGTTTCATCGGCCCCGCACGCACGGCGCACGTAGTCGCCCCGGTCCCGCGTGTCCAGTCCACGTGCGTGCGCGACGATGGTCGTGACTTGTTCGTTGATGTTCTTGCCGTTTTCCATCGAGCGCCATCATGCATCAGCAGGCTGTCACCGTGTAATATTGTCAGGCACGTGAATAACGTGACACATCACTGAAAATTGACTGACGTTGGGACTAACCCGAAAGGTACATCATGGCAACGAAGCGTAAGGCGAGCAAAAAGGCCGGCAAGAAAAAAGCCACCAAGAAGAGCGTGGGCGCGAAGAAGGTGAGCAAGAAGAAGGTCGGCAAGAAGAAGGCCGGCAAGGCCGGCGCGACCGTGGTTCGCACGCCGCAAAAGAACTGATCGAATGCAGGGACGGCGGCAAGCGGCCGTCCCTTGCGACCTGCAGCCGGTACCTCCATGTACCGGCGTTCGCGCCGGCAGAGGCGAGTCGCCTCGAAGCTGCACCGGCGCTCACCCGGACTGTCATTTCATGTATAGACCGCTGCGCCCCCTGCACCACGACCGGCTCCAGGCGCGCGACCTGACCTTCCATGTGTATCGCTGGCCCGGCGCCGATCCGGAGCCGCTGGTGCTGTTGCACGGCTGGGGCGATACCGGCGAGACCTATCAGTTCCTGGTCGATTGCTTCGCCGCCGACCGCACCTGTGTCGCCATCGACATGCGTGGCTTCGGCCGGACGCAACGGCCGGTCGACGGCTATTGGTTCCCAGATTACCTTGCCGATCTCGACGCGCTGCTGGATCGGCTGTCACCGGACGCGCCGATCGATCTGGTCGGGCACAGCATGGGCGGCAACATCGCGATGCTGTATTCGGGGGTGCGGCCGCAACGCATACGACGGCTCGTGAGTCTCGAAGGCTTCGGCATGGCGCGCACCACGCCGGATCAGGCGCCCGCTCGATATGCGCAATGGCTCGATGAGGTGAAGCTGGGGACCGGATTCGCCGTTTACGAAAGTTACGACCAGTTGGTCCATGTGCTCGGCCGTCGCAACCCGCGCACGCCGAGAGATCGTCTCGAGTTCATCGCGCGCTCCTGGGCGCAGCCCGGAGGCGACGGCAAGATCGAGCTGCGCGCCGATCCGAAACACAAGCGAACCAATCCGGTGCTGTACTCACGCGAGCAAGCCGAGGCTTGCTGGCGTTCCATCGAGGCGCCGGTGTTGTTTGTATTGGGCGAGCAGTCGGATCTGGTGAAGCGCATGGGCGATGAGCTCGCCGAGCCTCGGCTGCAGTCCATTTTTCGCAAGCTCACCTTTGCGACCGTGCACGACGCCGGCCACATGCTTCAGCATGAGCGACCGGACGAAGTGGCGGCACTGATCGAGGAATTTCTCGAGACCCGATGAAAAGAGGCCTGCGAACGCAGGCCTCCTCGATCGCGCATCGACGCGGTCCGTTTACTTCTTCAGCTCATCCTTGGCGTCTTCGGCGCCTTCGCGCGCTTCGTCGATAGCGTCGTCCACCTTGTTCGCGGTCGATTCCTTACCGCCGTTCTTCATGGTGTCGATGGCCTCGTCGACTTCCTCGCCCGCTTGTTCCACCGGACCTTTCTTATCGCACGCGGTCACGCCGAGGCTCAGCGTCGCGGCGAGCATGGCGGACCAAAGCAGTTTTCCTGTCGTCTTCATAATGTTTCCTCCGCGGCGAACCCCTATGTTTGCGGCCGCCCCTTTCGTTTGTAATCACGCCAAAAAGTCGTCAGAAAAACGTTTACGCATGCGGGAAGTTCCGAATTGCTGCGCCGGAACCCGACATAAGCTCACGCGTTCGGAAACTGAAACGGCGCGCGATCAGGAGGAACGCGAGCTGAGGATTTATCAACGAGGGTAGGAGGTTCACATGCTGTCTTGGGCGCTGACATTCTTCGTGGTCGCGATCATTGCCGCCGTGCTGGGCTTCACCAGCATCGCCGGTGCGGCGGCCGGTATCGCGAAGATCTGTTTCTTCATCTTCCTGGTTCTGACCTTGGTGGCCCTGGTGGGTGGCGCATTGCGCGGCAGGCCCCCGGTGTGATGAGCGGCGCAAACCGCCTGAAAAAAAACGGGGCCCGCAGGCCCCGTTTTTTTATGTCCGCAGGTTGCGGCGTCAGGCGAACAGCAGCGCTTGACTGATCGCGACGCGCACCGTTTCCGGCACGAACGGTTTGGTGACCAGGAATGTAGGTTCGGGACGCTCGCCGGTCAGCAAACGTTCCGGATAGGCCGTAATGAATACGATGGGGACTTCGACCTCGCTCAGAATCTGGCGGACCGCGTCGATGCCGGAGCTGCCGTCGGCCAGCTTGATGTCCGCGAGCACCAGGCCCGGCTCGGTCTTGCGAGCGGCCCGGACCGCTTCGTCGCGGGTGGTGGCGATCGCGGCGACGGTGTGACCCATCTCGCGCACGATGCTCTGCAGGTCGAGTGAAATGATCGGCTCGTCTTCGATGATGAGCACCTTGGTGCTGGGCTGATTGGAGATCTCCCGCACCGCCTGGCTCACCATCTGTTTCACTTCCTCTTCGTCCACACTGAGGATATTGGCCGCGTCGCTGATGTTGAAACCTTCCATCGCGGTGAGCAGCAGTGCCTGTCGGCGCGCCGGGGTGAGCTCGCTCAAGCGGCGTTCGACACCGTCGGCGTCGCGCTTCATCGTCGTCGCGGGCACTTCGATGTGCGCGCTGTTCCAGAGTTTGTGGAACAAGCGGTACAGTCCGACTCTTGGGGACAGGCGGGCATCCAATACCGAAGTATCGGCAACAATCGCTTCCAGACATGCCCGGACATAGGCATCGCCACTTTTCTGCGTACCGCACAGCGCCCGGGCGTACCGGCGCAGATAGGGCAGATGTTCGGCGATGGCGTGAGCTAAGGCCATGGAGACTCCTGAATCGGTTTCTATAGCGGCGCGAAGGCGCTCTAGGATGAATGCAGCAATACTATGTACGAACGGGGTGGAAGGTTCCTTACTCCCTGGAACTTTTTCACGGCGCGAGGCGTTTCCTCGCCCACTGAACCGATTCCCAGCAAATCGACCTGCGCGGGAGAGCCGCGCTATTACCGCAATCAGCCATGATCATGAGTGAGCAAACCAAGCCTGGCGAGCCCGTCGAAGCACCCGCTACGAGCACGACGGAGCAAGTCCCCGATTGGCTGGGCTCGCGCCTGAAACGCATGTTTACCGACGTCATGGACGAGCCGGTGCCCGATGAGTTCAAGCAGCTGCTCAAGCAGCTGGAAGACAAGGAGCGTGGCGCTTGAGCGGCGAAAACGGGGCGAATCCGCCCGACGCCAGCCAGGGACAGCCAAGCCAGCGGAAGCCGTCAATGACCGGCCAGGATAAATTTCTCGATCAAGTGACGGCGCTCCTGCCGGCCTTGCGTGCCTTCGGCCGATCCCTGTGCGGCGATCCGGCGCGCGCCGACGATCTGGTGCAGGACACGGTGCTCAAGGCGTGGACCAATCGTGAGCAATTCCAGGCGGGCAGCAACCTGAAGGCCTGGCTGTTCACGATCCTGCGCAACTGCTACTACTCGGAGCTGCGTCATCGCAAGTTCGAGATCGAGGATCCGGACGGTATCTGCGCTTCGCAGATGGCCATCGCGCCGGACCACGACGCCAAGCTGCACCTGCGCGATTTGAACCGCGCGCTCCAGGAGCTGCCGGTGGATCAGCGCGAAGCGCTGGTGCTGGTATGCGCGACCGGTTTGTCTTACGAAGAAGCGGCGGACGTGTGCCAGGTCGCGGTCGGCACCATCAAGAGCCGGATTGCACGGGCCCGCGATCGCCTGGTCGAGCTGCTCGGCGAGGACGCCACGCAGGTGACCGGGACGTTGCCCGCGGTGAACTCCCTCAGCGAGTCCAACATCAGCAACGAGCGGCGTTCAGGCGCGTCCTGAGCGCCGGGTCCAGCCGCCGCGGGGGAGTCGCTGCTTGAAGAGCGCCAAGATCGTCGCCGCGCCACGTCCCTGGTTTGGCCGAAACGCCGGCCTGCGTCCCCGACTCGTGCTCATCGTCGGCATCGCCATGCTGGCGCCGGGCGCGCTCGCGGTCCTGCAAGCGATCTCCAGTTACAACAGCAGCATGCGCATCCTGGAGCAGAACCTTGCTCAGGCCGCGCAGCTGTCGGCGACCGAACAGGTCAACATGATCTCGGCGTCGCGCGAGATTCTCACCAGCCTGGCCGCGCAGCCCGACGTTCGCACCCGTGAAGGTCCGGCCTGCCGGCGCGCTTTGCAGCGGGCCATCGGCGGGCTGGACCAGTATTCCGGCGCTTCTGTCGTGGATGCGAAAGGCGACTTCACCTGCGCGTCGAGCCCGACTCGCAGCGGCGTGAACGTCGCGGACCGGCCATGGTTCATGTCCGTGATGAGCGGCGACGGTTTCGTCATCAGCGATCTGATCGTGAGTCGTTGGCTCGGCACGTGGGGTATCGTCACCGCGGTGCCGCTGGTTGACGAGAATGGCACCATTCAAGGCGCGGTCGCGTTATTCATCGGACTGGACTGGCTCACGCGCCGCTATCACTACGGCAACGAGACCGACAACACCGCGTTCGCGCTGCTCGACAGTCAGGGCGAGATCATCACCGGCGAAGCCGATCGTTCGCCCGCGAGATCACCGCTGCCATCGCGTGACATCGTCAACGAGCATCTGCGCGAGCACATGCAAGGCGGTCAGACACAGACCTTCCGTGCGCGCGGTCATGATGGAACGTGGCGGCTCTATGCGATCAGCCCGCTCCTCGGCGGACGCATCTTCGTGATTCTCGGAACCCCGGTGCTGACCGCCATCGGCCCGCTTGCGTTGCAAGTCGCGTGGGGTGTGTTCACGCCGTTGCTGATGTGGGCGCTGGCAATCGCGGTCGTCTGGTTCGGCATCGAGCATTTGGTCGTACGCTGGATCACTTATCTCGAGCGCATCACGTCGGCGTATGCGGCCGGCCGTCACAGTGTCCGTCCCGAGCGAGTCAGTGCCGCGCCGGCGGAGATTCGCAGTCTCGGCGAAACGTTCTCGCGCATGGCGGACCTGCTGTCGGCGCGCGAGAACGAACTGCGCGACTCGCTTCAGCAAAAAGAGATTCTGGTGCGCGAGATTCATCACCGCGTGAAGAACAACCTGCAGCTGGTGATGAGCCTGCTGAATCTGCACGCACGCCGCATTCGCGATCCCCGCGCTGAAGTTGCGTTTGCCGAGGCGCGCAGTCGTATCAATGCGCTCGCGACATTGCACCGACGTCTATATGAATCCGAGAGTCTGCAGGAGATCGACCTGAAGTGGTTCCTGGAGGATCTGTGCGCAGAGTTGCGCCGAGGCGGCCTGTCGCGCGGTCGTAATGTCGAGCTGACGGTCGACTCGCCGAGCGAGGTCATCGGTCCCGACGTCGCCGTGCCGTTGGGCCTGCTGGTGACCGAAGCCATCACCAACGCGTACAAGCACGCGTTCAACGAGCGCGACGGCGGCCACATTCAGGTGCAGATCGGGCGCGATTCGCCGTCGACGTTGCTGTTGACCATTCGCGACGACGGCACGGGCTTCGACCTGGCGGCCAGCTCGCAGGATCAAAGCGGCCTCGGCCGTTCGCTCATCGAAGCATTCGTGCGTCAGTTGCGAGGCGAGCTGGAGACGCGCTCCGACGACGGCACGGTCGTGCAGGTCAAGTTTCCGGCCCACATCAAACCGATCGACAAAAAGCATGGCGGGCATCACTCGCCGCATCATTCCGGCGCGCATAACGTGTCCGGCATGACACAGCCGGGGCCGGTCGAGGAGGCCGCGCCGAAGGAGCCGACGACGAAGTCGGCGTAGTGCGCGCCAGGCGCGCGAAATGCGCCGGGCAAGCACAAAACTAATAGCTCCCGGCTGGGTCTTTACGGCGCGTGCCAGTATCCTGACGTGCCTGTAGTAAACGACTCCCTCCCGGCATCGCATGACCAGTCCGAGCGCGCCAACGCACAGCGTGCTGCGCCACCCGAATCTATTGTGCTTCATCGGCGGCCGCTTCCTGGCCTCGCTCGGAGCACAGATCCAAGTCGTCGCGGTGGGCTGGCAGATGTACGACATCACCGGCGATCCCCTCGACCTCGGCCTGATCGGGCTGTCGCAGTTCATCCCGTTCGTGACGTTGATCTTTCCGGCCGGTCACGTCGCGGATAATCACAACCGCGCCCGCATCGTCACGACTTGTTATCTGACGAGCTCGATGTGCGCGCTCGCCTTGCTGGTCATGACTCTGCGAGGCCTGCTGTCGGCGTGGCCCATCTTCCTGGTGATGATGGTCCTCGGCGCTTCTCGCGCGTTCTCGATGCCCGCTTCGCAGTCGCTGCTGCCGAACCTGGTGCCGACCGACGCGTTTCGGCGAGCGGTGGCGTTGAATTCGTCGTCACAGCAGATCGCGACCATCATTGGCCCGGCCGTGGGCGGCCTGTTGTATCTCGCGGGCCCAGCGGTGGTGTACGCGACGGTGATGACGCTGGCCTTGAGCGCCGCGCTGCTGATGTTCCAAATTCGTGGCGCGACTGAGCCGGTCAACGCGACGCGCGAGCCGTTGAGCTTGCGGAACCTGCTCTCCGGATTGAAGTTCGTTCGCTCGCGACCGGTCGTGCTCGGCGCGATCTCGCTCGACCTGTTCGCGGTGATGCTCGGCGGAGCTACGGCGTTGATGCCGATGTTCGCGAGCGACATTCTTCATGTCGGTCCGACCGGACTCGGCTTGTTGCGAACCGCGCCGGGGATCGGTGCCGCCGGGTGCGGACTGGTGCTCGCCTTGAGTCCCATCTCGCGACACGTCGGCTCGTGGATGTTCGGCGGCGTCGCGATGTTCGGTGTCGCCACCATCGTGTTCGGTCTGAGCACGAATTTTTATCTATCGATGCTGGCGCTGATCGTGCTCGGAGCTGCGGACATGGTGAGCGTGTACGTGCGTCATCTGCTCGTGCAACTGGACACGCCCGACTACATTCGCGGGCGGGTCAGCGCGGTCAGCTCGGTGTTCATCGGCGCGTCGAACGAGCTGGGAGATTTCGAATCGGGCTTGATGGCGAAGTGGTGGGGCGCGGTGCGCGCCGTGATCATCGGCGGCGTCGCCACGCTCGTGGTCACCGGATTGTGGGCGCGATTGTTTCCGGTGCTGTGGCACATGCAGGAGTTCCCTGAACAGAAGAAGTAGTTGCCTTCCTGGTTTTATATCCAGTACCATCTTTCGCATGCCCAGCCCGATTCGCCCTGCTGTTCGCACCGGACGCGGCGCCGTGTCGAATCCTGCTGGGCGCTTTGAACCCACGCGCGTCTCGGCGGTGGACGATGGTTGGGGCAACCTCGAAGAAGAGTTGCCGCCGCTCGAGACCACGGTGCGGCCGGAGCCGGCACGCTCCATCATCAGCCGCAACAAGTCGCCTGATATTCCCTTCGATCAGTCGATCAATCCCTATCGTGGCTGCGAGCACGGCTGCATCTATTGTTACGCGCGGCCCTCGCACGGTTATCTGAATCTGTCGCCCGGTCTGGATTTCGAAACCAAGCTGTTCTACAAGCCGGACGCCGCGCGGCTGCTGGAGCAAGAGCTGTCGGCGCGCAATTATCGCTGCTCGCCCATCACCATCGGTGCCAACACCGATCCGTATCAGCCGATCGAGCGTGAGTATCGGGTGACTCGCAGCATCATCGAAGTGCTGGCGAAGCGTCGGCATCCGTTCTCCATCATCACCAAGAGCGCCATGATCGAGCGGGACATCGATCTGCTGGCGCCGCTCGCGAGGGACAATCTGGTTTACACGTTGGTGAGCGTCACCACGCTCAATAACGAGATCAAGCGCACGCTCGAGCCGCGCACGGCGTCGCCAGCGGCGCGACTGCGAGCCATTCGCAGCCTGAGTGAGGCCGGAATACCCGTAGGCGTGATGGTTGCGCCCATCGTTCCGGTACTCACCGATGCCGAGTTGGAAAAAATTCTCGAAGCGGCGGCGGCCGCTGGCGCACGTTCGGCCGGTTATGTACTACTGCGTTTACCGTACGAGTTGAAGGATCTGTTTCGCGAGTGGCTCGATGAGCACGAGCCGTTGAAGGCCAAGCATGTATGGTCGAGGTTGCACGACATGCGCCGCGGGCGAGACAACGACCCGCGCTGGGGGCATCGTCAGCGTGGTGAAGGGCAGTATGCGGAGTTATTGGCGCAGCGGTTCGCGGCCGCGTGCACGCGATACGGGCTCAAACATCGCGAGAGATTTGTGCACAACACGGCGTTGTTTGTTGCTGGCTCCACTGCAAGTGACGGCGAGTCGCCGCAAATGTCGTTGCTTTGAAGCGGCGACGCGCGTCGCTCGCTGTCACATTGGAGTGACGGCGGCATTGCCCTTAAGGCCCATTTGACATTCGAACTTCGAGTCGCGGCCGACCGGTCACGGTGCTTGCGCGTTTTCCGGGCATTGACGTATGAATGGCTGGCGTATACTCGATCGTAAAGGTCGGGCGTGCCGCGATCGTGAACCGGGCAGGAGCGAATCGGATCGCGGTCGGTCGGCGAACGCTTCAGGACGGATCGCTCCTCGAGCCTCGAGACCGCACTCCCTGGAGAAGAATCATGAACCCTGGTGTCACTGTCTCGCCGCGTTTCGCGCTGGCCATCGCGACGGTAGTCACGTCGCTGACCACGGCCGGCTGCATGACCGCCAAGATCGAGGAGATGCGTGAGGCGCCGACGCAAATCACGTCGCAGGACGCGATCGTGCTGCTCGCCAAGCCGCATCTGGAAGGTACGGGCACGGAAGACAAATTTCTCGACTGCCTGGAGCGCGAGCTGGTCGGCGAGTCGGTCTCCGCGACCGTTGCCCAGAGGCAACGCGCGGGCAAGTCCGTCGAGCCGCGCAGTAACCTGAGCAAAGGTCCGTTTCAGATTTACGCGGACCATTATTTCGTCGACGCGTTGTATCCGTGGCTGGAGCCCAGCACCGCGCCGGCCAACGCGCAGGGCTTCAGCGCCTTCCTCGCGCGCCCCGGCGTTGCCGAGCGTGTCGCCGAGATGGGCGTGCGTTACATCGTGTGGGTCGACGGCGTGACACAGAAGACCGACGGCGGCGGCAGCATCGCCTGCGCGGCCGGGCCAGGCGGCGCCGGTTGTCTCGGCCTCGGCTGGTGGGAGAAATCCTCCGATTACGAAGCGACGATCTGGGACCTGCGCCAGGGCATCAGTGCCGGCAGTCTCACCACCGACGTGAAAGGCACGTCGGTGATGATCGGCGCGATCGCTCCGATTCCGCTGATCGCACCGGTGCAAAGCACGGCCTGCGATCGGATGGCGGGACAGTTGAAATCGTTTTTGTTGGGCACGGGAGACGAGGAAACGGCGGCGGTCTCGCACAATTGAGCGAGCGCTGCGCCTGACTGAAGTTTTCGTGCATTGAACCTGGAGGCGGCACATCCATCGAACGTGGGCTGACCTCGATCGACTTGGGTCAGCGCGCGTTCAGCTGATCGGTCGCACAGTCCCTTCGGCGTCATGCGTCCTTCGTGCGCGCGCTTGGGGAATGGAAGGAGAGGACATGCAGAGCCAACCCACCCGGATTCCGGCCGCCGGGCCTGATTCGTCGCCGACATCTCGGCGACTGCTGACGATTGCCGCGCATTGCGTGGCGATCAGCTCGGTGTCCGCCTTCCTCATGGGCGGCTGCGCCAGTCAGCAACAATCTTCCTCGTCATCGATGCCTTCGAGCATGCCGAGCGGCGGTTCTTCCGGTGGGTCGTCCGGCTCTTCGGGCTCGAGCGGAGGCGGCGGCTCATCGGGCGGTTCATCCAGCGGCATGCCCAGCGGCGGGTCGAGCGGGGGCTCCAGAAGCTCCGGCGGCATGCCGTCCTCGGGCGGCGCGAGCGGCGGCGGTGGCTCGTCGATGCCCGGCATGCCTTCTTCCTCTTCTTCTTCCAAAGGCGGCAGTCAGGGCGGTGCCTCGGGCGGCCAGTCCGGCGGTGGTGCGAACGCCGGCGGTTCGTCGGGTGGCAGCTCGGGCGGATCTCAGGGCGGTGGCAACGACGCCGGCGGTGGTTCACAAGGCGGCGCCAGCGGACAGTCCGGCGGCTCCTCGGGTGCGAGCGGCGGACAAAGTGGCGGCGGTTCTTCCAGTCCGAATGTGACTGTCGGTACATCGCTGCCCGGCGCTGGCTTGCCCTCGGTCGGGTTGCCCTCACCCAGCACCGGCGGAGCGGGTGGAGCTCAGAGCGGCGGCTTGCCGAGCACTGAGTCGGGCGGCGGCGGAAATAGCGGTGGTGGTGCCCAGGGCGGTGGCGGTTCAGCCGGCTCTGCGGATTCTTCGAGCGGCGGCACATCCGGTGGCGGCTCCCCCAGCGAAAGCATCTTCAAAGGTTCCAGCGGCGGTGGCGGCGCCTCGGGCGGTTCGTCGGGTGGCGGCGGCATGCAGGGCGGCGGCGCGGCCGGTGGGGCTGGAGCAAATGCCGGTGGCATGCAAGGTGGTGCCGCGGCCGGCGGTGCTGGAGCAAACGCCGGTGGCATGCAAGGTGGTGGCGCGGCCGGCGGTGCTGGAGCAAATGCCGGTGGCATGCAAGGTGGTGGCGCGGCTGGCGGTGCCGGAGCGAACGGCGGCGGCATGCAAGGTGGTGGCGCGGCCGGTGGTGCCGGAGCGAATGCTGGCGGCATGCAAGGCGGCGGCGCACAAGGCGGTGGCGGCGGAATGCAAGGTGGTGGTTATCCGTCGGCCGGCGGCGGAGCCGCGGGTGGTGGTGCTCAAGGCCAAGGCTCTCAAGGCGGCGGGAGCAACGGCGGCGGTAGCGCGCAAGGCTCTCAGCAAGGCGGCGGTGGTGCTGGCGGAGGCATGACCGCCGGCGAGCGCACCGCGCAAATCGATCGCAAGTTCGACGAAACGTTCAGTATCTTCGACGGCCGCATGCGCCAGGAGCAGGCCACCATCGCGGGACAGCGCGGCAACGGTCGCGGCGGCTCCGGTGGTGGACAAGGCAACGGCGACAACGGCAATGGCCAGGGCAACGCTCAAGGCGGTGCCGGTGGCGATCAAGGCGCCGGTGGCGGTGCGGGACAGGGCAACGGTGGCGGCCAAGGTCGCAATGGTCAGGGCCAGGGTCAGGGCCAAGGTCAGGGGCAGGGCCAAGGTGAAGG
>JAEWAF010000071.1 GCA_023391815.1 Pseudomonadota bacterium
CAACACGACTTTGCTCATGACGACACTCCTGTCCTCACAGACGCCCGGCCGCGGCCGGCGATGTCATCGACTGGTCGCGGCGTCCTGTTTGGCGACGGCTTTGCGCAGCTCGCGCAGCTTGTCTTTCACGATGGCCGCGTTGGCGCTGCCCATGCGAATCAGCAATTTCTGTCCCGACGACAGCTCTTCGAGCTCGGGATCGGCGAACTGGAAGTTGACGCTCGGTCGCTTCAGCTTGATCGGACCCGGCACGTCCGGGGTCGCCAGCAGATGATCGATCACCTCGACCAGCCGATCGTTGAAATAGCCTTCCGGATAGCCGAGCGACACGTACGCTTCCTGGAACAGTGGGTAATACTGTTTGTACAGAGTCGCGACCTGCGCGGTATCCATGTTCCGCAGGATCTTGATGACGGGCTCGTAGCGCGCGTAGTTGCTCGCATCGAGGGTCAGCTCCTCGCCTTCTGCCTTGGCCAACAGCTCACCGCCGATCGGTTTCACCGGCCACATTTGCACGGCCGTTTTCTTGCGAGGCAGATTGTCGATGGTCACGACCGTGTGCCGGACGATGTTCTTCGGCACCAGGAAAGGATCGAGCGCGCGACCGAACACGCCACTCAACGACTCTTGCAACGAAGGATCGCTATCGGCCAGCGGCGGCAGCGGCTTGGGCGGCGGCGTCTCGGCCACCGGATTGCGTACCGGTGGCTCTGTTGCCGGAGTTGGAGTCTCGGGCACGGCGACTGCGGGCGTTTGCTGAGCCTGCTCCGCCTGACGATGCGCACGGCCGTAATACAGGGCCGCGCCGATGGCCACCGCGACCACCACGGGGATCGCCCAGTACAACCATTTCTTTTGATCGTCTTCCACGAGCTCCTCCTCGCCGCTCAAGCCTGACCGCTCAATTCGCGGCGCGGATCATCGCGGCTTCTGAAACTTCAGCAGCATGTTGTCGGCCTCGCCGATCGCCTCGTACTTGGCGCGATCCTGATCGCCTAACGCCAGCGTCGGCGGCAGCGTCCACACACCCTTCGGCCAATCCTTCGTGTCCTTGGGATTGTTCAGCAGATCGGAGCGCCCGACCAGCTTGAAGCCCGCCTTCTCCGCCAGCGCGATGGTGTAATCCTCGCGCACATAACCGTTGGCCGCTTTCGGATCCTGCGGCTTGTCCGCCGGCGCGCGATGTTCTTCGACGGCCAGGATGCCACCCGGCTTGAGCGCCTTGTAAAACGAAGCGAACGCCTGTTCCGCCGTGCCCTGACCCATCCAGTTGTGGACGTTGCGGAAGGTCGCGACCACATCGGCGGAGCCGGCCGGCGCGGGCTCGAATTTGCCGCCGCCGAAGTCGCTGATCTTCACATTCCCGTAGCGCGCCTTGTCGCTGTCGAGCTTTTTCTGCCAGGTGTCCGCGGCCGCCGCGGCCCGCTCGCTCGAAGCACGCGGCGTGATCGCCGTGTAATAAGTGCCCTTATCGTGCAGGTAGGGGCCGAGGATCTCGGTCCAATAACCACCGCCCGGCGCGATTTCCACCACGGTCATGGTCGGCTTCACGCCGATGAACTCGAGCACCTGCTCGGGCTTGCGATATTTATCGCGCGCCACGAAATTCGGCGAACGCGAGTCGGAGGCGACGGCCTTGGCCAATGCCTCATCCTTGGCGAACGCGCCGGTCAACGGCAGGGCGCAGGCCAGGGCGGCGACGGTGGCGAGCAACGACGATGAACGCATGCGTAACTCCAAGGGCTCGTTGGGATAGTTGTTGGTCGTGCGAATGTAACAGACCGCCAGGAGCGCACACAGGTTCCCAGCTCGTCTACCATTGCGACCCGTGACCCTTCGCACCGGGAAATCGATGTCGGCGATTCATAAGAGCTTGCGTGCCCTGGCCGGATTGAGCGTCGTGTCCTTGACCTTTTGCAGCGCATTCCAGGCGCATGCGAGCAGTTTGAAACTCGAGGATTGCCGGCTTCAGAGCGAAATCGCGGGCGGCGGCGTCGCGGCTGAGTGTGGCTGGCTGTCCGTGCCGGAGAATCGCGAGCAACCGTCGGGCAAGCAGATTCAGCTGCATGTCGCGCGCATTCGCTCGCTGCGCCTGGAAGCCGCGGGCGATCCTTTGTTCGTGCTGAGCGGCGGGCCCGGTCAGGCGGCGAGCGACTTTTATATCTCCATCGCTCCGGCGCTGGCGCGCATCCGGCGCGATCGTGACATCGTGGTGGTCGATCAACGCGGCACCGGCCGTTCGAATCGTCTCGACTGCGCATTCCCGGACGAGAGCGACATTACGTTCAGCAATCCACAGCAGCTGCGCGAGCTGACGCGCTCCTGCCTCGCCAAGTTGCCGGGTGATCCACGCTACTACACCACCAGCATCGCCGTGCGAGATCTCGACGATGTTCGCGCCGCGCTGGGCTATCAGCGCGTGGATTTGTATGGGGTGTCTTATGGCACCCGAGTCGCTCAGCACTACATGCGACGTTATCCGCAACGGGTGCGGGTCGCGATTCTCGACGGCGTCGTGCCTCCGCAGTTGCCCTTGGGCCCGGATGTCGCGCTCGATGCGCAGGCCGCGATCGATCACGCCTTTGCCCGCTGCGATTCGAATGCGGACTGCAAGCGCGTCTTTCCGAACATCGCGAACACGTTCGAGACGCTGCGAGCGCGAGTGAACGAGCATCCGGTGCCGCTGTCGATTCCGGATCCGCTGAATGCCGAGCCCACATCGACGCAGCTCGGCGCGGCGGAGCTCGGTGCCGCCGTTCGCTTGCTGAGCTATTCCGACGTCACCGTATCGACGTTGCCATTGCTCATTCACGAGGCCGAGATCGGACAGCCGCAAGCGCTGGCCGCGCAGTACTTGATGATCAAACGCAGCCTCGATACGCAGATCGCGAATGGCATGCACTTCGCGGTGGTCTGCAGCGAAGATGCGCCGCGCTGGCATGAGCGCCCCGTCACGGACTCGGAGCTGGCCAAGACTTATCTCGGCGAGACCTTCATGCAAGCGATGCGGACCATCTGCGAACAATGGCCGCGCGGGCCGGTCGATGCGGAGTTCGGCAAACCTTTGCAAAGCGAGATTCCGACGCTGGTGCTTTCCGGCGGCAACGATCCCGTCACCCCGTCGCGCTATGGCGAGCAGATCCTGCCCGGCTTGAAGAACGCCAGGCATCTGGTGCTCGACGGCCAGGGTCATGGTCAGATCGCGGTCGGTTGCATGCCCCGCGTCGTTGCCGACTTCATCGCGGCCGGCAGCGTGAAATCGCTCGACGACGAGTGCCTGAAGACCGTCGCCCCCGCTCCATTCCTGCTGTCACGCTCGGCGCCCGCCCCATGATTCAAGTCGACGGATTGAGAAAGCGCTTCGGGGCGGTGCAGGCGTTGCACGATGTGTCGTTCACGGCGGGCGACGGCAAGATCACCGGTCTGCTCGGTCACAACGGCGCCGGCAAGTCCACTACGTTGCGCATCTTGAGCACGGTGATTCGCGCCAACGAGGGGCGTGCGTTGATCGACGGCCACGATTGCGCCACCGAACCTCTGCAGGTGCGCCGCTCGCTCGGCGTGTTGCCGCATGCGAGCGGGCTGTATGCGCATCTGAGCGGTCGAGAGAACATTCGCTACTACGGCGAGCTGCATGGACTGCGTGGCGCCGAGCTGAACCGCTCCATCGATCAGCTGATCGAGCGCCTGGCGCTCGGCGGCGTGGCCGAGCGACGGGCCAAAGGATATTCCCAAGGCGAACGACTCAAGGTCGGTCTGGCGCGCGCGCTGATTCATCGACCGCAGACCATCATCCTCGATGAGCCGACCAACGGGCTCGATGTGAATGCCGTGCGCATGCTGCGCGACCTGATCCGCGAGTTGCGCGAGTCCGGTCGATGCGTGCTGTTCTCCAGTCACGTGATGCAGGAAGTCGCGGCCTTGTGCGACGACATCGTCATCATCTCGCACGGTCGCGTGGTCGTGCGGGGTACGCCGGCGGAAATCCTCAAAGCCACCGGCGCTCCGGATCTGGAAGAAGCGTTCGTGCGAGCCGCCGAGCAAGACCCGCCGGGCGAGGTGGCGTGATGAGCGCGATCTGGACCGTCTTCCGGAAGGAAGTGCTGGAGAACCTGCGCGATCGTCGCGTGATCGTCTCCGCATTCTTTTTCGGCGTGCTGCTGGCGCCGGTGATTTTCGGCCTGACCACGACGATGGTGTCGAAGCGCGCTGTCGCGAACCAGGACAAACCCCTGAACCTGCCCATCGCCGGCGCGGCTCGCGCCCCCAATCTGGTGCAGTTCCTGCGCGAGAACGGCGTGCAAGTTGCGGATGTCGATCTCTCTAGCGATCAGGCCATGGAGGCGGTTCGCTCGGGTCGGCAGGATCTGGTGCTGCTCATCGGCGATGACTATGGCAAGGCACTGCAGGCCGGCGAATCGGCACCGCTGTCGTTGGTCGTGGATACCTCCAACAGCAACACTTCACCCAGTGCGGATCGCGCCCGGCAATTGCTCAACGCGTATGGCCATCAATTGGCGGTGCTTCGATTGATGGTCCGAGGTATCAATCCAGCCGTCATCGAGCCCATCGGCGTGCAGACTTTGGACGTCGCTACCCCCGCAGGTCGCTCGTTGCTGATCCTCGGCATGATGACTTACTTCTGTTTCATGTCGATGCTGGTGGGTGGTTTCTATCTCGCCATCGACACCACCGCCGGCGAGCGCGAACGCGGCTCGCTCGAACCGCTGCTGACCTTACCGGTGAGTCGTTCGCAGCTGATCGTCGGCAAGATGCTGGCGACCTCGGCGTTCATGTCGGTGTCGCTGTTGCTGACGCTCGCGACATTCGGCGTCGTGCTCACGTTCATTCCGCTCGAGGCGCTCGGCATGTCGGCCAACTTCGGGACGCGCGTGATCCTGGCGATCTTCGCGATCATGATGACGTTCGTACCCATGGGCGCGGGCCTCATGACCGTGGTCGCGTCCTTCACGCGGAGCAACCGCGAGGCGCAGTCGTGGTTGTCGGTGGTGATGATGCTGCCGATCGCGCCCATCATGTTCGCCGTCGTGACCGGCACGAAGCCCAGCGCAGCTTTGATGGCGGTGCCGAGCTTGAGTCAGCACTTGATCGCGACCAGCCTGATGCGCGGAGACTCGATTCCGGCGCTGCATGTTCTGATTTGCGCCGGGACGACGCTGGCGCTCGGAGCGCTGCTGGTTGGGGTGGCAATCAAGTTGTATCAGAGGGAGGCCATTCTGGGATAGGAGGCGAGGGTGCGCAGGGCAGTCATGATGCTTTCCGGATCACTGTAGTCACGAAACGCGAACCTGACGCCTGATTGGCGAAGCTGATCGTGGCGACGCCCGATCCCGATCATGGGAATGCCGAGTTCCGAGGCGGCGCGCACATCCCACGGGGCATCGCCAAAATACACCACCGAATCGATTTCGAAGCCCGCGCGAGCGCAAGCCAGCCTGATGATGTCCCTTCGGTTCGGCGTGTCACTTGCCGTCGCGTGTGGAAAGTCCGCCAACCTCAGTCCGCAGCACGCGAGCTTGAACTCGGCCTCCTTATCGAAGCCACCGGTTGCGATAGCCACCTGCGCGCCTTCGCACCGAAGGCGCTCGATGAACGAAACAACACCATCGATGGGCGCGAAGTCTGCTGGGAAGCGATGCCGCGCATCCTCGAGAAGTCGACAGAACTCCTGCTTGATCCTCTCCTCTTTGTTCTGCCGCTCCGGGTCGGCTGCGAGCAACCGTCGAACGATGGCCGAACTGGTAGGCTCGTTGAAAGTGCTCGAGTCGACCGAGGACAGTGACAGTCCTGTCACGTGCTCGATCGCCATCGCGTAGCAGTGCCCCTCCGCTTGTTGCGTGTCGCAAATGGTGCCGTCATTGTCGAATACCAGATGCACGTGTTTGGTTGTCCGTGAGGACAATGGAACAGAACCCGCCCGAATCGATACCTCCTGCCCGGACGCAGACGCTCACCTTTGCGGTCGAGTATTCCTTCACCGTCACCGATCCCAGGAATCCGTCCGTGGTTCTCTCCTGCTCGGTGAAGCCATACTCACTGACTAAAAAGGAGAAAGCCTCCGAAATGAGCTGATGCAACGGCACTGGCCATCTCGGAAGCTTGTCGAAGGCCCGTTTCATCCGCATATGAAGGTCGGCCCGGAAAGCAGCCGCCTTCTCCGGATCCGCCCGCAACTCGGCCAGCCTGGCGTCCATCTCCTCTCGGGTCCAAGGCGGCGGTCGCCCTGAGTTCATAGCGTTTTCCTTCGGTTGCTCGCCCCGATCGCGGGCATCGCCCGCTCAGTCCAGCTTACAAACCAGTCGCGTAACGGTGGTTCCCGAAGTGAAGTTTGCGGTGTCCGCGCGGACTTTTTTTCCTTCGGGCGTATCGAACACCGCGGCCATGTGTTCCGGGCTGTCGAACCACATCTCAAACACCCGATAGAACGCTGGCGGTGAACCATCGGCTTGCGGCTGGCATTTGGCCGCTTCCATTCTGCGAGCCCCTTTGATGGCGGCGACCAGCGGCATATGAACGCCGAGGTAATACTTTTCGAATTCCTCGGGCTTCGGTGGGTGGCCATAAAGCACCATGAGCTTTATTCCACCGGTCTTCTGGTCAGTCGCCGCGGCGCTGAGCCCTGCCGTAGCCAGTCCGACTGTCATTAGCGCAAGAGAAGTTCTGCGGTCCATGGATCGTCCTTGTGTGGTGGAAGAGCAGTGTATTTCAGAACGGCGAATGAAGTATCGCTTCGTGGTGGCGAGCCGGGCCCGCAATGCGCGCGAGCTCGAGCCGGCTGCCCGGCGAGCTTTGGGCCGGCAGAGCCACGATCGAGTCGTTGACCCCGAGGATCTCTTGACCTGACGGTCCGCAGAAGTAACGCCACTCGCCAGCGCCATTCTCGAGGCGCAGCAGCTCCATCTCCGACAAGTTCTTATCATCATCGACCTCCCACAGATCGATGATGGAAGCCTCGCCGGCCTCCAAGAGGGCGGCTGCAATGTAGCGTGGCAGGCTCTCGAGCCCGGTGTTTCTGAGGGTGTATTTCTGAAGATCGGTGTCGTCTGCCAGCGGCATGTCGGCCTCGATCCAATCCAGAAGAGTGGGTGTATGACGCGAGTAATGATCTTTAGCAACCCACGACTCCAGCAGCTTCCTGACGGCGTCTGGCGTCATGAGAATGGCGTAATGATCCGATGACCAATACAACATCGGCGCGCTCGTTCGTGGCTTTAGCTGCACCGAAATGAGTGTTCGCGTGGTTTCGGAGTCCCTCTCCGGCTCGCCTCCGCACACCGGCGGATTGCCGGGATTGCTGGCGCAGCCGGTGGTCGCGAGGATCAGCAACGGGATTGCAGGCAGAGTCTTCATTCCACGCCAACTATTCTGCAGCGGCCAAGTGACGTAATCCAACGCGACCGGCGCGACACTTCATTCCATTTATCGTCGACTTTCGTTAGTTTGTAGCGCGCTTCCCCCTCGATGTCGAGCCAGGCGATGCCAATGCATCGAGTCTCTCAGGTCATCTACGGCGTAACGAAACGGGGATCACCAGGTGGATGCAATAACAACGCGGCTTCCCGACATCATCACTGCGGCGGCACAGAGCTATCTGGGGATTCTGGCGCTGCTGTCCGTGGCCCTCGCCCTGCTCGCATACTTCTTCTTTGCCAGGGCGTCCGAGAAGGTCAAGGTCGGCATTTTCGTCCTGCTCTTTCTGGGCGTCACGGCGTTTGGCGCGGCGATGTTTCGCGCTTCTCACAGCTCGCCGACCTCGGCTCCAACCACTTTGTCCAACGAGGCGCGGATCCTTCTCAAACAGGCCGCCGCGGACCCGAGCGGTTTGATCCTGTTCGAGCGCTACGGTGCAAGCGTCGATCTTCACACCAATGGGGTGAGCTTGTTGACCGATAAAGAGGATCACCGCGCTCTGGCGCTATGGGAATCTGCGTTGGAGGAGTTGATCCGCGAGGGCCTCCTGATTCCTCAGGGAGAGCGTGATGAGGTATTCGAAATCACCAAGCAGGGATACGACGCCGCTGAACGCATCCACGAGAGTGCAAGCGGGTCGAGCAATTAAGGGATCTCAGCGCATGTTGGCGGGAGCCCACGCGAGAGGGCGCAAGGTCGGCGCCATGAACCGGATCTGCACCCTATCGGCAGTAGGCTCGGTTCTGGGCGTGATTACCGGATGTGCTGCAATTCCTGAGGGTGGCACCGATGACAGAGCGGGCAGAGCGTCGTCGATCGCGTGCAGGAGCATGCTGGCGTTCGTTCGCGCGCCTTTGGATGCATCGGGACTTCGGAGAGCCTGGTTTCTACCTTTCGGGTTCTACGATGACGGTTCGGTCGATTTCTATGCGCCAATGGCCGCGGAGCCGAGCGACTCTGCATCCACAGCGTTTTACGACCGCAAGGTTGGCCAGCTCACCCATTACTTGACGGCTCCTGCATTTGCCGCAGCCTTGTCCAGCTGCCTCACACGGCATGACCATGCGCGTGTGTGCCAACGCAAGCCGAAGAAACATTTGGTGGTCTTTCAAAGACACGCGCACCGGGCGATCGATTGAGATCCGGGCGACGGAACGTACGACGAGCTTGCTGATTGCCGGCAAGGACTGGGCCGGCAATCTTGAACAGGCCCTCATCTACAAAATGGATGACGAGACAGCCAGCAGGCCCATGCCCTCCACGTGCGATGACGCACGCAGCCAATGATCGTCAGTGTCGCCGACATTTCGGCGGCAACACCGTTTCCAATCGCCCCTTCCCTGTTAAGCCGTTCTGTTCCGATCTCCGCCGCGATGGCCACGCGACGAGTTGCGCTGCTGATTCGAGCGGCCTTGACCGTGACCGCCGCCCTGCCCTTGCCCGTGACCATGCGGCCGTTGCGGGCGCTGGCCATGCGCATGGCGCGGCTGATGTGCATTCTGGTGTGACTGCTGACCTTGCTGCTGACCGCCGCCACCGCCGCGACGTTTGCGACGACGACGGCCGCCTTCACCGGCAGGACGCGAACCGTCGGCGTGCTGTTGAGAGGGTCGGCCTTGCTGACCTTGGCTTTGCGGCCGAGGCTGTCCGTGAGGTCGCGTTTGACGCTCACCACGAGCCTGACGCGGTTGTGACATCTCCCGGTCGCGCGATTCCTCGCGATCGTCGCCGCCACGAACCGGCGGCGGTGCCGGCTTGAAGTGCGGCAGATCGCCCTTCGGCACGGGCTTGCGCAGCAGCTTCTCGATGTCCTTCAGCAATCCCGACTCGTCGGACGAAACCAGCGACACCGCGAGGCCCGTCGCGCCGGCCCGGCCCGTGCGACCGATTCGGTGCACGTAGTCTTCGGGCACATTCGGCAGCTCGTAATTCACCACGTGCGGCAGCTCTTTGATATCGAGCCCGCGCGATGCCACTTCGGTCGCGACCAGCGCACGAATGCGAAAATTCTTGAAGTCCGAGAGCGCGGCCGTGCGCGCGTTCTGGCTCTTATTGCCGTGAATCGCTGCCGCCTCGATGCCGTCTTGTTCCAATTGTTTGGCCAGCCGGTTCGCGCCATGTTTGGTCCGCGTGAACACCAGCACCTGCTGCCAATCGCCATCCTGAATCAGGTGCGACAACAACGCGCGCTTCTGATCCTTCGCGACGAAATATGCCCGCTGCTCGACCGTATCCACCGCGGCGTTACGCTTGGCGACCTCGATCTCCGCCGGGTTCTGCAACAGACCCTGGGCGAGTTTTCGAATGTCATCCGAGTACGTCGCCGAGAACAGCAGATTCTGCCGCTGCTTCGGCAGCAGTTTGATGACCCGACGAATGTCGGCGATGAAGCCCATGTCGAGCATGCGATCCGCCTCATCGAGCACGAAAATCTCGACGCGCGACAGATCGACCGTCCGTTGTTGAGCGTGATCGAGCAAGCGGCCGGGCGTCGCGACCAGGATGTCGGTGCCACGGCGGAGATTGTCGATCTGCGGATTGATGCTGACCCCGCCGAAGATCACGAGGCTGCGATGGCGCAGGTACTTGCCATAGGCCTGGATGCTTTCATTGACCTGCGCCGCGAGCTCGCGCGTCGGCACGAGGATCAGCACACGAGGCGCTTTCGACGAAGCACCGCCTTGCAACCGTTGCAGCAACGGCAGCGTGAAGCCGGCGGTCTTGCCGGTACCGGTCTGGGCACCCGCGAGCACGTCTCGACCGGCAAGAATTTCAGGGATCACTCGCGCTTGCACGGGAGTGGGCGCGGTATAGCCACGATCGGCGAGCGCGCGCGTCAGTTCGGGGATGAGCCCGAGGGCAGCAAAAGGCATGGAAACAAATCCTCAACCAGCCTGCAGAAACTTACGTTTCGGATCCAGTGAGGCGGGAGACAAATCGAGGCGGGCCCAGGTGCCAACAGGCGGGGCCGACGAACCCGAGGGTGAAGCCGACCGGATGGCGGCTGGGATGGACGCGCACTGTACCTGTATCGGGCCGGTTTGACGAGCTTAATTCCGCACAGCGCAGGAGTGGGTCACAAAGTCGGGCCCGCCAGGCCGATTTCAAGGGCACCACGGCCCCTCCGCGACGATCGCCGAATCCCGGGGGAAGCACGACGTCGCGCAAGCTGCATTGTCGATGGCAGGAGGAGATGAACCGTCGACGTAATTACGCTCGCGCGCGGACGGGCAGCAGGCCGCGAAGTTTGCTTCGCAGGTCAGCTTCTCGATATGGCTTGGCCAACATATCGGCCCCCTTCTCCGGCGCCGCGTAGGATGCCGAATAGCCGGTTGCGTACAACACCGGCAACTCCGGGCGACGCTCCCGAGCGAGGCGGCCGAGCTCGAAGCCGTTCATGCCGCCGGGCATGACGATGTCGGTGAACAACAGATCGATGTCCGACTCGCGATCGACGATGTCGAGCGCGCGGGCGCCGTTGTCCGCTTCGATGACGTTGAACTGGAGCTCCTTCAGCATCGCCGCCGTGACAGCGCGAACGCCGGCGTCGTCCTCGACGAGCAGAATGGTTCGATCCTGCCCCGACAAAGACAGGTCCTCGCCAGCGATCTCACTTGCGCTCGGAGCTGCATCCGTGCGCGGCAGATAGATTTTCACGCTGGTCCCACGACCCGGCGCGCTGATGATCTTCACATGGCCGCCCGATTGTTTGACGAATCCATACACCATGCTCAACCCCAAGCCCGTGCCGGCGCCCATCCGCTTGGTGGTAAAGAACGGCTCGAGCGCGTGTTCCAGCACATCGGGCGTCATGCCCGCGCCCGTGTCGGTCACGGACAGCAGCACGAATTCGCCATCCGGTCGATCGGCATCGCGGTCGTCGGGCCCCACGTTGCGCGTTTCGATGGTCAGCGTGCCGCCGTCGGGCATGGCATCGCGCGCATTCACGGCGAGATTGATGAGCGATGACTCCACCTGCGCCGGATCGGCGAGCACGTTCCACAAATCGTCCTGAACGAGAACGTTGATCTGAACGCGCTCGCCCAGCGTTCGCCCCAACAGCTTGGTGATATTGCGACTGACCGCACCCAGGTGCACGGCGCTGGGCTGCAACGGCTGACGACGAGCGAACGCCAGCATCCGACGCGTCAGTTCAGCGCAGCTCAACGCGCCAGTCAGCGCCATCTGCGCGCGATCGAAGTTGCGGCCGGTGCCCTTCAACGCCCGGGCCAGCGAATCGAGATTGCCGATCACTACCGTCAGCATGTTGTTGAAGTCGTGCGCGATGCCGCCCGTGAGCTGGCCCACCGCTTCCATCTTCTGCGACTGGATGAGCTGTTGCTCGACGCTGCGACGGTCGGTGATGTCCAGGCAGCTGCCGAATATCTCGAACGGCCGGCCCTCCTGCCGAATCAGGACCGCGCGATCCAGGAACCAGCGATGCGAACCGTCGGCGCAGACCCAGCGATATTCGGTCGACATGCCGCCGAGCGTCGGGATCAACTCGACTTCGCTCAGCACGCGTTCGCGGTCCTCCGGATGAATGTTGTCGACCCACAGCTGCGGGTAATCGACGAACAGGTTCGGCGTGAAGCCGATCGAATCGGCGAGCACATCGCTGATGAAACGCGGACCGGCGAATTTCGAATCGATCGCCGCGCTGTACAGCGCGATGGGCAGCGAGCGCACGATGGCGGCCTGGCGCTCTTCGACCTGGCGCAACTGCCGCTCGGCTTCGAGCTTCTCCTGGCGAATGCGCAGATTTTCTTCCTGCAGGAAACGTTCGAGCGCGGCCTTGCGCTCCACCTCGACGTTCTTGCGATAGAGATCGACCAGCACCGCGACCTTGGAGCGCAGGATCACGGGGTCGACCGGCTTGAACACATAGTCGACAGCGCCCATCGCATACGCGCGGGCGATGTGCTCGTCGTCGCGATCGATGGCGCTGACGAAGATAATGGGAATATGGCGCGATCGTTCGCGGCGGCGGATCAACTCGGCGGTGGTGTAACCGTCGAGGCCGGGCATGTTGGCATCGAGCAGGATGACGGCACACTCCTCGCGCAACAGGAAACGTAGCGCGTCCTCGCCGGACGCTGCCTCGACGACAGTCTCTTCCAATTCGGCCAGGACCTGAGCCAGCGCGAAGCGGTTGTTGGGCTCGTCATCGACGATCAGGATGGTCGCGCGCGTCTGCAGCGCCGGCAAAGTGCCAGTAGCCTCCACCGCCAGCACCTGTTCGTCGGTGCCGGCGCTGCGCGGGCCGAGGGCCTGCATGCCTTTGTTCAAACGCGTCGCAGCCACACGCGCATCATCGAAACCAGCTGATCGACATCAACCGGCTTGGAGATGTACTCCGAGGCGCCCGCCTCGATGCATTTCTCGCGATCGCCCTTCATGGCCTTGGCGGTGATCGCGATCATCGGCAGCTTGCGAAAACGTTCGTTACGTCGAATCTGTCGCATGGTTTCGTAACCATCCATGTCCGGCATCATCACATCCATCAACACCATGTCGATGCTGGGAGTCTCATTCAGCATGGCAATGCCTTCGCGACCGCTCTCGGCGTGCAGCACTTCGATGTCGTGCTGCTCGAGTACGCCGGTCAGCGAGAAGATATTGCGAATGTCATCGTCGACGATCAGCACTTTGCGCCCGGCCAGACCGGGCTCGCGACGGCGCGCTTTCTCGATGATCTGCCGCTGTTCCTCGGGCATGCGCTCGACGAAGCGGTGCAGGAACAGCGCGGTCTCGTCGAACAGCTGCTCATGCGACTCCGGCCCTTTGAGAATGAACGACTCGACCAGGTTGCGCAGCTTCGCTTCGTCGGCGGGATTGAGATCCTTGGCGGTGTGAATGATCACCGGCAGGCGCCGCGAGGTGTCGCGACGAATGGTTTCGATGAGTTGCACCCCGTCCATATCCGGCAGCACCAGGTCGAGCACGACACAATCGAACTCCTTGGTCGCGAGCGCTTTCAAGGCCTCTTTGCCGTTGATCACCCGCGTGAGATGCACGTCGCCGTTGCCGATGAGTTTCTGAATCTCGCCACTCTGCAGATCGTCGTCTTCGACCAGCAGCAACTCTTTCACCTTGCGAGCCAGGAACTCCTCCGTGCGGGACAATGCCTGTTGCAAGGTGGCGTGATCCACCGGCTTCTCCAACACGGAGAAGGCGCCCATCTGCAAGCCGCGCTCGCGCGGATCGTCGACCGAGATGATGTGAATCGGAATGTGCCGCGTTTCAGCGCTGCGCTTGAGAATATCCAGCAACCGCCAGCCATCCATGTCCGGCAAGTTGATGTCGAGCGTGATCACCGACGGATTGAACCGACGCACCAACGGCAGCGCGCCGCTACCGGTCGCCGACACGACCGCCTTGAAGCCGCGATCATGCGCGAGGTCGAGCAGAATGCGGCCGAACTTCACATCGTCTTCGATGATCAGCAGCACCCGGTCGCCGGGCTGAATGTTCTGTCGATCGTCGGTGAGCTCGGATGCCACCAGCAGCGGCGTCGACTCACGACTGACGACGATCTGCGACGGCGTATGCGGGACCATGGGCGCGCTCGGCGGAGGTGCCGGCGTATGCGTGACGGGCGCCTTCGTAAAATCGTGCGTCATCGGCACATACAACGTGAATGTGCTGCCGACGCCCGGCTTGCTCTCCACCGTGATCTCACCTCCGAGCAAGCGACAGATTTCACGGCTGATCGACAAGCCCAGCCCGGTGCCGCCGTACTTGCGACTGGTCGTGCCGTCGGCCTGCTGGAACGCTTCGAAGATCACGCGCAACTTGTCGGCCGCGATGCCGATGCCCGTGTCGTGCACCGAGTACGCGACCACCGACGACGCCGAGTTCAGCGATTGATTGCCGGGGCTCCAGCCGTTGCTCGCGCGATAAATGGACAGCTCGACACCGCCCTCGTGCGTGAACTTGAACGCGTTCGACAGCAGGTTCTTCAGGATCTGCTGCAACCGCTTCTCATCGGTGATCATGGTCCGCGGCAGCGACGGATCCAGCTCGATCTTGAGCTGCAGCTTCCGGTCGCTGGCCACCTGCTCGAAGCTGCGCTGCAGGTTGTCGACCACTTCGGCGAAGTGCACGGTGCTCACATCGAGCGTCACCGTGCCGGACTCGATCTTCGAGAGGTCGAGAATGTCGTTGATGAGGGCGAGCAGCTCGGTGCCCGCGCGATTGATGGTCTGCGCGAACTCGATCTGCTTGGCGGTGAGATTCGCATCGGCGTTGTCGGCCAGCAGCTTGGAAAGAATCAGCAAGCTGTTGAGCGGCGTGCGCAGCTCGTGCGACATGTTGGCGAGGAACTCGGACTTGTACTTGGACGTGAGCGCCAGCTGCTCGGCTTTTTCCTCGAGCATCTCCTTGGCGCGCTCCACTTCCTGGTTCTTCGCTTCCACCTGCTTGTTCTGCCAGGACAGCAGGTTGGCTTTTTCCACCAGCTCTTCGTTCTTGGCGCGCAGCTCTTCCTGTTGGGAGCGCAGCAGATCCTCGGAACGCTGCAGCGTCGCGGCCTGCTGTTCGAGCCGATCGTTGGTCTTCTTCAGCTCTTCCTGTTGGCTCTGCAACTCTCCGGTGAGCAATTGCGACTGTGCGAGCAGCGCTTCGGTCTGCATGTTCGCGGCCAGCGTGTTGAGCACGATACCGATACTTTCCATCAGCTGATCGAGGAACAGCGTATGAATCGTGCTGAAGCGTTCGAACGAGCCGAGCTCCAGCACCGCCTTCACCTCGCCTTCGAACAGCGCGGGCAACACGATCACGGTCGACGGCTTCGCTTCGCCCAGACCGGAAGTGATGCGCATGTAATCGTGAGGCGCGTCGGTGAGCAGCATCGAGCGCTTCTCGACCGCGCATTGACCGATCAGGCCGTCGCCGAGCCGCAGCTTCTGCGGTGGACGACGACGATTCGGCGCGGCGTAGCTCGCCACCAGCTCCAGAATGTTTTCTCCACCGTCCTGGCGCGTGAGATAGAACAGCGCCTGGTGCGCGTTCACCAGCGGCACCAGCTGGGACAGAATCAAGTTCGAGACGTGTCGAATATCGCGCTGGCCCTGCAGCAGTCGATTGAAGCGCGCGATGTTGGTCTTCAGCCAGTCCTGCTCGTTGTTCTTCTGGGTCGTGTCCTTGAGGTTACGAATCATCTCGTTGATGTTGTCCTTGAGCGAGGCCACCTCGCCCGAGGCTTCCACCGTGATGAACCGGGTGAGATCGCCCTTGGTCACGGCCGTCGCCACTTCGGCGATGGCGCGCACCTGCGTCGTGAGATTCGCGGCGAGCTGGTTCACGTTATCGGTGAGGTCGCGCCACAAGCCGGCCGCGCCGGGCACGCTCGCCTGACCGCCGAGCTTGCCTTCGGTACCCACTTCGCGCGCCACGTTCGTCACCTGGTCGGCGAACGTCGCGAGCGTGTCGATCATGCCGTTGATGGTGTTGGCGAGCGCGGCGATCTCGCCTTTCGCTTCCACCACCAGCTTGCGCTTGAGATCGCCGTCGGCCACGGAGGTCACGACCTCGGCGATGTTTCGCACCTGGCCGGTGAGGTTCGCGGCCATGTGGTTCACGTTATCGGTGAGGTCTTTCCAGGTACCGGCGACACCTTCCACTTTCGCCTGACCGCCGAGCTTGCCCTCGGTACCCACTTCGCGCGCCACGCGCGTCACTTCGGAGGCGAACGAGTTGAGCTGGTCGACCATCGTGTTGACGGTGCTCTTCAGCTCCAGAATTTCGCCGCGCGCATCGACCGTGATCTTCTTGGAAAGATTGCCGCTCGCCACCGCGGTGGTGACCTCGGCGATGTTTCGCACCTGGCCGGTGAGGTTCGCGGCCATGTGATTCACGTTGTCGGTGAGGTCTTTCCAGGTACCCGCGACGCCTTCCACTTTCGCCTGGCCGCCGAGCTTGCCTTCCGTTCCCACCTCACGCGCCACGCGCGTCACTTCGGACGCGAACGAATTGAGCTGGTCCACCATCGTGTTGACGGTGTTCTTCAGCTCCAGCATTTCGCCTTTGACGTCGACGGTGATTTTCTTGGACAGGTTGCCGCTCGCCACCGCGGTGGTGACTTCGGCGATGTTTCGCACCTGGCCGGTGAGGTTCGCGGCCATGTGGTTCACCGAATCGGTCAGATCCTTCCAGGTGCCGGCGACGCCTTTGACGTTTGCCTGACCGCCCAGCTTGCCTTCGGTACCCACTTCGCGCGCCACGCGCGTGACTTCGGACGCAAACGATCCCAGCTGATCCACCATGGTGTTCACGACGGTGCTGATGCGCAGGTACTCGCCTCGCATCGGCCGACCGTCGACTTCGAGATTCATGGTTTGCGACAGATTGCCGTTCGCGACCGCGCCGATGACGCGCGCCACCTCGGAGACGGGATAAGCCATTTCGCCGACCAGGCCGTTCACCGAATCGATACATTGCGACCAGCTGCCGCTGGCGGTGTTGAGTCGGGCGCGCTCGGAGATGCGACCTTCGCGGCCGATCATTTCGCGCAGGCGAGCGAACTCGCGGGTCATGGAGTCGTTCAACTCGACCACATCGTTGAAGGCTGTGGCGATTTCGCCGTCGATGCCGCCCAGGTCCATGGGCAGGCGCACCGAGAAGTCACCGCGCTTCAACAGGCGCAGCGCCTTGAGGATGTCGCCGCGTCCTAGTGACGATGTCGTATCACTTACAGCTTGGGCCATTAGCTCACCCGTCGACAGTCCAGGTGCGGGAAGGAGCTTTCTTCAAACCTGTAACGGCAGCTGTGCCACTGCCGCGATCAATGCTCGCTCCACATCCGCTTCGGTATAAGGCTTCGCAAGGAAGCCGAGAGGTTGGGCATCCTTGATCCGTTCGCCTAGTGAGGCCAACGGGGCACCGGTCATCAGTAGCGCGGGAATCCCATGCCGGGCGCGCAGGGCGACGGCGGCATCGATGCCGTCCCCACCGTCGCCGGCCAGGCCGACATCCACGATGGCCAGGTCCGTTGGCGTACCCGCGGCAAACGCCAGGGCGGTTCTCAAGGAAGGGGCGATACCGCTGACCTCATGGCCCAGGTCCCGCAACACTCCTTGCAGGAACAGGCTGACCAGCGATTCGTCCTCGACTATCAATACGCGCAGCGCGCGCGTGGTAGCGGTCGTTGCGGAAGGATCGGAATTCATTTGCATGCGATGAGCACGTCCACCGCGTCGCTACTCCCGGAAATCTATTGCGCCAAAACAGGATACGCGTCCCCTGGCCTCGATTCGGCCGGGGAGCCCGCCCCTGACTGACCCGAACTCGCGGCACCTGGAGAATATGTCGTTGTTTCGAGCCCGATCGCGGCGCAGATCCCCAAATGCGCCAGTCGTGTAGAAAGTTCCGCGCGTCCCCATCTCTGCCCTTGAAAAACGCACCGGGCGTGCGTTATGACGTACTTTTCCCAAGATTTACCCGATGTTATAGGCCCCTCGTCGAGGAGTGCAGTACACTGCGCCGCGCACGCTCAAGGTCGCCATGGCAGCAACCCGGCAACAATCAACAACCCATGACAGATCAGCACTCGGGAACGGCTCGGATACTCATCGTCGAAGACGAAATGCTCGTCCGCATGTTCGCCGTCGACGCGCTGGAGGATGCCGGCTTCCAGGTGTCTCAGGCGGGGGACGCCGCGGAAGCGACTTCTGCCCTGGCCGACTCACCCGACCTCTCGGCGGTCATCGTCGATATGGGGCTGCCCGACCGGCCGGGCGACCAGCTCGCTGCCGAGATGCGCGCTAAATTACAGAATCTGCCCATCCTCATCGCCAGCGGCCGCAGTGAGCGCGAGCTCAAGGATAAATTCGCCGCGGACAAGCGGATTGGCGTACTAGTCAAGCCGTACACGGCCTCCATGCTGGTCGGCGCGCTCGCCTCGCTAGGCGTGGCCGCGCCGTCTCCTCAGGACTAAACCTACCCTCAGTGGCTCCGGCTCCACTCGTCGGGCCGATTCTGTTCTTTGACCCGTTGCGGATCGGCCGCCTCGCCCTTGCGATAGCCCCGGTCGAACTTGCGTTTGCGGAACACGAAGATCGTGAGCGCGACCGCCAGTGCAATGAGCACGATGATCGCGGCCAAATGCTGTTGGAAAAACTCCTGCATGACGCCCACCTCTCATCGGCGACAACTTCTCGATTGCTAACGGCCGAATGCCCGCCGATGTTTCCCGGGGCTTCCGCGAAAATCGTCGGCGGTTTAGGCGTACTCTGGAAAAATAATCCCTTGGTGATCCCGCGCCATGCATGTTTGAATGACGCGTTCTTACGAGCTCACTCGAGACACCCGCATGGACACGCCGGAAGAAGCCATCACGGAGCTGCGACAGGCCGCCGCCGAGAATCCTCGCAGTGGCGAGATCCGTTATCTGCTCGGAGTCGCGCTCGCCGAGCATCGGCGTTACCAGGAAGCCGTGCTGGAGCTGTCCGCCGCGCTGGCGCTCAATCCGTTGTTGCATACGGCACGCCTGCAACTCGGGCTTCTGCACCTGACGCTGGCGCAGACTCAACATGCAGCGTCGGTACTCGCGCCACTGGAGGATCTCGAGGACACCGCCGCCCTCAAACATTTCAAGCGCGGTCTGGAAGCGCTCGTCGCCGATGACTTCGACATGGCCCTGTCCAACCTGCACCGTGGCATTCAACTGAATACCGACAACGCACCGTTGAATGGCAACATGCAATTGATCGCGGACCGCATCGCCGCCGCGATGGAGTCGGCTGGCACTGCCGAGAAACCCGAGGTCGAGGGCAACGGCGTGCACACCGACTTCTCTCTTTATGGACTGACTCGACACTGAGCCGTCGATCGTGGATCCGCTGCGACCGTTCCTGTCGCTGGTTCGCTCTCTCACCACCAGCAATACGACCAGCAAGGCCGCCACGGCGAGACAGGCCACGCCTGCAGCGTCTGGGAGCGGTCCCGCAACGCGCGTCGCGGCGAGCCGCTCGATCGAACAACGGCTGCAATCGCAACTTTCCGCCCTCGTCCGTCCCTGGAATTCGCAGCGTGCGCGCGAAATCTTCGTCGGCCAGGTGCTATTGCACGAGCTCGGCGAACAACTGGCCGCCGATCCGGCGTTCGGCGACTTGATTCAGAGGGTCAGCAATCAGCTCGGTGAGGACCCGCGACTGAGTGCACGTCTCGACGATTTGCTGAGGCAGATCGCCGCCGCGTGTTGATTGCATTACAGCTTCGCATCCAGCTGCTCCCCGAGCAGACTGCGCAATCGCGCCAACGCCTGAGCGTGCAGCTGTGAGACCCGTCCCTTCGTGATGCCAAGATCCACCGCGATCGATTGCAATTCCCTCAACTCAAAGTAATGAGAGCGAACGATCTGCTGTTCGCGCTCGGGCAACTTCGGTAGCAGACGCCGTACCTCACGACTCAACTGCTGCAGCTCGGCGACTGCGTATGGATTGGCATGCTGCCGCTCGTCTGGGATTTCCTGAGCGGCCTCCTCGAGCATCAGACCCAGCGCCAATCCCACAGTGACCTGGATCAGATCCTGCAGCGACGCTCGTTCGGGTCGGGACTGCTTGTCTCCCAGCAACGAGTCGGTGCGCTCACGCATGCGGGTACGCCAATAACCGCGTTGTGCCAGCTGTTCCGTCTCACGCTCCAGGCCGTTCAGAACGGCGCCACGAATGCGCGCCGTCGCGTAGGCTTCAAACGGAATTCGACGACGCACGTCGTATCGATCGATCGCCTCGATCAACCCGACTCGGGCGTACTGCAGACAATCGTCGAAGCTGGTCGCGGCATTGGTGCGAAGGCTGAACACCTTCGCCGCGATCTTCCTGGCGACCGGCATGTAGTGCTCGATCAATTGTCCGCGAGTCAGCGGGTCGCGCGAGAGCGCAAAGGCTTCCCACAGATGCTGCTCTTTCGGAACATTCTCGGCGGGCTCTGCCATGGCGGCCGGATCGGTCAACCCGCACGGCGGTCAATGAAAGCTGCCCAACAGCGCGCGCACCACCAGACCCCAGCCGTCGATGAGCACGAACATCAGCACCTTCAGGGGCAGGGAGATGATGGTCGGCGGCACCATCAGCATGCCCATGGACATCAGCACGCTCGCGACCACCAGGTCGAGGAGCAGGAACGGCAGAAAGATCACGAAGCCGATCTGAAACGCGGTCTTGAGCTCGCTCAACATGAAGGCCGGCACCAGGTGAATGGTCTGCACCGAATCGATGGATTCCGGCTGCGGCGCCCGCGCGATTTCCAGCATCAACGCCAGGTCTTTCTCACGCGTCTGCTTCGCCATGAACTCGCGCAGCGGCTCGACCGCGTTGGACACCGCGGTACCCAGCTCCACGTTCTCTTTCATCAACGGTTGAATGCTGGTTGCGTTGATGCGCTCGATGGCCGGCGCCATCGTGAACAACGTGAGAAACAGCGCCAGGCTCAGCAGCACGATGTTGGGTGGCGTGTCTTGCATGCCGAACGCATGCCTCAGCATCGACAACACGATGATGGTGCGTGTGAAAGAAGTCATCGCAATCACTGCGGCTGGCAGTATCGACAACGCGGTGAGCAACAGAATGATGCGCAGAGGCTGCGCGAGCGATGCGCCGTCCGCGCCGCTCAACTCGATCGAGAATCCGCCCGGGGAAGCGGCGAAAGTCATCATCGGTGCTAGCGCGAGCGCGCAACTCAGCACCGCACGCCCGCAAAGGCGCGCGCTTCGCGAACACTGCATCCTAGTCATCCTTCTTTGCCTCGCTCGAGGGCGCCAACCGCAGCATCGACACTCCGCTCCGGCCTTCGGCAATCAAGATCCGTTCGCCGTCCACTTCGACCAGATGTACCCGCAATCCTCCGGTCAACGCCGTGCGCTCGACGATTCGCAACGGCCCGCGCTGTGCCAGGGTATTGGCAAACTTCGGTGAGTACCGGCGCACGGCATAGGCAGCACCCACAGCGATAGCCGCCATGAGCAGGAAAACCAACACGACTCGCACGATGCTGGGCGCGGTCACGATGTCGCTACCCTGTGTGAGTCGCTCATTGGTCTGCTGAGCCAGCGCGGAAGAAACAACGATCAGGTTGAGCGAGCAGGCACGGACTGCACGCTCCAGCCAGCGCTGCCATTGCACGAGCCGCCGCATCTCGCTCACTCGCGCGAGATATCCGTCACGCGCACGCCGAAGTTATCGCCGACAGCCACCAACGTGCCACGGGCAATCACCTTGTCGTTCAAGCGAATATCCACCGGCGCCTCGACATTTTTATCCAGCGTCACCACATCGCTGGGCGACAGTGAGAACAATTTGGAGATCGGCAACTCCGCCGTGCCGAGCGCGACCGTCAGCTTGACCTTGACGTGTCCGATCAGGTCGAGTCGCTCTCCGAGCACCGGCGTGCGATCGTTGCCACCCATCAGTTCCGCGAATTCGATGTTCGTTACCACGTTCGACATTTGAGTTCCTTCAGCGGGCCGCCGCCGTCTTGCCGACCACATTCACCGCTCGACGCTCCGCCACGCGGCCCACTCGTATCGGGGCGAGCTGGCGGCCGTCGGGCAGCGCCAGGTAGCCGGCACCATTCACACTTGCTTGCAAAACGATCACGTCACCGACTCGCAACGTGGCCAGATCCGACAATGTCACTTCCGCCTCGCCCAACCAGGCGTGCACATCGACCACTTCCTCACCAATGGCGCTGCGCCTGGAGGCAATGGGATCGGCGGACTTGGTGGTGGACGCAGGCAGCATCGCGAGCAACAGTTGTGGTGACAGTCGCGCCGACAACAGCACTCGATCGGCGGCCGTCTTGATGGTCATCGTGCATCCATAACGACTCCATGCCTGGGCGAGCTTGTCGCTTTGATAAGCGCGCACGCTCGCACGCGCGGTAGCCGCAGGCTCCGAGAGTTGAAGACACAACGCTTGCAGCGCTTCCGTGACCGCCGCGTTGGCGATCTCACCTCCACCCGCGACGCCTAGCAATTCGTACTGAACATCCGCCGGGATCGCGATCAACAACAACGGGACATCTGCGGCATCGGCACCAAATGCGATCGTTCGCCCTCCCGGCGCCACGGCCTTCCGCGTCAGACTGTCGGCGCAATCGACCACTAACGGAAGATGTGCATTGCCGCCCCACTGCTGGCGCCAGGACTGCAATGTTTGTAACAACGATTGCGTGAGTTGCTGCCGCCGATTCGATCCGAGCAGCATGATCGGCTCACACGTACCGGTCGCGGCGCTCATCGACCGGATTCCATCGCCAACAGCGTCTGGATCAGCTCATTCGTGATCGAACTCACTTGCGAGCTCGCCTGATAGCCTCGCTGCAGAATGATCAGGTCCGTGAACTGACGAGTAAGATCGACGTTCGCCATCTCGACTCGTCTGCCCATGATCCGGCCCACGCCCTGCACCAGCGCGCTGCCCATGCGAGGGGTCGTGCCATCCTTGGCCGCGAACAGGCCGCCACCGAGCGCCTGCAACTGCCCGGGATTGTCGAACTGCGCGAGCACCAGCTTGCCCGGCGTTTTGCTCTGGCCATTGGAGTAGGTGAGCTTGAACTGGCCCTGCTCATCGAATGCCGTGACCGTGAGCGAACCGATGGTGAGGCCGTCCTGACGCTGGACTTGCAGCGATGATGTCGTGCTGGTCGGCGGACTCGTGACGCCGGAATAGGTCCCGGTAGCGCCCAGGTTGAACGTGACCGGGAAGGGTTCGCCGCCGGTCGCTGTGACGTTCACGGTGAACGAGTTCTCCGCAGGCGTGCCATCGGCGTTGAATGTCACCGTGCCCGATCCGATCACGGTGTTGGCGGTGCTCATCACTTCGGCGGTCCATTTCAACGGGTCGCTACCGTTGCGCGTGAAGCGAACTCGCAGCGACACGGCGGTGCCGGCCTTGTCGTAGACGGTTGCACTCGAGAGCTCGTAACTGGCATTCGTGCCGGTGCGCGCGAGCACGCCGCCGATATTCACGTTCGCGGTCGCTTTCGGCTCATGGGTTCGATAGGAATTGATATCGAAGGTGCCGACCGAACTTTCCGGCGTGCTGAACAGCACCTTTTCTCCGGTCGTTCGCTCGACCAGAATGCCTTCGGCGCTGAAGGTGAATTGCCCGGCGCGCGTATATCGATAGGTGCCGTCCTCCCGTTGCAGGACGAAGAAACCAGTGCCGTCGATCGCGACGTCCAGATCGTTGCCGGTATCGCGCAACTCGCCTTGAGTGAAGTTGATGCCTGCGCTGCCCGCCTCGACGCCCGCCCCCTGCGGACGCTGTCCACCGCCATCGCCCTCGTTCGCTTGAATGTGACGATAGACGATCTCGCGAAATACCGGATCGGACACCTTGAATCCGGGCGTGTTCAGATTCGCGACGTTGTTGCTGATGACGTCCAGTCCCTGCGAGTACGCCTTCATGCCGGCCAGCGCGGTATAGATCGATGCGAACATATGATGTTTCTCCCGAGTGGATTACGGCTTCACCAAGGTGACGCTCGAGAGCGGGATGTCGGGCAGAAAGCTCCCGTTCACGCTGACGGTGAGCAATGGCTGACCGGTACGGAACGTCACCGAGTCCACCTTGCCAAGCGTTTCCGTACCCGCCGAACTCGCGACGCTGACGGACTTGCCGATGATGTCCACCGCTTGCATCACTGCCTGAATGCCGAGCAGCTGATCGATCTTCTCGCTCTGCTGCCGGTTGATCTCGAGGCCGCTGAACTGCGCGAGCTGTGCGACGAACTCCTGGTTGTCCACCGGCTTGAGCGGATCCTGGAATTGCAGCTGCGAGAGCAGGATGCGCATGAAATCGTCCTGACCGAGCTGCGCCGCGCTGGGCACTTCGCTGGCGCCCGAACTGCCCGCCGCGCCGATTGAGCTGACCGCCATGATGAGTTCCTCCGATGAATCAGGTGCCGTCGTTATGCGGAGCGCGCGACAACGCTCCTTCGTCGAGCTCTTTCTGGGACTGTCGCTGCTGCTCGGTCTGCGCCGCCTCTCGACGCCGCTCGATCAAGCGCTCGACCAGGGAAAGTTGCTGGAACAGATGCAGTACGAACACTTGCGCATCCTCGACGCGCTGTGCGGCCGCGCGATGCTGATCCTCTGCGCCATGCAATCGTTGCTGCTGGAGTCCGCTGAAAGCTGTCATTCGCAGCAATGCTTCGGGATTCAACGGCGCATCCGTCTGAGTCTGCTGGCGCGCGAGCGACTGCAACTCATCGATCTCACTTTGAATGCGCGACAGCGTCGAGAGATGATCGGCCGCTTCGGCTTCGAGTTGCGTTTTGGTGATCCTGGCTTCCTCGAGCTGGGAGGACTGCCAACGCTGCAACGCTTGCAACTGCTCCGGACGCTGTCTGTTGTCGCTCATGTCGCGCGCTCCGCTTGCAGGATCTTGCGCAGGCGCTGCATCGCCGCGCTTCGGGACTCTGTTTCTTCCGGCTTTTGCGCCATGAACTTCTCCAGTTCCGGCACGATCTTGATGGCCCGATCGACTTGAGCGTTGGTGCCGCCCTTGTACGCGCCGACCTCGATGAGATCGCGCGAGCTCTCGTATTGCGCGATCAGGCGAAGCGCATCGGCGATCAGATCGCGGTCCGAGGCGCCGACGACCGACGATGCGAGGCGGCTCACGCTCTGGGTGACATCCAGCGCGGGAAATCGGGCTCGCTGTGCCACCGCTCGGGACAGCACGATGTGTCCATCCAGAATGGAGCGCACGGTGTCCGCAATCGGATCGTTCATGTCGTCGCCTTCGACCAGCACGGTGTAGAGCGCCGTTAACGAACCGCCGTTCGCCGCTGAGCCGCCACGCTCCAGCAATTTAGGCAGTAGCGCGAATACCGACGGCGTATACGCCCGAGCGGTCGGCAACTCGCCGCTGGCCAAGCCGATTTCCCGCTGCGCCATCGCGACGCGAGTGACTGAATCCATGGTCAGGCAAACGTGCTTGCCACGATCTCGGAAATATTCGGCGATGGCGGTAGCCAGGAACGCGGCGCGTCTGCGTACCAGCGCGGGTTGGTCGGACGTCGCCGCCACGACGACGCAGCGCTTGCGCGCTTCCGGAGACAAACCCGATTCGACGAACGCTTTCACTTCACGACCGCGCTCGCCCACCAGGGCGATGACCATTACGTCGGCATGAACATGACGCGCGATCATGCCGAGCACGGTGCTCTTGCCCACACCGCTGCCGGCGAATATTCCGACACGCTGGCCGCGTGCCAGCGTGAGCAATGTATCTATCGCGCGCACTCCCGTTTCCAGCACGTCGCCGATCTGACCGCGTTCCAGCGGATTGAGTGGCGGCGGATGTAATGGATATTTGCTGCCGCGACGGCTGAGCGGCAGACCGTCGATCGGCTGACCGAAACCGTCGAGCACTCGTCCCAACAGATGGTCGCCGGCCAGCGCGTGCGCGGTTTCGCCCGTCGCCATCACTTCGCTGCCCGCTTCGATCCCGATCGGGTCCGAATAGGGCATGAGCAAGACGCGGCGATCGGTGAAGCCGACGACTTCGGCCAGCGTGCGGCTGCCGTGAGCGCGCGAAGTGATCTCACAAACTTCGCCGAGGCGCGCATCCGGTCCTTCGGATTCGAGCGCCAGGCCGACCGATCGCACCAGCCGCCCGGTACGTTTCAACCAGTCGGCCCCGCGAACCGACTCGAGCAGACGCGCCGCGGAGCTCACGATGCCTCCCTGCCAGCCGCCTTGGCCGTTCGCAACGTTTCGCACATCTCATGCAGCTGCACTTCGAAGCGGCCGTCGAGACTGCCGGCCGATGTTTCGACGATGCATCCGCCGGCGGTGACGCGCGTATCCGCCACCAGGGCGAACTTGCGACGGCCGAGCACACGTGTCAGCGTTTGTTCTTCTTGTTGCAAGACCGGCAAGTCGGTCGCGTGAACTCGGATCGTCACATCGCGATCTTCCTTGACGCGAGCCAATACGTTCAGCACTGCGCCGACGATCGCTTCCCGACTGGTCAGCACCGGTCCGGCGATCTTCGCCAGCACTTCGGCCACGACGTCGACGCAGCCCTCCGCAAGCGCCGCGGATTCCCGATCGAACGCGGCTTCCGCCGCCGTTGCCAGCTGCTCCAATGTCGCGAGCCCGTGCTCGAACTGACGAGCAAATTCGGCTCGCGCCCGCTGTTCTCCGGCTTCGTAGCCGCTCAGCCGCGCCTTCTCGTGAATCGCGGTCAGCTCATCGCTCAGCAATGACGCGCACGCCGCGCGAGTTTCGCCGTCCTGAATCGCCAGCCACGCCGCCACTTGCTCGAATGTGAGAACGGAGGGCGCCGGCGGCACGTAAGGCTCGGGCGCAGCTTCGACATCGGCCGTGGCCCTGGGCAGATCGAGCAAGGAAGCCACGATGGCCTGCCGTTCGGCGACCTCCGGCTCCGGCGCGATTGCCGGCGCACGGCCGAGCGTCCGCGACTGATCCGCGATGATGATGTCTCGCAGAATCATAGATGCAGCGTGAGACGCCTCTTGGAACGAGACGCACCGATCCGTTCGACGAGTCGATCGAAGGCAGAGACCGCCGCCACATCGCCCTGACAACGAGCGAGCACTTGTTTCGTGACCGCCTGCACGAGCTCCGCGCCGAACGTTTGCGAGCGGATTCTTTCCACTTCGGAACGTTGTAGCGCCGGCATCGCATCGAGCAGCTCACGACTCCAACTCGCGTCCTGAGACTGCAGCACGAGCGCCGCGATCCATGCCGGCTCATGGCGGAGCAGCGCCGCCATGATGCGCGGCTCGACTCTGGACAAGCTCTTCGCACCCTCGTTCTTCCTGTTGTCCGACGGCGCGACCGGGCGTACTTCCCGCACGTTCATGCTGACGACTTCGACCGGCTGCTCGGCCGCTTCGAGCGTCGCGAGCAGTTGCGCACGTTCGACTTCGGACAGCTGCTGCATGACCCAGCCGCGATCCGTCGCGTTGAGCTGTTGCAAGCGACTCAGCAGAGTCGGGTCAGTCTTCATGAATGAGCCCTGCCAGTGGCGGAAGGAGTGGTGCTCAAACTCTTGCGCAGCTCATCGAGCAGCTGCTCACGTTCCTGCGCGGAGAAAGCGCGCCGGCCGAGCAGCGACACGATGAGGCCGCCGATCACCGCGATCGCCAAGCCCACCAGGGCACCAAGGATTACGGTATTGCGAACACCGAGCGATTCTTTGGGAGCAGCGGATGTGACTTTCGGTTCGCTGGGCGCGGCGCCGGCAGCATGTTCGACGCCGTTCGTTTCGAGCGCGGCGGGTTGGAAGCCAATTTGGGACAGCGGTTGCACGCTGACAGCATCGCCGCGCTTGCTGTCGATACCGGCGGCCACGCGCACGAGATCGGTGATGCGCGCCCGCTTCTCGTCCGTGAGCTCGCCCGGCACGATCACGCCGACGTTCAGACGGCTCAACGCTCCCGGCGCCGCAATGACTTCATCGATACGACGTCCGTACTCATATTCCACTTCGGTGGTCGAGTTTGGCGATCTGGCCGCGACCGCTGTCTCGCTGGCACTCGTCCACGTCGGTTGCGGCGAAGACCCGGTCACTTGCCGACGGCGCACCACGCGACCCGAGCCATCCGAAAGTTCGCCGGGCAACAGATCCTGAATCGTCGTCTTCGACGCATCGAAGTTCAGGCTCGCATCCACGCTGACGATGGCCTGTCCCGGACCGAACGCGGTGTCGAGCAGGCGCACGATTTTCTGCGTCATGTACTCCTCGATGTCGCGCTTCACCTGCAAGCGCGCATCGACCGCTCCCGCCGCGCCATTCGTGTCGGCCGCCACCAGGCTGACGCCGCGCTGGTCGGTGATCACGACGCGCGACGGTTCGAGTCCCGGAACCGCCGCCGCGACCAGCCGTTGCACACCGGCGATCTGCTGTCGATCCAAAGTCAGGCCGGGTTCCATGGCGATGGAGACAGCTGCAGTCGCCTGCTGCCGATCCTTGGTGAACAACGTCGACTCGGGCATCACCAGGTGCACGCGCACCTGGCGCACATGATCCATCGACGCAATGGTTCGACCGAGCTCGCCTTGCAGCGCGCGCTGATACGACACCTTCTGCGAATGTTCGGTCGCGCCCAGGCCCTGCTTGTCGAAGATCTCGAAGCCGACACCACCGCTCAACGGCAACTCGCCGCTCATCAAGGCCAGCCGCACGTCGTGCACCCGTTCGCTCGGCACCTGAATCGTGCCGCCCTCCGAAAGCTGATAAGGAACTTTGTCCTTCTTCAGCTGCTTCACGATCACGGCGGCGTCCTGCTCCGCGAGATCGGCGAACAACACGCCATAGTCTTCCTGCATCAGTTGCAGACCGAGCCATGCCAGCAGGCCCAGCGCCACGACCGCCGCACCAACCGCGGCCAGCTGTCCGCCGCGGCTCCAGCCGTTCCAGAGTGCACTCATTCGACTGCTCATGATCTATCGTCCGTGAGGTGTGCGCTCAAACCTGCATGCGCATCAGTTCTTGATAGGCCTCGAGCGCCTTGTTACGAACCTGCAGCGCCAGCTCGAAGGTCAGTCGCGTCTTCTCCAGGTTCATCATCACTTTGTGCAGTTCGCCGGTGTCACCGAGTGCGAGCGCCTGCACCGCCTGATCGTTGTCACGCATCTGCCGGTTGAGGCCGTCGACGGCATCGACCATGGAGTCGAACACGCCGGGCGCGGGTTGCGCAGTGGTCGTCGCCAGCGCTGGCAGGCTGAACGGCGCACCGATGGCGCCAATCGCTTCAATGCTCATCGTGAGTTCCCCATGTCGATGGTCCGTTGCAGCAGCGAGCGAGTGACGTCGAACGCGCGCAGATTCGCTTCGTAGCTGCGCGATACCGAGATGAGATCCATCATCGTCGACAGCGCATCGACGCCCGGCATCGAAACGAAGCCGCGCTCGTCCGCATCGGGATGGCCCGGGTCGTACACCAGTCGTGGCGGCGCTTCGGTGGGCACCACGCTCTGCAATACCGGTCGTGGCAACGATTCAGCCGCCAGCGCGGCTTGCACGTTTTCGTAGCTCGTCGCCTGCACGACCGCGCGCAAAGGTTGATACGGAGTTCCGTCCACACCCGCCGAGGTTCGTGAATTCGCGAGATTGGACGCCGCGACCGCGAGCCTGCTCTGCTCCACCGACATGCCGGCGGAGCTGATATCGAACACACCGAACAAATCCATGATCAGCTCCTGCCTTCATTGACGGCGAGACGGATCGATCCCAGCGAGCGCTCGAACGCGTCCAGCAGGATCTGGTAGCGCAAGGCGTTCTTGGCCATCGCGGCCATTTCTTCATCGAGCTTCACGGCTGCGCCGGTGCTGATGACAGCGGGCGATTCGATCGATGGCGCGCTGCTGACCGCTGGCGACGACGATGTTTGTAAGTTGGCCCGCTCCAGCGCCGCATCGAAGCTCACCGTCAAGCGTGAGTAGCCGTCGACGTTCGCGTTTGCGATGTTCGCGGCGTGCACCGACTGGCGTAGCGCGCTCACGTCGATGACCTGTTCCAGCAGCGTCATCGTGGGAGTGGTGTACAGCATGAAGTGAGGTCCTCTACTGAATGATGAGCTCGGCATGCAGCGCACCGGCCCGCTTTACGCCTTGGAGAATTGCAATCACATCGCGCGACGTTGCTTTTACCGCCCGAAGCGCACTCACGAGATCCTCGATGGTCGCGCCCTGAGGCAGGTCGATCGATTTCAGCTGCGACTCGGAGACTTCCATTTCGGTCTCCGGAACGACGGCCGTGCGCACGCCCGAACCAGGACGAACCAGGTAGCCGTCCGGCTGCGAGACCAGATAGCGCTGGTCGATGGCGACGCGAATGTCGCCGTGGGTCACGGTGATGGCGGACAACCAGACATTGCCGCCCGAAACGATGGTGCCGGTACGCTCGTTGACCACCACGCGCGCCTTGATGTCTGGCTCGATGGACAGGTTCTCGACCGCGGAAATCAGCGAGACGACGCTGGCCGGTTCCCGAGAGGCGGCGGCCAGCCGAACCCGCCCGGCGGTCATGGCCGTGGCCCGGGAGCCGGGCACACTCTTATTAATAAGAGTGGCCACCCGGTTGGCGGTGGTGAAGTCCGGGTCGTTCAGGATCAGTTCCACCGTCCCGTCTGCGCTCAGCAGCTGCGGGGCGATGCTTCGCTCCGCCAGCGCGCCTTCCGGGATGTTGCCGGAGGTGGGGTGGTTCTTCTGGCGCAGGGTGCCGTTCTGCTCGAAGCGGTAACCGCCGATCGACAACGCCCCTTGCGCCATCGCATAGACGTCGCGATCCGGTCCGCGCAGCGGAGTCATCAGCAACGTGCCGCCCGCGAGACTGGTGGCGTCGCCCATGGACGCGACGTTCACATCGATGCGATCGCCCACGTTCATGACGCCAGGAACTTTCGCTGTCACCAGCACGGCGGCGACGTTGCGGCTGTTGACGCCAGCGCTCGGCACTTGCAGACCGAACTCCTGCAACATGTTCGACACCGATTGCAGCGTCGCGAGACTCCGGCGTGAATCGCCGGTGCCCGCGAGACCGACGACCAGGCCGTAGCCGATCACGCTGTTATCACGCACGCCGGAGAAGCGTCCGAGATCCTTGAGACGAACCGCACCTTCGGCGTACGCCGCCGCCGCGATCAAGGCCGAGCCGAACAGCGCGAACAGAACCTTCAGTGATATGCGCAAGCTCATGGCGGGCCCTAGTTCAAACCGAACAGATCGAACAGTTTCGTCAGCAGTCCGGGCGACTGCTTGCGCGCCAGGACGCCTTCGCCCTTGAAATCGATGTTCGCGTCGGCAATCCGTGACGAGGCCACGGTGTTGTCCGGGCCGATGTCTTCCGGACGCACCACACCGCTCAGCGCGATCCGCTGCTCTTCGTTGTTGACGCGAATGTTCTGTTCGCCGAGCACGCTCAGGTTGCCGTGCGCGTCCACCGACTGCACCATGACCGTGAGCCGAGCGAGCATCTTGCCGCTGCGTTGAATCTGTCCGCCGCCGTCGAAGTCATTGCCGAACGACAGATCCAGATTCCACGGCCGCTCGTCGGGTTGGTTGATCCGACCGAACACGCTTTCTTCCTTGTCCGCGCTGGTGCGGGCGCTCGCGGAAGCACTGGCGACTTCGGTGACTACGACAGTCAGCATGTCGCCGACACGATGCGCACGACGATCGGCAAACAACGAACGTTGCAAAAGCGGTGCGTCCGCCTGTTGAGCAGGTGACGCCATCGCCGCCAGCGACAATGCCGCGGCCAGCAACGTCTGTATTCGTTTATTCGCGTACAACGACTTCTCCTTCGCCGGCGACCGAAGCCATATACGATTCGCCGCTGCTCGGATTGCGCACCGGCAGTCGGTCGCCGAGATTGCCGTCGCGCTCGGCGATGCCCGCGAGCTCTATGGACACCAAACCGGCGCTGGCCCGGACTGTCACTCGTTCACCGCGAGCTACCAGCGGCTTTGTCTCTACATCTTGTTCACAGACTGCGTCGCCCGCCCGCAGCGCCTTGCGGGTACGCATTCCCTGCACGGCCTCTCTGGAGGTGATGACGTGACATTCGGGATCCCAGGCTGAGTGCGCATCCAGCCGCAATGTTTCTTCCAGGAGTGCTTCGTTGCGTTTGATGTCGGTAGCCGCCACCAACCCGGAGCGCTCGCCCGCCACGCTGAACCAGACCGTGTGCCGAACCCGCTCGTCGCCATCGCGCCAGCTCAGTTGCAGGGCGCTGCGCTTGCCGAGCTTCACCTCATCGACGGCAATCTCACTCTCGACGTCACCCTGAGACAGTTGCCGTTCGCTCAGGATCGGTTCGAGTGTCCAGCTCGCAACGTCCGGATGCGCGGCTCGCAAGCGCTGCTCGAGCTCCGCTTGGGCCATCTGCACCCACGCGGGCGCGGCCTGCGAGCTTGCGCAAGCGAGCATCAACACAGAGGCGAGTTGCGACCGGCGAAACATCAGCGATACAGGCTGTTCGTGATGGACATCAGCTGATCGGCGGCCTGCACCACGCGCGAGTTCAACTCGAAAGCACGCTGCGCGAGCATCATCGACACCAGCTCGTCGGCCATCTGCACGTTCGACGTTTCGACATAGCCTTGTCGCAACGTGCCCATGCCCGACTGACCGGGAGCGGCCGTCTGCGGCTCGCCGGCGGCGGCGTCCGCCACATATAAATTCGCACCGGCCGGTTTGAGCGCCGCCGCGTTCGGGAACGTCACGAGTTCGATTTGCCCCAGGTCCGTGGACTCACCGCTCTCCATCACCGCCATGACATGGCCATCTTCCTGGATCACGACTCGCTGCGCGTCGCGCGGAATCTGGATGCCCGCCGCGAGCGTCGCGCCATCGATCGTCGAGAGCTCGCCGGACTCGTTGATACGCAAGTGGCCGGCGCGCGAATACGCCGGCGTGCCGTCCCCGCGAATCACCTCGACGAATCCGAAGCCGTCGATGGCAACGTCCAGTGGCTCGCTGGTCTGGCGCAGGTCGCCGTTGAGAGAGGACAGCGTCGTGGCAGCCGTGACGCCGGCGCCGCGAAACACGGAGGGATCGCTGCCGAATATGCCATTGGTCGCGGTGCTCGAGAGCGCCGCGCTCACCTCTGAGAACGTGGTGATGCCGCGCCGGAAACCGATAGTGTTGATGTTGGCCAGGTTGTGCGCGATGGCATCGATTTCCAATTGATGCCCGCGCATGCCGGCGGCGCCTACATACAAAGCGTCGAACATGAGACTGACCTCTTTTCTCAATCCACCTTGCCGAGCTCGCGAATCGCCTGCTCCATCAGCTGGTCGTATCCGCGCGCGAACCGTTGCGCGCTCTCGAAGCGACGCATGGCTTCCATCATCTGGACCATCTCCCCCACCGGCGAGATGTTCGATTCTTCGAGGAATCCCTGGCGCAGCGACGCTTGCTCATCCGCCACGAGCGAGCCGCTGGTTGCCGAGAACATCCCATTGCCGAGGTACTGCAACGCCGACTCGTCGGTGACTTGCACGATGCGCAGCCGGTCCAGAACTTGATCTGCCACTCGCACGGAGCCGTCGGCACCTATGACCGGCGTTTCAGTGCCGATATCGATGACACCTTGCTCCCCGAGGATCGGAGCGCCGTTCGACGTAAGCAGCCCTTCCTTCGATACCTGCAAGTCACCCTTGCGAGTGAGCAACGTTCCTGCCGCGGACTGCACGACAAAAAAGCCGGTGCCTTCCAGTGCAACGTCGAGTGGCCGACCCGTCGAACGCATCGAGCCGGCGCGCAGATCTGTCTTGACGGCCGACGTTGGCGCCCTGAGCTGAGACGCGTGCAACTCCGCACCCGCTTCATCGGCCAGCGTGGCGAATGTTTCCGATACCGAGCTGATGGGGATCTGTCGCCGATATCCAGTCACCTGCGCATTGGCGATGTTGTGTCCGATGACTCGCACGGCTTCGGCGTCCGCTCGTAGCGTGGCTTCGATCATTGCCATCGTGTCACTCACGTCCGATTCCTCCTCGTTGCGAACTGTCGACCTGAAGCACGTGTGCGATCAGGGCCGCCATCACAGGAAACAATTCCCTTCCGATCGGCGCATCGATGGGGACGCGATACAGCGCCTGCAGTAGCGCGGCGTCACGCACGATCGGCACCTCTTCGCGAACGCCTGCCTGTACGATGGCCGCGGCCTCAGTACCCGCGCCCTTGAGCACGACCGTCGGCGCCGTACCGGCCTCCAGATTGACACTCAATCCCACGACTTTGCCGGCCATGTTCAAACCCACCGGCTGAGTGAATCGCCGTTGAGCACGTGCTCGACGATGCGACTGGACGCGCGCGTGTCGATGTCATCCGTTTCATAACGGACCGCGTCGACGCCCCAGCCCAATCGTTCCAACACTTCCCGCACGCGCTCGTGCTCGGCGGACAGGATTTCCCTGGCGGCGCTCGACTGCGTCTTGATCGTCACCGCCACTCGTTCGCCCAAGGCATGCGCGACGACTTCGACCCGCCCGAGCGCCGGCGCATTCAACGTCATCACCATGCGCTTCGAGGAGGCCATGGGCTCGCCGGGCGACTGGCGCTCGCGGAAGTACACCAGGTCCAGCTCGAACAACTGATCGGCCACGATCACCGGCAAGACGCCATAGCGGTACTCGACACTGCCGCCGTCCTGATCGTTGAGCAGCTGCCAGGCCAGCTCACGTTGTTTCCTGTCGTCATCGCCATCGGCCGAGGAGTCCACGTCGTTACGTGCGGCATGCAGCGCGAGCGAAACGAGACTGGGCGGTGGGTCCTGCAATGTGGTCTGCACGGCATTCGTGAGTTGCTCGACATCGTCGGCACTCCTCAACCGATGCGTGGCGATCGCTCCGCGCACCGACTCAACCTCCGGCCACTGCTGCGCGCGGTACACGGCCGCTAGATTGCGCTCTTCCATCGGCAACGAAAGCTTGCCCAGAAACAACCCGGAGGCGAGCATGGCTTGCGGATCCGTCGACTTGCTCATTGAGTCCTTCAAGACGGCACGATCGGATTCCGACAGCACGACGGCGAACCGCTGCTCGTGTTCCGCCAGCGCATCCTCGCCGTTCGCTTCATGCCGGGCCATGCTGGCGGCCACGATGTCGTCGCCGTGATATTGCAGCTCGAGTTGTTCGCCGACTGCCGTCACCGTGGCGCGAATCGTTCCACCCACCGGCAACGCGACAGTGCTGTTGACGATGCGCCAGCCCTCCGGGAATCCAACCTGATAACGGGTCGCATCGAGTCGTTGCAGCACCGTCAGACGCAACTGTTCGCCAACGCGATGTTCCCTGCGCCGGGGTCGCGATTCCCCGGACAGCAGCGAATGACCCGCCTCGACGTGCGAAACATTCATACTTTCACCACGCCAAAGGCTCGCAGGCTGATGTGACCCGAGATCTCATTCAGCGACAGCACCGACAACTGCGGCACCAGCCGCTCCGTGAAGCGACGCACGTGGCGCCGCAAGTTCGGCGCACACAGCAGCACTGGACGCATGTTGCTCTTGGTCATGCGCTCAACCTCTTCGGACAGGCGTTTGAGCACCTGCTCGGCAAAACGCGGCTCCAGCACCAGCGCGGTCTTGTCCTCGACCGCGCGAACCGCCGTGTTCAGCGATTGCTCGACGCCCGGATCGAACGTCAGTACATGGATCTCGCCCTTCGCATCGGCGAGGCCCTGGCAGATGGTCGGGGCGAGGCGCTCGCGAACCTGTTCGGTCAGTTGATCCGGGTCGCGATTCTTGAGGCCATGATCCGAGAGCACTTCGAGAATGGCATCGATATTTCTGATGGAGACCCGTTCCTTCACGAGGCTCTGCACCACGCGCTGCACGTCACCCAACGTGAGCACTTTGGGAATCAGATCGTCGACGAGGCTGGCCTGGTGTTCGCGAACCCGCGCGACGAGCCGTTCGACTTCGGCGCGAGTGATCAGGTTGTGAGCTTGTTGGCGCAGCGTCTCCGCGACGTGTGTCAGGAACACGGTGCCGCCGTCCACCACGGTGTAACCATTCGACTTCGCGAGCTGCCGACGCTCTTCGGTAATCCAGATCGCCGGCAATCCGTAAGCGGGATCGAATGCTGGCACTCCGTCGGGTACCGCTCGCGCGCCGCCCGGATTGATGGCGAGCGCGCGGTCCGGAAAAACTTCGCCCTCCGACACGCGCGCACCGAACACTCGCACTTCATAACGATTCGGACCGAGGCGCTTGTCGTCGCGTACACGCACGAGCGGCATCACCACGCCCATGTCCATCGCGTATTGCTTGCGAATGCCGGACAACTTCTCCGCCAGCTGTTCGCCGCCTTCGCCGACGACCGGCATGAGCGCGGAACCAATGACGATCTCCACCGGGTCGACCTGCATCGCTCGATACAAATCATCGGCGGGACTCTGCGACTTGGCGGGCGCATCCGGTTTCGCCTGCGGCTGCGCGGCTTTGCGTTTCGCGAGCCAGAACAGCGCGGCGGAGGCTGACACCAACAACATCACCGGCATGAGCGGCACGCCCGGCAGGAACGCGAGGAACAGTAAAGCGATGCCGACCATCGCGATGGTCTTTGGATACGCCGACACCTGGCGCGAAACTTCCTCACCCAAACGCGCGTCGGAAGCGGCGCGGGTGACGATGATGCCGGTGGCCGTGGCGATGATGAGCGCGGGGACTTGCGTCACGATACCGTCGCCGACCGTGAGCAACGTGTACGTGTGCAATGCCTCGCCCCAGCTCATGCCGGTCTGCGCCACGCCCACCACCAGTCCGCCGATGATGTTGACCAGGATGATCAGGATGCCGGCGATCGCGTCGCCCTTGACGAAACGGCTGGCGCCATCCATGGCACCATAAAAATTCGCTTCGCGCTCGACCTGCTTGCGACGCTCGCGCGCCTCGTTCTGGTCGATCAGGCCCATGTTCAGATCGGCATCGATGCTCATCTGCTTGCCGGGCATGCTGTCCAGCGTGAAGCGCGCCGCGACTTCGGCGACACGCTGCGCGCCGTTGGTCACGACCACGAACTGCACGATGATCAGCACCAGGAACACGATCAAGCCGATGACGTAGTTGCCGCCCACGACGTAACTGCCGACGGCGCCGATGACTTTGCCCGCGTCGCCTTCGGACAGGATCAGACGCGTCGAGGCCACGTTGAGGCTCAGTCGGAACAACGTCGCGACCAGCAGCAACGACGGGAAGGTGGAGAACTCCAGCGGCCGCGCCATGAAGAACGTCAGCAGCAGAATCAGCAATGCCAGCGAGAAGTTCGTGAGCAGCAGAAAGTCCAGCAGCCCCGGCGGAATCGGTGTGAACAGCACCAGCAGAATGCCGGCCAGCATCCCAACCAGCGCGAGCTCCGCCTGATCGCCGAGCAGATTGCGCAGCGAGCCCATCATGCGGGCAACTCCACTCGCGAACGTTCCGCACGCCGGCGGCTCTCCAGCTCGGCGTAGACCTTCGCGACTTCGAGAAACGATTCGGGCGGAATCGCCGCGTCGAGCTGCGCGCGACGAAACAACAAACGCGCGAGCTTCTTGTTCTCGAACATCGGAATGCCATGCTTGCGAGCGACCGAGCGCATGTCGGCAGCCCAGGTGTCGGCGCCCTTCGCCAGCACCATCGGCGCATTCATTTGCTCACGGCGGTAGCACAGCGCGATGGCCAGATGCTCGGGATTCGTGATCAGCACGTCCGCCTGAGGCACGCGGCTCATGGAGCGGGCTTGCTTCAGGTTTTCACGTTGCAGCTCACGAATCTTTGCGCGGATCTGCGGATCGCCTTCGCGGCGCTTGACCTCTTCCTTGACCTCGCGACGGCTCATCATCATCTGCCGGCCGAACGACCAGCGCGAATACAACAGGTCGAGCAAGCCGATCACCAGCAGCGCCAGCCCGAGACGAATCAGCAACGCCGAGCCATGATTGCCGGCCCAATCCATCAGCTGCTGCACGGTGGTGCCGTTGAGTGTCGACAGGCTGAGCCACACGGTGATGAAGAAGCCGTACAACACGACGCCGCAGAAGATCAGCTTCAGCACGCTCTTGAGCGCCTCGAACAGCATGCGTTTGTTGAAGATGCGCTTGAAGCCCGCCGCCGGATTGAGACGCTCGAACTTGGGCTTCAACGGCTCGCTGCTCAGGATCGGGCCGGTCTGAATCAGGTTGGCGAGAATGGCGAGCAACACGCCGATGAGTGCGATCGGCCACAGCACGCCGATCACATCGACCGTGATGCGCGACGCCATGGCTGGCCAACTCCCGCCGCTCAGCTGAATCTCGCCCGAGCTGGAGAACAGGGTCGCGCACAGCTCACAGAGCTCTCGCAAGTAGTCGTCGCCGGACGCGATCAGCAGCGCGAACATGCCGCAGGTCATCACGGCGGTGTTCAGATCCATGCTCTTCGCGACCTGGCCACGCCGCTTCGCATCTTCCAGCTTGAACGGCGTGGCCTGCTCCGTGCGGTTTTGTTCCTGTTCGGCCATGGTCAGCGCTCGGTCGCCAATCCATCCCAGTACAGGAAGGTGCTCGCGAACAGTTGTTCGAGCACCGCTCGCGCGAGGTGCACGCCCAGTGTCAGGCCGCACAGTCCAAGCATGATCTTGATCGCGAAGCCCAGCACCAGCACGTTGAGTTGGGGCATGCTGCGCGCGAGCGCCGCCAGCGCGATGTCCGACAACGCGAGCAGCCCCATGATGGGACCCGCGATCGCGAGCGCGAACACGAAGCTCGCGCTCGAGTGAGCGAGGATGGCGGGCGCGTTCGCCGACGACAGTTGCGAGCCTGGCGGCATTGCTTGCAGCGACATCGACAATGCCTCGATGAGCAACAGATGACCGTCGAGCGCGAGGAACACGGCGATGGCCAGCATCCCGAACAGATTTCCCAGCAGCGGCGACATGGTGAGCGTTGCCGGATTCAACACACCGGCGGCGCTGAAACCGATCTGGGTGTCGAGCACCCGGCCGGCGATCTGAGTCGCCGCGTATGCCGCGATGAAGCCGAAGGCGAACGCAAGCCCGATGCTCACTTCACCGAGCACCGCCAAGAGGAGCGATAACAGTGAGAACGATGCCGTTGCGACCGGCACGGTGATGACGGAGATCAATGCCGCGCTCAGTCCGAGCACGAGGACGACTCGCGCCGGCGCCGGAATCTGAGTGGGACCAAACACGGACGTGAATGCGGTCGCCGCAGCAACGCGCACGGACACGAGCAGCGTGCCTAGCACCCAGGCCATATCGAACCGGAGCGTCATGGGACGCTCAGATCAGATTGGGAATGTTGCTGATCACCGCCGATGCGTAGCGCATCAGCGTACTCATCATCCATCCGCCCAGTGCCAGTAGCACGGCGACGGCCGCGGCCAGCTTGGGCACGAACGATAGGGAAGATTCTTGAATCTGAGTAACGACTTGCAGAATGCTGACCGCGAGTCCGACCAGCGTGGCCACGCCTATGATCGGCGCCGCCAGGAGAATGGCTGTCCATAGCATGTCTGACGTCAATGTCATCGCAGCGTCCGCGCCCAAGTCACCCATGACCCGTCCCTTATCGTCGATCCCGCTTTTTATTTGACTACACAACGTTCCGGCAGATGCTCCGAGCGCCGGTTCGCGTTACGTCAAGCTGTGCGCGAAAAATTACATTGCAACATGTCGCCGTCAAGCGTCACGCGTAAATCGTCTTGGTGAGGGTGAGCCGCGAGCGACGTCCGGCGAATGCAAATTGCGCGCGTGCTCAATGATTTATTTGCGATCATGGTGCGCGTCGCACGGCCTTCGCACGCATCAGGGTTTCGACTAATCCATCGAGTTTGTGGCGCGGTCAGCTCGTGACTCGCGCAAAACGACTCCGCGTCGGGAGCAAACATTGAATGTCGGCGACCCGAAACTTGATGACAAGCCGACGCGATTCGCCGCACACTAGTGACGCGTGAAGGAACGCGCAGCGATGCGAATGGTTCATGGTGAGAGTCGTCTTTGCAGAAGAGCTCGGTTCGAGCCGCGGTCCATTGCGCCGCTCGCTGGCCTTTGCCGAGCGGATGCGCGCCGAGGGACATGAGGTCTCATTCGTCGTCGCGGATCTCATTGCGGCCAACGCATTACTTGCTCCAAAAGGCATTCCCTTCGTGCCCGCTCCGCGGTTCTCGAGTGAGCCGTTGAGCTCGCATCAGTCGCGCGGTTACTGGAAGATTCTTGCCGGTCTCGGCTATGACGACCGCGATTTCTTGCGAGCTCGCGTGCGTGCCTGGCTCACTCTATTCGACCGCCTAAGCGCCGATAGCGTGGTCCTCGATCGCGCTCCTACCGCGCAGATTGCCGCCGAAATCTCGCAACGACGCTGTCTGACGCTCGATGCCGATTCCATTTCGGCCCCGGATCGGGAGTCGGACGCAACGGTGCTCGGGAACATCGAGGCGGTGAAACGCACGCTCGCCTCGGAGCGCTTGCGAGATTCACCGATGCCCGCCTACAGCAAACCGCTCAAGAACCGGCGGCGAATTCTGTTTGCGTGGGAGTTGGGGACGAACGCGGGCCATCTGGATCGAGGCATCGCGCTCGCGCACGCTCTGCGCTCGCGTGGGCACGAGGTTATTTTCGTGGTCCGCGATCTGGATCTCGCGGAGCGACTGTTGCCGACCGAAGGTTTCGGTTTCCTGCCGATTCCCAGCACGGCCTTGCCTCCACCCCGGCAGGCGACGATGAATTTCTCCGATGTGCTGTTGATCTGCGGTTTCGATGACGCTCAAGTGCTCGGCGCACGGGTGCGCGCATGGACCCATCTGCTGCGCACTCTTGATCCTGACACGCTCGTGCTCGACCACGCGCCGACGGCACAGGTCGCGGCATACATCGTCAATGTGCCAGCAGTTCTGGTGAATAGCGGCTTCTCCATCCCGCCGATCACACAACCGTTTCCGAGCATCCAGCCGCATATTCGGATCAGCGACGAACAGCTCTCGTTGGCGGATCAGCGAGTGCGTTTGACGGTGAATGAGGTGCTGAGCCAGTTCGAGGCTCGACCCTTGCCACATCTGAGCGAACTGTTCGCACGATCGCCGCAGATCATCACCACCTTCAAGGAGCTCGATCCGTACTCGAAGCGCGATACAGGCCTGTATGTCGGACCGGTGGAGCGCATCACCACCTATCGGGAAGTGCCCTGGGAGACGATCGGCAAGGTTCGTGTGTTCGTTTACATGCGCCCCTTCATCCGAGGCGTTCAAGCTCTCCTACAGGCGTTACACGCGAGTGACGCCGAAGTGAAATGCGTGTTGCCGGGCGCTGCGCCGGCGTTGGTGAGCAAGTACCAGACCGCTCACTTCAAGATTTATACCGAACTGATCGAGCTCGGTTCGCTGCTGAAGGAAGCAGATGTCGTCATCAGCTACGGCAGCGCGACCTTGCTCTCTCAAGCATTGCTCGCGGGCGTACCGGTGTTGTTGTTGCCTGATGTGATGGAGCAGATCCTCAACTCGATGCGTGCCGTCGAGCTGGGGGCGGGCATCCTCTTGCTCAAGGAACGCGACCCCGAGGCGATCTCGGCGGCTCTCACGGCGTTAACGTCGCAAGCTCGTTTTCGCATGGCGGCTCGGGCGTTCGCGGCGAAGTATCGGGTTGAGGGGCCCAGCGCTTGCGAGCGTGTCGTGGCGGCCATTGAGCAGAGTTTCTGATGTCACCCGGGTCGTTGTCAGCGGTGCCGTTGCGCTTTGTGCAGATCGAGGTGACGACTCATTGCAACTTCACCTGCTTCTACTGTGCGGGTCGTGCCATGCCTCAGCGGCATATGCCGTTGGCTTTGTTCGAGGACATTCTGGGACGCTTGCCACCTCGGGGCCTCACCGTTTCTTTGCAAGGGGAAGGTGAGCCCATGATGCATCCGGCATTCTGGGAGATGGTGTCGCTCGTTCGTAGTCGCGGCCATCGGCCCTATACAATCACGAACGGCAGCGCGTTGCCTTATCCCGAGCTTGTCGCCGAGGCGTTTCCGGAGATCGGAATATCCATCGACTCGCTCGATGCGGCGGAGGCGGAGCGCATCGGGCGGACGCATCTCGATCGGGTGCTACGCAATCTCGACCGGTTGCTGGAGTTGATGTCGGCGTCCCGGGTGGTGGTTCATACCGTTGACGTTGGTCAGCCGCTGGAAGCGTTAAAGGCGTTTGTGAGAGGGAAAGGACTGCGGCATCTGGTTCAGCCGCTGCAACGGAAGGAGGACTATCGGCGGTTCTACGACGCGGCCGTTTCGGCCTCGGACCATGGGCGAACTGGTGCCTGCATGCATCTTCGCCGGCCACAGATGCGTTACTTCAATATCGAGGGAGTGGAAATGCCGTGCGCTTTCATCAAGGACACGAGCTCGTATCGCGGCGTGCAGGCGTTGTATGACGAGTTTGCGGAAAGGCGTGTGCCGGAGTGTTGTCGGGGGTGTGAGGCGCTGATGTAGCGATCGGCGTAGGAGGTGCACCTCACGGAGCATGGACTACGGGCCCCTGCGCGCGAGATCCTTCATTGCGCGAGGTCTTTTCTAACGGAATCCTATCTGGAAAATTCCCCGCAGCAGCAGAGCGGAACTGGTAGATGCAGGACTTCTCAGGCAAGGATCGAGCTAAAGGGCGTCTGAGTAAGTCTCCACCAGAGCATTGCAGATACCCTATTTCTTCAACAGCGCCCGGCAACCCTCGCCCAGACCACCAGCCGCCCACCTCCGAAGTGGGTTCGTGCGCATTGTTCACTCGATTCCACGACTGCCGGATTTCGACTGCCTGGTCTTGCCGAGGCCATTAGAGCGGCGAAAATCACTGGAGTGCTAGTGCTGTCTCCGAACACAAAGATTGAGTCGTGCAGCGACGACTCACTCCAAGCGCAGCACCACCTCATCAAGGCTCGTTTGCAGATATACCTTGTGCTGCCGGTGATCCTCCGAGAATACGATAGGTCCCAGTATGCTGTCCCGGCTGATGGTCGCATCGAAGGCGATGACATCGCCCTCTGCAACCTTCGCCTCCCGGTTGTTCATTGGTAGGAACAGGTGATTACCGAGGAATTTCCGGTCGCCCGGGATTCGCACGGGTGTCGCCGGCATGTCCATGACAATGCCCGGAGCGTCGAACTTGGCCGCTAGCGCCACCTCGACTACGGTACCCCTCCAACTCACACGCTCGCCGCCATATTTGTCCGAGACCTCGCTATCCAGGGAACCTGATGCGTACAGCTGTGCCATCAAGTTCACGAACTCCTGCCAATCTGTCCGCCAGTTCTGCACGTATGGCACTCCTCGACCGTTTATTCCCAAGGTCCGTACTTCCTAGCGTCTACGTCGGCACGGACTCTGTCCAGAACCCGCTGCACTTGATCCGCAACCTTTTCAGCCGATTGCCTCAGGTCAATCTGGCGCAGCGAGTTCATTACCCTCTGATTATATTTCGGATGACCGCCAACGTGTTCTGCGCCTTTGACCCAAAGTCCGCTAGAGGCGGCATTGATGTCGAAGCCTCCCTCGGCAGCCTTCTGCATCAACTTCGGCAGCTGCGTCTGTGCCTCCAGCGGAATCAGGTGATGGCGGAGCGCGTTCTTGAACGGCGCCTTGCCCATGTTCACAGCGAGAATTGCTCGTTGCAAGGTCGGTGGTAGACGCGCCTGATCGACGAGCGACATCTTGGAGATCATGTTGGCGGGCGTGCTTCTGACCATCTGATACAAGCTGCGCATGGACACCCCCTTGACGGCGTTGCCCATACCCATCAGACGGCCCAATCTGCTGAGGCCCCGGACGCCGCCCGCGCCGGCATGCGCATCGGAGATGAGTCCGCTCAAAGTCGCTGCCAACAGCTGCGCCTTGACCGGCGCAAAGAACAGCGCTTGATCCTTGATGCCGCCACCCTTCTCTGATTCGGCTTTCGAGCTCAGGCCGAAGGCCGTCTCACTGGTCATCAGCCCGACTTCGACGCTCCTTTGCAGCACGCGCTGATCCAACGCCAGCCGAGCGTCCTGCTGATTGGAGAACTCGATCCCGATGAAAGGCATGGATGCGGTCCAGGCATCCAGGGCGCCTCGCTCGGCGACGCCTTCGAAATCATCAGTGACCAGATCGAGGAAACGGCGAGCTTCCGGATCCGAGTAGGAATCGACTGAACCGTTCAGCCGCTCGGCCCACCTGGTGCTGGCGTGAAGCTTCTCGAATAGAGCATCCGCCACTGTGTTGAGCTGATCGCCGAACTCCATCGCGTTCAGTTTGTTCTCCTGCGCATCCAAGCCGGTCGATCCAAGTAGCGATCTGCGACTTTCTTCATCGACCAGCATCGCCAGTGCGCGGGTGGTCAGTTCGCTCTGCCGTTCATCGGCGACAGCTTTCGCGGCCGCACTGAATATGTCGTAAGCATCGGCCAGTGGCAGCGCGTGATTCCTGATGAATTCATTCGTCGCTTGCATGCGTTCGTAGGTCGGACGCACTGTCCTGAAGTGTCCGCTGAAGTACAGCTGACCCAATCTGACCCGATAACCGTTGGACGTGTCGCGCTGCGCCCCCCTGACAATCACCTCCTCGATAATCTCATTTGATGACGACTCGGTGCCGCCGACCGCCGGCATCTCCGCCAATACCGGGTCAGCAAAGACGGGTTCCGATAGCGTCGGAGCCGACACGGTGCGACTCGCCAGCATCGGCGCTTCCTCCATCCGCTGCGCTGTCACCTCTACTTCATCCAGGATGTACCGTGGAGTGATCTGAACCTCTCGCAGTCGCATATCTTCGGCCCGCGCCGCTCGATCCCAACGAGGTCCCGGCGATGCATAGAGCTCATCCATCTGCGCCTGAGTCAGATCGTCGCTGGCGTCGTCGGGATCGCCATAGCGAGTGCTCTTATATAGACGCGTCTCGCCATACACGTCGCTCCCGAGGTCGCCGATCTGCTCGCCAAAGAAGTTGAGACCTTCTTCCTCGCTACGCCGCGAACCAACCACGATCGCCGCCACGCCACGCACGGCGGCCTGGCTGGCAATGTTTCGCCAGTTCAAGTTGCCAGAGCTCACGGTGTATTGACCGAGTCCGCTCGGACCCGCAATAGCCGCGACGGCGACGTTCATCCAATCCATCGTGTTGACCGACTTGCCGCGGATCTCCTTCTCCACGATGGAAAGGCCGGCGTTGACGAGGTCTCGGTTCGTGACGATGGTCTGGAAGGTGCTGCGCCAGCCGGTCGAGGCGGCTTTATTGACACCGCTTTGGCCGGGGGACATCGCGAGTAACAGACCGGAGACGTTGGTGATCTTGCCGTCGGCCGCGTATTGCTTCGCCGCTTCGCCGGTGACGTTGATCGCTGCTTGCGCCACTTTGCCGGTCTGGAAGACTTCGCCGATGCCTGCGGTCGCACCGCTGATGGCGAAGCTCGTCGCCATATCGCCGACTGCTTTCCAGCTGAAGCCTTCCTGCAAATCGGCAGCGATTGCCAGGCCCTGAGTAACGGCGCTGGCCACTGCACCGATAGCCGCACCGACAGCCGCACCGGCGAGGACGCCGACGGCCGCGCCCAGCGCGCCGCCACCAACGGCGGCGCTTGCCGCGCCAGCCGCGGCGGCGGCGGCACCCGCCGTGAAGATGGCGGCGACGATGATGATAATGATGATGAGCACCATCACCAGCTTCTTCAGGAACGACGTTTTCTTCTTCTTGATCGTCAGCTCCGGCGAGGTGCTGCCGATGATGTCGCCTTCGTTATAGACGCTGTATGCATCCGCCGGGTTGGCGTTGGTCGCGATCGCCTGCGGAATCTTCAGCGCGACGCCGGCAACCAGCTGTTCCGAGCCACTGAGATTGTTGGCATCCGCGATCAGATACCAGTAGGCGCTGCTGCCGTAGTAAGCGGCCGCGATAGCCTGCAACGTGTCGCCCTCGGCGACGGTGTGATAGGAGACACTGCCGACCGAATCGCTGACCGTACTGTAATGATCTTCCTGCGTGAAGCGGGTGTTCTGGTAGGAAACATCCACCACGGTGATGTAACCGCTCAGGCTCAGCGATGCATTGGCGACGATGGGCGTCGGCAGCTTGCTCAAGATGTACTGCACGATGCGATCGCGGTTGAAGTCCGCGAGTGTCGCGAAGCCGGAGTACACGCGATTGGCAATGGCGAGCGCCGTCGCTTCGCGATCGACGTTGCTGGAACCGTCGAGAACGATGTCCGACGACTGCACCGTAATCGCGTGATTGCTCGGCGTACCCAGCAACGCGATCGAAGTGCCGGCGATGACATTCTGATCGGCCGCGGGCAACTGAGCCTGCACGTACGACGCCATCAGATTCCGCTGTGCCGTCGGAGCCGTAGCGTAACTCGCAAACAACCGTTGGGCGATATTGTGAGCGGTCGCGGTCCGATCGAGGACGCCACCCGAGGCGACTATGTCGCCGGACTGGATCGTTGCGGAGAAGAAGCTGCCGCTCGCTTGTACGTTATTGTTCGCATCCGTCCAGAGCGACGGAGCATCATGGGCGGTCTCCGAACTGTTCAGCTCGACGGTTCGAACGGTACGGACCTGCTCGCCGGTGAAACTCGCGATGAGCTGGCCGTCGCCATAGAAGTAGCTCTGCACGCTGCGCGTGCCGCCGAGGTGCGCAAGACTTTCCGAGCGCGACACAATCTGCCGGAACAACCCCATGCCGGAGAACAAATCCGGATCGGTGTCGTACGCCTGGAACAGCGTCGGCAGCAGATCGTCCGCTGCCACATCGGCGCGCGTGAGGATGTGACCGTCGTTGTCGTAGGTGAACGAAGCGACGGTGTTCTTCTCGTTCGACTTCTTGGCGACCCGGTTGTTGTAACGGCCGCGATCCAGGAAGACCAATCGGCCGTTCACGTCATAGACGAAGCTGGTGTGGCCGCTGAAGCTGACCTTCTTGCTCTTCGAGTTGATGATGTCCTTGGCGGTCTCGTTGTAGAGAATGTCGCGCGTGGTCTGTTCGTCGTAGCTGTACTTGTCGCCGAAGATTCGTGTCGTGTTCAGATTGCCCGCGCGGTCATAGAACATCTCGGTCCTGCTGGCCGGAGTGTCGCTGGCTTTGCTGGTCAGCATGCGACCCATCCTGTCGTAGGTCATCTCGGTCGTGACCCCTTCGGCATCCCGATGCGTCAGGTTGTTGCCAACGGCATCGTAGGTCCAGGTCTCGCCATTCGACGCAGAAACAACGCGATTCGCACCGTCAAACGTGAACGTCTGCGTGTTACCGCCGCGTGTCTCCGATACACGATTGCCGAAGCCGTCATAAGCCATGCTGTCGACAACCTGCGCCGGCGGCGGTGCACCTTCCTGAGTCGGATCGGGCACGACCGGTCGGCCCGCGTCGTAGGCTGACGTCATGCGGTTGTTGCCGTCGTACGTGAAGTGATTGCCGTTCACGGAGACGCGATTGCCCAACTCGTCGTGCTGATACGTCTGATTGACGGTCTGCGTCGACTGGCCACCGCCCGGCAGATCGAGATCGCCGCTGATGCTGGTCAGCAAACCACGCTGAGTGTCGTAGCCGTAGTTGATCGTGCGGATCGTCGCGCCGTCGCGCGATAGGACTTCCTGCAGCTTCTGACCCTTGGCGTTGTATGTGTAATTCGAACGTTGATGGACACCTTGGTCGTCCAGCACACGCAGCTGATCGGCATCGTCGTAGCTGTATTCGATGTGCTTGCCATTGCTGTCGGTCACTTCGACCATGCGGCCGAACGCGTCGTACTCGGTGGTCTCCTGGTACGTCGTGGGCCCGGAGATATACAGCTGGCCCGGCGGCTTCGGCGGGATCCTGACGAGTGCCGCGATGAACTTCAGCTTGCCGCCCGTATCGATTTTCGAGGGATAGCCGGTGATCGAGATGCGCTTTTCGAGCACCTGCCCATAGGCGCCGATCGTGTACCGTGTCGTGCGACCGTTCGCATCTGTCTGCGCGACCATCGTGCCGTACGAGTCGTAGGTCGTCGTCCAGATACCACCCATCTTGTCCGTACGCCGGGTAACGCGGTTCTCTGCGTCGTACTGGTAGTACTCGGTACGGCCTAGAGCATCGGTCTCGGACTCTATGTTGCCGCTTGCGTCGTAGGTGCGATCCAGCGTTCCCGCCGAGCCGCTCATATGAGTGATTTGATCGAAGACGTCGTAGGTGAACGACATCGTCTGGGTGGCAGACGACGCGAGACCGGTGAGATCCGTCTTGGTCAGCAGAGTCAGGCGACCGAAATTGTCGAACTGGTAGTCGGAGCGGAGGCTGCTCGCGCCAATGACACCAGTACTGGTGACGTACGCCGCATCCCACTGCCGTGCGAGGCGGTTCAACGAGTCATAGTGGTAGCGCGTCATGAAACCGCGCTCGTTCGTCTCCGTGGTTTTGTGGCCGAAGAGGTCGTAAGTCGTGCGCACTTCGAGCGGCCCGGTGTGAGCCGTGCCAGAGGAGTCGTAATACGTCACCGGCCCGTACACGGCGCGGATCATGCGGTTCGCGCTGTCGTACTCGAAGTCGGTCGTCATCTCGAAGGCGCTGTTGCCCTTCGAGACCGTCTCGCGCGTCTTGTTGTTGAACCGGTCGTAGCGCCATTCGTCGAGCATCACGCCATACGTCTGCGAGCCGTTGAGCTCGGCAATCTTGTTGCCGGCAGCATCGAACTTGCGTTCGGTGACGCGGATCAGATCGCGACCCTGCGCGGGATCGTGCTGAGCGAGCGCCGCTTCGTAGTTGTCCTGCAAGTGTTCCAGCGTCGGCCTAGCGGCCGGATCGAGGATCTGTTCCAGGAACACGCCGGTGTTCGGGTCCTGGTACTTGAAGCGAACCTCGCGCACTACATTGCCGGCGACATCGTAGAAGTATCGGGTCCACACGCCACCGTTCTCGTTGGAGAACAGCTTGCGGCCGTTGATGTCGTAGTAATAGTAAATATGGTCGCTGCTGCCGGTGCCGCTGGTGGTCGCCTGGACCTCGAAGAACTGCGAAAAGTTCAGACGCATGGTCGAGATCGGCGCGACATCGATCAGTCCGGTCGTCGTCTGCGCCAGCATCTTGCGAGGAGCAACCGTGACGCTGCCACGCAGATCGCGCACTGTCGTCACCTGATTGTTCACATCCGTGTGAATCTTCAGCACGCGCACGGTGTACGCGCCCGGTGCGAGCAGCGTCATATCGAAGCCGGTGGTCGGCATCGGATACGTCGTGACGTTGTTCTGTGCGTCCGTCACTTCAACCTGCAACGACTCGCCCGCTCCCAGCGGCAACAGCTGCGGGATATACAGCATGTTGGCGGGCTGATTGGCGGTGTCGACGTTGAACGAGCCATTGGCGGTCGCGACGGTGGAACCGTTCGAGATCTTGCGCACAGTGAAGGTGTAGCCGCCTGTCACCAGCGACGAGATATCGAGCCGCGAACTCGTGAGGGTATGAGTCGTTGGGGTGCCGCCGCTCGGAGTGATATCGACTTCGACGGTCTCGCCCGCGCCGAGCGGGAACAAGCCGCCGAATTCGAGATAGTCGTCCTGCTGAGTGATCGTGATAACGGTGCTGCTCGGAGCGGATTGGTCCGTCAGCGTCCCGATCGTCGCGGGCTCACGCACACGCACCGTACCGGTGCTCACTCGTAACGGCGTAGTGCCACTCATCAGGGTAGCGCGATATTCAAACACGCCTTCGCCGAGCGCCCTGGCATCCATGGACCGACCGGCGATGGCGGACGCCGCCAGCGTTGTCCAGTTGGTTTCGCCGACGCGGCGGTATTCGACGCCGAGCGTGGTGCCACTCGTATCGATATCCGGGAAGTCGAACACGACCCGATCGAACGTCCGATTCAGTCCCACCAGTGAATCGATCGCCAGTGGCGGCGCGGCGACGCGCTCGCCCGACGCGTTGACGTAGTAGAACGTCACCCAGATCGGGCCTTCCTCGACGTTCGGGATGTTCACCGTGAACACGCCGTTCACCGGCGCGGCCGCTTCGAGCAGGTACGGCTCGCCGTCGGCCGTGACGCTGTAACCCATGAAGACCCGGTAGCCGGTCTGCTGAGTCGCCTCGTCCACATAGGTGCTGACCAGGTTCTGCGCCAGCTCGGCCGACAGATCCCACGTCATCGTCACGTTGTGACCCGTCGCGGACGCCTGCACGGCGCTCACCGAGCCATAGACCGGCGTCACTCGCTGGGAACTGAACGCGGCATGTGGAACTGTCGCGTACTGTTGCCCGGAGAGGGTGTAATTGATCTGCAAGTACGCCGCTTCCGGATCGGTGAAGCTGATCGTGGCGACGTAAGTGTTGGGCGATGGGCTGGTCATCCCGGTGCCGGGCACGCGATCTTCCAGTAACAACGAGTCCGTCGTGCCGATCGTGCCCACGTAAACCTGCGGAGCTGTCGCACCCGCCGGGACCGTGAAGCGCACGTCCGCGAGATAACCGCCGTTGCCGGAGGGCCGCACGTTGGTGATCGTTGTCGTTCCTTGCAGTCCGCTGCCGGTAGTAAACGTTTTTACGTCGCTCGCGATCGTGTAGCCGAACGCGTCCTTCGACTCGATGTAGTACTCGTACGGCGTGCCTGGAGCGAGCTGGTCGATGAAGACCTCGTGATCTACATCGAACGCGCCACTCACGCCGAACGTCAGCCACTCTCCGCCGCTGTTCGCGACCCGGACCTTCACGACACCATCGGTGTCGCGATCCGTCGTCCATTGCACCAACAGGCCCTTGTCCGTGATGAATGGAACGTCGATGCGGCCACCGAACAGGCCAGTGAACACCGGCGCTCCGAAACCGCCCGCCTGCCGGCGGATCACATTGCCGAGCGCATCGTACTGCGTGAAGTTCTCTCCGCCAGCGGGATTGGTGGTGGCAACGACGCGATTCAGGCCGTCATATTGCATCGTGCTGACGAAACCGCGTGCATCGACGATGCGCGTCTGATTGCCATTGTCATCGTAGCTGTACTGGATGAGTCGACCCGCGAACGGATCGTGGGTGTACTCCTCGATCACGCGGCCGAAGTCGTCGTACTGGAGCGAGAATATCTGATCGTTGGCGCTCTGCGTGGGTACACCGGAGGCGTAGCGATCGCCGACTGTGTTGTAGTAGCGGTGCGTGACGCTGCGATCGCCCGCGTCGTTGTACGAGTACGAGGTGTAGACGCCCGATGCGTCGATCGATGCCACCATGTTATCGGCAGCATCGAAGCGATAGACGATATCGTCGCCGGCAAAGTTTATTTCGTGAATGACGTTGCCGACGGCGTCGTACTCGCGCACGCCAACCGGCCGCACGCCGGTCTGATGGACCAGATTGCCGCTGGCATCGACGACGGTCGTGTCGACCGCTGGCGCGTGAATACGAGTCGTGCGATTGGCGAGGTCGTATTCGAACGTCGTAACGCGCGTTCCCTCGATCTGCTCGCGCAGATTGCCGACCTCGTCGTATCGATAGGTCGTCGTATAACGCGCCTGGATGCTGAGAATCTCCCCGGCGGACAGCTGCGAGGCAAGCTTGCCAGTGCCGTCACCGTTGACGTAGCCGAGATCCCGACGCAAGTCGACGAAGTACGGATCGTCGCTGGTCGCAAGCTCATGCGCGCGGGTCGTCGTTTCGCTCTGCTTGCGACCTGCTGCGTCATAAGTCCGAACGGTGTAGGCACGAGATGCGGCGCTTTCGGTCACCGGCCGCTTGTCGCTCTCGGTCAGCACGTTGCCGAATGCATCGAACGTGCGCAGCACGTCGAGCTGCACGGAAGTGATCGTACCTTCGGCGAACAACTGGCTCGAAGTCGTGCCGATCGCCTCGTCGTACACCTCGACCGCCGAGTAGAGCGTGCGGATCTCGTGATCGGCGTCGTCGTAGAAGTGATCGGTGATGCGTACTTCGCCGCCCGGCGCGATCGCCAGCAACTCAGCCACAGTACGCGCCGTGAACTCCTGCTGTTCAGCCTCGGTCAGCGTCACTCTATCCATGTAAAGACGATCGCGAACCGCGTTGCCGAACGCGTCGTACTCATAGACGGTCAGGTAGTTCTCGGCATTGATGGTGCCGATCAGCCGATGCAGACGATCGTAGTAGTAATAGGTGACATTGCCGTTGCCATCGGTGGAGCTAACGACGTTGCCCGCCGCGTCCCAGTGCTGGTACGTGAAGATCTGCTCGGGAACTTCACTATCGCCGCTGCGCTCGGTCTCGATCAGGCGATTCGCCTGATCGTAGACGTACCGGGTCGTGCGGTCCCGGACGTACAGGTATGGCGGGTCATCCGGAGCCAGTTCGGTAGGATCGATGCGCTCCGACACGAAGGTGCGTGTGAGGGCGCCATGCCCGTCGTACTCATAGCCAGTTACCAGGCCAGTCGCATCGACCGCTATGTAGGGCAGATTGGCGCTATTGTAGTAGGTGCGCGCGGTGTACGCGGCGAGCACGCGGTATTGCTGATCCTCGTCCAGAGCCGCCGCGGACAGTACGTTGCCGTTGCCGTCCACCAGGCCCAGGCGACGACGAATCTCCTGCGTCCAGGGCAGGTCATAGGTGATCGCGGCAAAGCCGTTCGGCGAAACCTCTTCGATGCGGTTACCCGCCACGTCGTAGGCGTAACGAGTGTGCAGATCGATGTCGCCCGCATGAACGATCTGGTCGGTCATGCGGTTGTTGAGGTCGTAGAGATACTCCGTGACCTGTTGCTGGGTACGCAGTACCGGATCGCCGTTGCCGTCACGATTGATCGTGTCCAGCCACTGGTTCTCGACCGTCTGCGTCGCGATGTTGTTGGCTTCGTCGAAGGTGAACGAAGTGCGCACACCGCTCGCGTAGTCCATGCGCTCGGTGACCAGGTTCACATCGTTGTAGACCATGGTCGTGCGACGCGCCGGAGCGCCGAACAACCCAGTCGCATTCTCGATGCGCTCGAGGATGTTGCCGACCGCATCGTAGGTGACGCGAGTCACCAGACCGCGCGGGTCGGTGCTCTCGATCGCGCGTCCATTACGATCGAACACATTTAAAATTGTTCGATCGTCGCCGGAACTGGCCGGCGCGGTGCCGAGCGGCAGCGCACTGCCAGCCGTGGCGAAACGCGTATGCGTCAGTTCGTTGCCGTTCGCATCGTAGCTGTAAGTTTCGACATAGCCTTCGCCATCGCGCTGCCAGAGAACGCGACCCGCGCGGTCATACACGCGAGACTCGTTTGCTCCGCCTGCATCGACGGTGGAGACGACATTCCCAAGCGCGTCGCGGACATAGGTCTTGCGCAAGGCGAGGCCGGCCGGGTCGACGACTTCCGCAACGAGTCGCTGGGCGTCGTCGTATTCGAACTCCGTCACTCGTGTGTCGCCGCCCTGGAAGCCGGGATAGCGACCCTCGGCAATCTTATTGCCCCATTCGTCGTAATCGAAGAACAGGTAACCGTCGCCATACGCGGTGAGGCCCGAGATCCCGTCGTACTCGCGGATCAGGTCGCCCAGTCTGTCGTACACGTATCTGTGCGACAAACCTCCGACGATCTTCGATAGCAGTACGCCCGCGTCGCTGTACGTGTATGTGGTGACGGTGCCGACGGGCTGGATCTCCTCGCTCAGCAGGTCGGAAGCCGTGTAGCGATACTGGGTACGTCGCTGCACCTCTTCGGCATCGAACTGAGTGATATGTGCCGCTTCGAGCGGCTGACCGGCCGCGAGTTGGCCATAGCTCTCGACTTTGAGCGTGCGGTTTCCGCGCAGGTCGTACGCGTAGGAAGTGACGATGCCGCGTGCGTCGGCCTCGAGCACCTTACGATTCATCTCATCGTAGGCGTAGAGCGTGGCCTCCGGTTTTGCCCGGGCGGCGAGCGCCGCGTCGTAGTTGGGGTCCGTCGGCGAGAGCAGATACTGACCGATCGTGATCGACGTCTGATTGCCGAAGACGTCGTATTCGAACGAAGTCGTGTAACCGAGCACATCGGTAACCGCGACCGGACGATTCATCTCGTCGTATTGCGTCGTCGCGGTGAACGCCAGCCGGATCGTTTCGATCTGAGCGTTGGTCAGCTGCGCGACCGGAATCGCGTTGCCGTTGCCGTCGACGATGTCGAGCTCACGTCGCACACGCTGCGCCCAATCCGCATCGCTGGTCGCGGCGGCATAACCATTCGGCTGTGTTTCGGCAACGACGTTGCCGAAGATGTCGTACTCGTAGTGAGTATGCAGAGCCAGCCCGCTCGGATCGACGATTTGATCCGTGATGCGTCGGGCATTGTCGTATTGATATTCAGTCGTCACTTCCGCCGGGGTGCCGACAGCTACCGTTTCGCGGAGCAGGTTTCCTTGCGAATCGAAGACGCGGGAGAGACCGACGCCAGCACCATTTGTTACCGTCGTGACTCGATTCTGCGCATCGTAAGTGTTGGTGACGGAGCGCCGACGCAACGACCGCATGTAGCTGCTCGGGTCATTCAGAACCGTCGGCAGTTCAGACGCGCCAAGGATCGTGCCGGGGATCGGCATGCCATACGGATCGACGAACTCTCGCAGCTGGTCGGCTACAGCAGCCGTACCAAACAAATGAAGAGCGATGGACTCCCAGGTGTCGCCCTCGAGGACCGTGTATGTCGTCGCGTTGGCGGAAACCAGCGGGCCGCGATCGCGCAGCGTGGCGGACATTTGCAGAGTCGCGCCGACGGTCGGCGTGGCACCGAACTGGCGGGCCAGTTCGGTGGCGACGTTGATGCTGCCATAAACTTGCAGGGCGATGCTCTGCCACGTATCGCCCGCCTGCACGGTGTACTCGGATACGTTCGCCGAACGTTCGATCGAGCCTGCCAGCCTGAGTGGCAGCTTCTCCAGCCGGTCGAAGGATGAAGGATCGCCATTGCCGTACCAGGAAGAAAGCGCAGTGGCCACCGATGCATCGCCGTAGAGCTCGAGGGCGATGTCTTCCCAGGTCGATCCCCAGGGCACGATGTAATCCGCGACCGTCGTGCTCAACACGTTGCCGAACGCATCGCGGTCGAATACGGTGTTGCGGAACTCGGAAAAGTCCGGTTCGCTGAGATCGTCGCCACCGTACTCCCCATAACCGTAGCCGCCGTCATTGAACGCGCCACGACTTTCCACAACGACTCGGTTGTTGCGATCGTACGTGTAGCGCGTCATGCGCATATACGGAACGTCTTCGTTGCCGACTGGGAACGTCGGATCCACACCGACGCGCACCGTATCGCCGACCGACTCCAGGAACAGGTTCCCGAACGCGTCGTAGCGATAGCGCGTGAAGATCGGCCGGTCGCTGTCCGGCGCCAGGATCTTCATCGTCATGCGGCCGTTGCGATCGTAGAAATATTCGGTCACGCGCGCGTCGGCCGAGTCGGCCGCGTCGACACGCTTGATGAGATTGTCAGCGCCGTCGTAGAAGAAGCGCGTCTTGCTGCCGTCCGGATTCACTTGCTCGAACAACCGGCCGTTGCCGTCATAGGTCGCTCGAGTCGATCTCTGGACCGGCAGGCCCACGGCTTCGATGACCTCCACCGATTGCCCGGCTGCGTCGTAAACACGGCGCGTGATCGTGCCTTCGGGGTTCACCTCTTCGATGACGCGATTGGCATCGTCATATGAATAGGTCCAGGTGCGTTGCAGACCGGTGCCGAAGGCCTTGATGACCTCGATCCGGTTGCCGACGGCGTCGTACCCATAGTGAGTTTCGATACCCAGCGTATCGGTCTCAACGACGACCCGATTCATGTCGTCGTATTGATAGCTCGTCTCCTGCACGCGCGCGAGCGCGGCCTTCGAGACGTCGTAGTCGGGATCGGTGGGCGCGACGAGATACTGGCCCGTTACGATCCGCAGCACGTTGCCGAGCGTGTCGTACTCATACGTGCTCGAGTAGCCATTGGCGTTGATGCTCTCAACCAAGCGATTGCGCTCGTCATAGATCGCACGCGTGTGGCGATCGGCGGCGCTGGTCGGCACCACTTGATCGGCGAGCGGCACCCGCGGATCGAAAACCAGGCGCTCGGCGTAGGCATGTGTCTCAACGGCGTTGCCGACCGAGTCATAGCGTGTGTCAACGACGTAACCTTCGCCATCCTGGACGCGGATGGGACGATTCAAGCCGTCATAGGCCACGCGCGTGATCTGGTCGCGCGAGGGATCTGCAATCAGATGCGGCATTTCATCCGGATCTGGACGCTGATCGTAGGTGTCCGCGTGGCGAATGGTCTCGATGACGTTGCCGGCGGCGTCGTACCGATACTCGGTGACACCTCGTCGCACTAGTGCGAGCGCGTACCGATCTTCGATGACCTCCTCGCCTTCTTGACCCGAGAACACGTAATCGAAGCGGCCGGCGTCGATCACCATTCGGACCTGGCCCGGAATGCCGCTGTAGTAGTACGTCGTGACGCCGCCGTTCGGATCGATGACTTGCGTGCGGTTACCGACGGCGTCGTAAACGTACGTCGTGGTGTACGAGTTGCGGAACGCCGCGCGTTGTTCTGCCGTGAGGGCGCTGACCGGGGCGAAATATCCCAGTCTCGCCCGCATGGCCTGATACTCAGGCGCGTCGCTTTCGCTGAGTCCAATGCCGATCGGGCTGACGGTCTTCACCAACCGATTGGCGTTGTCGTACTCGTATTCAGTGACACGGCCGAGCGCGTCGATGGAACGGAACAAGCGCCCATCGTCGTCGTACTGCGAGCGACTCGTGTACAGATCGCGCAGCTGCTGCCGCTGGGTCTGCGTGAGCGACGCGAGCGTCGAGGGATAGCCGAGCGCGGCACGACGATTGCGATACTCCGTCGAATCGCTTTCGGCGAGGCCGTTGCCGATCGCGTCGATGACGGCCACGACTCGATCGTTCGCGTCGTAGACAAAGCTCGTGTGCTGGGCTTCCGCCGTGCCATATGCACGCGTCACGTCGGTGCGATTGCCCGCCGCATCGTAACCATACGAAGTGTGTACGCCGTCGGGACCCGTTTCGAGAATCAAGCGGCCATTCGCGTCGTACTCGTAGGCGGTCTCGCGCGCAAAGCCGTCGGGATCGACGACTTTGCTCAAAACGCGCCCGAGCGCATCCACGGTGAACTCAGTGACGAGCGCGTGCGGTGTGCCTGCGGCTGCCACGACGCGCAGGGTACGTCCGAGGCGGTCGTACTCGTATTCGGTCCGCCGATTGAGACCGTCGGGATTCTCAGCCGTGATGGGGTCGACCACGACTGCAACGATCTGGCCGTTGGCGTCGTACTGGGTTTCAGTGATGACGCCTTCAGCGTTCGTGACTCTGATGGCTCGGCCAAACGCGTCGTACGCATAGTTCGTGACCTGAGCGATCCCGGTCGGATCCAACGTACGCGTCAACACACGATTCGCGGCGTCGTACTGGTAGGTCGTGCGCTTACCGTTCTGATCGATGGTCTCGATCACGCGGCCGCCATGGTCATAGCGGCTCTCGCTCACGTTGCCGAGAGCGTCAATCACCTGCGTGAGTCTGCCGTTGAGGTCATACACGTACTGAGTGGTGTTGCCCTCGCCGTCCGTCACCGTCGCACGCTCGCCGTGCAAGTTGGTCGTAGTCGTCAGGGTGACGCCTTCGGGTGTCGTGATCACGACGCTGCGGTCGGCATCGTCGTACGAATATCTTGTCACCTTGCCGAGTGCATCGGTCTCAGTGAGCACGCGGCCGAACGCGTCGTAGCTCGTGCCACGCGTGTGCTGTAACGGATCGGTCGTGCCGATGAGTTGATCGCGCCGGTCGTATTGATACGTCGTGGTCTGAAGCAGCGCGTCCGTCGTTTCGACGACGCGGCCGAAGGCGTCGTAGACCGACGAAGTGGTTTGATTCAGTCCGCCCACGTCGCGTGTCTGCGAGATCAGCTGGCCACGATGGTCGTACTCAGCCTGCGTGACGATGCTGGTCAGTGCATCGATCGGCTGTACGGTCTGGGTACGGTCGCCGAATGCGTTGTAGGTGTGTGTCGTGACTGAGCCGAGCCCATCGGTCTGCGATGCGACCAGGTCACGACGCGTGTAGCTGACGCTCGTGTGTATGTCGCGACTCGGATCGCGGACGGCCGCCAGGATCGCGACGATGTCGGCGTTATCGCCGCCCGTCAGCCCGGCCGGATTGATCCGGCTGTAATAGAGGACCGTATCGGTCTGTCGGCCGAACGCGTCGTACACCAGCTCGCTTATTTCACCGGCCGCGTTGACCGTGTGGGTCAGGCGACCCGCATCGTCATAATAGAAATAGGTGGTGTTGCCGTTCGCGTCGGTGCTCGACGTGCGTCGACCGGCGGCGTCGTAGGTGAATCGATCGCCGTAATCGTTCCAGATGTTCTGCGCCTGCTCTGGCGTTTGGGCATTCGTCAGCTGGTGGTTACCTTCGCCGCCGAGGTGAGCAACGACGCGACCAAGCATGTCGTAACGAACGGTCTCGGTACGTGTCTGAGAGTTACTCACCGCGATCGCAGTGCCGGTTGCGTCGAAGTAGTACTGCTGCGTGGTGTCGTTCGGAGATTCCGGCGTCACATGCGGACCGAAAGCCTCACCCGCGACGGTCGCCTCGACCAGGTTGTCCACGCGGACGGAATTTTCCTGCTGCCCAGGCTGGCCGATGCCGCGGATGACAGTACGCGCCACACCCCAGTCAGCAAACGAGCGATGATCCACGAAGCCTTGGGAGCGCGTGGTGCCCTTCTCGTAAACATACAGCGTCGTGCCGGTAGCGGAGGTGGCGACCTCCACGATATAGGTTGCGCCTGTGCGCGCCTGGCCGAGATACACCGTCTTGAGGGGATTCACCGCGTCCGTCGGATCGATGTACTGCGCGTAGAGCAAGCCGTCGCGCAAAAGCAAGGTGTGCTCGCGAGCGGCCGCGCCGCCAGCGGCATTGCTCGCGCCGATGGCAATGTACTGACCCGCCGCGGAACCGCTCGTCGTAATCTCCGAACGGAACACGACGTTTGACGAATAGGCGTGCTGTCGAGTGCCCACGAGAGTTGGCTGTTCGGCACTCGCACTGTCACGCGAGTGAACGACCAGCGATCCGCCATCGATCTGCATCGCAGGCGACGTGGCGAGATCGACACCGCTCAGACCGTTGGAATTGCTGAAATCCTGCGTCCACAGCGCTGGCTGCACGGGCGTCGCATATCTCTTGATGCGGACGACGGCGCCGGTCGCATCGCGCTCGGTGGTCGCGAGCAGACCATCGGGATTCAAGGTGCCGATGAGTCGATTCGCGCTGTCGTAATAATGGCGAGTGAGCCGGTCGCTCGTCCTATACAACGTAGCGAGACCGACCGCATCGTGTGACGGCACGGCATCTCGAAGAGCCGCCGAGACGGCCGTGGTCGAGATCCGCTCTTGAATGACATTGCCGTTCGCGTCGTATTCCACCGCGCGCAGAGTGCCGGTCTCATCGAGCGAGCCCAGCAGGCGGCCGGCGTCGTCATAGAAAAACTGAGTGACGGTGTCCGTGAGACGGAACAACGTTTCCAGCGCAGCGAGATCGTGCCCTGGAAGATCGATGAGGTCTTCAGAGGTCAAGGGCACCGTGGACTGCCGCGTCTCGACCAGCCTGCCGTCCGCGTCGTACAACTGCACGGACAAGTTCCCATTGACGAGGGTGCCAACGCGACGGCCCGCGGCGTCATAGAAATAGTCCGTGGAGCGGTCAGTGAAGCGTTCGTCGATCAGTTGGCCGCGATACAAGGCACCCGAGGCGTACTGCGCATCGCGAATCTCGGTGACATTGTCGACGCGGCTCTCGGCCGTCCAGCCGGAGCCTCCCCTGGTCGCGATATATGTCTTTGCGCGCCCCCAATCCGTCTGATGCAACTGGTGAGTGAAGGCCGCCACCGAACCGAGCGCGCTGTTGAACACCCGTAACTGCGTGCCTTGCCGATTGACTTCCACCTCGACGACATACGTTGCACCGTTCGTCGCAGCACCCAGCAGAACCCGTTCGCGCAAGCCGGTGTTGGGATCGATCCACTCGGCATAGATGCTTCCTGCTTCGAAGACCGCGGCGTACGAGCGCGCGCCCGCGCCAATCGAGTCGTTGCTGGCGCCGAAGTGAACGCTGGTATGAGCGAAATCGGCGGAGGACACTGTGGCGCTGAAGTTAACGCCGCTCTCCATGGAGTACAGGCGCTGGCCCGAGCTCACCGAGAGATTCTGCGCGGACGCATTCTGCGGACGGACCACGAGCGCCCCGTTCTCCACGGTCATCGGACTGGTGCTCGACAGCCCCGCGCCGCCTTGCGTGAACTCTTGACGCCAAAAGCCGAGCTCGCCGTCGCCGGTGGCCTCGCGGATTTCGTTGATGTAATACGGATAGCTCCATCCGTTCGTCGCACGCACGGCGCTGCGCACCTGGCCGTAGTCCGTGGAGTTCTGCCGGTGCGAATATCCGCTCTCACGGGTGCCACCCTTGGCATATACATACAGCGTCGAGCCCGTGGCATCGGTCACCACCTCGACGATGTACGTCGCATAAGCGTCCAGACTGCCCAGGGGAATCTTGTTGCCGTTGTCCGTGGCATACAGCACGTGGGTCCAGAAGTTCGTCGTGCTGTTGTCGATGAAGAGACCGTGTTCCCGGTAGGCGGACGAACCGCGCGTCGCAGTATTCTCCAACCCGATGGAGAAGCGTTGGCTCGACGACGGCCATTCGGTCGAGAACTCCGCGTAGAAGGACACGCGTTGGGACGGCGAGTACGTCCGCTCGCCGACCATCACACTCTCCGCCGAGGTCTGCGGCCATACCGTGACACGACCATTGGAATGCGTCATGCCTGCGCCGGGCATCACATAACCGGTGGTGCTGGAGGAAAAATCCTGCTGCAAATACATGCCACCCGGGCGGTACTCGGCGGCATCGTCCACGCGCATCGAGGAGGCCCCCTGCCCCGGAGCGCCGATCGTGCGAATGGTGGCCCGCACATTGCCCCAATCGGTGCGCGCCAATGTATGAGCCATGCCTTCGCTGCGGCTTTGGCCCGGGCGATAGACATACAGCGTCGTTCCGGTCGTGTGGGTCACGACCTCGACGATGTAATCGGTGCTCGCCTGCGATGTGCCCAGCAACAGCCTTTGTTGTGTTCCAGTCGTGGGGTCGTACCAGGCCGCGTAGATGTTCCCGTCCTGGAACAGCGCGGTGTGATAACGCGTATTCGTGCTCGTGCCGGTGCCTTCGGCTCCGATCTGCAGATACTGACCTGCAAGGCTGGCCGCCGTCGTCACTCGCGAGCGGAATATCGCGCCTTCGGCGAACAGATATTGACGGCTTCCGGCCAGCGATGCGGTGATGTTCGATGGCGCGTTCTGCGCCGTGACAGTAAGGCCGCCATTCTCCAGACGGATGTAGGGCGAGGTCGCGACATCGACGTTGCCGGAGTAACCGGCGGCATCGCTGGTGAACGCCTGGACCCAGAACGCGTTGCCTGCAACACGCTCGACAAGATTGTCGACGGCAATTGCGCCCGCAACCTGACCCGGCCCGCTCCGGGTACCAATGTAGGTGCGCGCGAGCCCCCAATCGTTATACGAACGCTGGTCGATCAGCGCGCGCTCACGGCCCAGGGATTTCTCGTAGACGTAGAGAGTCGTGCCGTTGACGCCCGCGACGACTTCGACGACATACGTCGTGTCCGCACGCACCGAGCCCAGCAGGACTTCGCGACGCGGATTGACAGTATCGGTGGGATCGAAATAAACCGCGTACAGATTGCCGTCGATGATCCGCGCGAAATGACCGCGCGCGGCGGGGCCGGCAGCCGCGTTGTCGGCACCGATCTCCAGCTGCTGACCCGCCAGCACCTCGCCGGTGGTCAGTTCGGAACGGAACAGCGGTCCATTGGTGAAGTTATAAGTGCGTGTTCCAAACAGCTGCGCGGTGGCCGGTGTGGTGGTGGGCTGGGTGTAGACCATCAGCCTGCCGTTGACGACGGCCATGTATTGCGACGTCTGCAGGTTCTCGCCAGAGAACCCGTCCGAGTTCGTGCCGAAGTCCTGCTCCCAGGCGGGCGTGATCCATCCGCCCGTGTGTTGAGTTTCACGAAGCACGCGACCTTCGGCGTCGTATTCCGTGGTGGTCAGCACGCCCTGCGGCGTGAGCACGCCGATGCGACGGTTCTGATCGTCGTAGAAGTAGTGGGTGGTCTGTCCGGACGCACCGTTGCGGGCGATCCAACCGTTGCCGAGTAGTCGACCGGAGTCGGCGACGCCGTTGATGGTGACCACCGCCGCCTCGGAAAGGTTGTCTACCCTGACGCCATTGGCCGTCTGGCCGCTCTGGCCGATGGTGCGAATGAGGGTCCGGGCGTTCGCCCAGCCAGCGGTGCGGACATCCAGCATCGCCTGCGTCGAACCTTCCTGGCTCTCGTACACCTTGAGAGTGGTGCCGGTAGCAGTGACATTCACTTCGATCGAATAGCGCGTATTCGTCTTCGATCGGCCGAGCAATTGCTCCTGACGAGTCGTGCCGTCGAACCAGACGGCGTAGATGTTGCCGTCGCGGAACAGAGCGGTGTGATAGCGATTGGCAGTGCTAGCTGCGTTGTTATCGGCACCGATCTCGACGTACTGCCCCGCCGAAGTGGTCGAGGTCGTGATCTCGGAGCGGAATGCGTACGCGTTGCTGGCATTGATCGTTCGAATCGCCTGCCCCGTGAGCGCCACATTGGTCGGTGTGGCGGCGTCCCGGGCAGTGACGACGAGCGCGCCATTGCTGAGCTGCATGTACTGCGAGGTGGCGACGTCGACGCCAGTCAGGCCGGCGATCCCTTTCTCAAAATCCTGATCCCACAGCGCGGCCTGCGCCACCGCACCGGTGGTTTCGCGAATGATGTTGCCGGCGGCGTCGTATTCCGTCGTGTTGAGGGTGCCGTTCGGCAGCAGCGTGCCGATGCGGCGGTTCTGCGCATCGTAGAAATACTGAGTTGTTTGCTCGCCGGTCCCGTCCGGCGACATCAGACCCTCCGCGATCGGAGTGCCGAGCCCGACGGTCTCGGTCATGTTGTCGACGAAGATGGTGTTCGCGACCTGCGACGGGCCGCCGACGGTGCCGATGTAGCTGCGCGCGTTCGCCCAGCCCGAGGCAAGGAAGGTTTGCGAATCGGTGAATCCCTGGCTCCGCAACCGATCCTTCTCATAAACATACAAGGTGGTCGACGTTCCGGTCGTCGCCACCTCGACCACATAGGTTGTATTGGTCTTGACTTGACCAAGCTGCGTGACAGTGGCAGCGGAGCTCGAGCCGCGCTCCACCGATGAAAGCACGCCGTTCTGGATGCGCGCCAGATGCAGGCGTTGCGCTGTGCTCGTCAAACCATTGTCGATGCCGATGTCGAGGTACGTGCCCGCGACCGAATTGCCCGTCGTGAATTCGGAGCGATACACCACGCCGCTCGCCATCGCGGTAGAACGCGTGCCAGTGAGAACCGCCGTCTCCGCAGATGCCGTCGCGCGGCTGTTGACCGACAGCCGTCCGGACTGCACCTGCATGTATGGCGAAGTATCGACGTTGACCCCAGTAAGTCCGCTGGCATTGGCGGAGAACTGCTGCTCCCACCTGGCGGAGCGAACCGGTGTGTTGTAACGAATCTCCCGAATGAGGTTGCCGACCAGGTCGTATTCGAAGCGGGTCAGAGCACCGCTGGCTGCGATGGTCGCGATCACCCGATTCTGCGCGTCGTAGAACTTGCGAACGATGCTATCGCCGGGCCGTTCGATGACGATCGCGCCGTTCACTACTGCGCCTGCGGCTGCGAGCTCGGAAACGTTGTCGACGACAACGGAGTTCTCGACTTGAGTGGAGGAGCCGCGCGTGCTGATGATGGTTCGCGCGCTGCCCCAGTCGGCGATCGTCGTGCTGTGGTTCCAGCCGGACTCCCGCGTCTGACCGCGCTGATACACATACACCGTGCTGCCGCTCGGGCCGGTGACAACCTCCACCACGTAAGTGGTGTTGTTGAGCAGAACACCCGTCGCGATCGTCGCTTCCGTGCGCAATCCAGTCGCGGGGTCGACCCACGCGGCAACGAGATCGGCACCTCGCATGACCACGGTATGGAAGCGCAGCTGTGTTCCAGTGGCTGCGTTTTCAGCACCAAACTCCACGTAACGTCCGGTGTTGGTCGCGCCGGTCGTAATCTCGCCCCGATAAGTGAAGGAGTCATTGAACGAATGCAGGCGGCTGCCGGTGACCGACGCCGTCGTGCTGACCGAGGATGCCCGCGTGCTGACGCGGAGTGCGCCGCTCTCGTAGCGGAAATAGTTGTCGTTCCAGCCGATGCTGCTGAAGTCCTGCGCGGTGAGGCCAACTGACTGATTGCCGCCCGCATCGTTGGCTAGAGCCCATTCGCTCATGTTGTCGACGCGAATCGGATTCGTGCCGTAGTAGTGGTAGTACTCTCCCGAAGCGAGGTAGGTGCGGGCGTTGCCCCAGTCGGTCGCATCGACGCGATAGCTGAAGCCGTGAGCGCGATCGGAGCTCTTCCGGTACACGTACAAGGTAGCGCCGGTACCTTCGACCACGACTTCGACGACATACGTCGTGCTGGCGATCAATTGACCCAGCAGGGTTGTCGCGAGAGCCGATTGGTCGCGGTCGTTCGTGGGGGTGTCATCGGCGTTCGACCAAGACGATTCCACCGCATACAAAGAGCCGTGTTTGAACTGCGCGCCGAGCATCCGGAATAGATTGCTGTCCAGGCTCCGATCATTCGAGGCGCCGACGATCGCATTGTGGTCACCATTGTAGAGAGTGGCGGGCGTCGTCACCTCCGATCGGAACACGACCCCGCGGTCCTGCGAGTACAGCCGCGAGCCATGAACTGCATAGTCATGGGTAATGTGAGGCCCATACTCGTAGCCCGACTGGTAGACGGAAAGGCCTCCGTCCACATGTTGCATGAGGGTCCAATCGTCGAGCGCGGGCCCGAAGAGACCCGAAGTATCGGTGCTGAAATCCTGTTGCCACAAATACGGCCGCAGATAGGTCTGCAAAATTTCACTGACCGTCACCGTCGCGCTCGTCTGCCCATTCTGCCCGCGCGTGCCCACGCGCATGCGAGCGACGCCCCAATCGGTAGCGCTCGAAGTATTTGTATAACCCGAGCTGCGAGCACTGCCTTCAGCGTACACATAGAGCGTGCTGCCGCCGGAATGCGTGACTACTTCAACGATGTAGTTCGTGTTGTTACTGACGGCGCCCAGCAACTGAGAATGTTCGCCGGAGCCGTCTCGATACACTGCATACACGTTCCCATTCTCGACGCGCGCGAAGTGATAACGACGCGTCGCATCGGTCGCCGCACCGTTGTCCGCGCCGACATCCACGAATCGACCGGTGCTGGTCGAGCCGGTGTTGAGTTTCGCCGAGAAAGTGACACCTTCGTTGAAGCCGAAGGTGCGATTACCGAGGACGGTGGGATTGGTCGTGAGGGCCGTATTGCGGCTGGTCACCTGCAAGGAGCCGTTGCTACCGGCAGTGAAATAGTTGGGATCGAGGGCTCCGCCGGTGGTCAGTCCACCGGCGTCTGCGATGAAGTCCTGCTGCCAAGTATCGGGCGGGAGCCGCGCCTCGCTCAGGTTGTCGACATAGACGTCGGCTGCAACCTGACCTGGCTGGCTGCGAGTGGTGATGACCGTGTGCGCCGTACCCCAATCGGACGTCGCGCGGGCATGCGTCCAGCCCTCGTTACGCGTGCGGCTCTTTTCATAAACCGTGACGACCGAGCCGCCCTGATAGGTGACGACTTCGACAACGTAAGTCGTGTCGGCCTTGACCATGCCGAGCTCGCCCAGCTGCACCTTCTTGGCGGGCGAGACTGCATCGGTCGGATCGTAGTAAGTCGCATAGAGGCTGCCGTTCTCGAATACCACGGTGTGATATCGAGCCGTCGTGCCGATCCCGCCGTTGCCGGCGCCGATATCGAGATACTGACCGGCAGTGCTCGAGCCGGTCGTGACTTCGGAACGGAAAACGGTTCCCGCGCGGAAATCCTGTTCGCGCGTGCCGGCCAGAGATGTCGTCTGAGTCGACGCGACCGCTTGGGTATGCGCGCGCAGACGGCCACTGACCAGCTGCAAGTACGGCGAGGTAGCAACGTCCGTTCCCGACAGCCCGCTCGCGCCCGACGAGAAGTCCTGAGTCCACAACGGGGCATAAGTCGGCGAGTTGTGCCGCCACTCGCGCGTAACGTTGCCGTAAAGATCGTATTCGAACGTCGTGTAATAGCCATCCGCATCGATGGTGTACGAGAGACGGCCGTCGCCGTCGTAAACGCGGCGGCTCACTCGATCGGTCGGGCGATAGAGCGTGGCGAGCTCGGTGGCATTGAACTGCGTCACTTGATTGCGCAGCGTCGAGTCGACGGCGACCGTCGAGGTGCGCTCTTCGATGATGCGGCCCGCGCTGTCGTAGATCGTCGCAACCAGCGTACCGTTGCTGGAAATGGTTGCGATCTGCCGTCCGGCGGTGTCGAAGAATTTTTGCTCGACCGTGTCGTTCGCCTGGAACAACGCTTGCAGCTGCGTCGGACCGTAGCCGCTGACGGCATCGCGCTGAGCTTGCGTTAGAGCGGTCTGCGAGGTCCGCACTTCGGCCACGACGCCAGTCGCTGTGTAGCGAGTGACCGTGAGAATGCCTTGCGCGTTGATCGTGCCGATCTGGCGCCCGGCATCGTCATAGAAATGTTGAACGAACGTATCGTTGGCGCGTTCGGCGACGATCTGGCCATTGACCAGTTCGCCCAGCGAAGTGGCCTCGGACAGGTTATCGACCGTGATCCCCGTTTCTGTCTGCCCCGGCGCAGCGACCGTGCCAACGGTGAAGCGCGCGCTGCCCCAATCGTTCACGCTGCTGGTGTGAGTCCAGCCGGTGCTACGTGCGCGACCTCTTTCATAAACGTTGAGTGTGCTGCCACTCGGGCCGGTGACCACTTCGATCACATAAGTCGCATCCGCTCGGACTGTACCGAGCAGCTGCATTTTTTGCGGACTGCCCGGATCGTTCGGATCGTAATAGGCCGCGTACAGCTGGCCGTTCTGAATCACCGCGGTGTGATATCGCGCACCGCCGTTTGCGGCGCCGTTCTCCGCGCCAATGCGCAGGTGCTGACCCGTCAGTGAGGAGGCCGTTGTGACTTCGGCCCGGAATACGACACCGTCGCTGAACGTATGTGAACGCGTGCCATGCAAGGACACAGTGCCCGCTATGGCGTCCTGCGGCGTGACGACCAGCTTACCGTTCTGAATGCTGAAATACGGCGACGTCGAAACGTCCGCGCCGGCCAAGCCGTCGGCTGAAGTGCCGAAGTCCTGATACCACAGCGCATAGGACGGTGTCGCGGTGTGGTTGACGACACGCACGACGCGACCTTCGCTGTCGTAGTACTGCGTGACGATGGTCGTCGGCGTTTCGGTCGTCGGCACCGCCGACAGACCGGTATCCGTTCTGACCAGGCGGCCCACGTTGTCGTAAGTGTAACGAGTGACCGACAGCTCAGGCGACGTTTCAGTCTCGAGCTGGTTCAGCGCGGTGTATGTATAGCGGGTGACGCGATCTTGTGACGTCGGGATCGGACGGACATCGTTGATCCGTGCATTGCGCGTCCAGGCGAGCGCCGGGTTCGAGTATTGGATCACGCGCGCGACATTGCCCGCTGCGTCGTAGCGCGTTTCGGTCAGATAGCCCTCGGCGTCGATCTCCCCGACCCGCTGGCCTTGCGCGTTATAGATGTTGTAGCTGTGTTGATCGCCAGCATTGGCCGCGGGTATCAACTGCTCCAGCGAGCCGGTGGTGCGAAGCGCTGCGTTGGTTCGCGTCGCATAACCGACCGTTTCAATCAATTGACCGGCCGCGTCGTAACGTAACTCGGTCAGGAAGCCTTCGGCGTCGAGTCGACCGCGCACCAGTCCGTCCGCGTCGTAGAACACGCGAGTGAGACGATCGGCGGCCGTGGAGACGGTGACGATGTCGCCGACACCCGGATTGGCGGGCAACGTCGCCGTGTCGATGGCCGTTGCGAAGCGCACTTCGTCCGTGACTCGACCCGCGCCGTCGTAGAACGATTGCGTGACATAGCCTTCCGGATCGATCGAGTACACCCGACGATCGGCGGCGTCATAAACGAACCGGGTTTTTTGATCCGCGGCGGACGTCGCCGGACGAATGCTGCTCAATGCCACGTCCAGCGGAACGCCGGCGCCATTGGTCAGCACAGAGGTATTGATGCGATTCGCGTAACGAATGCGTGCCGTAACATTGTCGTTGGCGTCGTAGACGATTTCGGTCAGCGAACCGGTGGCGTCGATCTCGGCGATGACGCGGCCGGCGGTGTCGTAGAGGCGATGCGTGCGCGAGCCGTTCGGATCCTGAACGTAACGCAGACGACCGAGAGTGTCATAGCGATAGCTCGTGGTCGCGAGCGTTTGACCCGTGATCGAATTGTTCTGCACGACCGACACGCGCTCGCCCGCGCCGTTGTAAACAGTGACGGTATCGAGACCGTCCGCGAGCAACGTGCTGACGCGATTGCCGACGTCATCGTAACGATTGAAGGTCGTGATGCCTCGCGCGTCGACCGTGGTCAGCATGCGATTGAGACCGTCATAGGTATAAGCGGTCTGCGAGCCCCGGCCGTCGAAGGTCAACAACAACTGGCCGGCTTGATCGTAGAAGTACAGCGTGCGCGAGGCGGCGCTGTCGAACACGCCCGCACCGGCGGTATCCAGCACGGCATAAGTCGTTACCTGCCGGACCTGACCGCGGAAGTCATATTCATAGTCGGTTCGTTGCGCTTGCGACGGCGGCACCGTCGTCACCCAGGCGATGAGTTGCGCTTCAGTCAATTCGGCGTCGGCGGCGAGACCGCCCACCGGATAGCTCGCCAGGGTGTAGCTCAGCTCGGTTTCGAGCTGACCTTCGTCGTCGTAACGTCGCTCGATGACACGACCCTCGGCCGTGATCGTGAAGCGAAGATGATGTTCGCTGTCGTAAACGTAACGTGTGGTCAGCGGCTCGCTCGGCTGCGCGCTGCCGGCGCCGTCCGGATCCGCCACGAGATAGGCAGTCTCGGTGACTAGTTGGTTGTATGTGTCGTACGTGCGAACGATCGTGTTGCCGGCCGCGTCGCGCGTGAGTGTCAGATTGCCCGCGTCGTCGTATTGATACGTCGTGGTGCGATTCAGCCCGCCCGGATCGCTGGTGGTGGCGATGATGTTGCCGTCGGCGTCGTAGTCGTATTCGGTGCGGAGCGCGAGGCCACCTTGCGCCACCGTGATCGCAACTACACGACCTGCGGTGTCCTGTTCATAACGAGTGACGACGCCCGCCGTTGTGATTTCGGTTCGCAGATAGGACGAGGCGCCCGTGCCACCGCCTGAACTGGTGCTGTAGTTCAGCGTGACAGGAACAGTAAGAGATAAACCTGCGGTGAGCGTCGGATTGCCGAGCGCCGATTGCAGTGCTGTCACCGCCTCGGTTGCGTTCGTTCCATACAACGTTTGAGCGATGCTGGCCCACGTGTCGCCGCTGTGCACGGTGTAGTAGCCGGGCACCGTGGTTGTAACGGCAAGCGTTGACGGGAAGTGCCGGAGATGCAGCCCTGTCGTCAGGGTCGGCGAGCCCATCGCGGCTTGCAACGCGTTGCCCGCGGCAACGGAGTTGACTCCATAGAGGGTGTTCGCAAGCGACTGCCACGTAGCGCCACTCGGCACCGAGTAATACGGCGTGCGATCGAAACGCGAATGATAAACCGAAGGCGCCACGCCGTCGGCCTGCACCCATACGATGAACGGATCGCCGGATCCATCGACCGCGGAGAACACCTGATCCGGCCGCTCCTCGCGACTCTCGAGCAGCGTGGCCGATCCCCACGCACCCGCGGTAAAGCGATTTACATACAAGTCGACGCCGGTGCCGTTCTCCTGCACCCACGCGACCACGCCCACGCCGTCAGCAAATGAGAGCGTGATCGAGTGCTCCGAACTGATATTGTCATTGCTGCTCTCCACCAGCGTGGCCGCACCCCACGTCGCGGTGGCGGCATCGTAATGGCGGGCATAAATGGATCGCGCCGTACCATCGTCTTCGGTCCACGCGATCAGCGCGTTACCATTCGCGTCCACCGCGATCTCGCCGCCCCCGGCACCGTTGGGCCCGGCCTGCAATGAGATCTGCGGGCCCCACGTGCCAGTCGCCACGTCGTAGCGACGAACGTGCACGCCGTCGCCCCACATGGCGAAGGCATTGCCCGAGGCATCGAATGCCAGTCGCGGATTGCGATCGCCATCCGCGTCCAGCAGCTGGATGCTGCCGAACGACTGCGTAGTCGCATCCCAGCGCACGCTGTGAATGCGGAACTCGGAATCCGTCGTCGAAAATTGACGCCACAACACCGTGACATTGCCGTTGGCGTCGATGCCCACCTTCGGATGCATCGCTTCTTCGTCACTCGTGTCCAAACGAGTGGGCGCAGTCCAAGTGCCATTTTCAAGCCGCGATAGATAGACGCTTTCGGCGGTGCCATCGTCTTGCATCCAGGCGATGGCGGCGTGACCGTTCACCATCGAGATCGATGCGCCATCCGGCCACTCGTTCACCATGCCGGCGGCGCTCTCCAGCAACTGAGCCGTGCCCCAGGTACCGGTCGCGCCGTCGTAACGACGTGCATAAAGAGATCTGGCCGTGCCGTCGCTCTGCGCCCACGCGACCACCGCATCGCCAGTCTCGCGATCGACGGTCAACTGCGGCGCCATCGCGGTTTCCCCGCTGGAATCCAGCACGGTGGCCGTACCCCAGGTGCCGGTATTCGCATCGAAGCGGCGGACCAGCACGTCCGTACCCGCGGACCATACGGCGATCGCATTGCCGTCGGCATCGGCCCCGATTCTCAAGCCCACGACCTCGTCGTCGCTGTCATCCAGCTTGATGGGTGTGGTCCAACTGCCCGAGGGCGTCGTGAGCACCGAGCCGTTCAAGTTGTGATTTTGAATGAGCGTGGTCGCGAGCTCGCTCCAATTCACGGGAGCGTTGTATGAACCGGACGTCGTGTACGCGATGCTGGAGGGAACGTTGAGCGTGATACCGGTCGTGAGCGTCGGGTTTCCAAGCTGAGTTTGCAGCTGAGCGATCGCGTTCGTATCACTCGTGCCGTAAACCCGCTGCGCGATGTGCGCCCATGTATCGCCAGCTCGCACCGTGTAGTACGGCGACACGGTTGAAGTCACATCGAGCGTGCTGGGAAATCCACTCAGCCGCATGCCGGTGGCGAGAGTGATTCCGCCGAGTGCGGCTTGCAGAGCACTGCCTGCGGCCGCCGAGTTCGCTCCATACAGCGCGTTGGCGATGGATTGCCAGGTCGCGCCGCTCGGAACGACGTAGTTCGGAGCGACGTACTGCGCCTGATAAACCGAGCGGGCGACTCCGTCCGCCTGCACCCACACGACCGTTGCATTGCCGGCGGCGTCGATTGCCGAGCCGAGCTGAGAGGCACTTTCGGTGCGTGTCTCGAGCAGTGCGCGAGGACTCCAAGTGCCGTCATTCATGCGCGCCGCATAGACATTGCGATTCGAGGTGCTATCGATCTGCACCCATGCGACGACGGCCTGGTTGCCGACCAAGCTCACGGTGACCTGGTCGTCGGTGCTGACCGGTTCCGATGAATTCTCCAGCACGACCGGCGTGCTCCACTGGCCGGTTGTGACATCGTAGCGGCTGGCATAGATCGAAACGGCGGTGCCGTCGTTCTCCAGCCACGCGACCATCGCGTTGCCCGCGTGATCCACCGACAGCCCCGGCGCGCCCGCGATACCCGAGCCCGTATTCAACTGGAGATGGGCGCTCCATTGACCGGTGGAGGCGTCGAAGCGACGCACTTGCGCGCCGCCGCCCCAAGCCGCAAAGGCGTTGCCCTGTCCATCAAACTGCAGGCGGGGCAGGCGATCCTGGCCCAGCGCGACGGCGGAGCCGAACGATTGAGTGCTGTTGTTCCAATAGCGCGCGTAGATGTTGTTGCCGACATTGGGCACGAACTGACGCCACAACAGCATCGCGTTGCCCGCGTCGTCGATGGCAACCTTGGGCTGCGTCGCCGCTTCGTTGCTGGTTTCGACCAGTGCCGGCGCCGTCCAGGTACCGGAGACCAGCGTCGACCAATACACACTCTCGGCCGTGCCGTCGTTCTGCAACCAGCTGATCGCGGCATGTCCGTTCGACATGGCGACGGACAGAACTTCTTGATCGCCTCGGACGTTGCCGGCGGCATTTTCCATCAGCTGCGCCGCGCCCCACGTACCTGTGCTCGCGTCGAAGAGGCTCGAATACACCGACTCTGCCGTTCCGTCGCTCTGCCGCCACGCGATGACGGCATTGCCGGTATCGTGATCGACGGCGAGTGCCGGCAGGGTTGCCGCATTGTTCCGGGAGTCCACAGTGACGGGTGCCGACCAGGTCCCTGTAGCGGCCGTGTACCGGCACACGCGTACGTCGTTGCCCTGTGCCCAAACGGCGATGCCATTGCCGAATCGGTCGAAGCTCACTTGCGGCAGCGTCGTTGTGCCGGAATCGTTTTCGAGCAAGGCGGCCGTTTGCCAGGCGCCCGTGGTCGTGGTCAGCGCCGACGGATTGAGGTTGTATGTATCGGTGCGCGTCGTGGACAGCACCGAGCCGTTCGCGTTTGCACTGGCCGGCACACCCGTGCCGCCGCCGGTGCTGCCGGTGGGCTGCGTGTAATTGATGGTCGTGACGCGACCAAGCGCGTCGGTGTAAGTGGCAACACGATACTGCCCATCGATCGATTGGTACGTGAACGAAACACTGGTGCCGTCGCCATGCGTGATCGAAGCGATGCGCGTGCTGGCGCCATCGTACGTGTAGCGAGTCACATACGTCTGGCCGTTGACGGTATCGTAGTAACCGTCCTGGTTTTCATCGACGAGCGGCGCGCTGTTCGGCGTGTTGGCCAGATCCAGATCGACGACGACCTGCGTCAGCCGGTTCCATTCGTCATAGAAATATCGCGTGCGGGTTTGCGTGCGGCCATCGCTCTCCACGCTCACGGCGGTGAGATTGTTGCCTGTGTATTCGAAATGGGTCGTCTGCCCCGATGCATCCACGATCGAGCTGAGCAGGTTGCCGTTGTAGTAATACGTGGTGGTGTTGCCATCGGCGTCGCTGCTCTGGATGAGACGGCCGGTCGCGGAGTAGAGCTCGGTGGCGCGCGTGTCGCCGTCGGTCCAGGTCCAGTTCGTGCCGTCGTAGGTCAGCGTGTCGTGCGCACCGTCACCATCGGTGCTGACGTAGGCGTTGAGCCCGGCATCGAAGCGATAGAGCACATCGGCGCCGTCGCCGAAGGTCTTGCGGATGGAGCTGCCCACCGTGTTGGGCGAGATCGGCAGATCGTGCAGCGATCGATACACGCCCAGGCGCCAGTTGTCGCCGTTGTCGTCATCCATCAACCCTTGCGAGTTGTAGGTGCGCACCAGGGCCAGGTCCAGGCCCAGCGATGCCAGCAGCTCATCGCGTTGCTGGACGACCAGATTGCCGGTAGCCGTGTTGACATAGACGTGGTCCGGCCGGCCGCTGCCACCCAACCCGGGCGAGCCGTGGCTGGATCCATTGGACGTGAAGATGCCGAGGTGACCGCTGCTGATGGCCGCAACCATGAGGAAGCCCTTCTGCTGATCCTTGGATGTAGTTCTCGTCAGCGCAGCGAAGCCTCTGTCCCTGGCGCTGACAGAACTATTTCCAGAGTTGCGGCCGGCGGTTTAGGGCGATCGAAGAAAAAACTTTGCGAAGGGGGTGCGCGATCGGTCGACGCGCGAGCGCACGAGCCGGTGTCTGTCTCGACACCGGCAGTCGCGGAGCGTGCGGAAAACTTGGCTCTAGTGCGCGGTTCGGCTGCGCTGTTGTACTTTGCCGGCCATCCGCTTGCCGAGCGGCGAGTTGCGCACCTGGCCGAGCAATTCCAGATTCGTCGGTCCGATGCTGGCGCCGAACGCCCGCGAGTGCTCGAATTGTTTCAGCCAGTTACGACGTTCCGCCTCGTTCCCTTGCAAACCGGCGAGCCCCGCTTTGATCCACAGGGCGGCGGCACAATTCGCATCGGCCGCCAAAGCTTTCGACAAGCAGCGCTGCGCGTCGTCGATCTGTTGCTGACTCGCATGGAGCAGAGCGATGCCGGCCCACGCATCGGCCGTGCCGGGATCCAGTCTGAGCGCCGCATCGAACGCCGCTCGCGCGTTCGTCACATCCTCGCGGAAGGCACAAGCCCAGCCGAGCGCCACCTGTGCCTGTTCGTTGCTCGGGTCGAGCGCGGTCACTTTGCGGAGTATTCCTTCGGCCTCCTCGTAACGTTGCAAGGTGAGCAGGATCTGTCCCCGGGTGAACAGCAGCTCGGGATGGTTCGGTTGCCGGACCAACGCCCGCGACAATGTTTCGAGCGCCGCTTCCGGCTCCAGCCGCAGCATCTGCGCCTGGGCTTTCAAGGAGATCGCATCGGTCGCGTCCGGATGCGCATGCAACGTCGTTGTGGCGATCTGTGCCGCGCGCTCGAAGTCCATGCTTTCCATGGCTTTGTAGGCATCCAGCATGTGAGCTTCGCGATGCAGTGGATCCAGTTCCAGGCAGCGTTTCAGGGCGGCCCGCGACGCGGCTTGATCGCCGGCCTGCTCACAGATCAACGACAGATAATAGAAGAATCGAGGTTGCGTCGGATCCAGCTCGACCGCGCGTCGAATCGCACCCAACGCATCGGTGACGCCGCCGCGAGCCAACTCCGCGTAGGCTCGGTTGAAGTGCAGCGGCGCCGCCTGCGGATCGAGCCGCACCGCCTTCGCCAGCAATTCAGCCGCCTCGCCCCACCGACCGGCGGCCAGGTGGACGCTGGCGATTTGATTCAGGATCTGCGCCGATTCGCCTTGCAGCGACAACAGCTGCGTATAGCGTCCGAGGGCCTTATCCAACTCGCCTTGCTTGTAATGCGTGTCCGCGAGCTCGCGCATCAGCTGCACGTTGCCTGGATCGACCTCGAGAAAAGCTTCCAGCCTCGCGGCGCGTTCGCTTGCGTTCTGCATCTCTCACTCCCTTCATGACGCACGGCCGATGCACTTGATAGCATCGCTGCCGGTCCCCTTGTCAAGGAAACCATGCCGCGGGCCGCGGCAGCATCATGGCACGGATTCTGTTTTGCTGGGAGCTGGGAGGCGCGCTGGGACATCTCGCGACGGTGCAAACGCTCGCCGCCCGACTCCATGCGCTCGGACATGAGGTGCATCTCGCGACGGCCGCGAGGATCAGTCCCGATGCCATGCATGTGCCAGCGTCATTGCATACGATGCCCGCTTGGCGTCCGATGAAAACTGCTGCCGTCGTACGAACCTATGCGCACATCCTGCGCAATGTCGGCTACGCCGATCCAGCGCAATTGTCGTTCCATTTGCGCGCATGGCAAGGGATGTTCCAGCGAGTGCGCCCCGACGTGCTCGTCTGCGAGACCAGTCCGACCGCATTGCTCGCCGCCCGCGGGATGAACTTGCCGACGATCAACATCGGCACGGGCTTCAGCATTCCGCCTCGCGTGCATCCCCTGCCGGATCTGCACCATTGGGCACCGCTGGGCGCCGAAACGTTTGTTGGCGATGAAGATTCTTTGACTGCAACGATCAATGAGGTGCTCCGCGCCGAGCACCGGGCGGGGTTACATCATCTACACGAGATGTTCGATGCCACTCTCACCGCTGTCTGCAGCGTTCCGGAGCTGGATGCTTACAGCGAACGTTCCTTGGAAAGTTACGTTGGAGACCTGGCGCGCCTGCCCGGGATCCAGATGCACTGGCCCGGCTCATCCTCGAAACGTTTGTTTGCGTATCTGAAGACCTTTCCTGAGCTGCCGCAACTGTTGACCGCGCTTCGTCAACATGACATCAGCGTACTGATCTATGCACCGGGCCTGCCGCGCGCGATGGTCGATCGGTATCGGTGCGCTCACATGCAGTTCGCGCCAAGACCACTGGATGTGAACTACACGTTGAGAACGGCGTCGCTCGTGATCACGCATGGCCACGGGCTCACGTTGCAGGCTCTGCAGGCAGGGGTTCCTGTGCTCAACTTTCCGTTGCTGCTCGAACAACACATCGTTGCACGGAGGATCGCTGCATCGAGCCTGGGCAGTTTCTGCTCGCCTTGGGGCAGTAGCCGTATCGCCATTACCCTCGATGCGTTGCTGAATGATCGAACATTCGCGCGACGCGCCCGGGTGTTCGCGGACCGGTACGCACACTTTCGGTCCGACGAGCAGGGAGCGCGGCTCGCGACGCGCATCGCCGAGCTGGCGAACTGAAGATGTCGAGTGTCAACGTTTGCGTCGGGCACGCATCCAGATCACGGCAATGACGAACGCGACGAGCAGCACGATGATGACGATACGCAAGCGCTAGGCCTCCGGGCTGGGCCCGCTGTAGGTCGAATCCGACTGCTGAAAACGTTGGTTCAGTATCGCCAGATCCTCGGGGGTGTCCAGATCGATAGCGGCGTTCGACATGGGCACGCGCACCAATCGATAGGTGTTACGTTCGAGTACCATGCGCGCGCCTTGATCGCCGCGCAGCTCGGCGAGCTCGCTGAAGCTCAACCGGGGGAAAATTGCCGGCACGCCGACGCGCTGCTCGTAAACGCTGGCCGCGATCATGCTTTCCTCGCTTTTCCACGCGCTCACCAGCCGCTTCAGATCGTCCGCCGTGACCGCGACCTGGTCGCCGAGCAGGATCATGACCGCGTCGCATGCGGGGGGCAGGGATGCCACACCGAACCGCAATGACGAGGCCATGCCTTCTTCCCAGTGCCGATTGACGATGACGGAGGCCGGGGAATGGGCCAACAAATGCGTCATCTCTCTCGCATGCGCGCCGACAACTACGGTGACTGCATGACCCGCCACGGCCACCGCGTTCGACACCACGATATGCAACGCCGGTCGGCCGGCCAGCTTGACCAGCTGCTTGGGCTGGCCCAGGCGTCTTGAAGCGCCGGCGGCGAGCACCAGGACATGGGGTGTGGCGGACATCGGGTGACGATTGGATGACAGGCGTTGGAGTCAGTTCCTGGACGGCTCGGGTCGATACAATCCGGGGGCGATACTATCCAGGGCGATACTATACTGGTAGCTCATCGACACACTTTCACGACGATTATCGACATGTCGGTCCGACCGGTCTTGAGAATGGGCGATCCCGTGCTGCTGCAGGTGGCGAAGCCTGTGGAGCGTTTCGATACGCCCGAGTTACACGCCCTGCTGCAGGATATGAAAGACACGATGGCCGCGCTGAACGGCGCCGGCATCGCGGCTCCGCAGATCGGCGTGTCGTTGCAGGTGGTGATCTTCGGCGTTGGCAAGAATCCGCGCTATCCGCAAGCCGAAGAAGTGCCGTTCACTCAGCTGATCAACCCGGTGCTGGAGCCGCTGACCGACGCGATGGAAGACGGTTGGGAAGGTTGTCTGTCGGTGCCGGGCATGCGCGGGCTGGTGCCCCGTTATACCAGGTTGCGTTATCGCGGGTTCGATCCCAAGGGCGAGCCCATCGATCGCACGGTGGACGGCTTCCACGCGCGCGTCGTACAACACGAGGTCGATCACCTGCTCGGCATCCTCTATCCCATGCGCATCCGCGATCTGCGCAATTTTGGCTTCAACGAAGCTTTGTTTCCCGGTCAGCAGCTGGTCGACGACTGAAGTCGCCGGCCACTGACCTTTCATTTCTTCGGAGCATTTCATGGCCGCCGCCCCTCAGAGCACGCTTTCTCTTCGCGATCCGAGCCTGTTTCGTCAGCAAGCCTTCGTCGGCGGGCGCTGGGTGGATGCCGCCAGCGGCGAAGTGAAACAAGTCCTGAATCCCGCCAACGGGCAGCTCATCGGCACCGTGCCGAATTGCGGCGCCAAGGAAGCGCGGGAAGCGATCGAAGCCGCCAATACAGCGCTGCCTGAATGGCGCTCGCGTACGGCGAAGGCGCGGGCGCAGCTGCTACGCAAGTGGTTCGATCTGATCATGGCGAATCAGGAAGATCTGGCCGTGCTCATGACGGTCGAGCAAGGCAAGCCGCTGGTGGAAAGCCGCGGCGAGATCGCGTACGGCGCGGCGTTCATCGAATGGTTTGCTGAAGAGGGCAAACGGGTTTATGGCGATGTGATTCCGGGTCACGGCCCCGACAAGCGCATCGTCGTTCTCAAGCAGCCCATCGGCGTTTGTGCCGCGATCACGCCCTGGAATTTTCCGACCGCGATGATCACCCGCAAGGTCGGCCCGGCGCTCGCGGCCGGTTGCACGATGGTCATCAAGCCGTCCGAGCTGACCCCGTATTCAGCGCTTGCTTTGTGCGTGCTCGCCGAGAAGGCCGGCTTGCCGGCGGGCGTGATCTCGGTCGTCACGGGCGATGCGAAGCCCATCGGTGGAGAGTTCACCAGCAACCCTCTGGTACGCAAGCTGACATTCACGGGCTCTACGCCGGTCGGCAAGCTGCTGATGTCTCAGTGCGCGGGCACGGTGAAGAAAGTCTCGTTGGAACTGGGCGGCAACGCGCCGTTCATCGTGTTCGATGATGCGGACCTCGAGCCCGCGGTCAACGGCGCGATCGCGTCGAAGTATCGCAATGCCGGTCAGACGTGTGTCTGCGCCAATCGTATCTACGTTCAGAGCGGCATCTATGACCGCTTCGCCGCGCGGCTGGCGGAGAAAGTCTCTGCAATGAAGATCGGCAATGGCTTGGATCAGGGCACGGTTATCGGACCGCTGATCGAAGACAAAGCCGTCGCGAAGGTCGAGGAGCACGTGCGCGATGCCGTGAGCAAGGGCGCGAAAGTACTCGTTGGCGGCAAGCGCGCAGAAGGCGGCGGTCATTTCTACGTGCCGACCGTGCTCACGGACGTGAAGGCGGACATGCTGGCGATGCGCGAAGAAACATTCGGCCCGGTGGCGCCCTTGATGAAGTTCGAGACCGAGGAGGACGTCATTCGTCTGGCGAACTCCACCGAGTTCGGTCTGGCTTCTTATTTCTACACTCGTGACATCTCGCGCGTGTGGCGCGTGGCCGAGGCGCTGGAGAGCGGCATCGTCGGCATCAACGAGGGCATCATTTCCACCGAAGTCGCCCCATTCGGCGGCGTGAAGGAAAGCGGCATCGGCCGGGAAGGATCCAAGTACGGCATCGAGGATTATCTCGAGATCAAGTATTTGTGTATCGGCGGAGTCAATTGATGAAGGCGCGGGTCAAATGGGTTCAGGACGTGATGTTCGTCGGTGAGTCCGGCTCGGGACATTCCGTCGTGATGGACGGCGCGCCCGACGCCGGCGGCCGGAACATGGGTTTCCGGCCCATGGAAATGCTGCTGCTGGGCCTGGGCGGCTGCTCCGCCTTCGATGTGATGTTGATCTTGAAGCGTGGGCGCGAGGCGGTGACCGATTGCGTCGTCGACATCGACGCCGAGCGCGCCACGACCGACCCGAAGGTCTTCACCAAGATTCAGATGCACTACACCGTGACGGGTCACGCCCTCGACCGCAAGAAAGTCGAGCGCGCGGTGGCCTTGTCAGCTGAGAAATATTGCTCGGCCAGCGCCATCCTGGCGAAGACCGCCGAGCTGACTCACACCATCACTCTGATCGAGTCTCAACCCACTTCCACGGGAGCAACGGCATGAAACGCACAGCATCCGCCGTCTGGACAGGCGGCCTGAAAGACGGCAAGGGTTCGATTTCCACCGAAAGCGGTGTGCTCAGCAACACTCAATATTCCTTTTCCACCCGCTTCGAGGAAGGCAAAGGCACCAACCCCGAAGAGCTGATCGCCGCTGCTCACGCGGGCTGTTTCAGCATGGCTCTGTCTGCTCAGCTCGGCACTGAGAACCGGACGGCGGAAAAGATCGAGACTGAGGCTGCGGTGACGTTGCTGAAAACCGATGCCGGCTTCACCGTCACCGCCGTGCACCTGAAAGTCCGCGCCAAGGTCCCCGGCGCCACCCCTCCCGATTTCCAAAAAGCCGCCGAAGCCGCCAAAGCCGGCTGCCCCATCTCCCGCCTGCTCAAGGCGGAGATCACGATGGAGGCGAAGCTGGAGGGGTGGACTTGATGGACCGACGTTAGCTCTTCGGAGCTAACGCCTCTTGCAAGCTCGCCGCAGTCAACAAGCGATCGCCGATTGCATCCAGCTCCTCAACAGAGCTGGATGCCAGTCTTTCTCTCACATCCTCGCTCAGCCCACCGAATCGTGCTGCCAGCAGGCGCTGGATGATGGCAAGGCGGCCCTGGGTTCGACCTTCGGCCACATAGTGCTTGGCAAAATCGCTCTGATATTCGTATTTGAATGGAAGCGCCATAGTTTCCGACAGGGCCTTACGGACCGCGTCGCTCACTGAGTTCATCACCAGATCAAGATATAACTTGGACCGGTCAGCGTCGAGCCCGGCGCTGACCCCTTGGGCAAGAGTGGCAATCCGCGCCGCCTTCATCACATCGGCATCATGCGCATGAGCAATGGCTGACAGAACGGCCAACTCGGGATCGTTTGCTGCATCCGCGCCATCGATCACACACGGAACCGTTTCGGGACTGAGTACTTGCGGAGCAAACAAATTGTTACAGCCCAGTTCTACCGGCTTGGCCGCCCAGCGCGCTACAGCGGGATCTGAGCAAACGACGAGCAAACAAACAGGACAGCGCCAACGCGCGCGCAAGCTGGTGGCATACACCGGCCACGCGAACCGCTTCTGCGCGTCACGCCCAAGTTGCACCTCGACGACGATGCCGTACCGCTGCCCGCGGGACGACAGCGATAGCACAAGATCCGCGCGATATTCCGTGGGCTGTATGTCCGTCAGATCCGCGCACTCGATCTTCACGTCCGTGTCCGCGGGCAACGGGACGCCCAATGCGTCGCGCATCAATTTCGGCGCGAGTTGCGGACGGTTGCGGAAGAGATGGACCAGGGCTTCGTGTTGTTGTGATGGCATGGACAAAGCGTAATGCCATCACTGCGGGGACCGTGACCTGAATTTTAAAATTAAGAAACGATCGCGTTACGAAAGTGTGCGCCGAATCCACAGATAACACAGCAGCGCGAGCGACGCGCCGGCGGCCATGATGGCGGCGAGGGTGTGGACAGCGCCGTCGTTGAAAACAGCGACGGCGATGCCGGCGCAAGTGGTGAGCGCGGATTGGGTGGCACCCATCAACGCCGATGCGGTGCCGGCGGCGCGGCCGTGAGGGGCGAGAGCGAGGGCGGAGACATTGGGACCAACGCGGCCGACGGTGACGAAGAAAAGCAGCTGCAGACCCACCACCACGTAGAGCGGCAAAGCAAACCACAAGCTCAGCGCCAGCAGGGCAAAGCCGAGCAGCGGCGACGCCCAAATATATCGACCGAGCACCTGACGAGGCGTCAGGGTCCGCAGCGCCCGCATGTTCAACACGCTCGCCGACATGAACGCCAGCCCATTCAAGCCGATGAGCGCACCGAACTGCTGCGCCGACAGCCCATAGTTCTCGGTGATGACCTTGGGCGCGCCAGTCACGTAACAAAACATCGAGCCCATCGAAAACCCGAGCAACAACGAGAACGCCATGAACTGCCGATCCCGACTCAACCGTCCATAGTTGCGAAGAATGTCACCAAAACTCACGCTGGCATCGCGAGTCACATTGGACTCCGTGAGCACCCGATGCATGGTCAGCATCAGAGTCAACGCAAGCGCCGCTTGCACGATGAACGTCGCACGCCAGCCGAAGTGAGTCACGATGACCCCACCCACCGCGGGCGCGAGCACCGGCCCTAAAGCGACGATCATGGTAAGCGTAGTAAACGCACGAGCCGCCTCGTGAGGCTCGCACCGATCACGCACGATCGCGCGACCGATCACCAACCCGGCGCAACCACCCAGCGCCTGCACGATACGCATCACAGTCAGCATGGTCATGTTGACCGCCAACGAGCATCCGAGCGCGCCGATCATATAGACGGCAAACCCGACGTACAGCGGCGGCTTGCGACCGAAACGATCGCTGATCGGCCCATAGAACAGCTGGCCGACCGCAATGCCGATGATGAACGCCGCCATCGTGACTTCGACGCCACGCGCGGCGAACTCGTCCTCGATGACGGGAAAGCCGGGCAGATACATATCGATCGAGACCGGCCCGACGGCGGTCATCGCAGCGACAAGAATCAACCAGCCGGGTAATCGACGCGACGCTCGGCTCACGAAGAAATCAGGTGCCTCGCGTGATGCCGCAGATGGTCTTCCATGAACGTGGAAATGAAGTAATAGCCGTGGTCGTAGCCGGGATGCATTCGGAATTGCAGCTCACTGCCCGACTCGCGAACGGCATCCGCGAACAGATCGGGCTTCAGTTGTTCGGTCAGGAATTTATCGCGAGCGCCCTGGTCGATGAGGATGGGCCGTGCATAGTGGCTCGAGCGGATCAGCTCGCTGGCGTCATATTGCCGCCATTGTTCGCGGTCCTCGCCCAAATATCCGGTGAACGCCTTCTCGCCCCAGGGGCATTGCATGGGCGCCGAGATCGGCGCGAACGCCGACACCGAAAGATATTGATCGCGATTACGCAAAGCGCACACCAGCGCGCCGTGCCCGCCCATGGAGTGACCGAAGATTCCCTGACGATCCGCGCTGCCCGAGCCCAGCGATTGAACGAGCTCCGGCAACTCCTTCGTGACATAGCTGTACATACGATAGTTCTGCGCCCACGGCTCCTGAGTGGCATCGACATAGAATCCGGCGCCAAGCCCGAAGTCCCAATTCGCATCGTCGCCCGGATGCCGCACCTTGCGCGGGCTGGTATCCGGCGCCACCAACATCAATCCCAGTTCAGCGGCGACCCGTTGCGCGCCGGCCTTGGTCATGAATGTTTCTTCCGTGCAAGTAAGGCCGGCGAGGTAGTACAGCACCGGCACCTTGCCCTGGTCCACCTGCGGCGGCAGGTACACGGAAAAACGCATCTCCGTGCGACACTCGCGCGACTCGTGCGAATAGAAACGCATCCAGCCACCGAAACAGGCGTGCTCCGAAAGCAGATTGAGTGTCATGACGGCCGCCCTCTTGCGAAAGTTGACTCAATAGATCACCACCGAACGGATCGACTCGCCCGAGTGCATCAGATCGAACGCCCGGTTGATGTCTTCGAGCGGCATCCGGTGAGTGATCAGCTCGTCGATCTTGATCTTGCCATCCATGTACCAGTCGACGATCTTCGGCACGTCGGTGCGGCCACGCGCGCCACCGAAAGCCGTGCCCTTCCACACGCGCCCCGTCACCAGCTGGAACGGTCGCGTCTTGATTTCCTGACCGGCGCCGGCGACGCCGATGATGATCGATTCGCCCCAACCGCGATGACAGCATTCGAGCGCCTGGCGCATCAGATCGACATTGCCGACACACTCGAAGCTGTAGTCGGCGCCACCGTCGGTAAGCGACACCAGATAAGGCACCAGATCGCCCTGCACTTCCTTCGGGTTGACGAAGTGGGTCATGCCGAACTGCTCAGCCAGCGCCTTGCGCGCGGGATTGATGTCCACACCGACGATCTTATTGGCGCCGGCAAGACGCGCGCCTTGAATCACATTCAAACCGATGCCGCCCAACCCGAAGACCACGACGTTCGCGCCCGGCTCGACCTTGGCGGTGTTGATGACCGCGCCGATGCCGGTCGTGACGCCGCAGCCGATGTAGCAAACCTTGTCGAAGGGCGCGTCCTCGCGGATCTTCGCCAGCGCGATCTCGGGCATCACCGTGAAGTTGGAGAACGTGGAGCAGCCCATGTAGTGATGCACCATGTCCTTACCGATGGAAAAGCGGCTGGTGCCGTCCGGCATCACGCCCTTGCCCTGGGTCGCGCGAATGGCCGTGCACAGATTGGTCTTTTGGGACAGGCACGACTTACATTGCCGACATTCCGGCGTGTACAGCGGAATGACGTGATCGCCTTTCTTCAACGTGGTCACGCCACGGCCGACATCGACCACCACGCCGGCGCCTTCATGACCGAAGATGGCCGGAAACAAGCCTTCCGGATCGGCGCCCGAGCGGGTGAACTCGTCGGTATGACAGACCCCCGACGCCTTGATCTCCACGAGCACTTCACCCTCGCGCGGCCCATCCAGATCCAGGGTCATGACTTCGAGAGGCTTGCCAGCGGCAAGAGCGACGGCGGCGCGGGTTTTCATAGCAGAGCTGGTTTTATTGCTTGGGGCCCGGGATTGTCCTCCTTCGAGCGAGGTCGCGCCACCGAAGCTAGAAGCTCAGACGCACCTGAAGGACCGCGCCGTCGTCGACAACCTGCACCGCCACCGTCGGCGCGGGCGTCGACGAGGAGGGCGACAATCCCATGAAAGCATCGTTGAAGAACGATGCAATGAAATTGCCGAGCGCCATGCTCACGAGCGTGTCCGACGGAAAATGCCAACCCGATTCGATGCGAGCCCAGGCAGTGCCGAATGTGAGCGCGTGCAATCCGACATCGAGCGCCGTGCGCGTGCCGTCCGACATTTCTATCGATTGCAAATTGCGAGATGCGAGTCGTGTATGAACCGCCGACGACGATACGTGACCGGAAGGCATGCTCTCGTCATCGGCGCCGTTCGGCCGCTCGCGAGCGGTCGCGCTCTTCAGCCCGTTGGTGATCTCACCCGTGACACCCACCGCGACCGCGTCCACCAATGTTCCCTTGAGCTTGTTGAGCAGCCATCGGCCGGCCTCCGGGCCGCTCGGGGTCGCGACGATAGTGACGTAATCGGCGACGCTGGACGCGGTGCGCAGATCGTCGCTCCACTGCTCGGCGCTTTGTTGTGAGCCGAAAATCGGCGTGTTGTCGCGCGCCCAGTCGGAAGTGCGTCGATCGAAGTTGTCGATTTGAAATGCCGCCGCGCCGATCAATGGTCCCCAGGTCCAGGGATCTTTCGCGGCATTCGCAGCGGATTCGCGGACCCGCGGCCAGCCCGGCGCCACCGTGGCCTGTTCACCCCACCCTTTGCCGTTCGGCAGCGTGGCACATCCGGACAACAGCAACGACACGCACAACACGATCGCAGAGCGTGATGACATGAGGGGCACCCATCAGGGCCTGATCCCTACTCGTGCCGCAATGCCTCGATGGGGTCGAGCTGCGCGGCGCGCCGTGCAGGGAAATATCCGAAGACGATGCCGACCGCCGCCGAGAACGCGAAGGACAGCATCACGATGCCCACATTCAGCACGAACGGCACATGGAAGGCGTGAGTGGCAAGGGCACCGGCCGACAATCCCAACGCAATGCCGATCACACCGCCGAAGGCCGCCAGCGTGACCGCTTCGATCAGAAATTGCAGAAGTACATCCCGCGCCATCGCGCCGACCGCCAGACGCGTACCGATTTCGCGTGTTCGCTCCGTCACCGAGACGAGCATGATATTCATGATGCCGACGCCGCCGACCAGCAAACTCACTGCGGCGACTGCGGCCAGCAAGCTCGTGAGCACGCGAGTCGTCTGCGTCATCGCGCTGCTGATCTCTTTCAGATCGCGCACGCTGAAGTCGGGGTCCGCGCCCGGTCGGATCTTGCGACGTTCGCGTAATAGCGCTTCGAGGTCGGCTTGGACCTTTTCGGTCGACACGCCATCGCGCGCCGACACCATGATGGAATTCACGTCGGAGTTGCCCACCATGCGCCGCTGCATGGTTCGCAGCGGCACGACGACCAGATCGTCCTGATCCTGACCGAAGCCCGACTGACCTTTCGAGGTCAGGGTACCGATCACCTGGCAGGACAATTTACCCAAGCGAATATTCGCGCCCAGCGGATCTTCGGCACCAAACAGCTCGCGCTGAACGGTTGCGCCGAGAATGCACACCGCGGAACCCGCTCTGATCTCCGACTCCGAAAAGTTACGTCCGCTCGCGAGCGGCCAGTCACGCACCGAGATGTATTGATCGTCGGTGCCCTGTACCTGAGTCGCCCAATTCGAATTTCCGTAGATCGCCTGCGCGCCCGTGCCGATCGTCGGTGCCACGGTGCGCACGCCGGCGAGCTCGTTTTTGATTGCATTCACGTCTTCCATTGAAAACGGCGGAGACGACGAGCGCGCGCCACCGTAGCCGAAGCCCTGGCCTCGGAACACCTGAAGCAGATTCGAGCCGAGCTTCTGAATGTCCGCCTGCACCTGCGCGGTCGCGCCTTCACCGATGGTGACCATCGTGATGACGGCGCCGACGCCGATGACGATGCCCAGAATGGTGAGCGTCGAGCGCAAGACGTTCCGGCGGATCTCGCGCAAGGCGAGGATGATGGCGTTGCCGAACATTACAGTTCCCGCATCGGCTCGTTGACTTGATCGCTTTCGATGTGGCCGTCGCGGAAGCGCACGATGCGACGGGTCCAGCCGGCGATGTCGGGCTCGTGCGTGACCATCGCGATCGTGATGCCGCGCTGCTCGTTCAAGCTGGTCAGCAGCTTCATGATTTCGATACTGGTGGCCGTATCCAGATTGCCGGTCGGCTCGTCGGCGAACAGTACCTGCGGCTGTGACACGATGGCACGCGCAATCGCCACGCGCTGCTGCTGACCGCCCGAGAGCTGACTCGGAACGTGAGTCTCGCGACCGCCGAGACCGACTTCCTGCAATGCCTTGCGTGCCAGCGCACGGCGCTCCTCCTTGGGAACATGTCGATAGACGAGCGGCAGCTCGACATTTTCCAGCGCCGTCGTGCGGCTCAAGAGATTGAACCCCTGGAACACGAAGCCGAGATAATTCCGACGTAACAACGCGCGCTGATCGGGATTCATGTTGCCGACGGGCACGCCGAGAAACTTATAAGTTCCACCGGTCGGCGTGTCGAGGCAGCCGAGAATGTTCATGCACGTCGACTTGCCCGAGCCGCTCGGCCCCATCACCGCGACGAACTCGCCCGCATTGATGCGCAGATCGATCCCACGCAAGGCGCGCACCTCACCTTCGCCGTGACCGTAGATCTTGGACACTTGCGACAGCTCGATGACGGGCGTGGGCCCCGAAGGCACGCCGGTCACGACGACGGTGCTCCTGAAGAGTCGGTGATCACCTTGGTGCCCGGCTCCAGCTTGCGCTCGAATGCCTTGCGCATTTCTTCCGGATCGATCCCCGGCGGGCCGTTGCCATTGCCGCCGGCGGGACGGTTGCCCTCGGCGTTGGGCGGACGTTCGAAAGGCAGCACCTGAGTCATGCGGCCATCGGTCGCGCCGGCACGGAACATCACCAGCGCTGGCTTGCCGTCTTCGAGAATATAAGCACGGCCCATGCGGCGGCCCGTGCCCTTCTGCTGTTGTCGAGGACCGCCGAATCGCATCCTCGGCATGATCGCCGACAACGGACCGCCGCCCGCCTGGGGTCCGTTCTGATTCGCGGCTTCCGGCGAGAAACGCAGCGCCGCGTTCGGCACCAGCACGGCATCTTCAATGTTGGTGGTGACGATCTCGGCCGTCGCGGTCATGCCCGGACGCAGCAGCAGTTCCGGATTATCGACTTCGAGCACGGTCTCGTAAGTCACGACACCGGTCGAGGTCGCGCTCGCTTGACTGGAGCTGCTGGAGGAAGACGTCGCCTTGGTATTGCTGGACGCGAAGTGAACCTGCGTGATGTGCGCCGAGAATCGACGGTTGGGATAAGCATCGACAGTGAATGACGCTTCCTGGCCCACCGCCACCGAGCCCACATCGGCCTCGTCTACCGACACGTGCAATTCCATCTTCTTCAAATCTTCGGCCATGATGAACAGCACCGGCGCCTGCAACGAGGCAGCGACGGTCTGACCCGGTTCGACCGTGCGAACCAGAATCACGCCATTGATCGGGGAGCGGATCTCGGTCTTGCCCAGATCGGTACGCACTGTTTCCAAACTCGCGCGCGATTGAGCGACCGCCGCTTTCGCCGCCGCAAGCTCACCATCGGCTCGCGCGACCGCAGCTTCTGCCACATCCAAATCCTGCTGCGAGGGCAGCTTGTTGCCGCTCAACTCTCGAACCTTCTGCAAGCGCGCGAGATTCGCACGAGCTTCTTTCGCGCTCGCATCCGCCTGTAACACCCGCGCCTCGGCCGAAGCGAGCGAGCTCTCCTGCTGCAACACCTGTGCTTTCAAGCGCGTGGTATCGAGGGACGCGAGCACTTGGCCCGCCTTGACCTGGTCGTTCACATCGACATTCACTTTCGCGACGGTGCCGGACAGCTCGCTGCCGATCTCGACCTGGTTTCTGGGCTCGAGATTACCGGTGGCGGTGACCGTCACGGTCAGATCGCCTTTCACGACGTCCTGCGTGGTGTATGTGGTCGCCTTCGCACCATCGCGTCCGAACAGGAAATAAATGGCTGCGATGATCGCGACGGCGATCGCCGCCCATTTCAAATAACGCTGCCACGGCGGCGTACTTGCGAGCCCTTCTCGCAACGTGCGCGAGAGATCGGTGGAGTTGGTGGTTTCAGTATCCATGCTGGCCTTGCAACTGTGCTTGGGCGGCGCCTTGTCTGGTCAGGATGCGGGATCAACTGCCGGTGGTCGCGGTCGGGAACACCGACCAGCCACCGCCAAGCGCCTTGTACAGACGAATCAGATTGGAAGTCATCTCACCGTCGCTGACCGCGAGCGAATCTTCTAATGAGAGTAGCTGTCGATCGGCGGTGAGCACGGTCTGGAAGTCGACCAGGCCGGAGTTGTATTGAACCAGCGCGAGTTCGGACGCGCGGCGCGCGCTGCTGACCGCTTCGATCAGCGCGGTATGACGCCGTTGCTCGCTGGTCCAGGAATCCAGCGCGTTCTCCACTTCTTCATACGCGGCCAACACCACGTTCTCGTACGACGCCAGCGCTTGATCGACCAGCGCGTTCTGAACGTTGACGTTCTGCCGAAGCGCGCCGCCATTGAACAGCGGCAGACTCAGCGACAACCCGCTGCGCTCCAGGCGAGAGCCGTCGAGCAGATCGCTGGCGGTCAACGATTGCCAGGAAATCGAACCAGTGAGCGACAAGCTCGGATACAGCGCGGCCGTCGCGACACCGACTTGCGCGGTTTGGGCGGCCAGCTGACGCTCGGCGGCGCGAATATCCGGCCGACGCCGAAGCACATCCGCCGGGACGCCAGCGACGATATCGACCGACGCCACCGGAATCGGTTTGCGCTGCTGGAGCGAGGACTCGAGCGCGCCCGGCGTCTGCCCGGTGAGCACCGCGAGACGGTTCATGCCCTGGACCAGACTCGATTGGAGCAACGGAATTTGTGCGAGCGTCTGTTGGTAGCTCGTGTTGGCCGACTCGACATCGAGCACGGTCGTGAGCCCGGCCTCCGCGCACCAGCGAGTGATATCCAGCGCCTCTCGCTGCGACTCGAGGTTACGCTCGGCGAAATCGAGCCGCGATTGCGCGGTCCGGACGCCCACGTAATTCAACGCGACGTCGCCGAGCAGAACGACCAACACGTCACGCAACTGCGCCTCCGTTGCCGCGAGCTGCGCGCTGGCCGCTTCATACGAGCGTCGCTGTCCGCCGAACAGATCCAATTCCCAACTCGCGCTCAAGCCGGTGCCGTAGGTTTCGCCGACCGTGCTGACCGCCTCGCCGCGTTCGTTCAGGTTCGACTCGGACTTGGTGCGGCTGGCACTGGTGGAGCCGGTGAGGTTCGGCAGGAAGCCGGCGCCGGCGATGGCTCGTTGCGCACGCGCCTGAACCACACGGGCATAGGCCTGTTTGACTGACTTGTTCTCGGCGAGCGCTCGCTCGATCAACTCATTCAATTGCGGGTCGTTGAGCGTGGTCCACCAAGCCGCCAGCGACGGCGCATCGGGGGACTCGACGCGAACTCCAGTGGACGGCAACTGATGCCATTCATCCGGGGTCACGGTCCGCGGCGGCCGATAGTCCGGGCCCACCGCACAACCGGCGAGCGCGACGGCGACTGCCCCGGCGACCACCGTCCGCAACAGTCCGGGGCTGGGTGTCGTCATCGGCGGCAACGCCGAAGACGGGTGTGGAAGCGTTCTGGGCATGCTGACGACTTTATCGTGATGGCCCCGTCGATACGGGTGGCCGGCCAGGGGCGGATCTGCTGATCAGTAGCCGCGCCAGGATCGAAGTTCAGCACGGCATCGGGCCAAGTAGTGTTAAAAGATTGTAAGCATATGTATCTGAAAACTCCGCGATTTTAGCGACCCGGGCCGAATCCGCGCCGGACCGGTGACCTGCTTATAACCAGATTGCAGCGGCCCCGCACCAGTTGCGATATGCAGTCACAGGCGCTTAACGCACAATTCTTCGATGACCAGACTGACTCATTTACAACGACTCGAGGCCGAGTCGATCCACATCCTCCGCGAGGTGGTGGCCGAGTGCGAGCGGCCGGTGATGCTGTACTCCATCGGCAAAGACAGCGCCGTGATGCTGCTTCTGGCGATGAAGGCGTTCTATCCGGCCAAGCCGCCGTTCCCGCTGCTTCACGTCGACACGACCTGGAAATTCCGCGAGATGATCACCTTCCGGGACCGCATGGCGCAGGAGCTCGGTCTGCAGCTGTTGGTCCACATCAACCAGGACGGCCTCGATCGCGGCATCGGTCCGTTCACCCACGGCTCGGCCGTGCACACTGACGTGATGAAGACCCAGGGCCTGAAGCAAGCGCTGGATAAGTATGGCTTCGACGCGGCCTTCGGCGGTGCCCGTCGCGATGAAGAGAAGTCGCGCGCCAAGGAGCGAGTGTTCTCGTTCCGCTCAGCACAGCATCGTTGGGACCCGAAACGTCAGCGCCCCGAGCTGTGGAGGCAGTACAACGCGCGCAAGAACAAGGGCGAGAGCCTGCGCGTGTTTCCGCTCTCCAACTGGACCGAGCTGGACATCTGGCAGTACATCTATCTCGAAAAGATTCCCATCGTGCCGCTGTACTTCGCCGCGCACCGCCCGGTGGTCAAACGCGACGGCACGCTGATCATGGTCGATGACGACCGCATGCCCCTGCGCCCCGGCGAGCGGCCGGAAATGAAGTCCGTGCGCTTCCGCACGCTCGGCTGCTATCCGCTGACCGGTGCCATCGAAAGCGAGGCGGCGACGCTGCCCGAGATCATCCAGGAAATGCTGTTGACGACCAGTTCGGAACGGCAGGGCCGCGTGATCGATCACGACAGCGCCGCGTCGATGGAGAAGAAAAAGCAGGAAGGTTATTTCTGACCGGAATGACCGGCGACAACGACGAACGACGGGTCAGTCTCGGTAAGTTGAATCATGGCTCATAAATCCGATCTCATCGCCACCGACATTCAGGCCTACCTGAAGTCTCACGAGCACAAGAGCCTGCTGCGGTTCATCACCTGCGGCAGCGTCGATGACGGCAAGTCGACCCTCATCGGCCGGCTGTTGTATGAATCCAAGATGATCTTCGAGGATCAGCTCAGCACGCTGGAAGCGGATTCCAAGAAGGTCGGCACGCAGGGCGGTGAGCTGGATTTCGCCTTGCTGGTCGATGGTCTCGCCGCCGAGCGCGAGCAAGGCATCACCATCGATGTCGCGTATCGTTTCTTTTCAACGGATCGACGCAAGTTCATCGTCGCGGACACGCCGGGGCACGAGCAGTACACGCGCAACATGGTCACGGGCGCTTCGACCGCCGACGTCGCCGTGATTCTGATTGATGCTCGCAAGGGTGTGCTGACGCAGACGCGCCGGCACAGCTACATCGTCTCCTTGATCGGCATCAAACACGTCGTGCTGGCCATCAACAAGATGGACCTGGTCGGCTACTCACAGCAGATCTTCGACAAGATCGTCGCCGAATATCGTGAGTTCGCGGCACAGATCGGTCTCGAGAACATCGTGCCCGTGCCGCTCTCCGCTCTGCGGGGCGACAACATGCTCGAGCGCAGCTCCGCGACGTCCTGGTACCAGGGCCCGACGCTCATGGAATATCTCGAAACCGTCGAGATCGACGATGACTTGCAGCAGCGGCCGTTCCGTCTGCCCGTGCAGTGGGTGAATCGTCCGAATCAGGACTTCCGCGGTTTCGCGGGCACCATTGCTAGCGGCGTGATCCGCAAGGGCGACACGATCCGCGCGTTGCCGTCCGGACGCACCAGCAAGGTCGCTCGCATCGTCACACACGATCGCGATCTGGAGCAGGCCGTCGCGGGACAATCGATCACGCTCACGCTGACCGACGAAGTCGATATCAGTCGGGGCGACGTGATCGCCGCGGCCGAATCGCCGCCGGCGGTCGCCGATCAATTCCAAGCGACCATCATCTGGATGCACGAGGAAGCGATGCTTCCCGGTCGTCCTTATCTGATCAAGCTCGGTTCGCGCACTGTCACCGGCAGCATCACGACGCCGAAGTACAAGGTAAACGTCAACACGCTGGAGCACCTGGCCGCGAAGCAGCTGGAACTCAACGAGATCGGCGTGTGTAATCTGAGCCTGGATCGCGCCGTCGCATTCGATCCTTACACGGACAATCGCGAGACCGGCGGCTTCATTCTGATCGACAAGATCTCCAATGACACGGTCGGCGCGGGTCTGCTCAGCTTCGCTCTGCGACGCGCCGAGAACATTCATTGGCAGGCGCTCGATGTGAACAAACATGCGCGAGCGGGACTGAAAGGACAGCGAGCCTGCGTGCTGTGGTTCACCGGCTTGTCCGGCGCGGGCAAGTCGACAATCGCGAACCTGGTCGAGAAACGCCTGCATTCGCTCGGTCGACACACGTACACGCTCGACGGCGATAACGTGCGTCATGGGCTGAACAAGGATCTGGGCTTCACGGACGCGGACCGCGTCGAGAATATTCGTCGCGTAGCCGAAGTCTCCAAGCTGATGGTGGATGCTGGCTTGATCGTGCTCGTGTCCTTCATCTCCCCGTTCCGTTCGGAGCGACGCCTGGCGCGCGACCTGCTGCAACCGGGCGAGTTCCTGGAAGTGTTCGTCGACACACCGTTGGAAGAAGCGGAGAAGCGCGACCCGAAAGGTCTGTACAAGAAGGCCCGCCGCGGCGAGCTGCAAAACTTCACCGGTATCGATTCGCCTTACGAGGCGCCGGAGCATCCCGAGATCCATCTGCGGACTGCGCTGTCTTCTCCGGAAGCGGCGGCCGAGGAGATCATGAACAAGCTGCGCGACGCGGGTATGCTGTATCCGGCGGACGAGTTGTCCGGCCTGTAAGGCCGACTTTGTAAGGAAAGGGCCGTGACTCAATCGGAACTGTTGGCGAAGGTAGTCAAGCTGGCTCAGCAGGCCGGCGACGCGATCCTGAGCGTCTACAGCGAACAGTTCGAAGTCACGCACAAGAACGATCGGTCGCCGCTCACCGTCGCGGATCTGCGCTCGCACGGGATCATCTCCACAGGATTGCGTGCACTGACACCGGATCTGCCCGTCCTGTCGGAGGAGGCGAGCGATATCCCCTACGAGCAGCGGCAGCGATGGACGCGCTACTGGCTGGTCGATCCGCTCGACGGCACCAAGGAGTTCGTGTCGCGCAATGGCGAGTTCACGGTGAACATCGCTTTGATCGACGATCACGTGCCTGTACTGGGCGTCGTTCACGTGCCTGTCACGAGCACCACGTACACTGGTGCGGTCGGGGTCGGTGCGTTCAAACAAGTCGATGGACAACCGCCGGAGCCGGTGCGTGTTCGCGCGCCTGTCGAAAGTCCGTTACGCATCGTCGGCAGTCGCTCACATCGGGGCGACACGCTCGATCGATATCTGCCCCACCTGGCGCCCTATGAGCTCATCGCTATTGGCAGCTCGCTGAAGTTCTGCCTGGTCGCGGAAGGCAGCGCGGACTTCTACCCGCGCTTCGGTCCGACCAGCGAGTGGGATACGGCGGCCGCGCAAGCTGTCGTCGAGGCCGCCGGTGGCGCGGTGGTCAAAACGAATGGTGAGCGCCTGCGTTACAACACCAAAGCGGACCTGCTGAATCCGTATTTCCTTGTCTACGGCGATCGCGGGCGCGACTGGCTGCGGATGCTGTCCCTGCGCTGATCGTTCAGTCAGGCGATCTGCTCGACCGTCACGGTCGCATGCTTACCCATCGTTTCAAGTGAGTCGCTGCCGAGCGAAGGATTCAGCAGCGCCGCCATCATCACGACGGTCATGGCCGCCAGTGTAAAAAGAATGATGGCATCGAACGCGCCAACGAGCCTGGTATGAATGTTCACGTGTCGCACTCCACAGTTGTAAGCGTTGTCCAGAGCGGCGCCAGTTGCGCGACATCAGCGTCGCTTCAGCAACCGAAGGCGCGGCCATGCAGTCATGCAATGAGTGTCTGGTTTTCATGGTCGCGACTTTGCCCGCGGCTCGTGACGGCAAAGTGATAGAGCGCGTGAACAACGCGTGAAATCTGCGCCTGGCCCGAAAGGACTAGAGCACCAACTGGCGTCAGCGATTGCCTGCGGCGGTGGGATTGTTTGTTAGAGCGGCCGCTTTGACCCGCAGATACATTTGCGCGCCCCGAGTCGTGCCATCACTGGCCGGTAACATACTGGTGAGACGCACCGGGTATTCCCCGGCCGCGCTCGGTTGCAAACATATATCTCGTTTGCTCCGACTCAGCCCGAGTCGTGGCTTCTGATCCTGTCGCACCGATATCGACAGCGGCGCGCCGCCGATCAGCTCTCTGCCGGGTCCCAGGGCCCGGATGCTCATCTTCGCCAGACACAGTCGCTGGCCGATCGCCAGCTCGTTGACCACGGGCTCGACGTCGACCTGCTCCACTTTCACATTGGCCAGACTCTTGGAGACCAGGTCGGAGGCCATGAACAACTGCCGTCCGGCATGTGCCGGGTCCTTGTCGGAGCCGCTGGATGCCTCGCCTATGACGACCCAAACGATCTGAAACGGCGAGTCCTGCGTCCGCGCGGGACCGGACGCCAACATCGCCGCCATTGCCAGCAGCGCCGTCACAGCCGTCCTCCAGCGACCTGACATGGGATACGTCCGTTGCTCCATACCAACGCAATCCAGGGCTCCGGGGAGCAGTTCCCCTACTGTATGTGACCTCGGTAGCGGATTGCCGCAGGAACTCCTTGCGTTTCGCGGAGCCGCCCTGCTAGATTCATGCACATGCGCACGATCCAGCAAATGTCTGCTCTGCCCCCCCATGGCAGTGGGCTGCTGCGTGCGCGCCTGCACCTGCGTCGCTAGACGCAACAACTCACCTCACGCCTCCCGCCCTGAAATGGGATCCGGGACCGGCGCTAAAAACAAAGTCCCGAGTTCGATTCGCTTCAGCGGCTGACCACGTCATGGCCGGCCGCGTCATAGGAAACGGAACCATGTTGCAGGAACCTTCGACCAAATATCGTTCATTCGCCCCCATCCCGTTGCCGGACCGCACCTGGCCGAACAAGGTGATCAGCGCGCCGCCCCAGTGGTGCAGCGTCGATCTGCGCGACGGCAACCAGGCCCTGATCGAGCCCATGGACGGGGCCCGCAAACGTCGCATGTTCGATCTGCTGGTGAAGACCGGCTTCAAGGAAATCGAAGTGGGTTTCCCGGCCGCTTCGCAGACCGACTTCGACTTCGTGCGCGAGCTGATCGAGCAGAATCTGATTCCGGATGACGTAACCATCCAGGTGCTCGTGCAGAGTCGTCCCGAACTGATCGCGCGCACCTACGAGGCGCTCGCGGGCGCCCGACGCGCCATCGTTCATTTCTATAACTCCACCTCCACTGTGCAGCGGCGCGTGGTATTCGGTTTGGATCGCGCCGGCATCATCGATATCGCGGTGAAGGCAGCGCAGTGCGTACGCGAACATGCCGAGCGCCATCCCGAGACCGAGTGGCGTTTCGAGTACAGCCCGGAAAGTTTCACCGGCACGGAATTGGATTTCGCAGTCGAGATCTGCGATGCCGTGAACGCAGTGTTGCAGCCGACGCCGGAGCGGAAAGTCATCATCAATCTGCCCGCTACCGTCGAGATGGCGACGCCGAACATCTATGCGGACCAGATCGAATGGTTCCTGCGCCATGTGAAGAACCGCGATTGCATCGTCCTGTCACTGCATCCTCACAACGATCGCGGCACCGGGGTCGCGGCGGCGGAGCTGGGCATGATGGCGGGCGCCGATCGCGTCGAAGGCACGTTGTTCGGTAATGGCGAGCGCACCGGCAACGTCGATGTCGTGACGCTGGCGTTGAACATGTACACGCAGGGCGTGCATCCCGGCCTCGATTTCTCGAACATCAACGAAGCGGCTCGCATCGCCGAGCATTGCAATCAACTGCCGATCCATCCGCGTCATCCGTACGTGGGCGATCTGGTGTTCACCGCGTTCTCGGGCTCGCATCAGGACGCGATCAAGAAAGGGTTCGCCGCTCGTCGCGAGGGCGATATTTGGGAAGTGCCGTATCTGCCCATCGATCCGCGCGACGTCGGCCGCACTTACGAATCGGTCATTCGCGTCAACAGCCAATCGGGCAAGGGCGGCATCGCTTACCTGCTCGAGCGCGACTACGGCATCACCATGCCGCGACGTTTGCAGATCGAGTTCAGCCAGGTCGTGCAGGCCGTCACCGATGCGACCGGCAAGGAACTGTCGTCCGAACAGATCTGGGCGCTGTTCCAGCAGGAATTCCTCGGTGACAACGGTGCATACGTTTATGGCGGGCACCAGCTCACGTCACTGCGCGATCAGCATGAGGTCGAGCGACTGTCGCTGAAACTGAAGTGCAACGGTCAGGGCGCGCTGCTTCATGGCGAAGGCAACGGCCCGATCGACGCGATCGTCGACGCGCTGGGCCTGCGCTTCGACGTGCTGTCGTATGAAGAGCACTCGGTCGGCACGGGCAGTGGCGCGAAGGCGATGGCGTTCGTTGAAATCACCACGCCGGCGCGCGCCACGTTGTTCGGTGTCGGCTATCACGAAAACATCGTGACCGCGTCGCTGCTCGCCGTCTTGAGCGCGGTGAATCGCGCCTTGCAGCGCGGCCTGCTGGACGACGCGATGCCGGTCGCGACCGCCCAGGGCTAACGCAACAGACAGGCCGTCACCCGGCGATATACCGTTCGAGCTGGGTGATGGTCTGCTGCTGCTCTTCGATCACGGCCTTCACCAGATCGCCGATTGAGATGATTCCCACGAGCCGGTTCTTCTCCATGACCGGCAGGTGGCGGATACGCAGCTCGGTCATCAGCTCCATGCAACGGTGCACGCCCTCATCGGGCGTCACCGTGGTCACTGGCGAGCTCATGATTTGCCACACCGGCGTATCGGAGCTGGAGCGTCCCATCAAGATGACTTTCCGGGCGTAGTCTCGCTCCGAGACGATGCCGACGAGCTCTTGATCCCGCAGCACCGGCAGCGCGCCGATGTGCTTGTCCGCCATCAGCTGAATGGCTTCCAGGACCGGCTCTTCGGGACCGATGGTCCAGACGGACTTGTTCTTGAAGGCAAGCAGGTAACTTACGCGCAGCATCGCAGCCCTCCTTCCTATGCGAGGAGCAGCCTACTCCCAAATGCGCGCGCGATGAAATGCGTGCAGACGCTAGCCGAACAATCGCGCGTGGACGGCGCGCTCGGCTTCCAGCCAATCGTCGAGCTCATGGCCGGGCGTGAAATTGCGAGCCGCCGCCAGATAGTAAGCGGCAGTGGCAATCATGGTCCCGACATCTTCGGGCGTCGGCTCGAGTGTCGCGGCGACGATCGTGCCTTCGACTCGAGTCGATTTGGATGTCGGTGATTTGCGAGCCGCGCGCGGTTTTTTTGCCGCAGCGGGCATCGCTTGGACGGGCTCCGGGGAGACGACCTTGGGCCTGGCGCGACTGCGCCTGGCGGGTGAGGAATCAGGGGTGAATTCCATCGACATTTCCTCGCACCGTGAGTTGATGACTCCTCGAGGAAGCACGGAATGTGCCACCGAGCGGGCAGCATTCTACGGTGCGGATATGACCAGGAAATGTCGGAAAGTCGCGATCAACTGCGCACGGTCCGCGCGCGTTCGCATGCAAGGCGGTGCAGGCATCGCCGACGTACGCACACGGACGGTGCGCACGTCGGTCTGCAATCTATTTAGTGATGATGGCCGCCGGGACCATGCACATGGCCGTGCGCCAGCTCTTCCTCGGTCGCAGGACGCACGCCGACGATTTCGACCTTGAAGTTCAGATTTTTGCCGGCCAGCGGATGGTTGCCGTCGAGCGTCACCATGTCACCCTGCATGTGGGTGATGGTCACCGCGCGCACGCCGTGCTCGGATTGAGCATGCAACTGCATGCCGACATGAAGATTCCCTACACCCTTGAGCGCCCGGCGCGGCACCTGCTGAATCAGGGCCTTGTCGAATTCGCCGTAGCCGTCGGCCGGCGTGATCTTCACATCGAGCTTGTCGCCCTCGCCCTTGCCTTCCAGCTCGCGCTCCAGGCCCGGGATCAAATTGCCGTTGCCGTGGATGTAGGCGAGCGGCTCGCCGCCGGCCGAGCTGTCGATGGTCTTGCCTTCATCATCGGTCAGCGTGTAGTGGATCAGTGCGACAGCGTCTTTAGTGATTTGCATGACAGGGCCCGAAAGTCAGGTGGCCGAAACGCGGCATTATGGACCATTGAGGACACAAACGCCCGCGCCATGCCGGTCGGGACAAGCCGCCCGGGTTGGATATACTCCGGCGCCCTCGGGAGACCGACGGTAGGTAGCTGAATGTATTCGCCGAAGTTGAATGGTTCCTGGATCGTTTTGGGCGCGCTGATGCTGGCCGTCTCAGGGTGCGGCTCCAAGGAAGAGGGCGACGCGACTCGAGGGCGCGAGCTGTACACCAAGGAGTGCGCAGCCTGTCATTCCCTCTCCTCCAGCACCGAGAACGCGCCCATGCACTGTGGCTTGTTTGGTCGCAAGGCCGGCTCCGTGCCCGGCTTCCCTTATTCCGAAGCGATGCGCTCCTCGGGCCTGGTCTGGGACGAGAAGACGCTGGATGACTTCATCGCGGCCCCGTACATCGCCCTGCCCGGCACGATCATGGGCTTCCCCGGCTTCACCCGGGAGGCGGATCGGAAGGATGTGATCGCTTATCTGAAACAGGCGAGCGAAGATCCGAGTCAGTGCGGGAAGTAACGGCCCCCTGAGTGCTCGGGCGTGGCCTGCGGTTAGAATCTTCCCTCGAGGCATTTTCTTACGGTTCGAGCTGAGCCTGCCGTGACCGTCTGGCAATTCGCGATAGCATTTCTGCCCCGGGACTGGCTCGATGCCGGCGGCGATGTCGCTGCCTTGTTCGATGAGCGCGGCTTCGATGCCGCGGCGGCGTGGCAGTCGTATCGGCACCCGAAGCTCGAAGACGTTCTGGGCGGCGCTCTGCGCAAACGGAAGTCGTGGCATTCGGGCCTCACCGTCTGGGGCAGCGAAGAGAGTGACGACATTCAGCTCTCGCGCAGCCAAGGCAGAGTGGATTCGATTGTCGTGCGGTTCGATTTGCGCCAACCGAACATGACTCTGCTTCAGCAAGTGATCCAGATGACTCGCGAGCTTCGTCTCGCGATCATGATCGTGGAAACGAAACGCGTCGTGGAGGCGAACGAAGAGGAACTGCTGCGCGCCGCCGCTGAGTCGAAGGCCGCGCATTTCGTGCTGGACCCCGCGTCGTTTCTATCGCAGATGGAATCGGCGAATAGTCGGGCGATCTAGCTCCGCCGCTCCAACGCTCGGCGCTCCCGCCGCGCCTCGTGTCGCCATCTCGCGAGCAGTGAGCAGTACGTGGCGAACGCCCAGACTCACGCGGCTTTATGCCTGGAATCCGGGCGTCGTACTTCCGCTGCCATCCCGATCGAGCGTGCCGCCTAGCCGGTCGGCGACTTCTGCATCTTCATCTGGTCCTGGCAATTTTTCTTGATCTGAGATTTGGACAGCGTCGAATCCTTGTCGTGTTCCTTCTGCATGCACTCCTTCATCATCTGATCGTGCATGGCCTGGCGCTGGTGCGGGCTCGAGGCGGAGCTCGGCTCGGTGGCGTTCGGCTCGGTCGTGCTCTGTGACGGGCGGGTGGTCGAACTCGGGGGCGTCGTTTGGTTTTGCGCCATAGCGAACGGCGCCGCGGCGACGGACATCAACATCAAGATTGCGAATTTGCGGGAATGGCTCATGGCGGTATCTCCGTGGCCTGTGGTTCAAGCACAGTGGCACGGGACCGGCGACCATACAATCGGCTCGCCGCCGAGTGATCGCAGGACGGCGCCCACGATCACGCAAGGCGAGGACTACGCTATTCGACCGTGACCGACTTCGCCAGATTTCGCGGCTGATCCACGTCCGTCCCTTTGAGAATGGCGCAGTGATACGCCAGGAGCTGCAACGGCACGGTGTAAACGGCGGACGCCTGGAAGTGGCTGACATGCTTGGGCATGGTGATGACAGTGACGCCTTCGGACGGCTGGAAGCCGGAATCCGGGTCGGCGAACACATACAACTCACCGCCACGCGCGCGCACTTCCTGCAGATTCGATTTCAACTTCTCCAGCAAATCGTTGTTCGGCGCAACAGCGATGACCGGCATGTCGGCATCGACCAGCGCGAGCGGACCATGCTTGAGCTCGCCGGCGGGATAGGCTTCGGCGTGAATGTATGAAATCTCTTTGAGCTTCAACGCGCCTTCCATCGCGATCGGATGCATCTGACCGCGCCCGAGGAACAGCGCGTGATGCTTGTCGGCGAAACGTTCGGCGAGCTTCTTGATGGTGTCATCCAGATGCAGGGTCTTCTCGATCAGGCTAGGAATTTCGATCAGGCGCTGGACCAGGCCCCGCTCGCGCTCCGGATCGGTGCCGTGGAATTTAGCGAGCGCGATGACGAGCATGCCCAGCGCGCACAGCTGAGTCGTGAAAGCCTTGGTCGACGCCACGCCGATTTCCGGGCCCGCGCGCGTCAGCAACACCAGCTCCGACTCGCGAACCAGGGAGCTTTCCGGCACGTTACAAATCGACAGCGTCGAGAGATAGCCCGACTGCTTGGCCATGCGCAGCGCGGCCAGCGTGTCCGCGGTCTCGCCCGATTGCGAGATCGAAACGAACAACGTGTTCTTAGGCACGACCGGGTTGCGATAGCGATATTCGCTCGCGATCTCCACCCAGCAGGGCAGACGCGCGATCTGCTCGATGTAGTACTTGGCGACCGCGCCGGCGTGATAGCTCGTGCCGCACGCGACGATCTGCACAGCCTCGCAACGACGGAACACTTCAGTGGCGAGCGGACCGAACGCAGCTTCGAGCAGCTTGCCGCCGGCGACGCGTTCTTCCAGCGTCTGCGCGATGGCACGAGGCTGCTCGTGGATTTCCTTGAGCATGTAATGCGCGAACTCGCCCTTCTCGGCCGCGTCGGCGGAGAGCGAGCTTTCGCGGATCTCGCGCTGAGCGTTGTTGCCTTCGTGATCGAGGATGCGCACGGTGCTCCGGCGGATCTCGGCCACGTCACCTTCGTCGAGGAAGATGAACTTGCGCGTCACAGGCAGCAGCGCCGCTACGTCGGACGCGACGAAGTGTTCGTTATTGCCGACACCGATCACGACCGGGCAGCCGGCGCGCGCGAGGATCATGCTATCCGGCGCATCTTCGGAAACGACGGCGAGCGCGTACGCACCTTCCAACTCGGCGACCGTGGCACGCACGGCGCGGAAAATGTCGCCGAGCTTCTGCTTATGGAAGTGAATGCGATGGGCGATCACTTCGGTGTCGGTCTCGGAGGTGAACTGATAGCCGAGCTTGGTCAGCTCCTCACGCAGCTCTTCGTGGTTCTCGATGATGCCGTTGTGGACGATGGCGATGCCATCGCGCGAAATGTGGGGATGCGCGTTACGCTCGGACGGCACGCCATGGGTCGCCCAGCGGGTGTGCGCGATGCCCAGGTGGCCCTCGACCGGCGTCTCGAGCAGGGCGTCCTGCAACTTGCGCACTTTGCCGACCGTGCGCAGCCGGCGGAGATGGCCGGTGCCGTTCAGAATCGCCAGACCGGCGGAGTCATACCCTCGATATTCCAGGCGCCGGAGGCCTTCGATCAGGATGGGAACGATGTTGCGATCCGCAATCGCACCGACGATGCCACACATGGGAGATAAGGGTTCCGTTGATAGCCGCAGGTTTATAAAAAGGGAGTGTAGCCGACCGGGGTTCCCTGGGGCTGCGGAAAGTCTCACAGGTCGAGGCCCGGCCGGGAAGCGGCCTTAAGGCCGCTCGCCGAAGCCCGCCACCCCTATTCCTTGGTCTTTTTCTGGGGCCGTTTCCAGCCTTCGATGGTCACCTGGCGGGCCCGTGCCAGGCTGAGCTTGCCTTCGGGAGCATCCTTGGTGATGGTCGAGCCGGCGCCAGTATTGGCGTTCGCGCCGATCTTGATGGGAGCGATCAGCATGGAGCCGGAGCCGATGAACGCGCCATCGCCGATCTCGGTGCGGAACTTGTTCACGCCGTCATAGTTCACAGTGACTGTGCCGGCGCCGACGTTGACATTGCTACCGACCGTGGCGTCGCCCAGGTAAGTCAGGTGATTGGCCTTGCTGCCCTGACCGATCTCGCTCTTTTTCACTTCGACGAAGTTGCCGATGTGGACGTCCCCGTGCAGGACCGTTTCCGGTCGCAGGCGAGCGAACGGACCGATGCTATTGCGCGGCCCGACCACGGCGCGATCGATGACGCAGTTCGGGTGAATCTCCGTGTCAGCATCGATGCGACAGTCTCGCAGATAACAATTCGGCCCGATGCGCACGCGATCGCCGAGCTGAACGTCGCCGACGAGCACCGCATTCACGTCGATGAAAACATCGCGACCCACAGTGACCTTGCCGCGAATATCGATACGCGCCGGATCCGCCAACGTCACTCCGTTGATCATCAATTCACGCGCCCGCTCGGCGCGCAACGCGCCTTCGAGCTGGGCCAGCTGCACTTTGTCATTGACCCCGAGCACTTCCATTTCGGTCGGCGCGATCACCGCATTCACCTTCATGCCCGCGCGCACGGCCATGACGATGATATCGGTGAGGTAGTACTCGCCCTGGGCGTTGTCGTTTTTCAACTCCGCAAGCCATTTGCGCAGCGACGCCGCAGGCACGGCCATGAGACCGGTATTGATCTCGCCGATGGCGCGCTCCTTGGTGTTCGCGTCCTTCTGCTCGACGATGCGCACGACGTTGCCGGCGTTGTCGCGAACGACCCGGCCGTAGCCGGTCGGATCGGCGAGCACCACCGTGAGCACGCCCATGGCCTTGTCGTTGCACTGTTCAAGCAGTGACTTCAAGGTCGGCTGACGAACCAACGGCACGTCGCCATACAGAATCAGTACATCGTGATCGTCGGGAATCGCTGGCATGGCCTGCGCGACGGCATGGCCGGTCCCGAGCTGCTCGGCCTGCAGCACCCAATTGACGGGCTCGCTCGCCAGCGCCTTGCGCACCTGATCGCCGCCGTGGCCATAGACGATGTGAATCGCGTCGGCCTGCAATTGTTTCGCGGTGTCCAGGACGTGGGACAGGATGGGACGGGCGGCCAGGGGCTGCAGGACCTTGGGCAGGTCCGACTTCATGCGTTTGCCCTGGCCGGCGGCCAGGATCACGATCGACAGAGGCATGGCGACTGTAGGGTTGCAGGCCGAAAGCGGCCAGATCAGAGCCGCATTATGGGAACTTGAGCCAGTGGCCGCCAGCCCGGCGCGGAGGGCCGCCGCCTTCACCCTGCGCTTCGCCCGACTGTGAACTCGATCAAGTTGTAACGGTGTGAGCGACGCGGCATGCACCGGGGCGGCGCGCGCTCCGGGAGCCGTCTCACAGAAACGGCAAGCAAGTTAACGCTCCTGCTCATCGGGAGAGTACCGTAGCTCCATCTCACATAACTACGTCATCAACATGAGCGCCTCGCCCGATTTTTCGCCGCCGCGCCGCGTCCTGATCGTGGATGCCGATGAAGGCATGCGCGAATCGGCGTCCGCGTTGCTCAAGCTCCAGGGCTTCGAAGTTGCCGCTGCTGCCGATGGCGTCGAGGCGCTCACGATGTTCGCTCGCGAGTGGTTCCCGGTCGTGATCACTGACAGCGCCGTGCCTGCGGTGGACGGCATCGAGTTCGTGGCCCGTCTGCGTATCCTGTCGCTCGCGCCCGTGTACATCATCATGCTCACCGATGTCTCCGACGTCAGGATTCAAGAGCAGGGTTATTGCATGGGAGTCGATCAGTACCTGATGCGGCAGAACGCGCTCGGCGAAATGGCTGGTCGGGTGCAAGCGGGGGTGACTGCAATTCGTCGTCGCCAGTCTTCGAGAACGGGTCGCGCACATGAACCGGCCACCGTCGATCTGGAGAACGGTGCGCATACTGCCCGTCATCTGGTCGGCCGGTTGCGCGCGGAAATCGTGCAAGCGGGACGCTCCAAGAAAACATTGCAATTGCTGAGCGTGGGCCTGGATGCGGCCGACGCGGCCTCGTTCAATCAACACAACACAACGGGATCTGTTTCGGACACGCTGCTCGGCGCTTCACACGACGCCATGCGGCCGAAGCTCGATTGGGTAGTCCGGTTGCCCGCGCCGGCGAACACCTGCCGCCTGGTCGTCGTGATGCCGGAGAGCGGGCCGAACGAGGCCAGCGCGATGGAACAAACCATTCGCAATGCGTTCGTGCATTGGGGCTTGAGCTCGGCGGCGAGCGGCATTCGACTCAGCACCGGCCTGGCAGCCTTTGCCGGCGACGAAGATGCCCCGGCGGCGCTCGAACTGCTCGGCCAGGCAGAGCGCAGCCGTCGCGCCAACGATTCGAAATCTCGTGGGTCCGAGCCGCGATTGATTCCTGCGCAAGACGCGGCCTGACCGCGCCCTCAGGTTCCGCAGAACGTTTTGTATTTCTCTTCCGACGGTGGCGGCGGCTGGGTGTACTCGGCTGCATCCGGCTGCCGATCGTACGGACGCTGAAGAATGCTCAGCAGCCGATGGAACGGCTGCATATCGCCGGCCGTAGCGGCTTGTAACGCTGCCTCGACGCGATGATTTCGAGGAATGAACTCGGGGTTGGCGAGACGCATCGTTGCCGCTCGCTCCGCCGAGGTTTGCGGGTCCAACACAAGACGTGCACGCCAAGCCTTCAACCATCCATCGATCTCGGCCGGCGTGTTGAAGATTTCGTAAAGCGACGCGTCGTTCGAACTCTCTGCCGCGCGAGACAGGTTGCTGAAGGTCAGCGTGAAATCGGCCTGCCCCTTCTGCATGGCTGCCAGCAGCGCCGATATCAAATCGGCGTCACCGTCTTCCGCGGACGTGAGCCCGATCTTTCGGCGCATGTGCGCGAGGAAGGCGGTTTCGAACTGCTCCACGAAGTCTTCGACGACTTCGGTCGCCAGCTCGACCGATTTCGTTTCGTTTGCATCGATCAGGGGGAGTAACGTTTCGGCCAGCCGCGCCAGATTCCACTGCGCGATGCCGGGCTGATTCGTGTAGGCATATCGGCCGCCGAGGTCGATGGAACTGAATACGGTTTGTGGATCGTAGCGGTCCATGAATGCGCACGGACCATAGTCGATGGTCTCGCCCGAGAGTGCCATGTTGTCCGTGTTCATGACCCCGTGAATGAAACCGACGCGCATCCAATCGGCGATCAGTGCGGCTTGGCGTGCCGTGATTGCTTTGAGGGCTGCCAGTGCGGGTACGTCCGCGTTGCGGGCTTCTGGATAGTGTCGATTGATCACGTAGTCCAGCAGCTCTTTCAGCGCTTCCTGATCGCCGCGCACGGCGAAGTATTGAAACGTTCCGACTCGGATGTGACTTGCGGCGACTCGCGTGAGCACTGCGCCCGGCAATATCTCTGTCCGATAGACCTGCTCGCCTGTGGTTACGACGGCGAGCGATCGGGTGGTCGGAATACCCAAGGCGTGCATCGCCTCGCTGATCAAATATTCCCGAAGCATCGGTCCGATGGCCGCTCGACCATCACCACCCCGCGAGAATGGCGTACGGCCGGAACCTTTCAGCTGGATGTCTCGGAGAATGCCGTGATTGTCGCGAATCTCTCCCAAAAGCACCGCCCGCCCGTCACCCAGCTGCGGCACGAACGTCCCGAATTGATGGCCGGCGTACGCGAGCGCGATCGGCGTTGAGTCTTCCGCCAGCTCGTTTCCAGAGAACAGCGCCGCGACCTGGCGATCGTCCAGGTTGGGGTCCAACCGTAGCTCGGCCGCGAGCTCGCGATTGAATATGACCGTCTGTGGCGCCGAAACCTTCACCGGCTCAATGCTTGCGTAAAAGCGAGCCGGAAGTGTCGCGTAGGTGTGTTCAAAGCCGAGTTTCATTCGCGCATCCTAGCGCGGTGGGACCAACCTCGCCTATTAGCTGGTTCTGCCGCTCTGGAACCGGGACTGCTTGCTCGCGGCGATCTGACGCAGACATCACCATTGCAGAGAGCTCGCTGGGCGGCGCTGTAACAGGCTGCCGAGTCATCGCGAGACGGATGCTCGCAGCGCACGGCCTCCGCTTCGGACGTCCCGGCCATTGCGAGCGCAATGGCCAGGGCCGTTTCTCCATGTCATGCATGGAGCATGCGGAAATCACGACTGCCTCACACCGCTCGCCAGGCCATTGGTCCGCCGGCCCTTGGTGAATGGAATGAGCGCCGGCACTTTCCGACGGTAGTTCTCATACTCGGGGAAGGCACGAATCAGATCCCGCTCTTCGAGCTGGATGGCGATCAGAATGTATGCAGTGGTCATCAAAGCAAACAACAGATGAGCCGCCGTCATCGTCGGCGTGCACCAGAACGTGAGCAGCCAGCCGACATAGAGAGGATGGCGCACGACCTTGTAGAGGCTCGGCGTGCGGAACGCGATCTCCGTGTACGGACGACCGCGGAAATACAGCCAAGACTGGCGCAACCCGAACAGATCGAAATGATTGATCAGGAAGGTCGAGAGCAATAACAGACCCCAGCCGGCCGCATAGCCCGCATACAGCGCGCCCTTACCGAGCGGGCTGTCGACGTGCCAGATCACGGCGCCGATGGGCTGCCACAGCCCGAACAGCAGAATGAGGGCCAGACTGGAGAACAGCACATAGGTACTGCGCTCGGCCGCGACCGGCACCAATCGGGTCCACCAACGTTTGAAGGCCGGCCGTGCCATGATGCTGTGCTGAAGCGCGAACACGGCAAGCAATCCGATGTTCACCGCAATCGCCTGGCCGGTGCCCATCGTCGGCGGCGCGTCGATGGGGTTGCCGATCAGGAAGTTGCCCAGAAAGGCGATGGCGTAAAGAAAAGTCGCAAAGAACACGGCGTAACAGGCCACGCCGTACAGCAGAACCAGGGTGCGTTTCATAAGACCTCCAGAGCTGATCGAGGCGCGTAGCATCGGCCCGCCCGCAGCCGCGAAACAGATGAAGGATGTCCCGAACGCAGGCATGATTTGATACGGGCGACCGGGACATTTGTCCCGGCCCCGCGAGAAGGCGCGTATGGGGCAGCACACGATTCGTCAGTCCATCCGGTACGTGAGAGCCAGCGACGGTGTCCGCCTCGCCTGGGCCTCCACTGGCAGCGGCGCGCCTCTGGTGAAGGCGGCGAACTGGCTCACTCATCTGCAGTACGACCTGGAAAGCCCGGTCTGGCGCCACTGGATCGAGTTCTTCGCCGAGCATTTCCGGTTCATCCGCTACGACGAACGTGGCTGTGGCATGTCGCAGTGGGAAGTATCGGAAGTCTCGCTGGCGCGCTGGATCGACGATCTCGAAGCGATCATCGACGCGGCTCAATGCGAACAGCCGATGACCTTGCTTGGCATCTCCCAGGGCGCGTCGGCTTCCATCGCCTATGCCGTTCGCTACCCCGAGCGCGTGTCACATTTGATTCTTTATGGCGGCTACGCGACCGGCTGGGCGAAGCGTGGCGACCCGCAGGGTTTACGGCGTTTCCAAGCGATCGTTGAATTGATTCGGCTCGGCTGGGGCACGGACACGGTCGCTTTCCGGCAGGTGTTCACTTCACGGTTCGCGCCGGACGCCAATCCTCAGCAACTCGAATGGTTCAACGAGCTCTGCCGCCGGACCACCAATCCCGACGTCGCCGCGCATCTCATGCTGGCGCGTGCAGAGATCGACGTGCGCGACCTGCTGCCTCAATTGAAAGTACCGACGTTGATCATCCATCCGGTCGAGGATCAGGTCACGCCGATCAGCGCCAGCCGTGAGTTGGCGGCCGAGATTCCCAACGCGGAATTCGTGCAGCTGGAATCACGCAATCATGTGTTACTCGAGCATGAGCCGGCGTGGGCACAGTTCAAGGAGATCGTGCTGGAATTTACCGGGCGCGGCGCCTCGGCGCGAACCAATCAAATGAAGAGCGATCCATTCGGCGAGCTCTCGCCGCGAGAACGGGATGTTTTAAATGGCTTGGCCGCCGGCCACACCAACGCGCAGATCGCGGCGAGCCTGCACCTGAGCGAGAAAACCGTTCGTAACATCGTGTCTCGGGTGTTCGAGAAGCTCGATGTTGAATCGCGCACGCAAGCGGCGATGCTGGCGCGGGATCATGGGTTCAAGTAACGCCATGGACCTGACATATTCTTAGGAATATTTGGTCGAATAACGAAGACGCAGCCTCCGGCGGCGCGCTCGCCGGTATAGTTCGGCGCATAACGATACTCAGCGGTTCTATACGATACGCGGGGTCGACGGCCCGGCCGCGACACCCTCGCCCGGCTTGCGGGGGCCGATTTGGACTCGACCATACAAAGCGCTTTCGAGGTGGCGCCCAGGTTCGCTGCCGCGGAGCTGGTTCTTCTGATCCTGTGGCAATTGCGGTTTTGGTTGCTGACGCGGCAGGGCTTCAGCGGCAATCCGTTCGACCACGGGCCGTGGTGGAGCGTAGCCTTCTTTCGGATCTGGGCGGGCTGGCACCTGCCTGTTCTACTACTGCAAACAGGTGTGGCCGCGTTGTTTCGAAAGCCCAGCTTCTCGGTGCGCGTGCCGATGATCGTTGTTTCGTTGCTGCTTCACGCCCTGAATCTGGTGCTGATCGTTCTTGTTTATTCGCTGTTCGCGGCCCAAGAGCGTTGACCTTACCTCGGTCGACGTATGCAAACGAAAGAGCCCGCGCAGGCGACCTGGCGGGCTCGGTTTCGATATCGGTGAGGTCTTGGATCTGACCTCGCGCGGGCGTAGCCGCTTTACTGTTTGATCTTCCGCAGCTTCTCGATGGCCTTGATCTGCGCCACGGCGCGGGCCAGTTCGGCCTGGGCTTCGGCAACGTCGATCTTGCCGGCGCGATCCTTGAGGGCTTCTTCGGCGCGCTGCTTGGCTTGCAGGGCGGCGGCTTCGTCGATGTCCTTGGCGCGCAGAGCGGTGTCGGCGAGCACGGTGACGAGGTGGGGTTGGATTTCGATGGCGCCACCGCCGACGAAGAAGAACTGTTCTTCACCGCCCGGCAGCTGCACGCGGACTTCGCCCGGCTTGAGCGTCGTCAGCAACGGGGCGTGACGAGGCGCGATACCGAGCTCGCCCATGGCGGCCGGCGCGAAGACCATAGCGGCTTCGCCCGAGAAGATCTGGCCTTCGGCGCTGACGATATCGACGTGAATGGTTGCCATGTGCTCTCGCTGGACTGCTCTAGTGCTGAAAAGGCGCTACGGCGCTTTTCCGCCTCGCTTGCGAAAGCACGTGACTTTCGCGGTGAGTGGCGAGCGATGTAACGATCATCGCTCGCCGGTCGATTCCAATTACTGCAGTGTCTTCGCCTTGGCGACGGCTTCCTCGATGGCGCCGACCATGTAGAACGCCTGCTCGGGCAGGTGGTCGTACTCGCCGTCGAGAATGCCCTTGAAGCCGCGGATGGTGTCCTTGAGCGGGACGATCTTGCCGTCCTGACCGGTGAACACTTTCGCGACGTTGAACGGCTGCGACAGGAAGCGCTGGATCTTACGAGCGCGCGACACGGTGCGCTTGTCGTCTTCCGACAGCTCGTCCATGCCCAGGATCGCGATGATGTCCTGCAGTTCCTTGTAACGCTGAAGCACAGCCTGCACGCCGCGCGCGACGTTGTAGTGCTCTTCGCCGATGACCAGCGGATCGAGCTGACGGCTGGTGGAGTCCAGCGGATCCACGGCGGGGTAGATACCCAGCGAGGCGATCTGACGGGACAACACGACGGTCGCGTCCAAGTGCGCGAACGTGGTGGCCGGCGACGGGTCGGTCAAGTCGTCGGCAGGCACGTACACGGCCTGAATGGACGTGATCGAGCCGGTCTTCGTGGAAGTGATGCGCTCCTGGAGCACGCCCATTTCCTCGGCCAGCGTCGGCTGGTAACCCACCGCCGAAGGCATACGGCCGAGCAGCGCGGACACTTCGGTGCCGGCCAGCGTGTAACGGTAGATGTTGTCGATGAACAGCAGCACGTCGCGGCCCTTGCCGGCTTCGTTCTTTTCATCGCGGAAGTATTCGGCCATGGTCAGACCGGTCAGCGCGACGCGCAGGCGGTTGCCCGGCGGCTCGTTCATCTGACCGTACACCATCGCCACTTTCGAGTTGGTGAGATCGTTGGTGTCGATGACGCCCGACTCGATCATCTCGTGATAGAAGTCGTTGCCTTCGCGAGTACGCTCGCCGACGCCCGCGAACACCGACAGACCCGAGTGCTGTTTCGCGATGTTGTTGATCAGCTCGAGCATGTTGACGGTCTTGCCCACGCCGGCGCCGCCGAACAGACCGACCTTACCGCCCTTGGCGAACGGAATGAGCAGGTCGATGACCTTGATGCCCGTGACCAGCAGGTCCTGGCCGCCCGACTGCTCGTCGTAAGACGGCGCGGGACGGTGAATCGGCAGCAGCTCCTTGGTCTGCACCGGGCCCTTCTCGTCCTGCGGAGTGCCGAGCACGTCCATGATGCGGCCGAGCGTGCCCTTGCCGACCGGCACGGAGATCGGAGCGCCGGTGGCGTTGACTTTCAGGCCACGCTTCAAGCCTTCCGACACGCCCATGGCGATGGTGCGCACGACGCCGTCGCCGAGCTGCTGCTGCACTTCGAGCGTCAGATCGACGTCTTCGAGCTTGAGCGCTTCATACACCTTCGGGATCTGGTCGCGCGGGAATTCCACGTCGATGACCGCACCGATGATCTGGACAATCTTGCCGCTTGCCATGTGTCGTTCCTCAATAATTCTGTGTTCGGGTGCGCGCCATCAAACGGCAGCGGCTCCGCCGACGATTTCGCTGATCTCTTTGGTGATCGCCGCCTGGCGAGCCTTGTTGTAGATCAGCTGCAATTCCTCGATGAGCTTGCCGGCGTTGTCGGTGGCGCTCTTCATCGCGACCATGCGGGCGGCCATTTCAGAGGCGACGTTCTCCACCGCGCCTTGATAGACCTGCGATTCGATGTAGCGCATCAGCACGCCATCGAGCAGCTCGGCCGCGGACGGCTCGTAGATGTAATCCCACAGCTTCTGCAGCTTGTCTTCGTCCTGGGTGACGACCGGCAGCAGCTGCCGCACGACGGGCTTCTGGCTCATCGTGTTGATGAATTCGTTGTTGACCAGGAACAGTCGATCGAGCTTGCCTTCGCGATACTGGTCCAACATCACTTTGACGGTGCCGATCAAATCGTTGACGTGCGGCCGGTCGCCGAGGTGAGTCACCGTCGCCAACGTTTCCACGCCGCCGAGGCGACGGAAGAACTGCACACCCTTCGAGCCGATCAGGCAGACCGAGACTTTCTTGCCCTGCTGCTGCCACTCACGCATCGCCGCCAGCGTGGCCTTGAACAGGTTCACGTTCAGGCCGCCGGCCAGACCGCGGTCGGTGGTGATGATGATGAAGCCGACCGCATTCACGTCGCGCTCGATCATGAACGGATGTTTGTAATCCGGATTCGCCAGGCGCAGGTGACCGATCACCGTGCGGATCTTTTCCGCGTACGGACGCGTCGCGCGCATGCGCTCCTGCGCCTTGCGCATCTTGCTCGCGGCCACCATTTCCATGGCCTTGGTGATCTTTTGCGTGCTCTTGAAGCTCGCAATCTTGATCCGGATCTCTTTTACGCCTGGCATTTCACTCTCGGTGCGTAGCGATCAGTACGTGCCGGCCTCAGTAAGTACCGGACTGAGCGAACTCTTCGCAGATCTTCTTCAGCGAAGCTTCGTTCTCCGGCGACAGCACCGGGTTCGAGTTGATGGCGTCGATGGCCTGCTTGTAGTTCGTCTTGGCGAACGCCTGCAGGCCGGTTTCGAACGCGCCGATCTTCTTGATCTCGACCTTGTCCATGAAGCCGTTGTTCACGGCGTAGATGGACAGCGCCATTTCGGCGACCGACATCGGCGCGTACTGCTTCTGCTTCATCAGCTCGGTCACGCGCTGACCGCGCTCCAGCTGGCGACGGGTCGACTCGTCGAGGTCGGACGCGAACTGCGAGAACGCCGCGAGCTCGCGATACTGCGCGAGAGCGAGACGAATACCGCCGCCGAGCTTCGAGATGATCTTGGTCTGCGCGGCGCCACCGACGCGGGACACCGAGATACCGGCGTTCATCGCGGGACGGATACCGGCGTTGAACAGATCGCCTTCCAGGAAGATCTGGCCGTCGGTGATGGAGATGACGTTGGTCGGCACGAACGCCGTCACGTCACCGGCCTGGGTTTCGATGATGGGCAGACCCGTCAGCGAGCCGGTCTTGCCTTTGACCCGACCGCCGGTCGCCTTCTCGACATACTCTTCGTTGACTCGAGCCGAACGCTCGAGCAGACGCGAGTGCAGGTAGAACACGTCGCCCGGATACGCTTCGCGGCCCGGCGGACGACGCAGCAGCAGGGAGATCTGGCGGTACGCCCAGGCCTGCTTGGTCAAGTCGTCATAGATGATCAGCGCGTCTTCGCCGTTGTCCATGAAGTACTCGCCCATGGCGCAACCGGCGTACGGCGCGAGGTACTGCATGGAGGCCGGAGTCGAAGCGGAAGCGGCCACGATGATCGTGTGCTTCATCGCGTCGTGCTCTTCCAGCTTGCGCACCACGTTCGCGATCGAGCTCTGCTTCTGGCCGATGGCGACGTAGATACACTTAATGCCGGAGTTCTTCTGGTTGATGATGGTGTCGATCGCCAGCGCGGTCTTGCCGGTCTGACGGTCGCCGATGATCAGCTCGCGCTGACCGCGGCCCACGGGCACCATCGAGTCGACGGCCTTGTAACCGGTCTGCACCGGCTGGCTGACGGACTTACGGAACACCACGCCCGGCGCGACGCGCTCGATGGGGGCGTTGCGCGCGGCCTGGATCGGGCCTTTGCCGTCGATCGGGTTGCCGAGGGCGTCGACCACGCGACCCAGCAAGCCTTCGCCGACCGGCACTTCGAGAATGCGGCCGGTGGTCTTCACCGTGTCGCCTTCGACGATGTGCTTGTACTCGCCGAGCACCACGGCGCCGACCGAGTCCTGCTCCAGGTTCAGCGCGAGGCCGAAGCTGCCGCCGGGGAATTCCAACATTTCGCCGTACTTCACGTCGGCGAGGCCGTGCACGCGCACGATACCGTCGGTGACGGTGACCACGGTGCCGACGTTCGCTTCTTCGGTCGCGCTCGAGAACTTCTCGATGCGTGACTTGATCAGATCGCTGATTTCAGATGCCTTGATGGCCATGCGCTAAATCCTCGGTCAATTCGGTATAAGAGCCGGCGCTATCAATGACTCATCTCGACCGCCAAGCGGTCGAGGCGCGCCTTCAGCGAACCGTCGATGACGAAATCGCCCGCGCGCACGATGGCGCCACCGATCAGCGATGCGTCCACTTCGACATGCAAGCGCACGTCGCGCTTCAAACGTTTTTTCAGAGCGGCGGCGAGGCGCTGTTTCTGCGCCTCGTCCAGCGCCACCGCCGAAACCACCTGCACGTCGGCGGTGTTCTCGGCTTCAGCCCGCAGGCCCTCGTACATCGTGGCAATTTCCGGCAGCAGCGCCAGTCGGCGATTGCTGGCCAGCGTCGCCAGGAAATTGCGGGTCTGCTCATCCAGATCGCTGCCGACGATGTCCGCGATCAAGCCGGAGAGTTGCTCCGGCGTGACGCGCGGGCTCGACAGTAGCCCGGCAACGCGCTCGTCCTGCACCACCGACGAGGCGGTTGCCAGCACCGTGGACCAGCGTTCCAGCGCGTGGTGTTGACGCGCCGACTCGAACGCGGCCTTGGCGTAGGGGCGGGCGATGGTGGCTTTTTCGGCCATGAGAGCTCCGTATTAGCCGAGCGCGTTAACCGCGCTCGATCTCCAGTGCCAGCTTGTCGAGCAAGTCGGCATGGGCCTTGGCGTCGATCTCACGACCGAGCAGCTTGCTGGCGCCGAACACCGCCAGATTGGCGGCTTCACGACGCAGCTCTTCGCGGGCGCGGGTCGATTCCAACGCGGCTTCCTGACGGGCACCCGCGACCAGACGCTCGGCTTCCGCCGATGCGACGCCTCGGGCTTCCTCGGCCATTTCCACCGAGCGGCGATTGGCCTGTTCGACGATCTTCGCGGCGCGCGCGTGCGCTTCCTTGATGATGTCGTTGGCCGAGTTCCTGGCTTCCGCCAGGCTCTTTTCGCCTTTCTCGGCAGCCGCGAGACCCTCGGCAATCTTCTTCTGCCGATCCTCGATCGCCGCGATGATGTTCGGCCAGCCGAACTTCATGACCAGCCAGGCCACCGCGAAGAACGCGATGCCCTGGACGACGATGGTTATTGTGGGATCCATGCTTACTCCGATTCACATACGGCGGCTGTGACACCGCCTGGCGTCGATCGACTGCGAACGGCGAATCAGCCGCCGAGCTGACCGATGAACGGGTTCGCGAAGATCAGCAGCAGGGCGATGGCGACGCCGATGATGGGAATCGCGTCCAGCAAGCCGGCGACGATGAACATCTTCGTCTGCAGCATGCCGGTCAGCTCCGGCTGACGAGCCGAGCCTTCCAGGAACTTGCCGCCGAGCAACGCGAAGCCGATCGCGGTGCCGAGCGCGCCGAGGCCGATGAGCAGACCCGCGGCAATCACGGTGAAGCTCATGACGTCGGCAATCTGAGTGATGTTCTCCATTTGAATCTCCGGTGCGTGCAGAAAAACAGTCAGTTAGTAATCGAACGATCGAAACGAAATCAGTGATGCTCGGCGGCCATGCTGAGATACACGATGGTCAGCATCATGAAGATGAATGCTTGCAGCGTGATGATCAGGATATGGAACGCGGTCCAGACGAAGCCGGCCACGAACTGTAGCGGCGCCATCACATACGTAAGACCGCTCGACAGGCTCGCGCCGAGCGTCATGCAGGCGATCAGGATGAAGATCAGCTCGCCGGCGTACATGTTGCCGAACAAGCGCAGGGCCAGCGAAATCGGGCGGACCGCTTCTTCGATCAGGCGCAGCAGCAGGTTGGCCGGCGCCAGCAGAATCTTGCCGATCGTGTTGGGAGCGTGGAACGGCGCCGTGAACATCTCGCCGACGAAGGTGCCGACGCCCTTGTGCTTGACGCCGAAATACTGGATCAGCAGGAACACGGTCAGCGACATTGCCAAAGTGGTGTTGAGGTCGGCGGTCGGCACGATGCGCAGATAGGGAACACCCACCGCGCCCGCCGCTGCCGGCACCCAGTCCACCGGAATCATGTCCAGGAAGTTCATCAGGAACACCAGGCAGAAAATCGTGATCGCCAGCGGCGCGATCAGCTTGCTCTTGCCATGGAAGGTTTCCTTCACCGAGGTATCGACGAACTCGACGATCATTTCGATGAAGCACTGGAATTTGCCGGGCACGCCCGGGGTCGCACGACGCGCCACGCGCAGGAACAGGTACAGGAAAATAGCGGCGCACAGCAGCTTGAAGAAGATGCTGTCGAGATGCAGCACCCAGAACCGGCCCTCACCGACCGGCATCTCCAAATGATGGAGATGGTGCTTGATGTAATCGGTCATGGTCGCCGGACCACCATGCTCAGCCATCAACCCACCTCACCTAAAACGACTATTTGAAAATTCCCATCGCGACCCAGAACCCGCACTGACTGGCCACCAGGCCGATCAGCAGGGGCAGCGGTTCCATGCCGCCGCGAGTCAATGCCAGCGCAAACGCGCCGAGTACCCAAATCCACTTCAACAATTCGCCCGCGTAGAACCCGCGCGCCGCGCTGGCCGGTGGCCAGGTTGTGGCGAACAAGCGCCATGCGAACACGAGAGTCCCCAACGCGATGATCAAACCGCCCGCGACCGCCGAGCGGGCCGCGTTCCAGCCGCTCGTCATCAAGAACACGAGTGCTGCCAGACCCGTGCACGCCAGCTGTATCGCGGCGAATTTCAACGAAAGGCGCTTGCCGCGCGCGGTGACATTCACGTGTGTGGCACGTATTGGTTTACCGCCCGGCCGGAAACGGCGGCGAATTATACGCAGCGTTTTGCAGTGCTACAAGGAAGATGGAGCCTATCGCACCGCGAATTATGACTATAAATCTGCGATCACGCGGGCGGGTGGTGCATTTTGTCCCGCCTTCTTGACATCGGCAACCGGACCCGAATCAGATCACGCCAGATTTACAACTTGTACCGGAGCTTGATCAGGAACTGATCCGCATCCCGCACATCGGTCATGTCGCGAAACAACTCGCTCACACCGCGCTCGTCGTCGTCGATGAAATTGTAGCCGCCGCGCGCGTAAACCAGAAACAGTTCCGACATCGGGCCGATCTCATACCGATAACGAATCTGCAGACCGAGATTGTTGACGGTGAACGGCGCGACAGCATCGGTGGTAGCAAGCAGGTTGCCCGCCCGATCGGTGCGATAGGCGCGGCGGACTTCGGCGTCGATGCCGATCCATTGCCATTTCACGCGCAACTCGTGGCGCGGCGCGGGAATCCAGTCCAGGCGGAAGTCGTAGTCGAGTCGCCTGGCACGATACGAACCGAACAGATTTCCCTCTTCCCACAGCAGCCAGTCCGAGGAGTACTGCGGCAACAGATCCAGCCGCAGGGTGAGCTTGTCGGTCGGATAATAGGAGATCAGAAATTGCAGCCAGCCGGAGTAGTCCTCGACGCCCTGCTGGAACGCATAGGTGCCCAATGTGAATTGCCAGTCGCCATAGCGGGGCGTGGTGATGTCCATGTAGGCGGAGAAGCGCTCGTCCAGTCGCACCGGTCCGTTGCCGCGTGAAAGCAAATCGTCCACGCCGCTGGTGACGTAGCGCAGTTCCTGGAATGCCTTCCATGCGCTCGCGTAACTGACGTCGCGCGACACCGAGAATCGCGACTGCAGGCGTTGTCCGTCGGTGTTCTCACGATAGAACGTATAGAGCCGCTGCGTTTCGCCGCTCACCCGCCCGCCGCCGGCGACTCGATAATTTGTTTCCCACTCGACCTGCTTGAGCGCGTTGCGCTCCATGTAGCCCAGGTCGTTCATGTCGAACGTGTCGTCGATGTACAGCAGCTTCAACGTATGCGTCAGCGGCGAGCTGCGACTGAAATCAGCCTGCAGCCACGACTCGTAACCGTGCGCATTGATTTCGGAACGGCGAGGCCCCGTGCCAGGCGCCAGACTCATATCCATCAGAGCCACGCCGCTCGTGCCGATATCGGAGCGGATCACCTGACCGCTGATGCGCCAGTCGTCGCTCGGCGCGAGCTCGTAATCGATCGCGTTCACCAGCGCGTCGCGATCGAGATAGGGACGATCCACCCACGTGCCGAGATAGCCCACTCGCGCATGTTCCATCGGCAGGGCGACGCGAGTCGCGGCAAACAAACGTCCCGGACCGTTGCGATACTCGTTTTCCTGCGCGACGAAGCCGCCGTAGACCAGTTGCCCGGCCGTGCCCGTGAGCTTCAAGGCGGCATCGATGTCGGATGAAGCAGTACTGCCATCATCCGCGGACGCGCCGATGCGCCTCGTATAAACGAGCTGTCCATTGGCCGGCGTGCGCAGATCGAAAATGCCCTGGTTCTCGCTGAAGAACGGTCGCTTGTCGGTGAACACGGTTTCGATGGCCGAGAAATCCACCACCAGCTCGTCGCTCTCCACCTGCCCGAAATCGGGATTGAGCGTCGCCGACAGCCACAGGTTCGGCGAGGCTTTCCAATTGATGTCGGCGCCGGCTTTGAGACGGGTGTGATCGTCGATGAAATCGGAAATCGCGGTTCCATACGGCACCACGTCCAGGCTCGCGACCGACGCATGTTGTGAGATCTGGATGCGCTGAAAGTCCGACAGGAACACCGCCGCTTCACTGGTGATGCCGGGACAGGAATAACGCTCACCCCGATCGAACAGGTAACGCGTGCCATACACACCGATGGTGCGCGTATCGGCACGCGAGTCCCGCATGCTGATGCTGGACCAGGGAATGAAGATCTCGACGAACCACTGCTGCTCGGTCTCGTACACGGCGTGCTGCCAGGCGCCGTCCCAGTCGCGATCGAACTTGTTTTGATTGGTGATCAAGCCGTCGCGAATGCCGCCGCCCAGGCCGACGGTGAATTCATAACCGATCTGCGCATTGGCATCGAAGTCCACCATCAGCGAGACGGTGTCGCCGATCAAGCGCTCCGAATCGCGCGGCGTGCGCGGCTTGATCCGTCGTTCGTTGGGCGGCTGATCGAAAATGAAGGCGGCGGCCAGGCCGCGCTCGGTGGAGAGAATGTGCAGTTCATTGCCGTAGCGGGGTTCATCCCGCGCGAACGGCAACGTGCGCTGCCAATCCTTGCAGACGACCGCGTTCTGCCATTCCGGCTCGTCGATATGACCGTCGATCACCAGTTCGGCGCGCGCGGGCGTACAACAGATCGTGATAAATGCCAGCAGCAGCAACGCACACGAAGTTGTAGCGATCGGGGTGCGCGGCGCCGTGCTGTTCAGCACTGACGCCGTTCGCATTTTGAACGGACCTCGGAACAGACTTCCCTGAAACGCCGGATCATGAACCTTACCTGGTACTGCGATGGCGGGCGTGCTGGCGACGCCGGTCTAACGGATGTGCTCGAGAATGCCGTCGAGCTCTTCCAGCGTATGGTAGCTGATGACCAGCTTGCCCTTGCCGGAAGAAGCGTGCTGAACCTGCACTTTGGCGCCGAGCTTCTCGCTCAGGTCCGCCTCGAGCTTGCGGATGTTCGGATCGGGGCGCGACGCGGCTTCATGCGCGCTCGCCGATGGCTGCGATGCCAGCCGTTTCACCAATGCTTCGGTCTCACGGACCGAGAGCCTGCGCTGCGCGATCTGCGCGGCCAGCTCGGCTTGCTGACGTTTGTTCTCGATGGTCAGCAAGGCGCGCGCGTGACCCATATCCAGCTCGCGATGCTCGACCAGCCTGCTGGCGTCTTCGCCCAGATCGAGCAAGCGCAACAGATTGCTCACCGCCGAGCGCGAACGGCCAACCGCCTCGGCGGCCGTCGCATGGGTCATTTCAAACTCTGTGATCAAACGTTGCAGAGCGCGTGCTTCTTCCAGCGGGTTCAGATTTTCGCGCTGAATGTTTTCGATGAGCGCCATCGCGATGGCCGCCTCATCGGGCACCCGGCGAATGATGGCCGGCATCTCGTGCAAGCCGGCGAGCTGCGCCGCGCGCCAGCGACGTTCGCCGGCGATGATTTCGTAACGCTGCTCGGCCGGGTTCTCCGAAGGATTGTTCGCATACGAGCCATCGGCGTTGATGGGACGCACGACGATCGGCTGCACCACGCCCTGCGCTTTGATGGAGTCCGCCAGCTCCTGCAATGTTTCCTGCCGCAGATCGATACGCGGCTGATACTTGCCTCGCTGTAACAAATCAACGGGCAGCTTGCGCAACTCTTCATCGACCGGACGTAACGCCGTCACCACGGCGGCGGCGGCAGGAGAAGCGGCCGCGGCAGGCTGACCAAGCAGGGCACCCAGCCCTCGGCTGAGACGAGGTTGTTTATTCGCCATTGTCATAATTCGTCACTATGACGCGACCGCGTTGGCGGCGGGCGGCGCCACGTTGAATGTTTCTTCCTCTCGACGAATCATTTCACCGGCCAGCGCCAGATAAGCCAGCGCGCCGCGCGATTCCTTATCGTAGTGCAATGCCGGCTTGCCGAAGCTGGGCGCTTCCGCCAGCCGCACGTTGCGGGGAATGATGGAGCGGAACACCTTGTCGCCGAAGTGCTCGATCAGCTGCTGAGACACTTCGTTCGCCAGATTGTTACGCGGATCGAACATGGTGCGCAGGATGCCGCCGATCTCGAGCTTCGGATTGGGCCCGGCCTTGATCTGTTCGATCGTGTTGATCAAGGCGGTGAGCCCCTCCAGCGCGTAATACTCACATTGCATCGGGATCAGTACGCCCTCGGCCGCGACCAGCGCGTTGACCGTGAGCATATTCAGCGCCGGCGGACAATCGATCAGCACGATATCGAATTGACTCATCACCGGCTGCAACGCATCCCGCAGCCGGGTCTCGCAACCGGGCTTGCCCATCATCTCGACGTCGGCGGCGACCAGATCCTGATTCGCCGGCATCACTTTGAAATCCGCGTAGTCCACGCTGCGCATCGCCGAAGCGGCGTCGCTGTCACCGAGCAACACGTCGGTGGTTGACCGCTCCACAGCGCGCTTGTCGATGCCGCACCCCATGGTGGCATTGCCCTGCGGATCGATGTCGATCAGCAGCACGCGTCGCTTGGTCGCCGCCAGCGATGCGGCCAGATTGACGCTCGTCGTGGTCTTGCCGACGCCGCCTTTCTGGTTGGTGATGGCGAGAATGCGATGCATGGAGTAATGAATGGGACCAGTCCGTTAGTGAGTCACGCAATCGGCACAACGCTGAATCTGCATGTTAAATCCGGGCAGGAGCACCAGGGCGGGCGCTAGAGCCGGTCGTGGCTGCGGCAGATTTCCACAAGATGCCGCTCTTCGTCCAGAGCGGGCACAGTAAGTCGATGGACCGCCGCGAGTTTCCAGCCGCTCGGCAACTTGCCGAGCTCGGCCTCGGGGTGCCGGCCCTTCATCGCCAGCAGTCGCCCGCCGCCGACAACCAGGTGGCCGGCCCATTTGACGAATTGCTCTACCGGGCCGACCGCGCGCGACACCACGATATCGAATCGTTGCGCCGGGCGGAAATTTTCCGCTCGAGTATGCACCGTTTGCACGTTGGTCAACTCCAGCAACCGTGCGGCATGATCGATGAACTTCAGCTTCTTGGCGGTGGAGTCGAGCAGCGTGAACTGTTTCGAGGGATTCACGATGGCCAGCGGCATGCCGGGAAATCCCGCGCCCGTGCCTACATCGAGCACATGCTCTCCCTGCAGGAAGGACTGCACGGAGAGGCTGTCGAGCAGGTGCTTGGTGATCTGCGCGCCGCGCTCTTTGATCGCGGTGAGATTCATGCGCTGATTCCAGTCGTCCAGCTCATCGAGCAGGCGGATCAGCTGCTGCGCCTGACGCTCGTTCAGCTCGATACCCAGCTGAGCCGCACCGGCAATGAGAGTCGGATCGCTCATGCGCATCGCTCAACCCGCGATGCGAACGACGGTGCGACCGGTGACACCCGCCTTCAGATAGTCGTCGAACGCGCTCGGCAGCTGTTCGAACGGGATCGTGCGCGTCACGATGCTGTCGAGGTGACGCGGTTTCAGATCGGTCGCGAGTCGTTGCCACACTTGCAGGCGCAGCGGTCGCGGCGTGTATACAGAGTTGATGCCGAGCAAGCTCACCCCGCGCAGAATGAACGGCATCACCGTGGTCTTCAGCTCGGGACTCGCGGCCAGACCGATGCTGGCGATGTTGCCCCAGAATTTGACGGTGCGTGTCAGCCAGGTGAGCAACTCGCCGCCGACGTTGTCGATGGCGCCAGCGAATTGCGCTTCTTCCAACGGCCGCGAGCCGGTGTTGATCTGATCTCGAAGCAACACACGAGCGGCGCCGATTCGTTGCAAATAATCGACGGAAGACTGTTTGCCAGTGACGGCGACGACGCGATAACCACGCGCCGCCAGCATGTCCACCGCGATACTGCCGACGCCGCCGGTCGCGCCCGTCACGACGATCTCACCGCCATCCGGCGCCTGTCCGTTCTGTTCCATGCGATGGATGGCGAGCGCGGCGGTGTAGCCGGCGGTGCCGATCGCCATGGCCTGGAATTGATCCAGTCCGGCGGGAATCGGCACGACCGAATCGCTTTTCACGCGCGCGTACTCGGCATAGCCGCCATCACGCGTCTCGGACAGCTCGCTGCCCGCGACCAGCACTTTCTGGCCCGGCTGAAATTGCGGATCGCTGGAGGAAACCACCTCGCCCGACAGATCGATGCCGCCCACCAGCGGATAACGCCGCAGAATCTTGCCGGCGCCGGTCGCGGCGAGCGCGTCCTTGTAGTTGATGGTGGAGTAGCGGACTTTGACGACGACTTCGCCCTCGGCGAGGTCGTTCAGACTGATCGTCTCCATGCGCGAGACGATCTTGCCGGCTTCCTGGTGGATGCGAAACGCGCGAAAGCTCTGCATAAGTGGCGGCCTCCGCGCGCTCGTCAAATGAAAATCAGGTCAGCGGGTTCAGCTTACTCGGTCTGGCACTTGCCATGATCGCGGATCTGATCGGTCGTGCACACCGCCTGCTGCTTGGAGAAGAAATCGGCCAGGGCCGGAAAATCCTTCTCGTCCACGCCGCTGATGATACCCGCCATGATCGGGTTCTTGCGCTTGCCGCTCTTGTAGTCCTTCAGCGCGTGCACGATGTAATCCGCCGGCTGGCCGGCCAGCTTCGGATAGTCCGGAGCGACCGTCTTGTTGCCATCGGCGCCGTGACAGGCGACGCAGGTCTGAGTGGCCGGCGGCGGCGTGCCGACGACTTCCTTGCTCGGGATGCCGCCGTCCGCGTGCAGGAACGCGGCGATGTCGGCCTTCTCTTGATCGGTCAGGGTCGCGGCCTGCGCATGCATGGTCGGATGCGGACGCTCGCCCTTGGCGTAGGCGTTCAGCGCACTGACGATATAAGCCTCGTTCTGGCCACCGAGCTTCGGCACGCGGTAGTTCGGGTACGCATTCTTATAATCCGGAACGCCGTGGCAGCCATGGCAGGTGTAAGCCAGGACTTTGCCCTTGGCGGCGTCAGCAGCGCCCGCGGTCGACACGGACATCGCAGCAAGCAAGCCCAGACCGATGACCGTTACCGGGCTCAATCGAAACGTCATAACCCACTCTCTCCGCTTCTTACCGGCGTACTGTTGCCAGAAAACCTTAGGGACCCCGGCCGGCGGGGCGCGGTATGGTACCTGAAGTCACTGTTCCGGGCACTGCCTCGGGTATACTGCCGAGCCAATCCCCCAGATTTCCGATTGCCAGAGGTTTTCCATGGCCCGTATCACCGTCGAAGACTCCCTCCACAACATCCCGAACCTGTTCCAGCTGGTGCTGGTCGCCGCCAAGCGCGCCCGCAAACTGGCCAACGGCGCCGAGGCGACGGTGGAGTGGGAGAACGACAAGCCGACCGTGGTGGCTCTGCGCGAAATCGCCGCCGGCCACATCGGCCCCGAGATCCTCGAGGAAGCCGAGCAGCGTCCGCAGCCGGAACTGATGCCCGAGCCGGACATGAACGGCATGTCGGGCGAGCTGCGCGCGCCTCACCTCGGCCTCGGAGATTGACGTCGCGCTGTAAAGTCCCCAGCTTCAGCCTATGGACTACGCGTCTTCCATTCTCAATCTGTTACCTACCGGAAGACGCTCGATAGGGGTCAACCAGCTGCTGAATAAGCTGGAGACCTACCTGCCCCCCGCGCAGGTCGACCGGATCCGCGACGCTTATGAATTCGGCGCCGAGGCCCACGAAGGCCAGAAGCGCCTGAGTGGCGAGCCCTACATCGCGCATCCGGTCGCCGTCGCTCACATCCTCGCCGACCTGCATCTGGATGCGCCGACCATCGTGGCGGCAATCCTGCACGACGTGATCGAGGACACGCCGACCGCCAAAGACGATATCGCTGAGCGCTTCGGCGCCGATGTCGCGGAACTGGTCGACGGCGTTTCCAAGCTGGATCACATTCAGTTCCGCTCGCGCGCCGAGGCGCAGGCCGAGAGCTTCCGCAAGATGCTGCTCGCCATGGTCCGCGACATTCGCGTGATCATGGTCAAGCTCGCGGACCGCACGCACAACATGCGCACGCTCGGTTCGGTGCCGCCGGCGAAACGACGCACCGTCGCGCGCGAAACGCTCGAGATCTACGCGCCGATCGCGAACCGCCTCGGCATCCACACCGTGAAGTCGGAGCTCGAAGAGCTCGGCTTCAAAGCGCTGTACCCTGGCCGCCATCGCATCATCGAGAAGGCGCTGAAAAAAGCGCGCGGCAATCAGAAGCAGTTCGTCGGCAAGATCGCGGACAACTTGCGTACCGCGCTCGAGAAAGCGCAGGTCAAAGGCCGCGTCGAAGGTCGCGAGAAACATCTCTACAGCATCTATCAGAAGATGCGCCGTAAGCGCGTGCCGCTGTCGTCCATCGTCGATATGTTCGGCTTCCGCATCGTCGTGGACTCGATCGACACGTGTTATCGCGTGCTCGGCATCGTGCATGGCCTGTATCGACCGATGCCAGGACGCTTCAAGGACTACATCGCGATCCCGCGCATCAACGGCTATCAGTCGCTGCACACGACGCTGTTCGGCCCGAATGGCATGCCCATCGAAGTGCAGATTCGCACCGAAGACATGCATCGTATTGCTGAGTCGGGAATCGCCGCGCACTGGCAATACAAATCGGGCGAGGATGGCGGCGACGCGGGTCGCGCTTATCGCGATCGCGCAAGCGAATGGCTGCAACACCTGATGGAGATGCCCCACAGCGGCAACTCCGCCGAGGAATTCATGGAGAGCGTCAAGCTCGACCTGTTCCCGGACAAGGTGTACGTGTTCACGCCGCGCGGCGAGATTCGTCGCTTGCCACGCAATGCGACCGCGGTGGACTTCGCTTATTCCGTGCACACGGACATCGGCAATCACTGCGTGGCCGCGAAAGTAGATCGACGCCTCGTGCCTCTGCGCACGCCGCTGCGAAATGGTCAGACCGTCGAGATCATCACTGCGAAGGGCGCGACGCCGAATCCGGCATGGGTGAATTTCGTCGTGACCGCGAAGGCGCGCGCGGCGATTCGGCACTACTTGAAGGGCTTGAAGCACAGCGAAGCGATCGAGCTGGGCAAGCGCATGCTGAGCCAGGCACTGCAGGATCTGTCGCTGGTGCTGAAGAAGATTCCCGAGGAGCGTCTGCAGGCGGTCGCCGTGGAGCTCAATCTCAAGACGCCGGACGAACTGTTCGAGAAGATCGGTCTCGGCGAACGCCTGGCCGCGCTGGTCGCGCGTCGGCTGTTGCCCGCGGACGGGAGTCAGCCCACGGAACCGACGACGCAAGCCGAGCCGCTCGCGATCGCAGGTACCGAAGGCATGGTGGTCAGCTACGCGCGCTGCTGCTTCCCGATCCCGAACGATCCGATCATGGCTTATCTGTCGAGTGGCCGTGGCGTCGTCATCCATCGCGAGGCTTGCGGCAATCTGCGCAACTATCGCAAGCAGCCGGACAAGTGGCTCACGGTCACGTGGCAGCCGAATGTGGATCGGCTGTTCAACGTCGAAGTGCGTATCGACGTGGCGAATCGCATGGGTGTGCTCGCGGCGATCGCCTCGAATATCGCCACCACGGAGACCAACATCGAGCACGTCGCGGTCGACGAGCGCGACGGCGACGCATCGACGCTGATCTTCGATCTGCAGGTCCGCACCCGTAAGCATCTGGCGCACGTGATCAAGAATCTGCGCAAGATGCCCGAAGTGCTCCGGGTCACACGCGTCATCGCCTGAAGCCGGTGGCCATTGCGCGCGAACACGCGCAAAATCCGCGCTCCTCGTCAGCAACGGTTGGTTTCATCATGGCGCGCGAAATCATTTCGACTCCGAACGCTCCCAAGGCCATCGGCACTTATTCCCAGGCCGTGAAGGTCGGCAAGACCGTCTATGTGTCCGGCCAGATCGCGCTCGACCCGAAGACGGGCGAGCTGCAGAACAGCTCGATCGAAGTGGAGATCCGTCGTGTATTCGACAATCTGAAGGCGATCGTCACGGCGGCCGGCGGTAACTTCTCACAGGTCACGCGCGCCACGGTGTTCATTCTCGACTTCGGGATCTTCCCGACGTTGAACAAGATCATGGCGGAGTATTTCGCCGAGCCGTATCCGTCTCGCGTCACCGTGCAGGTGTCGGCGCTGCCGAAGAATGCGAACGTTGAGATCGATTGTATCGTTGAGCTCGATTGAGAGAGTGAAGAGGGTCTCGCCTCGAGCTCAACAGGGGCAGCGTCGGTGGCTCGCGGCGGCTGTCGGGGGGAAGTGTCCTCCCGGCACCGCGACGCACGCC
>JAEWAF010000112.1 GCA_023391815.1 Pseudomonadota bacterium
TTTGCTGTACCTCCATGTAGCTGCTATTGGACCAACATCCCTGTTGGATCCAATTGCCGGGAGAACACTTCCCCCCGCCAGCCACCGCCGATGCGTTCGCTGCGTGTGCCGCCTTTACCGGAGCCGGAGATAAGCCGCCTCGGTCGCCCCAGCCGAACGTCCGCCCCACGGCCGACTCGCCCGAATGGTCATTCTCCGAACTCCCGAGTTGAGCACATGCTCTCGGTCCGCCTGCGGCGAACGAGTGCTCTCCGGGGCTACCCAGACCGATGCCGCTGCCCGGGGCATCCGACCGACGCCCGCTCTGTGGGCACCCGAGCCGACGCTCGCTCCGCGCATCCGAGCCGACGCTCGCTTTCCGGGCACCCGAGCCGACGGCCGCTCTCGGGGGCATCCGAGCCGACGGCCGCTCTCCGGGCATCCGACCCGACGCCCGCTCTCTCCCGGGCACCCCGAGCCGAACGTCGGAGGTGGAGGCCAGGGTGGGGGACTTTCTTCCGGCAGCTTCGAAATCCAGGAGCGTGTTTTCGAAAGCAGGGCTCATCAGGGACATGCGCCTAGGAGCGCGAGGTGCGACAGGCGTGCCCGGTGCCGGAAGGAAGTCCCACCCTGGCCTTCGCCAGCCACCGGTGCCTCGGGATAGCAACATTAAATTTTGGTAAACGTTGCTAAGACCAGAACGGCCTTCACAAGCCAAATTTACCAATAACTGTCGATAAATCACTGACGAAGTCCACCGCCCCGATCGGCCAGATTTCCGCCCCATTTCGAACCCATCACTGGCATCGATTGCGCATTTCTGCGGCCTAAGGTTTTCCCTGTACTGGTTGAAAACACAGGTGCGGGCAAACCCTGCTATTCGTGCAACGCCACGCAAAGAACGTTTGCTAACCCACTGATTTCTGTCAGCACGCTTTTGGCAGTTTTCCGGGTGGGTGCCAGCTTAGCGTTCTAAGTGCCTGTCGCTAAACAGGAAATGCCCCAAATTTTTTTGACCCGCGACAGCGCGGTACCTATAGTGCAAATCGGTGGGAAAAAGTGGGAACACGTGGGTTAGTGGGGCATGTTCAGGGGCGCAAACAAGGTCACTCTCGATAGCAAGGGCAGGCTCGCCATGCCCACGCGCTATCGCGAGCGCATCGTGGAGCGCTCCAACGGGCGGCTGATCGCGACAGTCGATCGCGCCGACCGGTGTCTGCTCATTTATCCGCTGCCGGAGTGGGAAGAGATCGAGCTGAAGTTGCGTCGTCTGCCGACCTTGAATCCGGTCGCGCGGCGCTTGCAGCGTTTGATGATCGGTCACGCCACTGATCTGGAGCTGGACTCCAGCGGCCGCATCCTGATCCCGCCGAGCTTGCGTGAGTACGCGACTTTGTCGCGCGCCGCGATGCTGATCGGTCAGGGCAACCGGTTCGAGCTGTGGGACGAGGCGTTGTGGAACGACAGTCGCGAGCAGTGGCTGAAGGTCGACGAAACCGCCGAGGAGCTGCCACCCGAGCTCGAATCGCTGTCGTTGTAAGGGCCGGTCATGTTCTCGCACACACCGGTGCTTCTGCAGGAAGTGCTGGTCGCGCTCGATATTCGCGAGGGCGGCCGCTACCTCGACGCAACGTTCGGTCGCGGTGGCCACAGCGCCGCGATTCTGGAGCGAGTCGGGCCGCAAGGAGCGGTGATCGCATTCGATCGGGACCCGGCGGCGATCGCGGCCGGGCGCGAGCGCTTCGCCAACGATGGGCGGATGACTTTGGTGAGCAGTGCGTTTTCGCGGTTGGGCTCGGTAGTGACGCAGATGGGGCTTCAGGGCGCCATCGACGGCGTGCTGCTCGATCTCGGCGTGTCGTCGCCGCAGCTGGACGACGCCGCGCGAGGCTTCAGCTTCACGCAGGACGGGCCGCTCGACATGCGCATGGATGTTTCATCCGGCATGACGGCGGCGGAGTTCGTTGCGAAGGCATCGGAGCACGAGCTCGCTCGCGTCATTCGTGACTTCGGTGAGGAAAAGTTTGCTAAGCGCATCGCGCGCGCGATCGTGAATGCGCGTCGCGAGGCGCCGATCGTGAGTACGTTGCAACTCGCGCAAATCGTTTCGCAGGCGAATCCCAAGTGGGAGCCGGGCAAACACCCGGCCACGCGTACGTTTCAGGCCATTCGTATTGAAGTGAATCAGGAGTTCGAGGAAATCCGGGCCGCGTTGGCCGGCAGCCTCATTGCATTGGCGCCGCGCGGGCGGTTGTGCGCCATCAGTTTTCATTCGCTCGAAGACAACATCGTCAAACGTTTCATGCAGGAGCAGTCGCAGGAGGATCCCGTGTACGCCGGCTTGCCCGACGTGCCCGCGCACGCCCGTCCGAAACTGCGCCGCATCGGCAAAGCCATTCATCCGAGCGAAGCGGAAGTCGCTGCCAATCCTCGGGCGCGCAGCTCGGTCCTGCGAGTCGCGGAAAAGGTGGCTGCATGAGTAGCCGGCTCTCCATGGCTGTGTTGTGGGTCGCGCTGCTCGGCGCCGCGATCGCTGTCGTGTGGAGCAAGCACGAGGCGCGCAGCTTGTTCATCGAGCTGCAACGGCTGAACGCGGAACGCGACCGGCTCGATATCGAGTGGGGTCAGCTGAAGCTGGAGCAGAGCGCTTTCTCGATGCACGGCCGGGTCGAGCAGACCGCGCGCGTGAATTTGCAGATGGTCGTGCCGCGACCCGATGAAGTTCGGATTGTGAAACCATGATCCGTCGCGACGAGGGCAAACATTTCTCACCGGAGCAGTACCGCGGGCGCCTGCGGTTCGTGCTCGGCACGCTGGTGCTGATCGCCACCGGCCTGGTCGCGCGCGCGGTGGACTTGCAGCTTCTCGACGAAGGATTCTTGGAAGGTCAGGGCGACGCGCGTTACACCCGCATCGCCAAGTTGACGGCGAACCGCGGCGGCATCTACGACCGCAACGGTGAACCGCTGGCCGCCAGCACGCCGGTCGACACCGTGTGGGCTTGCCCGCCCGAAGTGATGAAAGCGGCCGACCAGATCCCGCGTCTCGCCGAAGCGCTGAATCGTGACAAGCGCTGGTTGACGCAGCTCATCACCTCCAACCTGGATCGCGAGTTCGTTTATCTGGTGCGCCACATGCGCCCGAGCGACGCCGCGCAGGTCAAGGAATTGAAGATCCCCGGCGTGTATCTGCAGCGTGAGTATCAGCGCTTCTATCCGGCCGGCGAAGTCACGGGTCATCTGCTCGGCTTCACCAAGAAGTACGACGACATCGGGCAGGAAGGTTTGGAGCTGGCGTACGACCGGTGGCTCGGCGCGGAAGCCGGTGCCAAGCGCGTCATTCAGGATCGTCTCGGCCGCACGGTTGAAGACGTGGAGAGCATCCGCGCGCCGCATCCCGGCGGCGATCTGATCACCAGTATCGATCTGCGCATCCAGTACCTGGCCTATCGCGAACTGAAGGCAGCGGTTCAGGAACACGGCGCCAAGGCCGGCACCGTGATCGTGCTCGACATCGAAACCGGCGAAGTGCTGGCCATGGTCAATCAGCCGGCTTACAACCCGAACGATCGCGATCAGGTCGCGGCCTCGCGTTATCGCAACCGTGCCGCCACCGACATCTTCGAGCCCGGCTCGAGCATCAAGCCGTTCATCGCCGCCGCCGGCGTGGCGTCCGGTCGTTATCACGGCAACACCATCATCGATACCTCGCCGGGCTTCGTGCAGGTGGGTATCAAGCGGATTCCGGACCATCACAACCTCGGCCCGGTCACGCTGACGACCGTGCTGGCGAAGTCGAGCAACGTGGGCATGACCAAGATGGCGATGACGCTGCCGCCGAAGTCCATGTACGACATGCTGACCGCGTTCGGCTTCGGTCAAGTGACCGGCAGCGGATTCCCGGGCGAATCGGCCGGCCTGCTCAATGAATATTCGCACTGGCGCAAGATCGGCCAGGCGACGATCTCTTATGGATATGGGTTGTCGGTGACGCCGCTGCAGCTCGTGCGCGCTTACGCAACGCTCGGTGCGTATGGCGTCCGGCGGCCTGTGACATTGCGCAAGGTCGAAGAGCCGGTGCCGGGCGAACAGGTGATCGAGCCGCGCGTCGCCAAAGAATTGCTCGAGATGATGGAGAGCGTCGTCTCCGCTGAAGGCAGCGGCAATCGTGCGGCGCTGGTGGGCTATCGCGTGGCCGGCAAGACCGGCACCGCGTGGACCGCGGACGGCGGTGCCTATTCTCAAGAACGTTACAAGGCGTCGTTCGGCGGCGTCGTGCCGGCCAGTCACCCGCGGCTGGCGGCGCTGGTCGTGATCGACGAGCCGAGCGGCAAGAAATATTACGGCGGCGACGTGGCCGCTCCCGTGTTCGCCAACGTGATGGCGGGCGCCCTGCGGTTGATGGGTGTTCCTCCCGACGGTCTCGATCGACTGCCTGCCACGACGCTGGTCCAGGCCAACCCATGAGGAATGCCGCTGCAAAGATCGCCATGAACGCCGAAGTCGACAACGTCCGAACCAAGAATCTGCGAGAGCTGCTCGCGGACAGCGGCGTGTCGTCCGCCGATTTCGTGCCGCCCGATCTGGAGATCACGGATCTCACACTCGACAGTCGTGCAGTCACGCCGGGCGCCGCGTTCATCGCGCTTCCGGGCACGCGCACCCATGGCATCGGCTTCGCGGCTCAGGCTGTGAATGCCGGTGCCGCCGCGATTCTTTGGGAGCCGGTCGACGGCGTCATCCCGCCGCGGTTGCCCGAAGATGTGCCGTTGATCGGCATTCCCCGACTCACCGCCTGGCTGGGCGCCATCGCGGATTGGTTCTTCGATGCGCCGTCGGCGAGCGTGCGTGTCATCGGCGTCACCGGCACCAACGGAAAAACCACTACGGCGCATGTCATCGCCGCCGCTCTGCGAGAGCTGAATGTGACTTCCGGCTATGCCGGCACGCTCGGTTACGGCCAGGTCGGGGCGCTGCATTCAGGTTCGCTGACCACGCCGGATTGCATCACCGTTCATCGGCAGATCGCCGAACTCCGCGACGAGGGTGTGCGTTGCCTCGGGATGGAAGTCTCGTCGCATGCGCTCGATCAGCATCGCGTCAACGGCGTGCGCTTCGACACCGCGGTCTTCACGAATCTCACCCGCGACCATCTCGACTATCACGGCACGCTCGAAGCGTACGGCGAAGCCAAGGCGTATCTGTTTCGCTGGCCGTGCCTGCGATATTCCATCGTCAACGTGGACGACGCGTTCGGTCGCGAGATCGCGACTCGAGTGGCGCACACCTGCCTGGTCGCGCTCAGTCGTGCCGGCGAGATCCAGATCGATCCGCGCTGGCGCAGTGAAAAGGGCGAAGTGAAGCAATTGTTTGCTCGCCGTGTGACCGCCGCGCCGAACGGCCTGGACATCGAATTCGACGGCAGCTGGGGCACGGCGACCCTGCGTTCGCGCTTCGTCGGCGACTTCAACGTCGAGAACCTGTTGGCCGTGCTGGCGACCTTGCTGACCAGCGGCGTGTCGATGCAGGACGCGATCGGTGCTTTGGAGAAGTGCGGACCGCCGCCGGGGCGCATGGAAACGATCACCGCGCCGAATCGGCCACTGGCGATCGTCGATTACGCGCATACGCCGGACGCGTTGGAAAAAGCCTTGCTGGCCGTGCGCAAACATCGCACCGGCAAATTGGTTTGTGTGTTCGGTTGCGGCGGCGACCGTGATGCAGGCAAGCGTCCGTTGATGGGCGCCATCGCGGAGCGTCTCGCCGATCGAATCATCATCACCGACGACAACCCGCGCACCGAGAATGGTGACGCGATCGTCGCCGACATCCTTAAAGGTTTGACTCGTCCCGAAGCCGCGATCGTCGAGCGCGATCGTGCGGTCGCCATCCATCGCGCGATTGCCGAGAGTGCCGCGAGCGATGTGGTGCTGATCGCTGGCAAAGGGCACGAGGACTATCAGATCGTGGGCACTGAACGCCGCTCGTTCAGCGACCGCGAGCAAGCGCTGCGAGCGCTTGGGAGGCAGTCATGATTGCCTGGAAACCCAGTGAGATTGCGCGGTATTCGCAGGGTCGAGTGGTCGGCGCGGATCGTGAGTTCACCAGCGTCTCCACCGACACGCGAACGATCAAACCGGGCGCGCTGTTCGTCGCGCTGACCGGCCCGTCGTTTGATGGTCACGACTTCGTCGCGACGGCGGCTCAGAACGGCGCGGCTGCGGCGTTGGTCGCGAGAGAGCTGCCGGTCGACATCCCGCAGATCATCGTCGCCGATCCCTTGGCGGCGTTGTCCGCGTTCGCGCGCGAGTGGCGGCGTCAGTTCCCGATTCCTGTGGTCGGCGTGACCGGCAGCAATGGCAAGACCACGACCAAGGAATTGATCGGTTCGATCCTGTCCCAGCGCGGTCCGACGCTCGTGACCCGCGGCAACTTGAACAATCATATCGGTGTGCCGCTGACGCTCCTACAGCTGACCAAGGAGCACAAGTACGCGGTCATCGAGATGGGCGCGAATCATTTGGGCGAGATCGCGCATCTGGCGAGCATCTCCGAGCCGACTGTCGGCATCGTCACCAACGCGGGCGCCGCACACCTCGAAGGTTTCGGCAGCTTGCAGGGCGTCGCGAACGGCAAGGGCGAAATGTTTCAGGCGCTGCCGTTCGAAGGCGTCGCCGTCATCAACGCCGACGATAAGTACGCCGCGCAGTGGCGCGACATGAGCGCCGCCGATCGCATCCTGACCTTCGGCTTCGAGCAGCCGGCCGACTTCATGGCCCACAAGGTTCGCGAGATCAACGCGTCGTCGGGATTCCGCATCGACTTCGATCTGGTGACACCCGATGGAACCGTCGCGGCGAGCGTGCCGCTCGCGGGTCTTCACAACCTGCGCAATGCGTTGGGCGCGGCCGCTGCTGCCTGCGCTGCCGGTACGGCGGTCGAGCAGATCGTCAAAGGTCTCGCCGCGATGAAGACGGTGGCTGGACGGCTGGAGCTCAAGCCTGCCATCAACGGCGCGTTCATCGTCGACGACTCCTACAACGCCAATCCGAGCTCGCTGAAAGCCGGGCTCGATGCGATGAAGAGCTTCGGCGGCGCGCGCTGGCTGGTGTTGGGAGAAATGAAAGAGCTGGGCGATGCGAGCGACGAGCTGCATGCCGAGGTGGGTCGCTATGCGCGGCAGGCAGGCATCGAACGCTTGCTCGCCATCGGTGAAGGCTCGCGCTTCTCGGTCGAGGCGTTCGGACGCGGCGGCCAATGGTTCGCCGACATCGACGCGCTGGTTCGCGATGCCAAGGCGTCGCTCACCCCCGGTGTCGCGGTACTTATCAAAGGGTCACGTTCCAATCGGTTGGAGCGCGTGTCGGCGGCGCTGGCCGCGACGCCGCCTGGCAACACCGACGGTCATCATTAAGAGAACGACTACATAAATGCTGCTGTACTTCACCAAACAGCTCGCCCTGCTGGAAGGCGCGTTCCGCGTCTTCCAGTACCTGACGCTGCGCGCGATTCTGGCCGCGCTCACGGCGCTGGTGATCTCTTTCATGATCGGCCCGTGGATGATTCAAAAGCTGTCGCTGAACCAGATCGGTCAGCGCGTGCGCGACGACGGTCCGAAGACGCATCTGCCCAAGGCCGGCACCCCGACCATGGGCGGCTTGTTGATCCTGGTCGCGATCACGTTCAGCACCTTGCTGTGGGCGGATCTGAGCAATCGTTTCGTGTGGGTCACGCTGCTGGTGACGCTGGCGTTCGGCCTGATCGGTTTCTGGGACGACTATCTGAAGCTCGTGGTCGGCAACAGTCGCGGCCTGATCGCGAGATATAAATATTTCTGGCAGTCGGTGGCGGGCCTGGGTTGCGCGGTCGCCTTGTACATCACCGCGAAAACCCCGGCCGAAACGGCGTTGTATGTGCCGCTGTTCAAGACGGTGGCGGTGCCGCTCGGCATCTGGTACGTCGCGCTCGCCTATTTCGTCGTGGTCGGCACCAGCAACGCGGTGAATCTCACCGACGGTCTGGACGGCCTGGCCATCATGCCGGCGGTTCTGGTGGGTGGGGCCTTGGGGGTGTTCGCCTATGCGACAGGCAATGCAGTGTTCTCGAATTATCTCGGCATTCCTTTCATCGAGGGCACCGGTGAAATCCTGGTGTTCTGCGCGACGCTGGTCGGCGCGGGTCTCGGCTTTCTCTGGTTCAACACCTATCCCGCGCAAGTGTTCATGGGCGACATTGGTGCCCTCGCGCTCGGTGCGGCACTAGGCATCGTCGCCGTCATCGTGCGCCAGGAGATCGTGCTGTTCGTGATGGGCGGCGTGTTCGTGATGGAAACGGTGTCGGTGATGTTGCAGGTGGCCTCCTTCAAGCTCACCGGCAAACGCATCTTCCGCATGGCGCCGATTCATCATCACTTCGAGCTCAAGGGCTGGGCCGAGCCCAAGGTCATCGTGCGCTTCTGGATCATCTCGGTGATCCTGGTGCTGATCGGGCTGGCGACCTTGAAGGTGCGCTGACGCCATGATGCCGCACGATTCCACCAGTCGCCCCGACGTTCGCGTGCTGAGCCATCAGCAGCGCGGGCGTGCTGTCGTCGTCGGCCTGGGCAAGACGGGAATGTCGTGCGCGCGTTATTTGCAGTCTCGCGGTCTGAGCTTTGCCGTGACCGACAGTCGGGCAGCGCCGCCGGAAGCTTCGGCGCTCGAGAAACTCGCGCCGGACGCGGAAGTGCGCTTCGGCGGTTTCGATGAGGCGCTGCTGGACGGCGCGTCGCAGGTCGTGGCGTCGCCCGGCGTGTCGCTCCGAGAACCTTTTTTGATGAGTGCCGCCGTGCGTGGCATTCCGATCATCGGCGATATCGAGTTGTTCGTGCGCGAGGCCAAGGCGCCGATCGCGGCGATCACCGGCACGAACGGCAAGAGCACGGTTACGACGCTCGTGGGTCTGATGGCGAACGCCGCGGGTCGACGGGCTGTCACGGGCGGCAATCTCGGACGGCCGGCGCTCGACTTGCTCGACGATCCCGTGCCCGAGTTGTATGTCCTCGAGTTGTCGAGCTTTCAGCTGGAGACGACGTTGTCGCTCCGGGCCGCGGCCGCGGCTGTGCTGAACGTGACGCCGGATCACATGGATCGTTACGAGACCCTCGAAGAGTACGCTGCTGCGAAGGAACGCATCTTCCAGCGCTGCGACGCCGCCATCGTGAATCTGGATGACATCGCGGTTCGCACGATGCACTACCAGCCGTCGCGCGTGCTTGGTTTCAGTCTGAATGACGATCCGGCGGCCGATTACTCCGTTCATCACGAAGGCGACGACGTGATTCTCATGCACGGTCGCGAGCGAATGATCGCGATGTCGGAATTGAAGATTCGCGGTCTGCATAACGCGGCGAACGCGCTCGCGTCGCTCGCGATGTGTGACGCGCTGAACTTGCCGCGGGCCGCTTGCTTGCAGGCGCTGCGTGATTTTTCCGGCCTGCCCCATCGTTCGCAGTGGGTCGCCGACGTGAAAGGCGTGCGCTTCGTCGACGATTCGAAAGGTACAAATGTTGGCGCGACGCTCGCGGCTGTCGCGGGCATGCCGGGGTCGCTGGTGTTGATCGCTGGCGGCCAGGGCAAGGGCCAGGACTTCAAGCCGCTCGCCGAGGCGTTCCGAGGCAAGGTGCGACACGTCGTGCTCATCGGCCAGGACGCGAAGCTTATCGATGCCACCTTGCAGGGCATCGCGACGACTCAGTTCGCCCAAGATATGAATGAGGCCGTGCAGCTCGCCGCCAACGCGGCGCGTCCGGGCGAGACGGTGTTGCTGTCGCCGGCGTGCGCGAGTCTCGACATGTTCCGAGATTACGGGCACCGAGGCGATGTGTTCGCCGCGGCCGTAAGAGGGCTGCGAGAGTGAACGCAGCCACGTCCATGTCGAACCGACGTTTCATGCTGACCCGCTGCGGGTGGGAGTTGCTGGCATGAGTGCGGCCAGTCTCACATTCGCGCGTTCGAACGGCCGTCCGCGCCGGTTCGCTTTCGACCCGGTGCTGCTGATGGCCGTCAGCGGCGTGTTGCTGATGGGCTTGGTGATGATGACGTCCGCGTCCATCAGCATCGCCGACAAGCAACAGCAGGATCCGTTGTTCTTCCTGGTGCGTCAGATGTATGGCGTCGGCTTCGGCGTGCTGGGAGCCATGATCATGATGGCCATTCCCACCGCGGTCTGGGAAAAGATGGCCATGCCTTTGCTGCTGGTCGCGTTCATTTTCCTGCTGCTGGTGTTGATCCCCGGTATCGGTCACGAAGTGAACGGCAGCCGCCGCTGGTTGCGCGCGGGCATCATGAACTTCCAGGCGTCCGAGCTGACGCGCGTGCTGCTACTTATATATCTGTGCAGTTACGTGGTCCGGAAGCAGGGCGAATTGAAGGAAGAGCTGAAGGGCTTCCTCAAGCCGCTCGGCGTGCTGATGGGAGCCGCGGCTCTGCTGCTCCTCGAGCCTGACTTCGGCGCGGCGACCGTGCTGGTGGCGACGGGCCTCGGCGTGTTGTTCCTCGCCGGCGTGAAGCTGCGTCATTTCTTTGCGCTGGTTGCGATCGCGGCGGCCGGCATGGCGGTCATCGCCGTTACGTCCGCGTATCGATTGAAGCGTCTGACCGCGTTCATGGATCCGTGGGCCGATCCGTTCAACTCCGGCTTCCAGCTGACGCAGTCGCTGATCGCCATCGGTCGCGGCGAGCTGTTCGGGGTCGGGCTCGGCTCCAGCGTGCAGAAACTTTTCTATCTGCCCGAAGCGCACACCGACTTCGTGTTCGCCGTGCTCGCCGAGGAGCTGGGGCTGGTCGGTGTGATCGTCACGTTGGCGCTGTTCATTCTGCTGGTGTGGCGCAGCTTCTATATTTCGCGCCTCGCGTCCGAGGCCGGTCTCGCGTTCCAGGCGTACTGCGCGGCGGCCTTCGGCATCTGGTTGGCATTGCAGACGTTCATCAACGTCGGCGTGAACATGGGCATCCTGCCGACCAAAGGGTTGACGTTGCCGCTCATGTCCTATGGCGGATCGAGCGTCATGGTGACGCTCGGCTGGCTCGGTTTCATCATGCGCATTCATCACGAGGCCCAGACTTCGGGTCGCCTCGCCGTGTCGCGTCCTGCTCGCCGCGAGCGAGTGGAGAGTGACGAATGAAGCGCACGGTGTTGATCATGGCGGGCGGGACGGGCGGACATGTGTTTCCGGCGCTCGCGGCTGCTCGCGTGTTGCGCGAACGGGGTTTCGAGCCGGTGTGGCTCGGGACGAAAAAAGGCTTGGAAGCGAAGCTGGTGCCGCCGGCGCAAATCGAGATGGAGTGGATCTCGATGAGCGGTTTGCGTGGCAAAGGCGCGGCGACGCTGTTGCTCGCGCCCTTCAAAGTCGTGCAGTCGATCTGGCAGAGCCTGCAAGTCATCCGCAAACGCAACCCCGTCGTGGTGCTCGGCTGCGGTGGCTTCGTCGCGGGGCCCGGGGGTGTCGCGGCCTGGCTGACGCGTCGGCCGCTGGTCATTCACGAACAGAACGCGGTCGCGGGCATGACGAATCGGATGCTGGCGAAATTGGCGCGTCGTGTGCTCGAGGCATTTCCGAAGAGCTTCCCGTCCGGGACGCATGCGGAGCAGGTGGGCAATCCGGTGCGACGTGAGATCGCCGCGATCGCTCCGCCAGCGCAGCGTTTCGAGGGCCGTTCCGGGCCCATTCGACTGCTCATCATCGGCGGCAGTCAGGGCGCGATGAAGCTCAACGCGACGGTGCCGGCGGCGCTTGCCGCCATCGATGTGGCGTCTCGCCCCGTCGTGATCCATCAGGCCGGCGAGCGTCATCTGCCGGCCGTGCGCGAAACGTATGAGAAGCACGGCGTGCAGGCCGACGTTCGCGCGTTCATTACTGATATGGCGGAAGCGTATAGCTGGGCCGACGTTGTCGTGTGCCGTTCCGGCGCGATGACGGTCTCGGAGCTCGCCGCCGCCGGTTTGCCGGCGATCTTCGTGCCGTTCGCCGCGGCGGTCGACGATCATCAAACGCTCAACGCGCAGTTCCTGGTCGAGGCTTCGGCGGGCATCTCGATCGCCGAGCGCGATCTCACTCCGGAACGACTCGCGCAGGAGCTGAACAAATTGCTGAGCGGTGGACGTGAGCAACTCAAAGCGATGGCCATGCGTGCCCGCTCGGTTGCGATCGCGGATGCTGACGTGCGTCTCGCGGACGCATGCGTGGCCGCCGCCGGAGGTGTCGCATGAAAGATCGCATGCGTCGCATTCATAACATTCATTTCGTGGGCATCGGCGGCAGCGGCATGGGCGGCATCGCCGAAGTGCTGCTGAACCTTGGTTACCACGTGCAAGGCAGCGACCTGAAGCCGAACGGCGTGACGCAGCGGCTGGCGAGGCTCGGCGCGCAGATCAAGATCGGTCATGCGGCGGAGAACGTTGGCAAGGCGGACGTGCTCGTGGTCTCCACCGCGGTGGCGGCCGACAACCCCGAGGTCGTCGAAGCTAAGTCGCGTCGCCTGCCCATCGTGCAGCGTGCGGTGATGCTGGGCGAGCTGATGCGCTTCCGCTATTCGGTCGCGGTCGCGGGCACGCACGGCAAGACCACGACGACCAGCATGGTCGCGTCGATTCTTGCCGAGGGCGGCCTCGATCCGACGTTCGTCATCGGCGGTCGCCTGAAGAGCGCCGACAGCAACGCGCGCCTGGGCGCCGGCAAGTATCTGGTTGCCGAAGCCGACGAGAGCGACGCGTCGTTCATGCATTTGCAACCGATGATTTCGATCGTCACCAACGTGGACAACGATCACCTCGGCACGCACGAAGGCGACTTCGAGCGCTTGAAGCAGAGCTTCGTCGACTTCCTGCACAACCTGCCGTTCTATGGCCTGGCCGTGGTGTGCGCGGACGATCCGGTCGCGAAGAGCCTGTTGCCCAGGATCAATCGACCGTTCGTGACTTATGGCATCGACAGTCCGGAAGCGGACCTGCGCGCTGTGAACATTCAGCGTGAAGGTGTGCAGACGCGCTTCGATGTGGAGCGTCGCGGCTCCTCACACAAGCTGTCGGTGAAGTTGAATCTGCCGGGCCGGCACAACGTGCTCAATTCGCTGGCGGCGATTGCCGTGGCGACGGAAATGGAAGTGAGCGACACGGCGATTCAACACGCGCTTGCGTCGTTCCACGGCGTCGATCGCCGCTTGCAGCAGTATGGCGATGTGCAGACTTCGGCGGGCAAGGTCACGATCATCGATGACTACGGTCATCACCCGACCGAGCTCGCGGCGACGCTCGAAGCGGTTCGTCAGGGCTGGCCGAACCGTCGCATTCTGTTGGCTTTCCAGCCGCACCGTTACACCCGTACACGCGATCTGCTCGATGACTTCGCTCGCGTGCTCGCGGCCAATGCCGACGCGCTCATCGTCACGGAGGTCTATGCGGCCGGTGAAGCGCCGATCGCGGGTGCCGATGGCAAGGCGATCTGTCGTGCCGTGCGTTCGCATGGTCGCGTCGAGCCCGTGTACGTGGAGAAGATCGACGAGTTGCCGCGCGCGCTGATTCAGATCGCGCGCGATGGCGATGTGGTCGTGACTATGGGCGCCGGCAGCATCGGCAGCCTGGCGCCGGAATTGCCGGCCGCGTTGACCACCTTGTCGGCAGAGCGGAGGCAACCGTGACCGCGTTGTCGCTGCCGCCCGACTTCGAAGCGCGCGTGAAGCGCAACGAACTGATGTCGAAGCACACGTCGTGGCACGTGGGCGGGCCGGCGGATTTGTTTTTTTCACCGCTCGACGCGACCGATGTGTCCGGCTTCCTGCAATGGCTGAAGCCTGGCACGCCGGTGATGTGGATCGGTCTGGGCAGCAATTTGCTGGTTCGCGACGGCGGCGTGCGCGGCGCGGTGATCGAGACGCACGGCATCTTCGATGAGCTGGAGCGTCGCAGTGAGAACGAGGTGTGGTGTGGCAGTGGCGTCGCCTGCGCGAAGCTGGCCAAACAATGCATCAAGTGGGGCTTGGGGCCGGCGGAATTTTTCGCGGGCATTCCCGGCACGCTCGGCGGCGCGCTCGCGATGAACGCTGGCGCGTTCGGCGGCGAAACGTGGCGACATGTGGTCTCGGTCGCGACCATCGATCGCAACGGCGTGCGTCACGACCGCCCCGCATCCGATTACACGGTGGGCTATCGACATGTGTCGGGCCCGAGCGACGAATGGTTTCTCGGCGCGCTGCTGCGGTTCGAGCTGCGTCCCGGTGTGAGCAACGATGACATTCGTCAGCTGCTCGCGAAGCGTAAAGCGACGCAGCCGATTCAAGAGTGGTCGTGCGGTTCGGTGTTCACGAATCCGCCGGGCGATCACGCCGCGCGCTTGATCGAAGCGTGCGGGCTGAAGGGTTTTCGCATCGGCGGCGCCCGAGTGTCGGAGATGCACGCGAACTTCATCGTCAACGATGGCACGGCGACGGCCGCCGATATCGAACAATTGATTCGTCACGTGCAGCAGACGGTGGAACAAAAACATGCTGTGCGACTCAACACTGAGGTGCGCATCGTGGGCGAGGTGATTCATGGCTGAAACAAACAACAGTCGACCGAACGGTCTCGGACCGAGGCGCGTCGGCAATGCGAAGGAATTCGGCCGAGTCGCCGTGCTGATGGGCGGCACGTCGAGCGAGCGTGAAGTGTCGCTGGATAGCGGCAGCAATTGTCTGGATGCGCTGAAGCGTCAGGGCGTCGACGCGTACAAAGTCGATGGCATCGCGGCGCTCGTCGATGAGCTGGTGAACAAGCGTTGCCAGCGCGTGTTCAACATCCTGCACGGTCATGCCGGCGGCGGCGAGGACGGCATCCTGCAAGGATTGCTGGAAGCATTCGGCATCCCATACACCGGCTCCGATGTGCTGGGCTCGGCGCTGTCGATGGACAAAATCCGCACCAAGCAGGTGTGGTTGTCCCTCGGGCTGCCGACGCCGCGATATGCGCGTCTCGCTCGTAACAGCGACGTGGCCAAGGCCGCGCGCGACCTCGGCTTGCCGGTGATCGTGAAGCCCGCGTGCGAAGGATCGAGCGTCGGCGTGAGTCGCGTCTTCAAGGAAGAGGATCTGAAGCAGGCGGTCGAGCTGGCCGCTCGCTACCAGGGCGAGATGCTGATGGAGCAGTTGATCGTCGGCGATGAGCTGACCGTTGCCGTTCTTGGCGACGTGGCGTTGCCGAGCATCCGCATCGTTCCAGCGGGCGAGTACTACGACTATCACGCGAAGTACAAGGCCGAGGATACGCAGTACATCTGCCCGGGCCTGCAAGGCGCGGCCGAGGACGAGATTCGTGCGCTCGCGCTGGACGCGTTCAGAACCGCGGGCTGCTCCGGCTGGGGTCGCGTCGACGTGATGCGCGATCGCGCCAGCGGCAAGTTCTACTTATTAGAAGTGAACACCGCGCCCGGCATGACCAGTCATTCGCTCGTGCCCAAGGCCGCGAAGACGTTCGGCATCGAGTTCGACGAGTTGGTGTGGCGCGTATTGGAAACCAGTCTGCCGCGAGACGGTCAAGGAGCGCCCCGCAAATGATGGGCACCCGCAAGCGCAATCGTCGCAAGGCCGACGGCGAGCAGCTCGATCTGCTCGGCCGGCTCAAACCCATGGTCACGTCGTTGACCGCGGGTGGCTTGCGTCCGGCGCTTGGCGTGGTCGGGTTGGTGATCGGACTCGCGGTGATGGTGTGGGGCCTCGCGGTCTCGTTCGATCGACCGATTGGCAAGGTGGAAGTGGGCGGGCAATTTCAGCGCGTCACACCGTTGCAGATCGAAGAAGTGGTCGCGCAGTTTCGCGGCTCCGGTTTTCTCTCGGTCGACCTGGCCGCGCTACGCACGCAGTTGGAAACGATTCCCTGGGTGGATCGCGCGCGGGTCGAACGTCAGTGGCCGAACGGTGTGCGCGTGTTCATCACCGAACATGTCGCCGCGGCGCGCTGGGGCGAGTCGGGCTTGATGAATACCCGAGGCGAATTGTTTTTGAAAGACGCGCGACACATTCCCCAGGAGCTGCCGCAGCTCATTGGCCCTGCGGGCACGGAAGGTCAGGTTGCGAAGCTTTATTTGGAAACGTATCCGCGCCTGCTGGGTGTGGGTATGCGCTTGAGCAAAGTCGAGCTGGACGCGCGCGGCGCGTGGCAGCTGACGCTCGGCAACGGCGTGATCGTGCGTCTGGGTCGCCAGGACGTGCCGGCTCGCCTGGAAAGGTTCATCGCTGTGGCGAGCCCCGTGGTGGCGGCTCGAGCGGCGGAAGTCAGTTACGTAGATCTGCGTTACAGCAACGGCTTTTCGGTGGGTTGGATCGCTCCAGCCCGAGTCGCGCGCGGCGCCGAGGATACTCGCCCTGATGGCTAGGAAGAATGACCGAAATCTGATCGTCGGCCTCGACATCGGCACCTCCAAGGTGGTCGCGATCGTCGGCGAGGTCAATCACGAAGGTCGCATCGAAGTGGTGGGCTTGGGCTCGCATCCTTCGCGCGGACTGAAGCGTGGCGTCGTCGTCAACATCGAATCGACGGTGCAGTCCATTCAGCGCGCGGTGGAAGAAGCCGAGCTGATGGCTGGCTGCGAGATCCATTCGGTGTACGCCGGCATCGCCGGCAGCCACGTGCGCAGCCTGAACTCGCACGGCATCGTCGCGATTCGCAATAAAGAAGTGACGTCGGAAGACGTCGACCGCGTGATCGACGCGGCGCGCGCCGTCGCGATTCCCGCCGACCAGAAGATCCTGCACATCCTGCCGCAGGAGTTTTTGATCGACAGCCAGGAAGGCATCCGGGAACCCATCGGCATGTCGGGTGTGCGACTGGAAGCGAAAGTTCACATCGTCACGGGCGCGGACAGCGCGGCTCAGAACATCGTGAAGTGCGTCCAACGCTGTGGCTTGCAGGTCGAGGACGTCGTGCTCGAGCAGCTCGCGTCGAGTTACTCGGTGCTGGCCGACGATGAAAAGGAACTTGGGGTGTGCCTGGTGGATATCGGTGGCGGCACGACCGACCTCGCGGTGTTCTCGGGTGGCGCCATTCGTCACACCGCCGTACTGCCGATCGCGGGCGACCAGGTGACCAACGATATCGCCGTCAGCCTGCGCACGCCGACGCAGCACGCCGAAGAGATCAAGATGAAGTTCGCGTGCGCCTTGTCGCAGCTCGCGAACTCGGACGAGACCATCGAAGTGCCGAGCGTGGGCGATCGTCCGCCGCGCCGGCTGGCGAGGCAGACGCTCGCCGAAGTGGTCGAACCTCGTTACGAGGAATTGTTTGCTTTGGTGCGCGAAGAGCTGCGCCGGTCCGGCTTCGAGGAAGTGATCGCCGCGGGCGTCGTGCTCACCGGCGGCAGCGCGAAGATGGAAGGCGCCGTCGAGCTCGCCGAAGAAGTGTTCCATATGCCGGTGCGCCTCGGCGTGCCGCAACACATCACCGGACTGGTGGATGTGGTGAGCAATCCGATTCATTCGACCGGCGTCGGCCTGTTGCTGTACGGCCGGGAGAATTATCTGCGTGGACGCCGCGAGTTGCCGCTGGGTGGCAACGTGCGCGGCACGTTCGAGCGCATGAAAGCGTGGTTTCAAGGAAATTTCTGATGGGTTTGGAAGCACGCCAGGGAGCTGGCAACAAGAAGGGGATGATTGGGGAAGGTGGAGCGTACGGCGGGCCTCTGAACCGGCCGTGCGTTGAGTTGCAATTTGCTTCGTCTCGCTGACATTGAGGGGACTAACGATGTTTGTACTTGCTGATACAGAAAACCAAGGCGCCGTCATCAAAGTGATTGGCGTCGGCGGCGGCGGCGGAAACGCGGTCGCTCACATGATCCAGGCCGGTATCGAAGGCGTGGATTTCATTTGCATCAACACCGACGCGCAGGCGTTGAAACATTCCAAGGTGAAAGTCGGTCTGCAGATCGGCTGCAATATCACCAAGGGTCTGGGCGCGGGCGCCGATCCGGAAGTGGGCCGCCAGGCCGCGATGGAAGATCGTGACCGCATCATCGAAATGATCGAAGGCTCGGACATGCTGTTCATTACCGCCGGCATGGGCGGTGGCACCGGCACGGGCGCGGCTCCCGTCGTGGCGCAGGTCGCGAAGGAACTGGGCATTCTCACGGTCGCGGTCGTGACCAAGCCGTTCGAGATGGAAGGCAGCAAGCGCTCCGGCTCCGCCGAGCGTGGCATCGCCGAGCTGAGCAAGCACGTCGACTCGCTCATCACCATTCCGAACCAGAAGCTGCTGACCGTGCTGGGCGGCGACGTGACGCTGCTCGATGCGTTCAAGTCGGCCAACCAGGTGTTGCAAGGCGCGGTGCAGGGTATCGCCGAGCTGATCACCCGTCCCGGCATGATCAACGTCGACTTCGCCGACGTGCGTACAGTGATGGCCGAGACCGGCATGGCGATGATGGGCACCGGCATCGCTCGTGGTGAGAACCGCGCGCGTGAAGCTGCCGAAGCCGCTGTTTCCAGCCCGCTGCTGGAAGATGTGAACCTGCAGGGCGCGCATGGCCTGCTGATCAACGTCACCGCCGGCATGGACCTGCGGACCAGCGAATTCAGCATCGTCGGCGACACCGTCAAGCAGTACGCGTCGGAAGATGCGAACGTGGTCGTGGGCTGCGTGATCGATCCGGAAATGAGCGAAACCATTCGCGTCACCGTGGTCGCCACCGGCATCGGCCGTCCGGGTTCGCAAATGCAGGTGCCGCAGCAGGATACGCGTCGCATGACCGCCATTCCCGGTGGCCGTGGCCGCGTGCCGACGCTCGACGATCTGCATGTCCCGACCTACATCCGTAACCAGCGCGACCCGCATGCGGGCCACGCACGCCGCGCGGTGGGCGACGGTCTGACGGCTGAAGATACTTCGATGCTGGATATCCCGGCGTTTTTGCGCCGGCAGGCGGATTGAGTCGGCACGAGCTGATGAACCGCGGCTGCTGATGGCGGCGATTCCGGGCGGCGATCTCTATGGGCTACATAGGGAACATGCATGGTGCCCCCGGAACTTCGCCATACACTGGCAAGTCGGATTCATGCTGGGCAGGAAGCCCGAATGCCGTGGGCGCATGGACGCGCAGGAACGGCGCAGGAGCGCGGTGGTCCCTTTTCAATGTAAGCAAAAGTAACGGCAAGTCAGAGGCTTGCCGTTCACTTGCCGGCAATGTTAGGGTCTGCGCCGCCTGGAACCCTCATGCTGCGACAACGAACCCTCAAGAACACCATCCGCGCGACCGGCGTCGGCCTCCACTCCGGGAAAAAAGTGCTGATGGTGCTGCGACCGGCGCCGGTGGACACCGGCGTTGTGTTCCGTCGCACCGACCTCAACGAGCCGGTGGACGTGCGCGCATACGCCGAAAACGTCGGCGACACCATGCTGGGCACGTCCCTCTACAACGGCGACGTTCGAGTCTCCACCGTCGAGCATTTGCTGTCGGCCTTCGCCGGCCTGGGGCTGGATAACGCCTATGTAGATCTGTCGGCCGAAGAAGTGCCGATCATGGATGGCAGCGCCGGCCCGTTCGTGTTCCTGTTGCAGTCGGCCGGCATCGAAGAACAGCCCGCGCCGAAACGTTTCGTCCGCATCCTCTCGCCGCTGGAAGTGCGCGACGGGGACAAGTGGGCGCGCTTCGAGCCGTATAACGGCTTCAAGGTCAACATGGAGATCGAGTTCAATCACCCGGTCTTCAAAAAGCGCTCGCAGACCGCTTCGATGGACTTCTCCACGACGTCCTATCTGAAAGAGATCAGCCGGGCGCGCACCTTCGGCTTCATGCGCGACCTGGAATACATGCGCTCCAAGAACCTGGCGCTCGGCGGCACCATGGACAACGCCATCGTGCTGGACGAGTACCGCGTGTTGAACGAAGACGGCCTGCGCTACGAGGACGAGTTCGTCAAACACAAAATCCTGGACGCGATCGGCGATCTGTATCTGCTCGGCAGGAGCCTGATCGGCGAATTCAGCGGCCACAAATCCGGCCACGCGCTGAATAATCAGCTGGTCCGCAAGCTGATCGACACCCCGAACGCGTGGGAGCCGGTCACGTTCGATAACCCGAAGGACTCGCCGATCTCTTATGTACCTGCGGCCGCGATGGTCAGCGCGTAACCCTTTTCTTCGGCTTTTTCCCGCGTTCAAATTCCACGCACGTTTCGGCGACGGCTGGCTGGGGGATATGTCTTCCCGGCAGCTTCGAACAAGAGGGAACCTTGTCGGAGCAGTGCGCCCGGGGACGGGACCCAAGGAAGCCGCGCCGGGGCGCGGGTGACGGGGAGCACGGTGCCCGGAAGACATATCCCCCAGCCAGTCGGCGCAAACTACCGAGCCTGATCCGATCTCTTGCCTTCAACGCGCCTGCCGACGCGAACTTTTAGTTTTGTGACCTTCGTCTCACCGGAACTATTTAACAGTTCCAGTAATTGCGCCTGCGCATAACGAATTTGCGGGCACCAGGCCGCCGAGTCGGCGAGCACCACGAGCGTATCGTCGCGGCAACTTGCTGACACGACATGATCTTTTTCCGGGCCCGCAAGCGCCGCACGGACGCGCTCCGTGAGCTCGACGTGCGCCGCCACGCGCTGCTCCAGCTGCGCGAATAACGGGCCAACCGTCTCGCCCAGCGGTTTGAAACGATCAGTCATATGCTGAATGCGCCGATATCGGCACCAGACGCTTGATCTTTTGACGGTACGTTATGCATATTCCGGACACTGTTAAGGGCAAACCCGTCGAAAGGCGGGGACGCAAAGCCACCGGTCTACGGCAGCAGGCACGCATGAAGCGGGTCGCGCCACGATAGCGGGGTTGCCAGGATGTACAACTCGAACATTCGGTTCTACGTCCACCGCAGTTCTGCTCGAGCCAAAAGCGGCTCTATCGTCGCGAACCTTGTCGCTGGAAGCGCGCCGGTTCAAGGCGGGTGTGAACGTATTGTCGTGCCGCCAGTGGAAGCTGGCCGTTTAGGGCGCGAAAGAGAGAAGGTAGTGAACAAATGAACGTCATCGTGTTCTCCAGGCGCTTCGGCAAGGCTCGGCAGTTCGAGCTTGGCCGCCCCTTGGCGATGACGGTGACGATTGCGACCGTGGTGATGGTGCTGGCCGGCGTGCTGTTCGCGGGCATCCAGCTCGGTCGCAGCGGCCTGGTGCTCGACCCGGCCACGCAGGTGACGGAGTGGGGCGCGAAACTCGAGCAGCAACGGCTCGAAGTCGCCAACGCCCGCCGCGATCTGCAGGAACGGCTCGATGCGCTGACCAGCCGCGTCGGCCAGATGAATGCTCATGTGATCCGCCTCGATGCTCTCGGCCGCCGGCTCACCGAGATGGCCAATCTCGATAAGGGCGAATTCAATTTCGATAGCGAGCCCGCCGTCGGCGGTCCCGAAGGTTTGGTGGAAAGCGCCACCGTCGCCGCCCCCGAGCTGACCGTGATGCTCGACGATCTGACCAATCAGATCCGCGATCGCGAGCGCCAGTTGAGCGTGCTGGAGAGCATGATTTCCACGCGCAACATGAGCCGTGAGGTGGTCCCGAACGGCCGCCCGGTGTTACAGGGCTGGATTTCTTCGCACTTCGGCTATCGCGCCGATCCGTTCACCGGCCGTAACGCCTATCACCAGGGCGTCGATTTCGCCGGCCCCGCCGGGTCGCAGGTTCTGGCGGTCGCCGCCGGCGTGGTGACGTATTCCAAGGATCGGTTCGGCTATGGCCGCACGGTCGAAATCAATCACGGCAACGGCTATGTCACGCGTTACGGACACAATTCCAAGGCGCTGGTGCAGGTCGGCGATACCGTGCAAAAAGGCCAGCCCATCGCGCTGATCGGCTCGACCGGCCGCTCCACCGGCCCGCACCTGCATTTCGAGGTGCTCAAGCAGGGCCGTGCCGTGGATCCGATGACATTCGTGCGTCGGTAAAAAAGCGCCTGTTTCGCTTGTTTTCGCACTGAGCGCCCCAAGCCAACCGGGCGCCCGGCCAAAGCCTGCGTCCAGCTGGCGAGACCGTAATTAGAGTCGCCGGGCGCGCGTGTACAATAACGGGCTTTTCCCAACAGGCTTATTAAGGGCCTCAAGCCCCCACCCCCGGAGTTTCAGCGTGGCGAATTGGCTGACCCAGCTGTTCGGCAGTCGCAATCAGCGGCTGTTGAGCGGTTATTCCAAGATCGTCGAGAAGACCAACGCCCTGGAGCAATCCTTCAAGGCGCTGTCCGACGAGCAGTTGCAGGCCAAGACGGCGGAGTTCCGTCAGTTGCTCGCCCAGGGTAAGACCCTGGACGACATCGCGCCCCAGGCCTTCGCGGCCACCCGCGAAGCGGCGCGCCGCGTGCTCGGCATGCGGCACTTCGACGTGCAGATCATCGGCGGCACGGTGCTGCATCAGGGCAAGATCGCCGAAATGCGCACCGGCGAAGGTAAGACGCTGATGGCGACGTTGGGCGCCTATCTGAATGCGCTGCCCGGCAAGGGCGTGCACGTGGTCACGGTCAACGAGTACCTGGCCTCGCGCGACGCGGACTGGATGGGCCGGGTCTATCGCTTCCTCGGCCTCACGGTCGGTGTGATCAAGAGCGGCCAGAGCTCGGACGAGAAGCGCGCCGCCTATGCCTGCGACATCACGTACGGCACCAACAACGAATTCGGCTTCGACTACCTGCGCGACAACCTCGCGTTCCGTCTCGAAGACCGCGTGCAGCGGGGCCTCGCCTACGCCATCGTCGACGAAGTCGACTCGATCCTGATCGACGAAGCCCGCACGCCGCTGATCATTTCCGGACCCGCCGAAGAGAGCACCGAGCTCTATCTGCGCATCAACGAGCTGGCGCCGAAACTGAAGCGGCAGGAAACCGAAGAAAGCGAAGGCGACTACTGGGCCGACGAAAAGTCGCGCCAGGTCCATCTCTCCGATGCCGGCCACGAACACGCCGAGCAGCTGATCGCCGAGGCGGGCCTGTTGCAGCCGGGCGAGAGCCTGTACGACGCGAGCAACATCCGCATCATGCATCACTTGAACGCGGCCCTCCGCGCTCACTCGCTGTATCACCGCGATGTCGAATACATCGTTCGTAACGGCGAAGTGATCATCGTCGATGAGTTCACCGGTCGCACGATGCCGGGCCGTCGCTGGTCGGATGGTCTGCACCAGGCGATCGAAGCGAAGGAGCGTGTGCGGGTTCGCGAAGAGAACCAGACGGTCGCGTCCATCACGTTCCAGAACTACTTCCGCATGTATTCGAAGCTGGCCGGCATGACCGGCACGGCCGATACCGAAGCGTTCGAGTTCCAGTCCATCTACGGCCTGGAAGTGGTCGTCATCCCGACCAACAAGCCGATGATCCGCAAGGATCATCCCGACTTCGTGTATCTCACGCAGAAGGACAAGTTCGAGGCCATCATCGAAGACATCCGGGACTGCGTGGCGCGCGGCCAGCCGGCGCTGGTCGGCACGACGTCCATCGAAACCTCCGAGCTGCTCTCGAAGCTGTTGGAGAAAGAAAACATTCCGCACCAGGTGCTGAACGCCAAACAGCACGAGCGTGAGGCGTTGATCGTCGCCCAGGCCGGCCGCCCCGGCACGGTGACCATCGCCACCAACATGGCAGGCCGCGGTACCGACATCGTGCTCGGCGGCAATCTCGAAGTCGAACTGCAGGGCATGGGCGAAGTCGACGAGGCGACGAAGGCTCGCGTGCGCGAGGAATGGAAGCAGCGTCACGAGGCAGTGCTCGCCGCCGGTGGCTTGCACATCATCGGCACCGAGCGTCACGAATCTCGCCGTATCGACAACCAGCTACGCGGCCGTTCCGGCCGTCAGGGCGACGCGGGCTCGAGCCGTTTCTACCTGTCGCTCGAAGACAACTTGATGCGCATCTTCGGCGATCCGGAGCGCGTCAAGCGCTGGCTGCAGACCGCCGGCATGAAGGAAGGCGAAGTGATCGAGAGCCGCATGCTCTCGAAACAGATCGAGCGCGCCCAGCGCAAGGTCGAAGCGCACAACTTCGACGCTCGTAAGAACCTGCTCGAGTACGACGACGTCGCCAACGATCAGCGCAAGGTCATCTACAACCAGCGCACCGAGCTCATGGCCGCCGAGGAAGTGGGCGACGCCATCGCCGGCATCCGTCACGAAGTGGTCAACGCCTTGATCGATCGTTACGTCACGCCGGGCAGCCTGGAAGAGCAGTGGGACATCGAGGGCTTGAAACAGGCGGTCGAGAAGGACTTCGCCGTCGCCGTCGATCCCAAAGCCTGGCTGGAGGAAGACAAGAGCCTGGTCGAGGAGGGGCTGCGCAAACGCATCCACCAGATCATCGATCAGGCGTACGAGGCCAAAGTCGAGCTGTACGGCGCGCCTGTGGTCCGTCACATCGAGAAGGCCATCATGCTGCAGCAGTTGGACTCGCACTGGCGCGAGCACCTGGCCGCGATGGACTATCTCCGCCAGGGCATCCACCTGCGGAGCTACGCGCAGAAGAATCCCAAGCAGGAATACAAGCGCGAAGCCTTCGAGCTGTTCACCGCCATGCTCGATCGCATCAAGCACGACACCGTCTCGATGCTCTCCCGCATGCAGCTGCGCACGCAGGCCGACATCGAACGCGAAGAGCGCGAGGAGCAGGAGCGCCAGGCCCGGCTCGCTCGCGCCATGCAGTTCCAGCATGCCGCTCCGGAACAGATCACCGCTCCCACGGCTCCCGCCGAAGAGCCGCAGCCGATGGCCGCCGAAAGCGGCGAGCCCGTCGCGCAGTTCGTGCGTGAGAGCCGGAAGGTCGGCCGCAACGAGCTGTGTCCCTGCGGCTCGGGGAAGAAGTTCAAACATTGTCATGGGGCGCTGGCGGGACAAGGCTGAGCCGCACTCGCCGGGATCCTGCAACGACGCGGCCGGGGGGCCCCCCCCCCCGCGGGGTTTTTTTTGGGGGCAAAAAAATTATA
>JAEWAF010000119.1 GCA_023391815.1 Pseudomonadota bacterium
ACCGACACCAGCGCGGCGCCGAGCGAACCGGCCCAGGCGACCTTCGTGTCGATCTCGGCGCCCTGCTTGTCGCCGGTGCGCCAGCCGCCGCCGTGGACCCAGATGATGGCGGGGCACCCGGTGGCGCCCGGTCGACGGTAGGTGTCGAGGCTCAGCCGGTCGGGGTCGACGCCGTCGATGGCCGCGTACGCGCTGGTGGTCGGCCCGTCCAGCGTTCCGACGCACCCGTCACCCGACGCCGCTTCTTCGGGCGCGTCTGACCGAGCGACGGTCGACGGCGACGCCTCGTCGCGGCTGCCGGCATCGGACGAGCACGCCGCAGCGCCGGCTGCGAGCAGGGTGACCAGGGAGGCGAGCAGCACGATCCGGTGCGACACCGCTCCGACGGTACGGGTGCCGGGTGAAGGCCGGGTGAGAACCGCGTCCTGCCCTTCGTGTGCGAGATCGGCCCGTGACGGGCTGTCTCCGCACACGTTCGGCCGCCATCGGCGCTCGTGTGCGACATCGGCATGGGGCCGTCGTCGCTCAAGTTGGATCTGCGTCGGCTCCCCGTGACGTGCCTGAGCCCGTACCGAACGGTCGGCGGCCGCCTCGTTGCCTGCACCCGGCATCGACGGTAGACAAGTGAACGGCATTCGGGATGGGAGGGGCCGAGGTATGAGTGACGCGCCACAGGACGGCGGCTGGTGGAGAGCAACGGACGGGAAGTGGTACCCGCCACACCTCCATCCCAACGTCCAGTCTGCGCAGAGCACCGCGCCTCCGGAGGGTGTTACTCCTCCTCCCTATCCTTCAAGCGGCGATGAGCCTTGGGTCGACCCGTCGAAGCAAGCTCGAACGGTCCGGCTGTGGGTCGCAGTGACCGGAGCAGTTGTCGCCCTGCTTCTTGGCATGGGATGCGGCGCCGTCTCGTCAGCTGGCAGCCTCGATCAGGAGAAGGCGCGAGCTGAAAAGGCGGAGGCTCAGGTCAAGCAGCTTCAGTCCCGTGTCGACGATCGGCAGTCTCAGGCCGAAGCCGACCAGGCTGCGGCCAAGAGGGCAGAAGCTGAGCGCCTCGCCGAAGAGCAAAAGCAGGCGCAAAAAGCCGAAGACGACCGCCGCAAGGCCGAAGAGGCAGCGGCAAAGGCCGCAGAGGAGGATTGGAAGCGGGCGGATGCCGCAGCCACCGAGCAGCGCAAACAGCAGGAGGCCGCCGCGGCAGAGCAGCGCAAGCAGCAGGAAGCTGCGGCCGCTGAGCAAGCGGCTGCCGCAGCGCGACGCCGAACCATCCCCGAGGGTGGCGGGATCTTTGCCATCGGCCCGGACGTCGACCCGGGTCAATGGAGGACCTCGGGCCCGAACGGGAGCAACCTGGCAGGTTGCTACTACGCCGTCCTGAATCAGCCGAACGGCGGGATCGGGAACATCGTCGACAACAACATCGTCGAAGGCCCCGCTCTCGCCAACCTGCCGAACGGCAAGTACTTCGAGACGCAGGGCTGCGCCGAGTGGACACTCGGGTAGCCGTGAGGCCCCGATTCCTCCTTGCCGTGACGGATCTCTTGCGAGAGCGGCCCGTGGCGGGCCGTCTCCGCACAAGTTCGGCTCGTCCCGGCGTTCGTGTACGAGATCGGCCCGTAGCGGGCCGTCTTCGCACAAGTTCGACTTGAGCTCGCCCCGTAGAGATACGTCAGTCGTCGCCGAGGAGGGCGCGGATGTCGTCCGCGTCGAGTGCGCCCGACAGGGCGTCGTCGCCCTCCATCACGCTCGAGAAGATGGCGGCCTTCTTGGCCTTCAGCTCCATCACCTTCTCCTCGATCGTCCCGACCGACACGTACCGGTAGACCATCACCGCGTTGCGCTGGCCGATGCGGTGGGCGCGGTCGACGGCCTGCGTCTCGGTCGCCGGGTTCCACCACGGGTCGAGGACGAAGCAGTAGTCGGCCTCGGTCAGGTTCAGCCCGAACCCGCCGGCCTTGAGGCTGATCACGAACACGTCGACGTCGCCGTCCTTGAACGCCGAGATCGGCTTCTCCCGATCACGGGTCCGACCGTCGAGGTAGGTGTGGGCGATGCCGGCCTCGTCGAGGCGGTTCCGCACGAGGCGCAGGTACCTCGTGAACTGGCTGAACACGAGCGCCTTGTGTCCCTCGGCCACGACCATCGTCAGGTCGTCGACGAGCCGGTCGATCTTCGCCGAGCCGACGTCGTCATCGTCCTCGTCGACCAGCACCGGGTCGAGGCTCAGCTGGCGGAGGATCGTCAGCGACTTGAGGATCTCGAACCGGTGCTTCTGCACGTCGTCGACCAGGCCGAGCACCTTCTGGCGCTGGCGCTGCAGCTGCGCCTGGTAGATCCGCTGGTGGCGCGGGCTGAGGTCGATCTCGACGGTCTGCTCGGTCTTTGGCGGCAGCTCGGTGAGCACCTCGTCCTTGGTGCGCCGGCGCATGAGCGGCGCGACCCGCTTGCGCAGGGTGGCCAACCGCTGCGGCGCCCGACCGCTCTCGATCGGCTTGCGCCACACCTCGGAGAACCGCTTCGGGTCGGGGTACAGGCCCGGCGCCGTGATCGACAGCAGCGACCAGAGGTCCATGAGGCTGTTCTCGATCGGCGTGCCGGTGATCGCCAGCTTCATCCGGGCCTCGAGCCGGCGGGCGCACTGGTACGCCTTGCTCTGGTGGTTCTTGACGAACTGCGCCTCGTCGAGGACGAGCACGTCCCAGTCGACGCCGGCGTACTCGTCGGGGTCGAGGCGGAAGAGGGCGTAGGACGTGACGACGATCCGGGCGTCGCCGGCGGCCTCGGTCAGCGAGGTGCCGCGCTTGGCGTGGGTC